>NZ_JACIDI010000043.1 GCF_014196225.1 Bacteroides pyogenes | reverse complement strand
AGGGCGACATTTCTCATATCTTTCATTATGCTTCGATCAAGGACTTTGGCATAATGTTGCGTCATCTTGATGTTGGAGTGACCAAGCATTTTCGCCACATTCTCAATGCTAACACCGTTTGCCAAACAAACAGAAGTAGCATAGCTATGTCTTGCGGTATGCGTGGTTAATTTCTTCTGAATGTTACATAAGTCGGCTATTTCTTTCAGATAACTGTTCATCTTCTGATTACAAGGTACAGGAAGAAGTGTTCCTTTCTTGTGACGGGATGGATGATTCTCATACTTCTTCAATATTTCCTGTGGTATATCCAACAAGGGAATATTGCACATATTTTTGGTTTTTTGTCGAGGTTTACGAATCCAAAGGTTTCCGTTATCATCTCGCACAAGATGTTCGGGAGATAATTGTTGTACATCAATAAAAGCAAGTCCGGTAAAAGCTGCGAAAATAAAGATGTCACGGACAAGTACAATTCGTTCTACGGTAAATTCTTTTTGGTAAATAGTTTGCAGCTCTTCCAGTGTAAGAAACTCTCGGATAACCTCTTTCTCATGGAATTTTATTCCGATAAAAGGGTCTTTTGTAATCCATTCGTTGGCAAGTGCAAGGTTGGTTATCTTTTTCAGACATTTCATGTAGCGGATAACCGTGTTTTGTTGGCATTCCTTCTCTGTCTTCAGATAAAATTCAAAGGCACGAACAAACTCTCCATTGATTTCAGTCAATAGAAGATCATCTTTATTGTATCTCCTTTGGATCAATTCCGCCAAATAACGTTTGCACGTTTCATAACGCCGAACAGTAATCAAAGTATAATCTTTACCTATAAGAACTCGACATTGATCATTGTGTTCCTGTATCGTAGCAAGGAGAGTTTTGGGTTGTTCTTTCAGAATATTTAAGCCGAAGAATTTTTCTTGAAGAATACGAGCGGTTATTGTGCTCCCTTGTTCTTCTAACTCGGTAAAGATAGAGTTTAACTTGATTTTTGCTTCTTCTATGTAGCTATTCAGTTCGTTGGCTTTACGACTTTTACCACGTACACACTCTTTGGCTTGGTTCCAAGAACTCGGATCGACACTTTTTCG
>NZ_JACIDI010000042.1 GCF_014196225.1 Bacteroides pyogenes | reverse complement strand
GACACATTTACATTTGCAGTATTAAATATCCCAATAAAAATATAAGTGTATATTTGAAAAGAAGAGTTGCAGTGAACTAACTTTGACACTAGTCTTAAATGACTATAGGCTGAATCAGACTGCAACTCTCTTAATCGGAGAACCTAGCCAGTTAGAATTGTAGGCTCACGACCTAATAAATGTATTAGCTGTTTCTCCTTCATGTTTAATACTGTAAATACAAAGTTATGAATTATTCTCATTTTGTAGGTCTTGATGTAGGAAAAAAAACATTCGATGCATCATTAATGTCCGCGGACGAGAAAGAGTTGTCTCACAAGTCTTTTAATAACACTCCAGAGGGGGTCCAATCTTTATTGAATTGGATAGCTGGTTATCACCTTTCTTTATCTAAACTCTTATTCTGTGCTGAAAACATGGGAAGTTATGTCACAGAATTATCAGTTTCAAGTGTTTCCATGGGATTTTCCCTGACTTTAGTTTGTCCGTTAACCATAAAGAAGTCAATAGGCTTGCAACGAGGAAAAAATGACCGCATTGACGCTAAAAAAATAGCAAACTATGCGGCATTACACTATCGAAAACTGGAACTATACAAATTGCCTGACGAAGACTTGGTGAGACTGCGAGGATGGATTATTGTACGTGACAATCTGGTCAAGCAAAAAGTATCAAGCATAAAGTTATTGGAAACATTCTCCCACATGGTTAAGTTGGCTGATGTGACAGAATCCATTGCTTTTTTGGAAGAACAGCTCAAGTCGATAAAGGAAAAGATCCTGAAGGTGGAAGAAGCTATGGAGCAACTAATAGCCGCCAGTAGTTCTCTTTATACAAACTACTTGCTATTAAGAAGTATAAAAGGTATAGGAATCATCAATGCCATTGTATTACTGTGTGTTACTGAGAATTTTCAAAGATTTGACAACCCGAGGAAATTTGCCTGCTATTGTGGAGTTGCCCCATTTGAACATACTTCAGGTATTTCTATACGGGGAAGAACGCAAACTTCTACATTGGCTAACAAAGAAGTAAAAGTATACCTTACCCGCGCAGCCATTACTGCCATCTCTTGGGATCCACAGATGAAAGCATATTATAAAAGGAAAATAGCCGAGGGAAAACATAAAGCATCTGTAATCAATGCGGTAAGAGCCAAAATCATAGCAAGGTCTTTTGCTGTGATACGAAGGCAGACTCCATTTGTAACATTGGTAGCATAATAAAAGGGGCTTAACTTCGAAAAATTCTTAGGTTTAGGAAGTAGCTATACACTTCTGAAGAGTAGTTATGTCTATATAAGAACTTACCCAAGGATACGTTAATATTCGTAAAC
>NZ_JACIDI010000041.1 GCF_014196225.1 Bacteroides pyogenes | reverse complement strand
AACTTCTTCTCGTGTCATCATAAGTTTTATTTTTGGGCACAAAGATACTGGTCGAAGAGATTGCAGAAAATACGTGGTTTACCGGAGGCTTACAATAGTTCTGCGTGGTATTTGTTACAGTTCTGAGACATCCATATCCAAACTTTTCTATTTTATTGTACCATAAGGCAAGTTTTCCACGTGCCACATCCTTTTCATAGTGCTTATTATACATATTGGTCAACTCTATGGCTAAGTCGTAAACTGATTTCAATTCCGGATAATGTTCGAATATGATTTCCGCACGTATTCTTTGGGATTCGGTCCATTTGCTAAAATGCTTGATAAGTAGATGTTTAGCCCTTGCCAGCAGCTGCTTACGGGTATCGCCATTGGTATATCGAAACGGAACATACTCTATACCCTGCTCTCTGCCCCGCTGAATTTCATCGTTTTCTAAATCCCGTGCCATCCAGCGATAAGTAATCCTGAGTTCATCAATTGCTTCATAAAAGAGCTTCTGTACATCAAACCGGTCATTTGTCATAGTGGCGTTGGGAAAAGATGTTCGGACAATCCGCATCATGGTCGGCGAAAGATCCAAAGTAACCTCTTTGACCGTCTTGCGCTTGGAGACATGAATCATTTCAAGCACCTTTATGACGTCTTCAGACTTTGTGCCACGTATCATGGGCACAAGGGTGTCTCTGCCACCACGCCCCGCACGGTTAGTGACAACAGTATATTAATTCTCCGCAGCTCAAAGAAGTCTCGTCAATCCAAAGACTAGGACCTATGTTCTGTTTGAACAGGACATATTCTGTGGCATGATCTAACTGATCCCACTGTATGCGCTGATAAACTCCTTGTACTGTGAAGTTAACTGTTTACCGTTTACACCATAAGCGTCTGCTATGAAGCTTATACTAGCCGCCGTAGTTTCAATCTTCTTCTTTTAAAAAAGCAACGAACTCAGGAGTGATTTTCGTCCCTTCGGTCGTAAGATCATCATAGGTATGGGAAAACGTTTCCCCGCTAGCTTTGTCATACCAGCGACGACGTCTTACGTGGAGATAAACTGGCTTGTCACGAAGAGGAAAAGTCCGGCGCAACTTTCTCATCCGTAAAACCATGTGAAATCACAGTTCCACTCTTGTAATCTGAACGTTCCAGGTAGTTTTTTCATCAAGCCAAATTTCGATTTTGACAGAGTCGTCATACCAACCGGAGATCTCGAAATACTCTAATTAAAACTTCGGGGAAGATGACTCGTAGTAACTTATGTAGGTTGCGATTAGAATTCAGTGGATTGTTTTAAAAAAATCTAACCGCAAAGATAGCTTACTTTCGCGTATTAACATAACATACCCACAGATTTTCGGATGATCCATTATACTCTCTCCAAAGGTACCGTAAAGCTCAACATTGAGACCATACTTCCTGAATATGTATATATTGGAACATATAACAGTACGGCAAGGCA
>NZ_JACIDI010000040.1 GCF_014196225.1 Bacteroides pyogenes | reverse complement strand
GCGAAAATGCTTGGTCACTCCAACATCAAGATGACGCAACATTATGCCAAAGTCCTTGATCGAAGCATAATGAAAGATATGAGAAATGTCGCCCTTGCATTGTCTAAGAAATCACTTTCTTGAGACACTTGGAGGAAAAGTGAAACGCAATTTGATGCATTGGAGAAATGGCTGGTGTTGCGATATCCTATCTTTGTTACAATTTCCGAAATAGAAACTCATAGAAAGAGAGGAGAATTAACGTCTCTACTCTGTAAATAAAAGCAGCAAGAGCTTTCGACTAAAAGCTTAGGAGTAATCAAGAAAAAGCTTAGGTGCTTTGGAGAGTAAACTAAAGACAATTCGTTTGAACAAGAAAAAGCAGGCAGCAAGAAGAATCTTACTGCCTGTTCTTGTTACGAGCTTACTGCATCGCCAGCAGCTTGCGGTATATTCCATCTTTTGCTTTGAGTTCGGCGTGCGTGCCTTTCTCCATAAGTTGTCCTTTCTCCATCACGATAATCTGGTGGGCATTGCGGATGGTCTGCAAATGGTGGGCAATGACCAAGACCGTGCGGTTTCGGATAAGGGCGGACATTGCTTGCTGTATTTTGTACTCATTGACGGGATCAACATTGCTCGTTATCTCATCTAAAAGGAGGATGGGAGCGTCTTTGAGGAAAGCACGGGCGATGGAGAGGCGTTGCTTCTGTCCACCCGAGAGTCCCAAACCGTTCTCTCCGATTATCGTTTCGTAACCATCAGGCAGACTGACAATGAAGTCGTGTATCATCGCCCGACGTGCGGCTTCCTCGATTTCCCCCTGTGTGGCATTGCAGTTGCCAACCTTGATATTGTTGGCAATGGTGTCGGAAAAGAGAATGACATTCTGCATCACCACACTGATTTTGCCGAGCAGATAATCGTAGTCTATTTCCCGTATGTCCACTCCGCCGATACGGATGTTGCCCGCCTGCGGTTCCCAAAAGCGGAGCAGCAGATTGGTAATGGTGGTTTTCCCCGACCCTGACGAGCCGACAAGAGCCGTTACCGTCCGTTCGGGTACGTTGAACGTGAGGTCTTTCATCTCAAAGCCCTCTTTTTCGTAATGGAACCCTATGTTTTCAAACGAGAGGTCAATGCGTTCCACCGTTTTCGGTTGGTCGGGATTGACGATAACAGGAGCATCCAACAAGTGGGAGATACGTCCGTAGCTGTCCTTTACCTTAATGTAGTTCAGCCAATGATTCTCCATATTGACAAAAGGTTTGTAGAATTCTTTCGAGACGATGATAAACATCAGATAAGCGAAAAGAGAAAGTTCTCCACGCCAAGTCCACCAAAGACCGATTGTAGCCATCAGAGCGAAAGCCAATTCTATAAGAAAGGCATATCTGCCCACGCTTACGGCCGCCTGCCGTGAGGTCTTCTTGCTGCTTTCTCCGAACTCGCTGACAGAACGGTCGAGCCTATCACGGAACATTCCTTTTCCTCCGAATATTTTCAGTACAGGTATGCCCTTGACATATTCCACGAAGAGACTGACCATATCCGCCAGACCGTCTTGTGCCTCCTGCTGCGCTTTCATTCCCGAGCGAATGCCCCGATACAGAGAAAATAGTGCAATGGGGAGAATGGCTACCATTGCCAATCCCATGCGCCAGTCCACACAGAACAGCCCGATACCGAGTATCAGAGCTACAATGAAGTCGGCAGACATCCGTGTCCATAGATGTCCTACTACCATTTCCATATTATCAACATCTTTGTGAATGACGGTGCTTATCTCTCCCAGACGCTCATTGGTGTAGAAACCGAGCGAGAACATTTTCAGTTTCAAGATGATTTTCTCACGAATGCGTTCCACGAGATCGAAGCCGGCAAAGTGTTTGCTCATATCGGCTATGGCAT
>NZ_JACIDI010000039.1 GCF_014196225.1 Bacteroides pyogenes | reverse complement strand
GTAAGCCTCCGGTAAAGTACGTATTGCAAAATACAAAAAATTAGTCCCGACTGGGCACGATTCGTTCAGATTCGCCTCCGAGTCGGGACTAATAGCATCAAATTATATCAATTCGGAACAGATTTGTTATGATTTCACCCAGTTCCGTGGAAGAAGTTCTGTCATATCCTTTTTATCCCTTTCATAATACGGTATTTTCCTCAGTACGTCCTCCATCCACACTCTAGGGTCAACTCCGGCAGACTTGCAGGTCCCGATAAGGGAATATACAATGGCCGCTCTGTATGCCGATGCGTCGTTGCCACAGAACAGATAGTTTTTTCTTCCCAAAGCCAAAGGCCTTATCGCATTCTCAATGAGATTGTTGTCGATATTCACCCTTCCGTCATTTACATATCTGGAGAGTCTGGGAAGAAGTGAGAAGGTGTATTCTATAGCCTTCCCGGTACGGCTCTTAGGCAGCACCTTAAGGTATGCATCCTGCATCCACCTTTCAAATTCCAGTATCACAGGGTAAGACTCCCGGATACGTTTTTCCTTGCGTTCTTCTATGGAAAACCCGGCTTCGTCAGCTTCAGATTCGACTTTGTACAACTTGCCTATATGGCATAATGCCTGTGTAGCCAGTGCCCTGTTCTCGTCCAGCGCTTCCGTAAACTTTCTCCTTGCATGGGCCCAACAGCCGAACAGCGTGATGCCTTTCATCCGTTCGAACTGTTCGTAGGCATCATAACCGTCGCACTGCGCAAGCCCGACATAATTGCCGAGGAGTTCACGGGCAACCTTCCCACTACGGCTGCCACGGTCATAATGGAACACGACGTCTCCGGTGATACCGTCCCGCAGGCACCACTCATAACCTTTTCTCGTCTTGTGCTTTTCGTTGTCTATAACAGGTATCACACTCTCGTCTATCTGTATATATTCACTCGAGAGTATCTGCTTCTTAAGGAGATTATAGAGAAGTTTCAGCTTTTCCACTGCCGCCTCATACCATCCACCCATGGTCGAATCACTGATGGTTATGCCGGACTCACGGTACTGTTGTATAAGGCGGTAGAATGGCAGATGATACATAAACTTTCCGATGATAATGTCTGTCAGTACGGATGCTCCTGCCATACATTTGCCCACAGGCACCAAAGGAAGCGGACTGATAAGGATATGCCTCTCTTCCGGATGCTTTTCCTTGAGTTCTGATTTTCTTATTACCTTGTGGCGGATGATCTTTACTATATAGACTTTTTCCGGGATACGTTCCAGACGAAGAGTCTCCTCGGTTCCGATTTCAACGAAATCGTCTTTCAGCTCACCGTCTTCTGTGGTAGTACCTTCAGGGTAAAGATTGATTTCATCTACAGGCAGCAAGGAGGTATCAAGAGGCTTGCGGACAGGTTTCTCCCTGACCTTTATGGTTCTTGTTATCTCTTCTTCTGCCTTGCGTACTTCCTCTTCAAGTTCAGCCTTCCCATCGGAAGACATTTCCTGCTGTGTAAACAGCGACAACTGGTTGGGGTCAAGAGGAAGGTTCTTCTCACTCATACGGCCGAACATCTTCTTTCTAAGCCAATAAAGAGATTGTTCCAGGGATGCCACTTTCCCTGAAAGTGCATCATTTTCCTTGCGAAGCCTTTCATTCTCCTGTATTATTGCCTTTATCTGTTCTTCCGTAAACATCTGAAATCCATCGTCTTATTATAGTGTAAAGATAATAAAATATGCTGGAATACACAACCTTACAGTATATTAAATACCGGTTACTTGCGAAGTTTTCTCAAGTTTTCAAGTCTGTTTCTACGTGAATCTCCGGATTCTATAATACCCTCCACGATCATTACAAGGTCACGCCATTCTATTGCTTCGCAGATGTCGTCCTTACTAAAGGAGCCGGGCTTGCCAAACGTACCGGTCTCCAAAAGCTTGGAATAAAGTACCATTCCACCTGCTTCCCAGTGGAGAAGCTTGATACGGTTGCGTGCCCTGTTCATAAAGATGTAAACATTCCCGTTACACGGGTCATGCCCCATGAAATCGGTCACTATACCACTGAGTGTATGGAAACTCTTCCGCATATCCGTCGGACGGTTGTACAGCAGATAATGAAGACTGTCGTTAAGGTTAAACATGGCTGCAGGCTTGAATTATTGAATAAAGTTCCTGTGGGCTGAGCTCTCCCTGAATGCGTATTGCATCTCCTTTTGATGTACGTATCTCTATACTTTTAAATCCGGATGATGATTCTCCTTTGGGTTTACGGCCGCTCTGACCGGTAAATGACGGGACAGGAATAAATGTGCCGCTTTGTCCCAGTTCTATAAAATCGCCTTTGGAAGTATTGACGCAGGACTGTTCTTCTGCATAACGGGACTTGATGTCATAAAATCTCCAGACAGGGATATTGAGTTCCGCCAGCCTTGATTTATAAGTTACTTTGTGTTCCTTGCAGTACATAATAATTTCTGCAACTTCTTCTCGTGTCATCATAAGTTTTATTTTTGGGCACAAAGATACTGGTCGAAGAGATTGCAGAAAATACGTGGTTTACCGGAGGCTTAC
>NZ_JACIDI010000038.1 GCF_014196225.1 Bacteroides pyogenes | reverse complement strand
TGGGTACGCCCCCTGTCGAGGAGATGGAACATCGAGTTCGAACTCGGAGCGGGAATCGTATGGGCCGACTGGGAGCGTTTCAGGTGCGTGCACTGTGGAAAACGAGTGGCCAAAGACAACGGGGTAAGGCTCGTGCCCACACGCACGGCAGTCAATCTGGTATACTTGTTTTAGTTTCTGCCTGTTTTTACTTTTCTACCGATACCATAACTTTTTCAAACAAAGATCACGTATGATGAAAGCCATAAATAAAAAATTGTTCATTGCAGGAATTTGCGCGGGGACAAGCCTGATGTTCTCATGCTCGTCTTCAAGGGAGCCCAAAACCATGCGCTTGTTTATGCAGGCTCGCCGCCCCAACATCGAACTGCCCAGAGAGGAGACAGGACGGGAGGGAATATTATCGGAAAAAGTCAGCTTCGAACAAAAGACCGACACCGTGGTGGGAAACACCATGGCGGTACAAGACAGCGCGACCGACATATGGCGGAGTGTGGAACTCGACCGCGTGGATATAGTGGCCACACGGCAAGTCGTTAAGCAGGTCACTGCCCGGCAGGGCTCTGTCAGGCTGGAGTTCAACGTCAAAGTGCCCGGCATACTCATAGACAGCTGCTGGAGGGTTACGCTCACCCCTTTGCTCAAGACCAACGACAGCACGGAAACCGCACTCCACCCCGTAGTATTGGCGGGCAGCGGGTTCTCCCGCATGCAGGAGGAGGACTACAAGGCGTACGACCTGTTCCTCAAAGGCATCATCGACCCTTCGGCTTACGACAGCATATTCCTCGACCGGAAAGGCATCGCCAAGGATATCCGCAAAAGGCAGGACCTGTACTACGGCCTGTACGGCAAAGAACGCGACAGGCAGTTGGCATACGAGAGATGGAAAAGGATGACGCTCGACAGGCAGAACTTCTTCAACATGCGCACCGAAGCCAACCGGACGAAGTTGCGCCACCGTTTGGACAGAAAACGCATTGAGGAAAGAGTCAAAAGATATATCACGGGGAAAGACACAGTTGGGCTGGGGAATGCTTACCACCGAAAATACCAAAGACAGGCCAACTTCTGGCCCATGTACAAAATGCACAGGGAGCTCACCGCCAGGCGAGTGCCCGGAAAATACAGGGACTTGTACACCGGAGGGCGCACGCTATCGGATATCAGGAATTACGCCTTCACCACCGGAGACTCCACGGAAATTTCACGAAACCGTTATTTTTTCGATGACATTGCGCTCAACGAAATGAACGACCGCAACCGTGAGGAAATACGCAAGCGCATGATAAGGTATCCCTATATAGACTCGGTGGCAGTGCGTGAAACGAGCATACCGGGGAAAGACTATATTTATCCATACGCAATTACCCTACCGGTCACCGAAGGGATGAAGAAACTGCAACTGCGCCTGGGCAGCATTGTTGAAGCGAGCGATCTGAGCACTTGGTCGCCTGCCCCCTCAGATACCCTTGTGTTTGTGATCGCCTCGCTCAGCGACCTGCTCGACCGTTCCGTATTGGAACGCTTTGCCGTAGCACCTTCCGGCACAGAATCGCTTCCGGACAGCTTGGGAAGCGAGCCTTCATATACCCCGGAAGGCAGAGAATATGCCGAAGGGCTACGGCTTCTGCAGGAACGCGAATACAAGAGCGCACTAAAGATACTGGAGAAATACCCGGATTACAACACGGCTTTGTGCCTAACCTGCCTGGGATACCACAGCGAAGCGGCGGACCTGCTCGCCCAGCTTCCTAAAACCGCGAGAAGAGAATATATATATGCGGTAGTATGTGCAAGGTTGCAAAATGCCTACGAAGCCGTAGAACATCTGCTGGAGGCTTGCCGCAGGGACCCGGACATGGTGCTCAGATTAAATATGGACCCCGAACTTTCGGATTTGATACCGCAATTCGTGGGATTGAAAGAGGAACTCGACAAGATAGCCTCGGGAGAAAACGGAATATAAACCCTGTAACAGAAATAACAGATATATGAGAACGTTTCTAACTATTTATTCTATTTATTAATTTAATTTTTATGATTATGAAAAAGAATCTATTCAAAAGTTTATTGACTATGTGTGCGCTGGGAGCAATGTTCACTGCGTGCAGCAACGAGGGAAATGAAGTCCCTGATGTAACTAAAGGGGAAAAGAAAACAGTATTCATGAAACTGAATTTGGGTACATCTGAAAACGGTACCAGAGCGACGGAAGATCCGATTAACACCGCAACTGTTGCAACTGTGAACAATTTACACATTTACTTCTATAAAGATGCCGATAAAAGTATTCAGAAGTATATGAAAGTGACTTCAAGTACTACACCCAGTATTTCAGATCTTGAGACTGGAAAGGAAATCGCAGATGTTCCTGCAGCAGCAGACAAAATCTTGATACGTGGTAATGTTCCTGCGAGTGTGACATTGCCTGTAGGCGGATTGATTACTGTTGTTGAAAATCAACAGATAAACATCACAACTCAGAAAGACAATGCAGACTTGTTATTAGGGCATCTTGCAGCTCCCATTCAGAATTGGAATGGTGTAGGTGGTGCTCCTATTACCGGCATGACTAGTGCAGGTAAATATGCTGTGGTTGAACTCGAACTTAGCGTGGCTCGTATCGAAGTGGAAGGTTTGAAAGCTACTGGTCAGGTAAATGCTTTCAAGTTGAAAGGTATTTATGTGAACAACTTCTATAAGAATCTGAAGTTGGGAGACGGAGCCTCCGCAGACAAGGAAAATTATGGTGCGACTGCTAGCAATTATGCTTTGGGACAAGGACTTTACCAGGCTGCAAACACTAAATTATTCGATGAGTTTACTCCTGGTTCTGCTACTGGAGAGACTGAAGCTGCTAGTGGTAAGCGTTGGGCTTATCATGCATTCTCTAATGATGCAGTAATAGCTAATGACCAATTACAACTTATATTTAAAGTGAGTGACTTAGCTGGCGGTGGCGGTGTAACTTTCCCTGCAGGCGATCAGTTTATCACTGTAAGAGGGTTTAAGGATAAAATAACCGATCAAATTGTGAAATTGGAAAAAGGCAAAATCTATAGCATCAGCAAAGCTGATTTCACATTCGATGAGAGCAACCTTTCTACAGTCCCTAACACTGATGCAGTAGGCGTTTGGTTGAAAGTAACGGTTAAACCTTGGACGGTTGTTGCAGTTAAACCGAACCTGTAAAAAAGAGAAATAAGATATAATAAAAAAACTATGCATGAATTCATAATTGCATACGTATTAATTAGTTAAGTTATCGGCAGGGCCTGATGTGAATCCCGCTCTGTTTTCTTACTAAAATTTGTTTGTTTACA
>NZ_JACIDI010000037.1 GCF_014196225.1 Bacteroides pyogenes | reverse complement strand
TGGGTACGCCCCCTGTCGAGGAGATGGAACATCGAGTTCGAACTCGGAGCGGGAATCGTATGGGCCGACTGGGAGCGTTTCAGGTGCGTGCACTGCGGGAAACGAGTGGCCAAAGACAACGGGGTAAGGCTCGTGCCCACACGCACGGCAGTCAATCTGGTATACTTGTTTTAGCTTAGACCTGATTCTGATTGTTTTTAGTTCTTATACCGATACCATAACTTTTTCAAACAAAGATCACGTATGATGAAAGCCATAAATAAGAAATTATTCATTGCAGGAATTTGCATCGGGACAAGCCTGATGTTCTCGTGCTCATCTTCAAGAGAGCCTAAAACCATGCGCCTGTTCATGCAGGCTCGCCGACCCAACGTCGAACTGCCCAAAGAAGAAACAGGACGGGCGGGAATATTATCGGAAAAAGTCAGCTTCGAACAAAGAACCGACACCGTGGTGGGAAACACCACGGCGGCACAAGACAGCGCGACAGACATATGGCGGAGTGTGGAACTCGACCGCGTGGATATTGTGGCCACACGGAAAGTCGTTAAGCAGGTCACTGTCCGGCAGGGCTCTGTCAGGCTGGAGTTCAACGTCAAAGTGCCCGGCATACTCATAGACAGCTGCTGGAGGGTTACGCTCACCCCTTTGCTCAAGACCAACGACAGCACGGAAACCGCACTCCACCCCGTAGTATTGGCGGGCAGCGGGTTCTCCCGCATGCAGGAGGAGGACTACAAGGCGTACGACCTGTTCCTCAAAGGCATCATCGACCCTTCGGCTTACGACAGCATATTCCTCGACCGGAAAGGCATCGCCAAGGATATCCGCAAAAGGCAGGATCTGTACTACGGCCTGTACGGCAAAGAACGTGACAGGCAGCTGGCATACGAGAAATGGAAAAGGATGACGCTCGACAGGCAGAACTTCTTCAACATGCGCACCGAAGCCAACCGGACGAAGTTGCGCCACCGTTTGGACAGAAAACGCATTGAGGAAAGAGTCAAAAGATATATCACGGGGAAAGACACAGTTGGGCTGGGGAATGCTTACCACCGCAAATACCAAAGACAGGTCAACTTCTGGCCCATGTACAAAATGCACAGGGAGCTCACCGCCAGGCGAGTGCCCGGAAAATACAGGGACTTGTACACCGGAGGGCGCACGCTATCGGATATCAGGAATTACGCCTTCACCGCCGGAGACTCCACGGAAATTTCACGAAACCGTTATTTTTTCGATGACATTGCGCTCAACGAAATGAACGACCGCAACCGTGAGGAAATACGCAAGCGCATGATAAGGTATCCCTATATAGACTCGGTGGCAGTGCGTGAAACGAGCATACCGGGGAAAGACTATATGTATCCATACGCAATTACCCTACCGGTCACCGAAGGGATGAAGAAACTGCAACTGCGCCTGGGCAGCATTGTTGAAGCGAGCGATCTGAGCACTTGGTCGCCTGCCCCCTCAGATACCCTTGTGTTTGTGATCGCCTCGCTCAGCGACCTGCTCGACCGTTCCGCACTGGAACGCTTTGCCGTAGCACCTTCCGGCACAGAATCGCTTCCGGACAGCTTGGGAAGCGAGCCTTCATATACCCCGGAAGGCAGAGAATATGCCGAAGGGCTACGGCTTCTGCAGGAACGCGAATACAAGAGCGCACTAAAGATACTGGAGAAATACCCGGATTACAACACGGCTTTGTGCCTAACCTGCCTGGGATACCACAGCGAAGCGGCAGACCTGCTCACCCAGCTCCCTAAAACCGCGAGAAGAGAATATACATACGCGGTAGTATGTGCAAGGTTGCAAAATGCTTACGAAGCCGTAGAGCATCTGCTGGAGGCTTGCCGCAGGGACCCGGACATGGTGCTCAGAGTAAACATGGACCCCGAACTTTCGGATTTGATACCGCAATTCGTGGGGCTGAGAGAAGAATTGGATAAGATCGCCGCAGGAGAGAGCGGCGAATAACCCGAAAATATAGATATAGCCAAAATATAAAACTGTTTCTAATTATTTATTCTATTTATTAATTTAATTTTTATGATTATGAAAAAGAATCTATTCAAAAGTTTATTGACCATCTGTGCGCTGGGAGCAATCTTCGCGGCGTGCAGCAATGAAGGAAACGAAGTACCCGATGTGAAAAAAGGGGAAAAAAGTGTATTCATGAAATTGGATTTTCAGTCTTCTGGAGGAACAAGAACAACTGAAAGTGCTTACAATGTTACTACTGCTGTTAACGTACAAAACTTCCATGTGTATTTCCATGATAATGCAAACATCTTGAAGTACGTGAAAATAGACGGGAGCACTTCTATCACGCTTCAAAACTTGAAAGACGGAACAAAAATAGCGGATGTACCGGCAACAGCTACCCATGTAACTGTTTACGGTAACATTCCTACTACTACATCAGTGCCTACTGCTGGAACAGTTGCCAACTTGAAAAATGTAGAAATCAATATCATAAGCCAAAGCGATATGACTAACATTCTTTTGAGTGGACAAGATAAGGCACTGACCGATTACACTGGTCCTACTCCCCCTACTTGGGCACCCGCTATCCAGAATGGCGACAAATATGCAGAGGTAGAAATCGCTCCAGCTGTATCACGCATTGAAATTGAAGGTTTGGAAACAACAGCTACTAGTGCAGTACAAAGTTTTACATTGGATGGTATCTACGTGAATAATTTCTTTGAAAAATTCAAATTAGACGACACTTCTGTAGGTACTCAGGTACAGTATGGAGCAACTCCTGGTAACTATGCACAAGGCCAAGGACTCTATACTATCTCTAATTTGGGGAAACTCTTCGACGAACCTGCATCTGCTTCTGTAGGAAACCCGGCAGCAGTATCTCCTACAGGCACTCCAGACCCACGTTGGACATATCAAGTTGCTCCCATTAGCAATAACACCGATGTAAATAAACAACTTCAACTTGTATTCAAACTGAGCAACCTTCAAGCAAAACCGAGCAGTGGCATTACTTTTGCCGCAGGCAACCAGTTTATCACTGTAAGAGGTTTCAAAGACAACCTTGGTAACATTGTAAAATTAGAAAAAGGTAAAATCTACACCATCAGCAAAGCTGACTTCAAATTTGATGAAAGCAACCTTTCTACTGTTCCTAACACTAATGCCGTAGGCGTTTGGTTGAAAGTAACCGTTAAGAACTGGCAAGTTGTTGCAGTAAAACCGAACCTGTAAAAAAGAGAAATAAGATATAATAAAAAACTATGCACGAATTCATAATTGCATACGTATTAATTAGTTAAGTTATCGGCAGGGCCTGATGTGAATCCCGCTCTGTTTTCTTACTAAAATTTGTTTGTTTACA
>NZ_JACIDI010000036.1 GCF_014196225.1 Bacteroides pyogenes | reverse complement strand
GAAAAATTCTTAGGTTTAGGAAGTAGCTATACACTTCTGAAGAGTAGTTATGTCTATATAAGAACTTACCCAAGGATACGTTAATATTCGTAAACATGGGTAAGATTTTATAGATATTGTTTGGAGAGGACTTAGAATTCACCCTCATTGGTTATTTGAAAACGTTGGTTACGCTTACTTCTTTTCCGGTTTGGGGAACAACACCTTTCTGGAAAGTTTAAACTTACCGGTCTTCGGGTCGATATCGATAAGCTTCACTTCGATATCGTCTCCTTCTTTGATTCCGGCTTCTTCCACTGTTTCCAGACGTTTCCAGTCGATCTCGGAGATGTGCAGCAGCCCGTCCTTGCCCGGCAAGAACTCGACGAACGCACCGTAAGGCATAATGGAACGAACCTTACCTTTATATACTTCACCTACTTCGGGAACTGCGACAATGGCCTTGATCATGCGCATTGCATCGTCAATGCTCTGCTTGTTGGTTCCTGAGATTTCGATACGTCCCACACCGGCAATTTCTTCGATGGTGATAACCGCTCCGGTATCTTCTTGCATGCCTTGGATGATTTTCCCGCCGGGGCCGATCACAGCGCCGATAAATTCTTTCGGAATAATCATGGTTTCGATGCGCGGTGCATGCGGTTTCAGTTCGGCACGCGGCTCGGCAATCGTCTCGGTAATCTTGTCAAGGATGTGCATACGCCCTTCTCTTGCCTGACTCAAGGCGCGTTCCAGAATTTCGTACGACAATCCGTCGACCTTGATGTCCATTTGAGTGGCGGTGATACCGTCTCTTGTTCCGGTAACCTTGAAGTCCATATCGCCCAAGTGGTCTTCATCGCCCAAAATGTCGGACAACACGGCATACTTCTCTTCGCCCGCATTCTTGATCAATCCCATCGCAATGCCCGATACGGGTTTCTTAATCTGCACACCGGCGTCCATCAGTGCCAGCGTGCCGGCACAAACCGTAGCCATCGAAGACGATCCGTTAGATTCGAGAATGTCGGAAACCACACGTACCACGTACGGGTATTCGGCAGGAATTTGTCCCTTCAACGCACGCCAAGCCAGATGACCGTGACCGATTTCACGACGGCCTACTCCGCGTTGCGGTCTTGCCTCGCCGGTAGAGTAAGGAGGGAAGTTATAGTGCAGCAGGAAGCGTTCTTTGCCGTGCACCAATACATCGTCGATGATTTTCTCGTCCAACTTCGTACCCAAAGTAACGGAAGTCAGCGACTGTGTTTCGCCGCGAGTAAAGATAGCCGAACCGTGAGGACCGGGCAAAGAGCCTACTTCGCACCAGATGGGACGGATTTCGGTAGTCTTGCGTCCATCCAGACGCTTGCCTTCGTCGAGGATGCTGCGGCGCATGGCATCTTTTTCCACATCATGATAGTAACGGTCGATCAGAGGAGCCTTTTCTTCCAATTCCTCTTCGCTGAACTGTGCTTTGAATTCTTCGCATACAGCTTCAAAAGCTTCCTGGCGTTCATGCTTGTTCTTGTTCCCCGAAGCGGCGATGGCGTATGCCTTATCGTAGCAAGCCTCGCGTACAGCTTTGCGAAGGTCTTCGTCGTTCACTTCGTGGCAATATTCGCGTTTCACCGTCTTGCCGACAGCTTCCGTCAATTCCATCTGTACTTTACAGTGAACCTTAATCGCTTCATGAGCCACTTTCATAGCCTCCAGCAGATCTGCCTCCGAAACTTCGTTCATTTCGCCTTCCACCATCATGATATTCTCATAGGTAGCGGCAACCATCAAGTCCATATCGGCCTGTTCCAATTGAGCGAAAGTCGGGTTAATGACAAACTGACCGTCGATACGCGCCACACGCACCTCCGAAATCGGGCCGTTGAACGGAATATCGGATACGGAAAGAGCCGCAGAAGCCGCCAGTCCGGCCAAAGCGTCCGGCATGTCCACGCCGTCTGCCGAGAAGAGAACGATGTTTACATATACTTCTGCATGATAATTGTCGGGGAATAAAGGACGAAGAGCACGGTCTACAAGACGGCAAGTCAGAATCTCATAATCGGAAGCCCTGCCCTCTCTTTTGGTGAAGCCACCGGGGAAACGGCCGAAAGCCGCAAATTTTTCTTTATACTCTACCTGCAAAGGCATGAAATCGGTTCCGGGAACTGCATCTTTAGCGGCACAAACAGTAGCCAACAGCATGGTATTTCCCATGCGTAGCATCACAGAACCGTCTGCCTGTTTTGCCAACTTTCCCGTCTCGAGCGTGATGGTTCTTCCATCTGCCAGCTCGATCGTCTTAACAATTGGGTTAATCATAAAAATTGTTTTATCAATACTTTTCTTTCAAAATTCTTGCAAAGATATATATTTATTCATTGTAATGGTGTGGAAATGAGCCAAAAAGTTAATAAGCATGTGTTTTTTTTCAAAATAAGGCCGAAGAACGGGCTAAAAAGCTTTGAGTAATCTCGAAAAGAAGTATATTTGCAGCTTGTAAATAAGACATACGATATGAAAAAATTTACTTCTGCGGTAATTGCCGCAATGGCCATCACAGCCTGTAGTTCAGGTCCTGTATTCCAAGTGAATGGAGAGGTAACAGGGGCTGACGGAAAAATGATTTATCTCGAAAGCTCAGGTTTGGAAGGAGTTGTTCCCCTCGACTCGACAAAGCTGAAAGGAAACGGTTCTTTCAGTTTCAAACAGCCACGTCCCGAATCGCCGGAGTTCTACCGGTTGCGAGTGGAAGACAAAATTATCCATTTTTCTATCGACTCTACCGAAACAATCCGCATAAACGCACCTTACGTAGACTTCTCCACAGCCTATACGGTAGAAGGATCGGAAAACAACCGGAAAATCAAAGAGCTTACGTTGAAGCAGATCCGTCTGCAAAAAGACGTAGACCAACTTTTACAAGCGTTGCAGAACAATAAGATCAGGCACGACGCTTTCGAAGACAGTCTCACCGCTTTGCTCGACATTTACAAACAAGACGTAAAAGTAAATTATATCTTTGCCGCACCCAACACATCGGCGGCTTATTTCGCGCTGTTCCAAAAGCTCAACGACTACTTGATATTCGACCCTCTGAACAACAAAGAAGACGTAAAATGCTTCGGTGCGGTAGCTACCAGCCTGAACAATTCTTTCCCTCATGCCACACGCTCCAAGAATCTTTATAACATTGTGATTAAGGGAATGAAGAATACCCGCCGGCCGCAAGTCAAACCGTTGGAGATTCCGAAAGACAAGATTGTGGAAACCGGGATTATAGATATTGCGTTGCGCGATGTTAAAGGCAATATCCGCAAATTGAGCGAACTCAAAGGGAAGGTAGTTCTTCTCGATTTTTCGGTCTTCCAATCGCCGACAGGAGCTCCTCACAACCTCATGTTACGCGAACTATATAATAAGTACGCTTCGGAAGGACTGGAGATTTATCAGATTTCTTTGGACGCCGACGAACATTTCTGGAAAACTTCGGCAGATAACCTCCCCTGGATTTGCGTACGCGACGGAAACGGAGTTTATTCTACCAATGTTTCTATTTACAATATCCGCCAAGTACCTGCCGTATTCCTTATCAACCGGAACAACGAATTGAAGCTCCGCGGTGAAAATATTAAAGATTTGGAAGCAGCTGTCAAATCATTGCTTTAGGAGAAAGCATTTCTAAGCTAATGTTCAAAGCCGAAGTTGCTCCGCACTCGAAAAAATAACAGCATTGGAAAAGCCCGAAGACAAGCCTTCCAAGCTGCAATCGGATAGGTATCTTTTAGAAATATGTTACACAGCATCGTTTTTATGCTTGACACGTATTCGTAAAAGAGCTATCTTTGCAAACAGATAAATTAGAAAAGAGGGTTCCAGCATGATGAATGTTGGAATTCTTTTTTGTTTATATGTGCTTTTTTAAAATTATAACTATTAAATAGGAGGAAAATATCATGGCTTATATGTCAGAAGAAGGGTACAAAAATCTGTTGGCGGAACTGAAAGAACTGGAAACAGTGGAACGCCCGAAGATTTCCGCAGCGATAGCTGAGGCGAGAGACAAAGGAGATTTGTCTGAAAATGCAGAATACGATGCAGCAAAAGAAGCGCAAGGCATGCTTGAAATGCGTATCAACAATCTGAAGGCGACCATTGCCGATGCAAAAATCATCGATGAGTCAAAAATAAACACGGATTCTGTGCAGATTTTGAACAAAGTAGAGATGAGAAATGTAAAAAATGGCATGAAAATGGTCTATACCATTGTTTCCGAAAGCGAAGCCAACCTGAAAGAAGGAAAGATTTCCGTGAACACTCCGATCGCTCAAGGCCTGCTTGGCAAAAAAGTAGGTGACATCGCCGAAATCACAGTTCCGCAAGGGAAAATCTCATTGGAAGTAGTAAACATCTCATTTTAACACAAAGGCAGGTCTCTGTTTGAGGCTTGCCTTATTTTATCCGTGGAAAGTTATGGCAACAATATTCAGTAGAATCATCGCAGGTGAAATTCCTTGCTACAAAGTAGCTGAAAACGAGAAGTTCTTTGCTTTTCTCGATATCAACCCCTTAGTCAAAGGACATACTTTGGTAGTTCCCAAACAAGAGGTCGACTATATATTCGATTTAACCGATGAAGACTTGGCTGAGATGCATGTATTCGCAAAACGAATAGCAACAGCCATTAAGAAAGCGTTTCCCTGCAAGAAAGTAGGAGAAGCGATTATCGGACTGGAAGTACCTCATGCACATATCCACCTGATCCCTATCCGGCAAGAATCGGATATGCTGTTTTCAAACCCAAAACTAAAACTGTCGGATGAAGAATTCAGATCGATAGCACAAGCTATCAACTCCTCCCTATAAACCATGATAATAAATAAGCAGAATGTATATCCAAGGTCTTATTAAACTTTCCATATACATTCTGCTACTTTTTTTTAGAATATTCATTGCATTATTAGAAAATATCCCTATCTTTGCACCCGCAAACAAAAAGGTGCCATAGCTCAGTTGGTAGAGCAAAGGACTGAAAATCCTTGTGTCCCCGGTTCGATTCCTGGTGGCACCACTTTGAAGAAAAGCAAAA
>NZ_JACIDI010000035.1 GCF_014196225.1 Bacteroides pyogenes | reverse complement strand
AAAAACAAGATTCCCCTCTCTTCCTTTTGAAGGGAAAAGAGGGGAATACAAGCAAAAAAAGGCGGCGACCTACTCTCCCACTGTGACGCAGTACCATCGGCGCGGCGAGGCTTAACGGCTCTGTTCGGAATGGGAAGAGGTGGAACCCTCGCGCTATAACCACCTGAAAAAAGGTTATGACATGAGAAAAAAGAAAAAAACAAGGCTAAAAGAATATACCAAACAAAAGGGATTCTTAAATAAAAGGACCTCTAAAAGAAGAAAAGTCCAAAGAAAAAAAACTCCCGAAAAGAAAGAATACGGGCAATTAGTAATGCTCGGCTGAGGATGTCGCCAACCGTACACCTGCATCCTATCAACGTTGTAGTCTACAACGGCCCTGAAAAAGAAATCTAATCTTGCGGCTGGCTTCGTACTTAGATGCTTTCAGCACTTATCCAATCCCGACGTAGATACCCAGCAATGCACCTGGCGGCACAACTGGCAAACCAGAGGTCGGTCCAACACGGTCCTCTCGTACTAGTGTCAGAACCACGCAAATTTCAAACGCCCACGATAGATAGAGACCGAACTGTCTCACGACGTTCTGAACCCAGCTCGCGTGCCACTTTAATGGGCGAACAGCCCAACCCTTGGGACCTTCTCCAGCCCCAGGATGTGACGAGCCGACATCGAGGTGCCAAACCCCTCCGTCGATATGAGCTCTTGGGAGGGATCAGCCTGTTATCCCCGGAGTACCTTTTATCCTTTGAGCGATGTCCCTTCCATACGGAAACACCGGATCACTATGCTCTAGTTTCCTACCTGATCGACTTGTAAGTCTCCCAGTCAAGCGCCCTTATGCCATTACACTCTGCGGACGGTTACCAATCGTCCTGAGGGCACCTTTAGAAGCCTCCGTTACGCTTTTGGAGGCGACCACCCCAGTCAAACTACCCACCAAACAGTGTCCTCGAATCAACCGAGTTAGAACTCAAATAACCAAAGGGTCGTATTTCAACAGCGACTAACGCAAAACTGGCGTCATGCGATCAAAGTCTCCGACCTATCCTACACATCAATTACCCAAATTCAATGTTAAGCTATAGTAAAGGTTCACGGGGTCTTTTCGTCCCATCGCGGGTAATCGGCATCTTCACCGATACTACAATTTCACTGAGCTCACGGTTGAGACAGTGTCCAGATCATTACACCATTCGTGCAGGTCGGAACTTACCCGACAAGGAATTTCGCTACCTTAGGACCGTTATAGTTACGGCCGCCGTTTACCGGGGCTTCAATTCAAACCTTCTCATTGCTGATGAGCTCTCCTCTTAACCTTCCGGCACCGGGCAGGTGTCAGGCTGTATACGTGATCTTTCAATTTTGCACAGCCCTGTGTTTTTGTTAAACAGTTGCCTGGACCGATTCTCTGCGCCCGCCGTCGCCGGCGGGACCCTTTATCCCGAAGTTACAGGGTCAATTTGCCTAGTTCCTTAACCGTGAATCACTCAAGCGCCTGAGTATATTCAACCCGACTACGTGTGTCCGTTTGCGGTACGGGTACCTGCAGGATGAAATGTTTAGCGGATTTTCTTGGGAGTATGATTACACGCACTATTGGATTGCCCCGAGGGGCGCTCCATACTATCGAGCGTCGACTCACGCGGTGGATTTGCCTGCCGCGATCAGCATCTAAACTCTTCAACGGACTATTCCGTCAGTCCGCGGCGCTGTCACGCCTCCGTCTCCACGTCACTCCTGAAGGTAGTACAGGAATATTAACCTGTTCTGCCATCGGCATCGCCCATCGGCTGAGCCTTAGGACCCGACTAACCCTGATCCGATTAGCGTTGATCAGGAAACCTTAGTCTTACGGCGAGGGGGGTTCTCACCCCCTTTATCGTTACTTATACCTACATTTGCGTTTCCACACGCTCCAGAGAAGCTCGCGCTTCGCCTTCAACGCAGAGTGGAATGCTCCCCTACCGATGTATAAATACATCCCACGGCTTCGGTAAATCGCTTAATGCCCGATTATTATCCACGCCAAACTCCTCGACTAGTGAGCTGTTACGCACTCTTTAAATGAATGGCTGCTTCCAAGCCAACATCCTAGCTGTCTTAGCAATCTGACTTCGTTAGTTCAACTTAGCGATTATTTGGGGACCTTAGCCGGTGGTCCGGATTCTTCTCCTTTAGGACATGGACCTTAGCACCCATGCCCTCACTCCCGGGATATAACTAATGAGCATTCGGAGTTTGTCAAGACTTGATAGGCGGCGAAGCCCTCGCATCTTATCAGTCGCTCTACCTCTCATTAGAAAAAAACCCGAGGCTGCACCTAAATGCATTTCGGGGAGTACGAGCTATCTCCAAGTTTGATTAGCCTTTCACCCCCACCCTCAGCTCATCCGGAAGCTTTTCAACGCTTATCGGTTCGGTCCTCCAGTCAGTGTTACCTGACCTTCAACCTGGCCAAGGGTAGATCACTTGGTTTCGCGTCTACTACTTCCGACTAAACGCCCTGTTAAGACTCGCTTTCGCTTCGGCTACGGGAATCAATTCCCTTAACCTGGCCGGAAAAAGTAACTCGTAGGTTCATTATGCAAAAGGCACGCCGTCACACAAAAAAAATGTGCTCCGACCGCTTGTAGGCGCATGGTTTCAGGGACTATTTCACTCCTCTGTTCGAGGTGCTTTTCACCTTTCCCTCACGGTACTGGTTCACTATCGGTCTCTCGGGAGTATTTAGCCTTACCGGATGGGCCCGGCAGATTCACGCAAGATTTCTCGTGTCCCGCGCTACTCAGGATACCACTAGGCTTCATTTGGCTTCATATACGCAACTATCATGCTCTATGGTTGAACTTTCCAGAACATTCTATTCACCAAACATCATGCCAAAACGTGGTCCTACAACCCCGACGGTGCCGTAACACCGACGGTTTGGGCTAATCCCCGTTCGCTCGCCACTACTGGGGGAATCATTATTATTTTCTGTTCCTGCAGGTACTAAGATGTTTCAGTTCCCTGCGTTAGCCTCCTGATAAAAAAATACAGGATAATGCGCCTTCAACGCATTGGGTTGTCCCATTCGGAAATCCGCGGATCAAAGGTTATTTGCACCTACCCGCAGCTTATCGCAGCTTATCACGTCCTTCATCGCCTCCGAGAGCCAAGGCATCCGCCATGCGCCCTTAACTACTTTCTTTTCAAATACACACATCTTCCAAATGCCCCCGGGGAAAAAACCGGAAACAAAAAAAGAGGCGGTTTGATATATACTTTTAGCTCTTTTCGTTTTTTACTTTTTGTACATCATGTCAAAGATCGGATGTCGCACAACGGCCGGATTGAAAAAAAACAATACGAACCGGGCAACAAGAGTGGAGAATAACGGATTCGAACCGTTGACCCCCTGCGTGCAAAGCAGGTGCTCTAGCCAGCTGAGCTAATCCCCCCGAAAACAAACGTTCGAAGTAGTCCCAGGCAGAGTTGAACTGCCGACCTCTACATTATCAGTGTAGCGCTCTAACCAACTGAGCTATAGGACTGTCAGTCAACCGCGGCCTGATAACAAAGACAGGCTCGGCGTCTTTCTTCTCTCTTGTATTATTTACATCAATATCTATAAATAAACAAGTACAAGCGGTACATAATAAAAAACCGAAAATAGGTCTCAAAAATAAAGAGAGCGAAAACCGAAGGCATCGCTCCAGAAAGGAGGTGTTCCAGCCGCACCTTCCGGTACGGCTACCTTGTTACGACTTAGCCCCAATCACCAGGTTTACCCTAGGACGATCCTTGCGGTTACGTACTTCAGGTACCCCCGGCTTTC
The DNA here is from genome assembly GCF_014196225.1 of Bacteroides pyogenes. GTDB lineage: Bacteria > Bacteroidota > Bacteroidia > Bacteroidales > Bacteroidaceae > Bacteroides > Bacteroides pyogenes_A. Next base: position 1,542 of record NZ_JACIDI010000035.1, on the reverse strand, counting down.
ATGGCTTGACGGGCGGTGTGTACAAGGCCCGGGAACGTATTCACCGCGCCGTGGCTGATGCGCGATTACTAGCGAATCCAGCTTCACGAAGTCGGGTTGCAGACTTCGATCCGAACTGAGAGGAGTTTTACGGATTGGCATCACGTCGCCGTGTAGCAACCTGCTGTGCTCCCCATTGTAACACGTGTGTAGCCCCGGACGTAAGGGCCGTGCTGATTTGACGTCATCCCCACCTTCCTCGCATCTTACGACGGCAGTCTCTTTAGAGTCCCCAGCAAAACCTGATGGCAACTAAAGATAAGGGTTGCGCTCGTTATGGCACTTAAGCCGACACCTCACGGCACGAGCTGACGACAACCATGCAGCACCTTCACGCTGGTCCGAAGAAAATACCGTTTCCGGTAAAAGCCAGCGCAATTTAAGCCCGGGTAAGGTTCCTCGCGTATCATCGAATTAAACCACATGTTCCTCCGCTTGTGCGGGCCCCCGTCAATTCCTTTGAGTTTCACCGTTGCCGGCGTACTCCCCAGGTGGAATACTTAACGCTTTCGCTTGGCCGCTTACTGTGTATCGCAAACAGCGAGTATTCATCGTTTACTGTGCGGACTACCAGGGTATCTAATCCTGTTTGATACCCGCACTTTCGAGCATCAGTGTCAGTGCCGGTCCAGTGAGCTGCCTTCGCAATAGGAGTTCTTCGTGATATCTAAGCATTTCACCGCTACACCACGAATTCCGCCCACCTATACCGTACTCAAGAAAACCAGTATCAACTGCAATTTTAAGGTTGAGCCCCAAACTTTCACAGCTGACTTAATATCCCACCTACGCTCCCTTTAAACCCAATAAATCCGGATAACGCTCGCATCCTCCGTATTACCGCGGCTGCTGGCACGGAGTTAGCCGATGCTTATTCATAACGGTACATGCAATAAGGTACCCGTACCTCATGTTATTCCCGTATAAAAGAAGTTTACAACCCAGAGGGCAGTCATCCTTCACGCTACTTGGCTGGTTCAGACTTCCGTCCATTGACCAATATTCCTCACTGCTGCCTCCCGTAGGAGTTTGGACCGTGTCTCAGTTCCAATGTGGGGGACCTTCCTCTCAGAACCCCTATCCATCGAAGGTTTGGTGGGCCGTTACCCCGCCAACTGCCTAATGGAACGCATCCCCATCGGTTACCGGAATCCTTTGGCGTATCAATCAGGAGAAAGATACACAACATCGGGTATTAATCTTTCTTTCGAAAGCCTATCCCCGAGTAACCGGAAGGTTGGATACGTGTTACTCACCCGTGCGCCGGTCGCCATCAAATATTGGCAAGCCAATATTCATGCTGCCCCTCGACTTGCATGTGTTAAGCCTGTAGCTAGCGTTCATCCTGAGCCAGGATCAAACTCTTCATTGTAAAAGTATCTTGTCAAGTCAAACCGAAAAAACGGAAGACTTAAAAAAATCATTGCTCTGATCAGGATGCCGTACGATTTATCGACTCTCAATCTTGAAAAAAATACCTGAACAAAAACCTTCGCAAAAAAA
>NZ_JACIDI010000034.1 GCF_014196225.1 Bacteroides pyogenes | reverse complement strand
TATGTCTATATAAGAACTTACCCAAGGATACGTTAATATTCGTAAACCTGGGTAAGATTTTATAGATATTGTTTGGAGAGGACTTAGAATTCACCTCCTTAATTCTATCATAAAGCCCCGCATGGACAGCCTCGATGCAGAAAGTCGAAACAATTTCTTACCCTTAATTCTATCATTAAGTCCCGCACGGAATGTGTTGCTGCACGCTGCCGCAGTTTCGTGTGCCTGCGATTCTCCCGTCCGCTTTCTTCTCCCCACGTCGAAGCCGCCTGTCATGCCGGATATTTCTCCATCGGCATTGTCGGCATTAGCACGGAAATCAGGTTGAAGCCGCCTGACATGCCGGATATTCCCCCATCCCCATAACGGCGGGTGGCGCGCGACGAAGAAATGAGGCGGCGCATACTTGTCAGAAACTGAAAGAAACCTTGAGCAATACATCGCGCGGACGCAGCACATAACGCCTGATTACGTAATAGTTCACGGCAATGGCGTCTTGCTGATAAGAAGTTTTCCCCAAAAGATTGTTCGCCGTAAGTTCGTAATCCACGCGGCGATGCTTGTACGTCACCGACAAATCGGAGAAGAATACATTTTGATTGAGCTGCATGTAGCGGTTTCCGCTGTTCCGCCACCCGATGGTTAAGGCATCGTTCACGATGAAAAAGAGATTGCCGTCCAACACCAGACGGGTGTTCGCGTTACCCATGCCCGGACCGGAGATACCGCTGTGGGTAGTGGAGCCGTTCAGTTCCACCGACAGCCAGCGCGCGGGTCTCGATGAAATGGAAAGCTTTCCTACCACCAGACGGTGATAGACATTGTCGATCACGTGGTTGTTCATCCGTTTGTCTTCCGTATAAATCAAGCTCCCGCTCAGCGCGAACAATGTCTTCCAGAAGTTCACCGCCTGACTGATTCGCGCATGGATATTGGCCGACTTCCGGTAGTAGCTTGCCGGCTCCGATGAATACAGGTAGAGGTGATTGTCTTGCACCGTGCCGTAGAACACGGCGTTGCGCTTATCCATTCCCACTCGTGCCGATGCGGTCATAAACAGCCCATCCACAGGCTGTGAATATTCGTAACGGGCGGTTACCGAGTGCGACGGAGCGGCTTCTACTTTCGCCCGGTTGATTTGCGCGGTGCGATAGCCCGTATAGAGCAAACCGCCGTAAATGTGTTGCAGGTCGGGAAAGGCCTGTGTGCAGCGATAGGCCAGATCGAACGCATTGCTTCCGCTGATCTCATACCTCATCGACAAACTTCCTTCGGGAAGGCAGGCAGAAACTTTCTCCAACGGGCTATGAATGTTCCACCACTTCAGTCCCACCGTTCCCGCAAAACGGAGACTGTTTTTCCGCAAGGTCAACGACGATTGCCACGAAGGCACAGAGCGGCTCAGGACAGCTTTTTCCTCTTGCCCATCCGACAACGTAGTGAGCGACTGACGATAATATTCGTATCCAAACTCGTTTTTAACATAAAGCCCCAACACTTTGCCGCGCATGGTGAGCGTATTGTCGGCGTGCAGACTGCGATAGGTGACGTTTTGAACGCGGTCGTTCAATACGAGCAGGCTTTGCGGCATCCGGTTGTAAGTCACGGACGAACTCACCGATATCGCTCCGGAAGAAGAAGTGGGTATGGTCAGTTGCAAATCGTTTCGCAGGAACTCCTTATCCGGTTTCACCCAGATGTCGACGGGGTTTGCATTCAGATACAGGCGTCCGCGGTCGGATTGCCTCGTCAGTGAGGCCTTCCATTCGTTCTTGACAAAGAGTTTGCGGCTGTTCTGCTCATAAGTGAGACTTGCGTCGTACTTGTTCTGTATACTTCCTGTCCGGTAGTCTTCATGAACGATGGCGGCTTGCGGCTCGGCAAACAGATAGTCGGTTATGACTTCCCGGTATCCCCGGATATCGTTGTACAGGTAACTTCCCTGCGCGCGCAAAGTCGTTACTTTTCCGACCTTATACAAGTGATTGGTGGCGAAGAGGTGCGACTGGTTGAACGTATATCGCTTGCCCGGCAAGGCGTTTCCGGCCGAAGGCGTAAGCGGCGTCAGGATGTCGGCTTCTGCCGAAGGGCGCACGGTGGAGAGCTGAAGCCTGATGGGTATCAGTTCGGCTCCGATATCGGCGCCCGTATTGTTGCTTTTGTACATGGTGAGCTGTTGACGCTGTTTCTGAAATGTCATCCCGATCAGCCGGTTGTCGTGCAAAAGCGATTTGTCGGAATTGTATCCGAATCCCACATCTGCCGTTCCGGTAAAGTTTAGCTTGGCGTTGTCCTCCAGCACCAGATTGACGGCGGCTTGCTCGCTAAAGAGTTTTCCCCGTAAGGCGGCAATCGGTTGATGGTTTCTAAGTACCTCCACCGTTTTCACTTTTCGCCGGTCGAGGTTGTTGCCTGCCAGCGCATAACGGTCGTTCATCAAGTCCATCCCCTCTATGTAGAATCGGTTGATGCCTACGCCGTTATATTCAATGCGCCCGTTTTCTTTGATTTCGAAGCCGGGCATCTTGGCTATTACGTCGGCTATGCTCTTGTCCTGCGGCATGGAGAACCCGGCTACGGAGTAAGCCAGCGTGTCGTTTCGTACCACGATGCGTTTCGGAGTGACCACAACGTTCTTCAACGCGAAGGTTTTTTCGGACAGATAGATGGTGGCATGCGCCTTGAAAGCGCCAACCGGCATACTGACCGTCTCATAGCCCAGACACGAGACGGTCAGCGTATCGGCTTCCGGTTTGTCCGGCAAGCTGAAACGTCCCTGCCCGTTCGTGTAGGTATAGGCCACCATCCGGTTGCGGGAAGCCATGGTTTTCACCAAAGCATTCTCTACCGGTTTGTTGTCCTTCTTGCCGAGCACCACTCCCGAAAGCTCCTGTGCGGAAACACCGCTTCGACACAGCAGTTGCAGCAACAGCCAGATGTACAGCCCGTATTTCATAGCGGCAACCGTTTCGGTCAATCCTCCATAAAAGCAGGGGTTCGGGGAGGGTATTTCAAGGGCTTTCCGCTGGCATCGAAAGCTATGCCCGGAAGGCCTAACTTTCGTTCAAAAGCAAGCGGGTCTTTGGCATTATCCTTGATCATGCCCATCAGTTGGCGGCGCGAGCAGCGAACATGCTTTTTCAGCTTCGGAACGGGCATAACCGCTCCGCGAACTTGAGTAAGGCCGATACATCGGTAAGAAAAGTATCCGCTGCTTTCTGCCGCATAGAGGATAAGCCCCGGCAAGCCGCCAAGTTTCCAAGGCCCTTCGCTCACGGGAATCTCTTCCGCATAGCAAGCCCGCCATTTCCTGCCCCTGAATGTGCCCTCGGCATAGCCGCACCGGTAGCCTAAAATCACCGTATCCTGAGGGATGAGCGTCCAGACAGGCTTTTCCAATGCTTCTTCGTAATAGAAGTGCTTCAGCAGAAAGGTGGTCAGCGTCAACCTGTCTTTTTGCGGATAGTGTTTATAAATATTGTCGAACACTCTGCCTCTCGGATAGTCGGAAATCGCTCCCTGAACCTCTGCGAATGAAGCTCCCCGGGCAATGAGGCTATCGGTGATGTGCCACCTGAAGTCATGCCATCGACTATAAAAGCGGCTTTGTTGATGACCGATGTCGAGTACCATTTCGTCAGTCCGGAGCTTTTTATCTTCCACATATCGCTTGAATTCAGCCATGTAATTAACCCGTAGACGCACGGTGTCTCTCTTTTGAGCGGCGGAGTAGCAGGCCATCATCGTAATGATGCTGAGAAGGAGAATTCGTTTCATAATTATATTCTTTTTATCTGATAAATTTCCATCTGACATTTACTTAATCGGCAGTCGCATGTGCGAATTCATGCAAGCGATGTATGATAAACCTCCATTTCACATTTACTTAATCGGCAATATGCTGCGGAGCAACTTCTATTATTTATTATATTTATCATTACCGCCTCTTCGCCACCACTTATCCCTCCACAATCTATTTTAGTGTAGTAGTCAAGAAGCTTACAAGCCAAGTCCACCGAACACCCTGCGGGAATTTGATATACAGTACCACAATCGGTAATAATAGCCTGATAAGTTACCTCATCACCATCTTTAGCCACCCCAACGTTTGCAGTCAATAACATTCCGAATAATAACAATACTTTTTTCGATATCCGCGCCTTTCATCAGTCCGGTCTGAACAGTTCCCAATATCAGCAGTGAACTTTTCGGTTATTTGCAATATTATAACATAAAGATACAAAAACAAAGCAAATTCTTCTCATTTTTAAAGAAACCTGTTGCTAAACACAAAGTAGCCGCAAAGTTGTTTCATAAAACCAGTAAGACGCTCAATGACAGGAACATCATCGAAGTATTCTCCGCTCTCATCACGGTGGCGGAGCTCAACAAGCTGCTCGCCTGCATAGCATCATCGAAGCATTCTACGCTCCCATTACGGTGGCGGGACCCAACAAGCTGCTCGCCTGTTTCACCCGACGAGGCTCATGGCGGATAAACAGGAAACATACGGCGTAACGAAGCTAACGGAGAAAACAAAAAGAAGAAGGTGTCCATTCTGGATGCCTGTTTTTTCGTTTCTGCATCTTTTCTTCTCAAATTAGAAGAGAAATTAAAATAAATCTCTATATTTGCTTACTATTTGCTAATAAACGAAAATTACAAACTTATTATTATGGAGAAAATAGATAACCTCGACAGGCAGATTTTGGAGATTATCTCTCAGAATGCCCGTATCCCTTTTAAAGATGTAGCGGCAGAATGCGGTGTGTCACGAGCGGCCATCCACCAACGCGTACAAAGGCTGATCGATATGGGAGTGATTGTAGGTTCGGGATATCATGTAAACCCCAAATCATTGGGTTACAGAACATGTACATACGTCGGAATCAAACTCGAAAAAGGATCTATGTACAAAACCGTTGTCGCCCAGCTGGAGAAAATTCCGGAGATTGTGGAATGCCATTTCACCACAGGAGCATACACCATGCTGACGAAAGTTTACGCATGCGACAACGAACACCTCATGGATCTGCTGAACAACAGAATGCAGGAGATTCCGGGCGTAGTGGCTACCGAGACATTGATTTCGCTGGAGCAAAGCATCAAGAAAGAAATCCCCATCCGTATAGATAAATAAGCGAATGGAGTTTCTTTACGATTATCATTTGGCGGGATTATTCATCGGGATTTGTACTTTTTTGATTATCGGCCTTTTCCACCCCTTAGTGGTGAAAGCCGAATATTATTGGGGTACCAAATGCTGGTGGATATTTCTGATAGGGGGAGTCATAGGCGTCATAGCTTCATTGAGCGTGAGCAATGTCATCATTTCCTCCTTATTGGGTGTTTTTGCCTTTTCTTCATTCTGGACCATCAAAGAAGTGTTCGACCAGGAAAAGCGGGTGAAGAAAGGATGGTTCCCGAAGAACCCCAAGCGGAAATACAAGTTCTAAGAGAGCTGCCTTCTGCGGGATACATCTCCTCGACGACATCGCTTTCGAGGCGATGGAGGCGGTTGGTCTGAGAGATCTGTCTTCTCCGGGACACATCCCCTCGAAAGCACATATCGGTACAGCGAATAAGGCAAACATACTGCGGCAAAACCAGTCTAACAAGCGATTAGACTCAACCAACGTTTCAGAACAAGGCAAACATAATGCGGCAAAACCTTTTACAAACCATTTATATCTACATTTATTTCCACACAAACAGAGAATATACCATGAAATTACATCGAACACTCCTTCTGTGCAGCTTGACGGCTATGTTGAGCATGGGCGCATGCAGTTCGGAAGATCCGCTCAACGAAAATAAAAAACAGGAAGAACAACCCAAAGAAACAGAAACACCGCCTAAGGAAACCGGAGGAGAAATCTTACGGCTGGAAGGAAGCGGCGCCCAAAAAGTGAAGCTTTTGCTTCCCAAAATTGCGCCCGAACGCTCCAGGCAAATGGGACGCACCAGTATCTCTGAAACCGAATACAACGAAATTGCCACTTTCACCCAATCGCTGGTGAAGGGGTTGAAGACGGAAAAAGAAAAGTTCAATTCCATATACGACTGGATTCGCAAAAACATAAAATACGAACTGGCAGACAACAGGCCGTATGAGGTATTCAAAAACAAACAGGCGGTTTGCCAAGGATATGCCGATCTGCTCAAGGTGATGTGTCACACGCAACATATTTCCGCATTCGTCACCAACGGTTTTTTAAATATGGGGCGTGTTTGGGGCGGTCATGCCTGGAATTATGTACGGGTAGACGGCAAGTGGATAGTGGCCGACCCCACCAACGGCCCGATATACGATGCAGACGAAACGGAAAAATATGAGAAAGACCTGATTCCGCAGAGTCTGGACGGAGTCTTGTTTTCCGATGACGACTTCGAATATGGACTTATCGAAGAGATGCTTGCCGCAACAAACGTGAAGCAGACACAGAAGAAACGGCTGACCGTTCCGGAGCATATCGGCGGAGTAGAGATAACCTGCTTCAACCCGCAAGACGCTATTCCCGATCAGGTAGAAGAAATCGTTTTAGGCAAGCGGATACAATCGCTCGGCAGTGAAACAAGCATGGGGCTACTCCATTACGGCACAATGCTGACAGACTTAACCATCAGCAAGGACAACCCGCATCTCGAAAATTACAAGGGAGCCGTTTACCCTAAAAAAGGGAAAAAGACGAACATACCGCTCTACATCCCCGGCAAAGTAAAGCGGGTGGAACTAAAGCCGATTAAATTCGTGGACAAGAACCTGATCACCCGGCACAACGGGCTGGAAGAACTGATCTTTGCGGAAGGCACGGAGGAGATTAATGACTATGCCATAGAGAATTGCCCTAAGCTGAGAACAATATGGATACCGGCAACCTTGAAACAACGCGGAGAAAAAGCTTTTGACGGATGCCACCCGTCGCTGGTAGTGAAAACAGGGAAGCCCTGAAAGGGCGAACAGGCAGGATACAGTTTTCGAGTCAGTTTACACGGAGCATAAAACCTGCCCCATCATTACTATCGACACATCATACCCCATTCCCCGTAGCGAGAAAGGTCCAACGTTTTTTTGCCATAAAATCTTGCATAACTCCATAAAAAGCTCTACCTTTGCTACCGCATTAAAAAAGATCAAATGCAACGGACTTGTAGCTCAGTTGGTTAGAGCAACAGACTCATAATCTGGAGGTCCCTGGTTCAAGCCCAGGCTGGTCCACGAAGGAAATCAGGCAGTTACGAATTTCGTAGCTGCTTTTTCTTTTATTGGCGAACATAAGGTGAACATAGAGTGTCGGAAGTGACCTTGGGGTGACCTTCTGAAACGCAGTGTGATTACATGTGAGCTTATGAAATGCTTTTTCACGTAATTGAATCAGAAGACTGAAAGATGTCAAACTGGTAGTACATTTTAATATGTGCTATAACAACAGATTCACTACATTAGCTTACTAAATTTTTACGCTCGTCGGGACGGGTGGTCCCGCCCCTTGGCGCTGGCCGTTCCCCGACCGATGAGTTTAAAAGCGTAAAATAATCTGTGATATATTTTGATTCTCCACGACTTATCGAATAA
>NZ_JACIDI010000033.1 GCF_014196225.1 Bacteroides pyogenes | reverse complement strand
GGATTACCTGCTGACACTCCTGAGGAGGCTTTTAAGGGCAACCACACGCTCAAATGCCGCATCGTTCCGTGGAACGAAGTGCAGGAAGAGGTGAAAGTGCCGGGCAACAAACGGCTGACTGTGGATCAGAGGAGCATAACGTTGACAGACCAAAACATTGCTATTGGGAAAGCGCTGACCATCACCACAGAGAACACCGGTGGGTGGCAGATAGACCCTCTGACAGTTCCTGCTTGGGCTACAATCACCGGTGACTTAAACAGCACTACCGACGGTACGTCGACCATTACCATCAAAACTAAAGAAGCAAACAAATTTCAATCTGCCAAACTTAAGCTTACGGCCGGAGGAGCGGAAATGGGAATATGGATTCAACAACGTGGGAAGCTACCTATCGAATACGTAGCAGAACATAACATAGCAGGAGGGTTTGGCTCTCTGAGATGGGCGAACAATGACAATAACAGTGATAGTGGCCTTTATTCCAATTACGATGCCACAGGAATTTCTAATTATGCTCCACCTAATAATATTTGTGCTAATGTCTTCAATGAACCTCTGCTGAAGGATCAATACCACCTGCCCACCACAGAAGAGTGGACTTGTGTATTTACATATAGCAGTGCTGGTGCTTTCTTTCAAAGACCTGCTCCGACCAGCACACTGAATGTTAATGAAGCTTGTGAAATATATGCCACTAATCCCACACATAAGCGTACTTATGCCTCTGATTATTACACCAGAGGAAATGATGGTATTACTTATGCCCTTCGTTTCAAAAAAGGGACGGGAGCACCGGACAATGATGACAATGATCATAGCTTAACCACACATCCTCTCGCTTCGAATGACGACCTGCTTTGTGCTTACCGATACGAACGTGTGGGTTCATGGACCCTCAATAGCTCCACCAGCCGCGTGATAGTTACTGTTCGCTATGTGGGTCCGGGATTTGCAGGCAATATCAACACCATTTCCAATGAAGCATGGTGGAATAATAACAAGAAGGAAGACATCCAGCGTATTTTCCCTATTTGCGGACGAAAAGAGTATCAATCAGATAATATCAGAGATCGAGGCGTGAGAGCGGATTATTGGGCAGGCGGTCGTTTTGTAGTAAGATGGGGACTTATTAATGCTTGGGGACCGAATATCAGAGAGGATGCTCTATACACCCATGTTTTACATAAACGTGAGAATATGCTTTCTATTCGCCCTTTCTCAAATAATTAACAATATCTTCATGCTTATATTGTACTCTTGATCTCGGAAGAACAATATAAAAAAGAGTGTGAAAGAAAAATATAAAAAACTTATAAACCAAGTCACTCGTCTGCCCGTTTCCGGTAAAGGCAACATCAAGGTCAGGACTTAGAGGACGTCGAGAGTCCGACTTAGACGATGCCAAGAGTCCGATCTCGGCATGGTCAAGAGTCCGACCTCGACAATACCTCCTCAGGAGCATATCCGGGGCATGTCCGGCGACACAGGCAGACTATTGTTAAACCTTTAAATAATTTATTACAATGCTATTCTTCAAGAAACAGAAATCACAGCTCAAAGACCGACCTGTGAAGTATTATCCGCAAGTAGTGACCGTGGGCAAGCCTGCCGATACGCAGGAAGTGGCGCGCCGCATTGCGCGCGAGAGTACTTTATCGCCGGCGGACGTGCACGCCGTTGTCCGCGCGTTGCCGGAAGTGATGTCGCAAATCATGTCCGAAGGACGAAGCGTAAGCCTCGACGGGCTGGGTTCGTTCCGCTACACAGGAGTGGTAGGCAAAACGGTAGACCGTGCCGAGGACGTGAACGCAGACCTTTTCAAAGGGATACGCGTGCGCTTCACTCCCGCGCGTGAACGGAAGGACCTCGGAACGGGATACACCCGGGCACTGGTGAGCGACATCAGTTTTGCCGAATGGCAGGGAAAACCGTCGAAGAAAAAGCCGGAAACCGGAGGTGGCACTTCCTCGCCGGGAGGAGGTTCCGGCGGACACGGCGAGGCTCCCGACCCGGGATCATAAAAGGTAAGGTGCAGGCACAATCCTGCAAGACGTTTTCATCCGTGAAAACCGTGAAGCAGCTGCGGTGTTGCCCGAAACTTTCCTCTCCTCTCCTTTTACCTCATAACATGTCGTGTACTCACACTCCCGATGCCGGGATTTCCGGAGAGGTAAAGGGAAACAAGGGAATTTCCGGCAACACCACAGACCAAGCTTAAAAGACCTGCCGGCCGGACTTAAAAAACTCAAAAGCCCCGACCGTCAGACTTAAAAGAACCACCGGCCAAACTTAAAAGTCCGCCGGGCAGACTTAAAAGAACCTATGAACAAACTACATGACTTCCTCGCTCTATTGCCCGCTCTCTTCCTCTTGTCCGCCCTCTGCTGCGGATGCCGGAGCCGGAAACAAGGAGAAGAACCGGAAATAGAAAGCCGCTACATGCGGCTGCTACATGCTCTTGTGACAGACGACACGCCTGCCCTCCGCCGTGAACAGCATTACATAACGGACACACTCCCGCCCGACACGCTCCTCGCCTTTCCACACAGAAACGACTACATGCGTGTATGGGCAGATTCGTACATCTTATACGACGCAGTGATGAAAGCGGAGAAACCCGAGGTGGCAACCACTCTTGCTTCCGAACGTTTCTGCACCGATATGAAACGCCTTGCCGCCCGGCTGACGGGCGCAGGCAGGCAGCGCTGTGCGGAAGAGATGTTGCGCCCCGTGGCGGAATGCTTGTCGGAGCATGGCATGAACGATGCGGCAACGGTTACCGCCGCCGCATGCATGGGCATCGATGCCGATCCTGCCCATCCGGGCGACATTGCCCACCGTCTGCTCACCCGTCTGCTGCTTGTGGGGAAGAAGGCTCCCTGTTTGTCCCGTACTGTCCCGTCGGTATCGGCCGGCCCCACGTTGTTGCTGTTTTATGAGACGGATTGTCCCCGCTGCGAATCCGTCCTGCGCGACTTGTGCGGATTCTACGCCACCCTTAAAGGAATAGGCATTCGTGTGGTTTCCATCGCTTCGGACGAAGACGAACGCACATTCTCTTCCCGTGCCGCCTCATTGCCTTGGGCTACGAAATTGCATGATTCCCGTGGTTTCCGGAGTCCCGACTTCGAGGCTTACGGTGTGGCATTTACACCGACCCTTGTATTAGTGAATCCGGACGGGCGTGTGGCCGGTTCATACAGTACGTTGGAAGAGACGGGGCTGATTGGCAGTTCAGTTATCTCGTCGGCGTCAGCGAAGCAGCAGCATACAGATACAACCTCAAACTGAAATAATATTGGAAAATATCGAAAACATGAATTCACTTTTATCCTCTACCGGAGACATGGGGACAGAGTTAACGATGCTCCACGCCAAACTTCAGGTGTATTACCTCATGCAGATTTTTTTCTGGCGTAGGCATGATATAGAAAAAGCTGGGATATTCAAAGCCAGGCTGAAACAATTGCAAGATTCTGAAATAGAAGAGAAGAAACTGTGTGTAAGCATGCGGACGCTATGCACTGCTTGCATGCGTATGAAAGAAAGTTACGCACGGGAACTGGCGATGGTGGACAGGATTTTGGAAAAGCATCCCACTTTGTTTCTCATGGAGAACGAACAGATTATGGAAATTCTTGAAAATGAAACGGGAAACAAGGGAAGGAAAGAAACATAGAGAGATTTGAAACACGAAGAAGCTGCCCAGTTATGAACTGCACTCCAAAAGTTTTACGTCCGACTTTGAGAGTGCCATATTTCAAGCCTCTTTGCAGTACTTCATTGTTTCAACCGCCATCATTTCCCCCCCCGCTTCGGAGCGGAATGAAAAAAATAATCGCAGGAAAAGATGTTTTTCCCGATCTTTTTCGCTTACTTTGTTCCCTGTAAAGACAAAGGGGTGCCCCGTGAGGGCTGAGATTATACCCTAAGAACCTGATGCAGTTAGCACTGACGTAGGGATTGTGTTACTTATTATTGTTTGCCTTTCACAACGCCTCCTTTGTATTTACTTTCAAACTTATAAACCCGAATAAGAAAATGAAAGTACAAGTGAACGACAAAGAGGTGGAGGTTTCTCCCTCATTTACTCTTCAACAACTTATCCCTTATCTGGATTTGCCGACGCAGGGCATTGCCGTCGCCGTAAACAACCGCATGATTCCCCGCACGGACTGGGAAAGCCACGCGCTGCACGAAAACGACCGTATAGTGATTATTAAAGCGGCATGCGGAGGATAAGGAAATGACGAATTTATTATTTATCACACACCGCACCGAACGGTACTCGTACTTCGAGTCGGCTTGCATGGCGCTCGAAGGGGGATGCAAATGGATTCAGCTACGGATGAAAGACGCGCCGCTCGAAGAGACGGAAGCGGTGGCGCGCCGGCTGAAACCGCTTTGCAAGGCGCAATCGGCAGTGCTGATGATCGACGACCACGTTGAGCTGGCAAAGAAACTAAGACTCGACGGCGTACATCTGGGCAGGCACGATATGCCTGTGGAGCAGGCGCGGAAAGTATTGGGAGCCGGATATATCATCGGCGGCACGGCGAACACGTTCGAAGATATCGTGCGCTGTTACCGCGCGGGAGCGGATTATCTGGGCGTCGGTCCCTTTCGTTTTACCACAACCAAACAGAATTTGAGCCCGGTATTGGGCACCGAAGGTTACGCCTCTCTCCTCTCGCAAATGAAAGAGGCCGGCATTGACCTGCCCGTGCTGGCTATCGGCGGAATTACGTTCGACGATATTCCCGGCATCCTGCAAACAGGCGTAACGGGAATCGCGCTCTCGGGGGCAATTCTGCAAGCGGAGAATCCGGTGGAAGAGACCCGGCGAATCATCGGCGGCGGACTTACGAGCGGACAAGGAAGCCGCACAAAGACAAAATCAGTGAAACAAGGAAACAATACATAAGAAGAAATGGAAAAACTAATCATTGCGGGACGTGAATTCGGCTCCCGCCTTTTTCTGGGAACGGGCAAGTTCCACTCCAACGAAGTGATGGAACAGGCGATTCTGGCATCCGGCACGGAGATGGTGACGGTGGCCATGAAGCGGGTGGACATGAACGATAAAGGAGACGACATGATGAAACACATCGTTCATCCGCACATTCAGCTATTGCCCAACACTTCGGGGGTGCGCAACGCGGAGGAGGCGGTATTCGCCGCAAGGATGGCGCGCGAAGCCTTCGGGACGAACTGGCTGAAGCTGGAGATTCATCCCGACCCTCGTTACCTGCTGCCCGATTCCGTCGAAACGCTGAAAGCGACGGAGGAGCTGGTGAAACTGGGATTTACGGTACTCCCCTATTGCCAAGCCGACCCGGTGCTGTGCAAACGTCTGGAAGAGGCGGGAGCCGCCACGGTGATGCCGCTGGGAGCGCCGATAGGAACCAACAAAGGGTTGCAGACGAAAGAGTTTCTACGCATCATCATCGAACAGGCGAACGTGCCGGTAGTGGTAGACGCGGGCATAGGCGCGCCGAGCCATGCGGCGGACGCGATGGAAATAGGCGCGGCGGCGGTACTGGTGAACACGGCCATTGCCGTAGCGGGCAATCCGGTTGAGATGGCAAAGGCGTTCAAAGCGGCAACGGAAGCGGGACGCCGGGCTTACGAAGCGGGGCTTGGCGCGCAAGCCGACGACTTTACGGCAGAGGCAAGCTCGCCGCTGACGGAGTTTCTAAACTTGTAACAACCGGGTGTACCGAAGGATGAAACAACTTTAATTAACTGAAACTGTTCGGCTTTTTGCCTGCAACAGCCAATCGTAACGAAACATGAAACAACAGATAAAATTTCCCCGTTCTCAGAAAGTATATATGTCCGGAACGCTGTATCCGCACATCCGCGTAGGCATGCGGAAGGTAGAGCAAGTGCCCAGCGTGAGCTTCGAAGGCGAAGAAAAAATACTGACTCCCAATGCGGAGGTATACATATACGACACCAGCGGCCCGTTCAGCGACCCTGCCGTCGACATCGATCTCAAGAAGGGATTGCCGCGACTGCGTGAGGAATGGATCGTGGGGCGCGGAGATGTGGAACGGCTTCCCGAAATCAGTTCGGAGTACGGACGGATGCGACGCGACGACGCGACGCTGGATTCGCTGCGGTTCGAGCACATCGCGCTGCCTTATCGCGCCCGAAAAGGAAAAGCGATTACGCAGATGGCGTATGCCAAACAGGGCATCATTACGCCGGAGATGGAGTATGTAGCCATCCGAGAGAACATGAATTGCGAGGAGCTGGGCATCGAAACCTACATCACTCCGGAGTTTGTGCGGAAGGAGATAGCCGAAGGAAGGGCGGTGCTGCCTGCCAACATCAACCACCCGGAAGCGGAACCGATGATTATCGGGCGCAACTTTCTGGTGAAAATCAATACGAATATCGGAAACTCGGCTACGACTTCGGGCATCGACGAGGAGGTGGAGAAGGCGGTATGGAGCTGCAAATGGGGAGGCGACACGCTGATGGATCTATCCACCGGAGCCAATATCCACGAAACGCGCGAATGGATCATACGCAACTGTCCGGTGCCGGTGGGGACGGTTCCGATCTATCAGGCGTTGGAGAAGGTGAACGGAGCAGTGGAAGACCTGACGTGGGAGATTTACCGCGACACGCTGATAGAGCAATGCGAGCAAGGGGTGGATTACTTCACCATTCACGCGGGGATACGCCGTCACAACGTGCATCTGGCGGAGAAACGGCTGTGCGGCATCGTGAGCCGGGGAGGAAGCATCATGAGCAAATGGTGTCTGGTGCACGACCGGGAGAGTTTCCTGTACGAACATTTCGACGATATTTGCGATATTCTGGCACAATACGACGTGGCTGTGTCGCTGGGCGACGGCCTGCGCCCCGGATCCATACGCGACGCCAACGACGAAGCGCAGTTTGCCGAGCTGGACACGATGGGCGAACTGGTGCTGCGGGCATGGGAAAAGAACGTGCAGGCGTTCATCGAAGGACCGGGACATGTGCCGATGCACAAAATCAAAGAGAACATGGAACGGCAGATAGAGAAGTGCCACAACGCTCCGTTCTATACGCTCGGGCCGATAGTGACCGACATCGCGCCGGGCTACGACCACATTACTTCCGCCATCGGAGCGGCGCAAATCGGCTGGCTGGGCACCGCCATGCTTTGCTACGTCACTCCGAAAGAGCATCTGGCGCTGCCCGACAAAGAGGATGTGCGGGTGGGGGTAATCAGCTACAAGATTGCCGCGCACGCCGCCGACCTTGCCAAAGGGCATCCGGGCGCGCAGGTGAGAGACAACGCCCTGAGCAAGGCGCGGTACGAATTCCGGTGGAAAGACCAGTTCGACCTTTCGCTCGACCCCGAACGCGCGCAGTCTTATTTCCGAGCGGGGCATCACATCGACGGGGAATATTGCACGATGTGCGGTCCGAATTTCTGCGCCATGCGCCTGTCTCGCGAACTCAAATCGGCAAAGAAGGAATGACAATGCCGCGAATATGAATATTAAAACGAAAAAGAAATGTTTTCCGACGAATTAGCAAAAATATCTTGGGAAGAGACGACGGCAGCCATCTGTTCCAAAACCGAGAGGGACGTCCGCCGCGCGCTGAGCAAGCAGGGGCGTCTCGATGTAGACGACTTCATGGCTCTCATCTCGCCCGCCGCCGCTCCGTACCTCGAAGCAATGGCTCGTCTCAGCCGTAAATATACGATGGAACGGTTCGGCAAAACAATCTCGATGTTCGTGCCGCTCTACATCACCAACTCGTGCACCAACTCGTGCGTGTATTGCGGGTTCCACGTCAGCAACCCGATGAAGCGCACCATTCTCACGGAGGAAGAGATCGTGAACGAGTACAAAGCCATCAAACGGCTGGCTCCGTTCGACAACCTCCTGCTGGTCACCGGAGAGAACCCCGCAGTGGCAGGCGTGCCATACATCGCCCGAGCGCTGGATCTGGCGAAGCCCTATTTCAGCAATCTTCAGATTGAAGTGATGCCGCTCAAAGCGGAAGAGTACGAAGAACTGACGCGTCACGGACTGAACGGCGTGATTTGTTTTCAGGAGACTTACCACAAGGCGAACTACAAAAGGTATCATCCGCGAGGAATGAAATCGAAGTTCGAATGGCGGGTCGACGGCTTCGACCGGATGGGACAGGCGGGTGTGCACAAAATAGGAATGGGCGTGCTCATCGGTCTGGAGGATTGGCGGACGGATGTGACGATGATGGCGTATCACCTGCGTTACCTGCAAAAACATTACTGGAAGACGAAGTACAGCGTGAACTTCCCGCGTATGCGTCCTTCGGAAAACGGAGGGTTTCAGCCCAATGTGGTGATGAGCGACCGCGAGTTGGCGCAGCTGACTTTCGCCATGCGCATCTTCGACCACGATGTGGACATCTCCTACTCCACCCGTGAAAGCGCAGCGTTTCGCGACAGCATGGCTACGCTCGGCGTGACGACGATGAGCGCCGAAAGCAAGACGGAACCGGGAGGTTACTACAGTTACCCGCAGACTTTGGAGCAATTCCACGTGAGCGACGAGCGGAAAGCGGTGGAAGTGGAGCGCGCGCTGAAGCGACTGGGACGTGAACCGGTGTGGAAAGACTGGGATCAGGCGTTCGATGCCGCGGCGAGATAAGCCGGAAAGGCTTGTGCGAAGAGAAGATTCGGCGGCAATTTGCAAATGCGGCATCGGTTGCGTTGGAACGACTATTGTCTCCGCACGAAAAGCAAGCGGGAATCTTCAAAGAACGGTTGGAAGAAAAGCAGAGCTGCTGGTGAAAACCGACAGAGGCTCTGATGAAAACAAACAGAGCCTGTGACAGAGACGAACAAAACCTTGTTTCGATTCGACAGGACCTTTGACGCAAACCAACAGAACCTTCGATCGAAACAAACAGAGCCTCTGACTGAAACAAACAGAGCCTCTGACTGAAGCAAACAGAGCCTCTGACTGAAACAAACAGAGCCTCCGACTGAAACAAACAGAGCCTCCGACTGAAACAAACGTAAGCCTCCGGTAAAGTACGTATTGCAAAATACAAAAAATTAGTCCCGACTGGGCACGATTCGTTCAGATTCGCCTCCGAGTCGGGACTAATA
>NZ_JACIDI010000032.1 GCF_014196225.1 Bacteroides pyogenes | reverse complement strand
CGTTCGCGTTCCATTCGTCTTTGGTCTGTGTTTTATTCGTCTGTCGTTCGGCAGACGAATAAAACACAGACCAAAGACGAATAAATGGTTAAAAGGGAATTGCTATTTCTTTAAACATTCGGACTGTCGGATATGACTGAGATTCCCATTCGAACTTAACAGAACCGTAACAAATATGTAGAAGAACCTACATACAACTGTATTATCAACGTAATTTCATCGCCTCATCTTTGCAAGGACTTAAGAAGTATAGAGTATATGAAAAAGATCTCCTCCATTCTTCTTTTGATGATATTGCTTACAGCAACTGCCGAAGCAGGAATAATCAAAGGAAGTATCAAAGACAAACAAACCAAAGAGCCGCTCACGGGGGCGACTGTACAAATTGCAGCAATAAATGCCGGAACTGTCGCAGACCTCAACGGCAATTACATGCTACACGTGGCAAACGGGATTTATACCATAACGGTAACATATATCGGGTACAAACCGATTGAGCTGAGAGACATAAAAGCAGAAAAAGAAACTACGCTGAATTTTGAGATGGAGGCCGACATGCAAACATTGGCTGACGTCACGATAACGGGCAGAATGAAGAAGAATACGGAAATTTCGGTAATGACCGACCAACGGCGGAGCCTGGTGGTACAATCGGGAGTATCGGCTCAACAAATCGGCAGGACACAAGACAAAGACGCTTCGGAAGTCATCAAACGGGTACCGGGAATCTCTGTCATCGACGACAAGTTTGTGATGGTGCGCGGGTTGTCGCAACGATATAATAATGTATGGACCAATGGTAGCGCCGTACCAAGTTCGGAGGCCGATTCGAGAGCTTTCTCGTTCGACCTGATCCCCTCCTCGCAACTGGACAACATGATTGTAGTGAAAAGCCCCGCTCCCGAATATCCGTCGGACTTCACGGGAGGGTTTATCCTGATTCAGACAAAGGATGTTCCGTCTAAAAGTTCGTTCTCGATCAACTTAAACGGCGGGCTGAACGACCGTACGCATTTCAACAGTTTCTTGTACGAAAAAGAAAGCGGAACCGATTTTCTGGGATTCGACAACGGACTGCGTAGCCTGAAAGGAGGCATTGACGGTATGATGAATCCTGTCGACGGACTATCGGGCAGCGCAGATTTGAAAACGGTGGACTTGACGACCAACAGTTTGAACAACGATTGGGCAGTCCGCAGGCGAAAGCCTTTTGCCGATGCGGGAATGAGTCTCGACTTCAGCCGCCATTGGGAGTCGGGAAACGGAAGAGAGTTTGCGCTTTCGGGAGCGGTCAACTACAGCAATTCGTATAAGGTTTACGAAGATATGGAAAACTCGCTCTTCGGAGCTTACGACGAGGTGAACGACCGCAGCAACTATCTGCGGAGAGCGAAAGACAATCAATACAATCACGATGTTCGTGCAGGGGCCATGCTGAACTTCACTTTCTCTCCCGCCGCTTCCGGCGCTCGGTATGAGTTCAGAAGCATTTTCAATCAGTTGGGCAAAAGCAGATACACCGATCGTAGGGGTTGGGACGCTCAAGAAAACCGGATGGAGAGTGCCGAATACTATTACAGCAGCCGCACTACTTACAACGGACAGTTCACCGGAAAACACCTGTTCGACCGTGACAAGCTGGACTGGAGCGCAGGATATGCCTACTCCGCCCGTAACATGCCCGACCGACGGCGCTATACTGTCAACGACGAGGGGCAACAACCGGGACATCTGGCATTGATACGCGCTAACGACATCCGCCGTGAGTTTACCGATCTGGATGAACACATTTTCTCAGGGAACCTGAATTATCAACACATTTTTCAATTCGCCGACGGCTTCGGCCCTACGCTGAAAACCGGCGCTTACGGTGAATACCGCACACGCACCTATACCACACGAGAATTCCTATACAACTGGAATCCTCAAAACACTCTGCCTGCGGGATTCGAATTCATGAATATCCCCGACGAACTGATGCAGGAAAACAACTATGGGGGCGACAAGCTCTACCTGATAGAAAGGCCCAAATGGCGCAACAATTACGAAGGAAACAACACACTGTTTGCGGGATATGCAGCCGTAAGCCTTCCTTTAGGTGCTTTCAACATTTATGCAGGTATGCGCTTCGAACACAACCGGATGGAGCTGATCGGCAATACGCGCGATGTGGAGAAAAGCCCGAAAAGCCTGATCTACCGGCACAACGACCTGTTTCCCTCCGTCAACACCAGCTGG
Source organism: Bacteroides pyogenes (assembly GCF_014196225.1). GTDB lineage: Bacteria > Bacteroidota > Bacteroidia > Bacteroidales > Bacteroidaceae > Bacteroides > Bacteroides pyogenes_A. The sequence goes on along the minus strand of NZ_JACIDI010000032.1, from coordinate 10,230 downwards.
CAGCCGGATGAAAAACATCAGTTGCGCCTTTCGTACGGACGTTCGGTCAACCGGCCCGAGTTTCGTGAAGTTTCCTCTTCGGTATTCTACGACTTCGATTTGGGCAGTTCTGTACAAGGAAATACAGAACTCTCTCCTTCTTACATCGACAATGCCGACTTCCGGTACGAATATTACCCTACTTCGGGCGAACAGGTCTCTGTAGCCTTGTTTTACAAACATTTCAATTCTCCCATCGAGTGGACTTACACAATGACAGGCGGCGAAACTCCGGTATATTCTTTCCACAACGCCAAGAGCGCCTATAGCCTGGGTGTGGAAGTGGATATACGGAAAGACCTTGCTTTCATCGGACTCCGGAACTTTACATGCTCCTTCAACGGAGCATTGATTAAAAGTAGAGTCGACTTCGATGAGGGCGCACAAGAGCGAGACCGACCCATGCAAGGGCAATCTCCTTACCTCATCAACGCCGGATTGTTCTATCATCATCCACAGGCGGAGCTCAACCTCGGCTTGCTCTATAACCGGGTAGGGAAACGGATTATCGGCGTAGGGCGCACGGTGGGAACAGTGGGCGGAGAAAATACGGTAAACATCCCCGACTCGTACGAAATGCCCCGCAACATGATCGACCTCAGCGTATCGAAACGCTTCGGCAGTCATTGGCTGCTGAAAACAGGCATACGCAACCTGCTAACGGAAAAAGTATATTACAAGCAGTTCAACACGGTGACACGCCGTAACGGAATGAAAGCAGAGATCGAAGAGATAACCAAATCGTACAGGCCGGGACGCAGTTTCAATCTGAGCGTCGGTTATCGGTTCTGAAACGGGAAGATGGAAACGCGACCAGTAGCGCCAAACGACTACGAGATATGGCAGAACGCACGTAAAAGCCCGTGCTTGCTTAGAAATTAAAAAATTATCGAATTATTAACCGCCGTACAAGTGTACGACTAAAAAAACGACTCAAATGAAAAAAATCAGAACATTGGCTTATGCAGCAATTGCCTTGTTTTTGGCAAACGTTCCGACGGCTTGCGGAAATGACGAAAGCACCGGACCGAACACAGGAGGAGCTATCGACGAATCGAAGTATGTATGGAGCAAAGACGGCGGCCTGAACGCCTGCGACCACATTTTGTTTGCCGGCAACACGCTGGGCAATGGAGACGACGAATTCGTGTTCAACGGCAAACAAATATTGCCCAAAGGCACTTATACGCTGAAAGGCTGGATCTACATCGCCAACGGAGCCGAACTGACTCTGCAACCGGGAACGGTGATAAAAGGAGACAAGACCAGCAAAGCGTCTCTGATAGTGGAGCGCGGAGGCAAACTGTATGCGCAGGGCACAAAAAGCGAGCCGATCGTATTTACATCGGCACAGCCCAAAGGCAATCGCAAACCAGGCGACTGGGGAGGAATCATTCTTTGCGGAAAGGCTCCCAACAATCAGAAAGAAATGCAGATCGAAGGCGGTCCGCGTACCAGACACGGAGGCTCCGACCCTGCGGATAACTCGGGAACACTGAGTTATGTACGCATCGAATTTGCGGGTTATCCGTTCCAGGCCAATCAGGAAATCAACGGACTGACAATGGGATCAGTGGGTAGCGGCACGAAGATAGATCACGTTCAAGTGTCTTATTCCAACGACGACTCGTACGAATGGTTCGGAGGAACGGTAAATTGCAAACACCTCATCGCCTACAAGGGATGGGACGACGACTTCGACACCGACAACGGATTCTGCGGAAAAGTACAGTTTTGCCTGAGCATACGCGACCCCCGAATAGCAGATATTTCAAACTCCAACGGTTTTGAATCGGACAACTGGAAGGATGGCACCAATCTGTCTCCCATGACGAGACCAGTGTTCAGCAACATTACTTTCATCGGCCCGAAAGCGATGGATGAAAGCTTCGTAAACGAAGCAGGACCGGGTAAGTACATCAACGGAGGCAACTATAATCCGAACAACGGTTCGGCGCTGGGAAGATATCAGGCAGCTATACAAATCCGCAGGTACAGCAACCTGAGCTGTTTCAATTCCATCGCTGTAGGGTATCCCGTAGGCCTCATCATCGAAAATGATAAAGGAGACGCTCAAGGCTCCGCTGCCAAAGGCGAGCTGAAGCTCCGCAACATTTGGTTTGCCGACATGGCTCTTATAGGAAGCGACAAAAATTCAAGCTTTACGACAGGCGAAAAGGCATTCTCAAAAACATTCTTCGAAACACAGCCGGGTAACAAAGTCGTCACTGCCGCAGAGCTGGGCATGAAGGCGGGCAATTATCTGAAAGCTCCCTGCATTCCGGGTAAAGAAGCGCAAGCGGCGGCTTCATTCGCCGATGCAATGCTTTCCGAAGGATTCGAACAAGTAGCCTACATCGGTGCTTTCGGCAGCAACGACAACTGGCTGGAAGGGTGGACGAATTTCGATCCGAACAACACAAACTACTAACCGGAGAATACTACAGATACATGTAGCGCACGACAAGAACAGACATAACATATATCTGCATCATGTATCTGTGACAGAAGGCCGCAGGCGTCCGCAGACTTCCACAGCAAACAACCGAAATATTTATTTGCGTGGAACTGCGGATTGTCGCATTTCGTGCAAGTATTCTCCTTAAAAGCAACGAAAAGAAGCCGAAATTGAAGTAACTGGGAATGAGATTGAAAAATACGAATTATTCAATACCAATTTAAAAATCAAAACACTCAAATACAAATAATCAGGACAAGAGAAGCGTAAATTAAACTATGCCAGTAAAGCAACAAGTTATCAACTTTAATAACACTGTTTAATTTACTATCGGAGAGATTCTATATAAATAAGGTTAGCATACAGAAAACCAATAATCTTGTTTCTGATTCTGTATAAACTCTATCCTCATATAAAAAGCTACCTCATCTTAAAAAGCAACTCGCCACCCTTAAGGATTTCCTCATGAGAAATACTCTTTTTTTCATATTTCTTACCATTCAAAAATATAGAGTCTACATATTTATGTTCAGCAGATAAATTCTCGGCAATAACAGTAAAAGTTTTACCATCCGGAAGGCACAAAACAATCTTCGGCAGTTGCGGAGCGCCAAACACATACTCGCCACTAACGGGATCCACAGGGTAGAATCCCATTGCAGTAAACATATACCAGGCAGACATTTGTCCGCAATCGTCATTACCACAAAGTCCGTCGGGTTTATTTCGATATTGAGTTGTGAAAATTTCGCGCACCAATTCCTGAGTACGCTCCGGACGGCCAGCTAAAGTATAGAGATACGCCACATGATGACTGGGTTCGTTGCCATGGGCATATTGACCGATTAATCCCGTCACATCGGCCTGCGAAGTCTCCAGCTTTACGGTAAACACAGAATCCAATTTATTCAAAAAAGCTTCTTCACCACCGAAAAGAGAAATCAGCCCCGGAACATCGTGCTGTACGTGCCATGTATATTGCCAGGCATTTCCTTCCGTATAGTCCCCTCCGCTACTTTCCGCATGCCCGACTTCACTTGGGTTGAAAGGAGACTTCCAAGTCCCGTCAGCTTTACGCGGACGCATGAAGTTAGTTTTCCGATCGAAAAGATTCTTATAATAATCCGCCCGTTTTGCAAAATAAGCGGCATCTTTCTTTTTCCCAAGACGATTTGCCATATCAGCGGTCGCATAATCGTCATAAACCGACTCCAATGTAGAAGATACCGATTCTGCTTTAGTCAGGTCCGTAGGAAAGTATCCATACTTCGTATACACCTCCCAGTTCGACTTCAACGGATGAGAAACCGTCTGAGTCCGTTTTACCATTTCAAAAGCCCTTTCGGCATCAAACCCCCGAAAGCCTTTTCGGTAGGCCTCTGCAATCACAGAAACTCCATGGTTACCAATCATACAGAAATTCTCCTTACCCCACAAAGCCCAAATAGGTAAAAAACCTTGTACCTCTCCTTGCTCGATAAGCGAATTGACAAAGCCGTCCACACGTTCGGGAACCATCAACGTGTAGAATGGATGGGCCGCACGGTATGTATCCCACAAAGAGAATGTAGAATAAAACACACCAGCACCCGCCTTAACTATAGAATCTGCGGCATTGCGATAATATCCGTCTATATCAGATATTTGATTCGGTTGAATCAGCGTATGATAAAAGCAAGTATAAAAATTCACTTTTTCATCGTCTGTTCCTTCAACTTCAATACGACTCAAATAGCTATTCCACTCGTCATGGACAATTCCCCTTACTCTTTCAAAATCCCATGCAGGAATTTCTGCTTCCATATTTTTCTTCGCACCCTCCACACTCGTTGTAGAAAGGGAGACCTTCATCAAAAGCTCTTCACCCGGCTTTAGATCAAAGCTTGCGATAATCCTCTTCCCTTTTTCAGTTTCCCCCATTTGCAAATAAAGAGAATCGACAACGGGACGGTTAAATTTCATCACGAAGAAGTAATCCTGATTCACCCACACCGTATTATTCACATGTCCGGTCAATGTATAAGCGTCTTGCCAAGTCACCTCGCAACTATTCACCTGAGAATGATATTGTTCTTCCGTCCAGGCCGGTCCGTGCTGCAAATCGATTAGCAAAGAAGCCGAATCTGCTTCATGAAAAGTATATCGATGGAAAGCCGTATGAACCGAAGCAGTTAGCTCTACCTTTACCTGAGGATCCATAAGCTCCACAGTATAATATCCCGGGGACGCACTCTCTTTTTCTTTCAAAAAACGGCTGCGATAAGCATCCCACGAACGTTCACGTACACCGGTCACAGGCATCACCAATATGTCTCCCAGATCCATACAGCCGGTTCCGTTCAGATGAGTTTGCGTGAATCCCCAGATCAAAGAATCTTGATACGTATATTCCGAACAATACCTCCAGCCTACTGCACCTGTTACCGGACTGGTCTGTATCATTCCGAAAGGATAGCAAGCTCCCGGAAATGTGTGTCCGTTATCGGCAGCGCCTATAAAAGTATTTACATACTGGGTATAATCTTTTGTTTCTATCTTTTCCGGCTTAGAACAAGAAGTATATAGAAAAAAAACAGCCGGAATTACAGCTGGAAAAAGAGATTTTCTTTTCATGATAAAGATTTATTTTAATAAAAAACGAAAGACAAAGATAAAAAGCTTTTTTGGCATAACCAACCAATAAACTTATATTTCAATGTGACAAAACAAAAAAACGTGCGACTTATTGGAGAAATATCAACTCAATTATTTATCTTTGTTAGGCTAAAAGTTAGTTGGCTATAAAAAACGAAAGGTATTATGAAAGATTTCTTCAAATTTACGCTTGCCACTGTAACCGGAATCATTTTGTCGACTATCCTATTATTTATTATCGGCATTATCACATTGTTCGGTATCGTATCGGCATCAGACAACGAAACGATAGTGAAAGAGAACTCGGTAATGATGCTCAATATGAGAGGAACGCTAGTCGAACGTACTCAAGAAAATCCGATAGACATACTGTCCAAGTTGATTAAAGAGGATACCGAAATCTACGGATTGGATGACATCCTTGCCTCAATCAAAAAGGCAAAAGAAAACAAGAACATTAAAGGTATATACCTGCAAGCTTCTTACCTAAGTACTTCGTACGCTTCTTTGCAAGAAATACGAAACGCACTGCTTGACTTTAAAGAAAGCGGTAAGTTTGTAATTGCTTACAGCGACACATATTCACAAAAGCTTTATTATCTTTCAAGCGTAGCAGATAAGATTTTGCTTAATCCTAAAGGAGTCATTGAATGGCGCGGCATTTCCTCTACCCCTTTATTCTATAAAGATCTGCTGAAAAAGGTGGGAGTAGAAATGCAGATATTCAAGGTCGGTACTTACAAATCTGCCGTAGAACCATTTATCTCTACAGAGATGAGTACAGCCAATCGCGAACAAGTAACCGAGTTTATTAATTCCGTGTGGAAACAAATCACAAAGGATGTGTCTGCATCCCGGAATATCCCGATCGACTCTCTCAATGCTTATGCCGATCGGATGCTAATGTTTTATCCGGCAGAAGAAACCGTAAGAGCAGGGTTGGCAGATACGTTGATTTATCGAAATGATATCCGTAACTATCTAAAAAAAGTGATGCATATAGATGAAGACGACTCGTTGCCGATGCTTGGATTAAACGAGATGATTAATATAAAAAAGAACGTCCCCAAAGATAAAAGCGGCAATATTGTAGCTGTCTACTATGCTTCCGGAGAAATTACGGATAATCCGATATCCGGCGCAACGGAGGAAGGTATAGTAGGAAATAAAGTGATTCGCGACCTTCGCAGACTGAAAGAAAATGAAGATATAAAAGCCGTTGTACTTCGTGTCAACTCACCGGGTGGAAGCGCCTTTGCATCCGAACAAATATGGCATGCGGTAAAAGAGTTGAAAGCGACCAAACCGGTCATTGTGTCAATGGGAGATTATGCCGCATCAGGAGGGTATTATATCTCTTGCATAGCCGACACAATTGTTGCCGAACCGACTACCTTAACCGGCTCTATCGGCATCTTCGGAATGATTCCCAACATAAAGGAGTTGAGCGAGAAGATAGGCATTACTTACGATGTGGTAAAAACCAACAAATATTCTGATATAGGCAATATAATGCGCCCTTTTAATGAGGACGAGAAAGCTCTCATTCAAATGACAGTATCTCAAGGATACGACACTTTTATTGCCCGATGTGCAGAAGGGCGCGGTATGACTAAAGGGGCAATTGAAAAGATAGCTGAAGGTCGTATATGGACAGGAGAAACAGCACAAAAACTGGGTTTGGTTGACGAGCTCGGAGGAATAGATAAAGCATTGGAGATTGCTGTATCCAAAGCCGGGATAGAGGGATATACCATTATATCTTACCCGAAAAAGAAAGACTTTTTCTCTTCTTTATTCGAAAGTGCACCCACCAATTATATAGAATCCCAGTTGCTGAACAGTAAATTAGGAGAGTATTATCAATCATTCGGGCTGTTGAAAAACCTGAAAGAGAAATCGGCGATTCAGGCACGAATTCCTTTTGAACTGAACATGAAATAAATTAATACATGGACGAACACTTTACCAAGATACACAAGTGGCTCTACCCTGTTTCGTGGCTCTATGGAGCAGTGGTTAGAATAAGGAATAAATTCTTCGACTGGGGGGTTCTCCAATCGAAGAGTTTTGATGCTCCAATTATTTGCATCGGCAATCTGGCTATTGGAGGCACGGGCAAAACTCCCCACACCGAATATCTGATAAAGCTTCTTCATAGAAAGTATCGCGTAGCGGTTTTGAGCCGAGGATACAAACGCAAATCCAAAGGATATGTAAAGGCTACTGCAGAAAGCACTGCATACACCATTGGTGACGAACCTTATCAAATGTATGTCAAATACCCGTCTATCGTAATGGCTGTTGATGAGAATAGATGCCATGGGATCGAAAAGTTATTGGCCTTGAAAGATCCAACAGTAGATGTTGTCTTACTTGACGATGCTTTCCAGCACCGATATGTCAAACCGGGACTAAACATCTTACTGACTGACTACAACCGTTTATTCTGCGATGACGCTCTACTTCCCGCCGGACGCCTTCGCGAGCCTGTCGACGGGAAAAACCGGGCGCAAATAGTTATTGTCACCAAATGTCCCGAGAATATCAAGCCAATCGATTATAACATTATTACCAAACGAATAGGGCTCTACCCCTATCAACAACTCTATTTTTCATCGTTCCGCTATGGGGATTTAAAGCCTGCATTCTCATCAGGAGCACAAGATACACATCGGGGAAGTGAAACTATTCCTCTGTCCGCTTTAACAAATACGGAAGTAGTGCTTGTCACCGGTATTGCCTCCCCTGCTGACATCAAGGAAAAGCTAAAAGAGCATACTGCCACGATAGAAATGATTTCTTTTGACGACCATCATCAATTCACTCATCGCGACCTGCAGTTCATCAGGAATCGGTTTGAGAAACTAAATAGCAAGGAGCGGCTGATTATTACTACGGACAAAGATATAAGCCGCTTGATCGCCAATCAAGCATTAGATGAAGCTCTAAAACCCTTTATCTACATCCTCCCCATTGAAGTTGAAATATTGCAAAACCAACAAAATAAATTTAACCAACATATCATTAATTATGTTAGAGAAAATTCAAGAAACCGCAACTTATCTGAGAGAAAAGATGCATACTTGTCCTGAAACGGCAATCATACTCGGCACAGGATTGGGTAGTTTAGCAAGTGAGATTACCGAGAAATATGAAATAAAATACTCGGATATCCCTAATTTCCCGCTGTCTACTGTTGAAGGGCACAGTGGAAAATTAATTTTCGGGAAATTGGGCAACAAAGAAATTATGGCCATGCAAGGACGCTTTCATTATTATGAAGGCTACTCTATGAAAGAAGTAACTTTTCCGGTACGGGTAATGCGTGAACTCGGTATCAAGACTTTGTTCGTTTCAAACGCCAGCGGAGGAACTAATCCTGATTTTGAAATCGGTGACTTGATGATTATAACCGACCACATCAACTACTTCCCCGAACATCCTCTGCGAGGCAAAAACATCTCTTATGGGCCGCGATTCCCGGATATGAGTGAAGCGTATAACAAAGAACTGATTCGCAAAGCAGATGAGATTGCCTCTGAAAAAGGAATCAAAGTACGACACGGGGTTTACCTCGGCACACAAGGCCCCACGTTCGAAACACCTGCAGAATACAAGATGCTTCACATCTTGGGAGCTGATGCGGTCGGCATGTCTACAGTACCTGAAGTAATTGTAGCCAATCATTGTGGGATCAAGGTTTTTGGTGTTTCCGTCATTACGGACCTGGGAGTAGAAGGAAAGATCGTTGAAGTAACACACGAAGAGGTGCAGAAAGCTGCGGATGCTGCTCAGCCCAAGATGACGACTATCATGCGCGAACTCATTAACCGTGCTTAACATTAATGCTTATTTATGAGAACAGAAATATCGACCCTCGGCGAGTTCGGCTTGATTGCCCACCTCACCGAGGGTATCAAATTGGAAAACGAATCCAGTAAATACGGAATAGGCGATGATGCGGCAGTCCTTTCTTACCCCTCGGAGAAACAGATATTAGTAACTACCGACCTGCTTATGGAAGGTGTACACTTCGACTTGACCTATGTTCCGCTGAAGCATTTAGGATACAAGTCTGCAATAGTCAATTTCTCCGATATTTATGCCATGAATGGCATACCAAGACAAATTACAATATCTCTTGCTCTTTCTAAACGTTTTTGCGTAGAAGATATAGAAGATTTTTATGCCGGAGTGCGTCTGGCTTGTCAACAATACCATGTGGATATCGTGGGAGGAGATACCAGTTCGTCTTTAACAGGACTTGCCATCAGCATTACCTGTATTGGAGAAGCCGATAAGGATAAAGTCGTTTATCGGAGTGGGGCTAAAGAGACTGATCTTATCTGCGTCAGTGGAGATTTGGGAGCTGCTTATATGGGACTTCAACTTTTGGAACGCGAAAAGACCGTCCTTAAAGGTGAAAAAGATATTCAACCGGATTTTTCCGGCAAAGAATATTTACTTGAACGCCAACTAAAACCCGAAGCCCGTAAAGACATCATTGAAAAGCTTGCGGCAGCTAATATTATTCCAAGCTCTATGATGGATATATCCGACGGTTTATCATCGGAGCTTCTTCATATCTGCAAGCAAAGTAATACAGGTTGCCGTGTATATGAGGAACATATCCCGATCGACTATCAAACAGCAGTCATGGCCGAAGAGTTTAATATGAATTTAACCACTTGTGCAATGAACGGTGGAGAAGATTATGAGCTTCTATTTACCATACCTATTGCCGACCATGAAAAAGCTTCTCAGATAGAAGGTATTCGGTTTATCGGACACATCACGAAACCCGAATTAGGATACGCATTGATCACTCGTGATGGAAAAGAATTCGAGTTAAAGGCCCAAGGATGGAATTCTTTGAAAGAAAAAGAATAAAGAGATTAGTTAAGGCACTGATAACTAAACAGCTCTCTTTTCATCAGTACTTTTTATTTATAGTCTACTTGCAGATTCCAAAACTTTCATTACCTTTGCACCCGCAACCCCAAAAGGTGCCATAGCTCAGTTGGTAGAGCAAAGGACTGAAAATCCTTGTGTCCCCGGTTCGATTCCTGGTGGCACCACTTTGAAGAAAAGCAAAA
>NZ_JACIDI010000031.1 GCF_014196225.1 Bacteroides pyogenes | reverse complement strand
AGGAGTTCTACAATAAGAAACGACCACATTCCTCACTGAACGGCAAGACTCCGATGCAAAAACTTAAGTCTGTCGAGCACCTTGTTCCGATCCAGTCCGACGTGAGTGAAAAATTCTGGGAGTCAAACGAAGAAATACTTCCACGTAATTACAAGTATCTTAAATTCATAAAACATCGAAATAAGAAAACTGTTATTCGATAAGTCGTGGAGAATCAAAATATATCACAGATTATTTTACGCTTTTAAACTCATCGGTCGGGGAACGGCCAGCGCCAAGGGGCGGGATCACCCGTCCCGACGAGCGTAAAAATTTAGTAAGCTAATGTAGTGAATCTGTTGTTATAGCACACATTATTAGAAGAAAAAAATCGGTTTGAGTCGTGTTTATACCAATCGTGCGGACAAAGTCCCCAATGCCACATTCATTCCTTTATCCTTGTTTCCCGACAGCAATCTTCCATCAGCTACAACTACGGGCGTAATAATAGAACTTCCTTCCCGAATCAATATCCATCTTGATAGCCGTGGAAATTCAGAGCTGAGATTGGGATTAATTCATAAATTATGCGGCCATGTTCTGTCTGAATTGTTGGTGGAGTATTGGACTTTCAAGTCCACGAAGAGGATTATGCCGAGACCGCTTTTCACCGGAAATTACGGCATGAACCAATAAGAAAAAGAAACGGGGACGAAGGATATAGAAAAGAAATCCTCACTTAATAACGAAGAAAATCACCCAGGAACGTTTACTTTCCCTCGCAAATGTATACCTTTGCAGATGATAAAAAGAGAACATTCTTTGGCTATTTAAAACAATGCAACTCAAATCACTCCACTCATTTCCAGATCGTTACCTATCCATCTTTTCTAAAACTATAACATTCTATTCCTCAACAAGATAGTTCCAAAGCGAAAAATTAGCTCAGGTAAAATATATTTTCTAAATTTGTACTACATTAAAAGAAAAGACAATGCCTAATTGCGATTTAATTACCATACTCGGCCCCACAGCTTCGGGGAAAACTCCGTTTGCCGCAGCATTGGCGCATGAATTGGATACGGAAATCATCAGCGCGGACTCGCGACAGATATACCGGGGGATGGATCTGGGCACGGGAAAGGATCTGGAGGACTATACGGTTGGGGGAAAAACCATTCCTTACCACCTGATAGACATTGCCGAACCGGGATATAAATACAATGTTTTCGAATATCAGCGTGATTTCCTGACAGCCTACGAATCGATACGGAAGAAGAACCGTCTTCCTGTTTTATGCGGCGGAACAGGTATGTATCTGGAATCGGTACTGAAAGGATACCGGCTGATGCCCGTGCAGGAAAATCCGGAGCTGCGCGACCGGCTTGCGGGATGCTCTTTGGAAGAGCTGACGGAGATGCTGAGCCGATATAAAACGCTGCACAATTCGACGGACGTGGATACGGTGAAACGTGCCATACGGGCGATAGAGATTGAAGAATACTATGCCGCGCACCCCGTTCCGGAAAGGGAGTTTCCCAAACTGAACAGCCTTATCATCGGCGTGGAGATAGACCGTGAACTGCGTCGCGAGAAAATCAGCCGGCGGCTGAAACAACGGCTGGAGCAGGGAATGATAGAGGAAGTTCGCCAACTGATAGCCAGGGGCATTGCTCCGGAAGATTTGATTTATTACGGACTGGAATACAAGTATCTCACGTTGTACGTTATCGGCAAGCTGACCTACGAAGAGATGTATACCGGACTGGAAACTGCCATCCACCGGTTTGCCAAACGGCAGATGACTTGGTTTCGGGGAATGGAGCGCAGGGGATTTACGATACACTGGGTCAGCGCGGAGCTGCCGACACAAGAAAAGATAGCTTTTGTGAAACGGAAACTGCAAGAGTTTTAGTATATTTGGCGCTAAGATAGTAAAGGAATGCCGACATGAGCGTAGAACCGGGAAAATGGGGAGTCGTTTACAACCCCAAAGCAGGTACCCGAAAGGTACAGAAACGATGGAAAGAAATCAAGGAGTACATGGACAGTAAAGGAGTAAATTACGACTATGTGCAATCCGAAGGTTTCGGTTCGGTGGAGCGGCTTGCCAAAATTCTGGCAAACAACGGCTATCGCACCATCGTGATTGTGGGAGGCGACGGAGCGCTGAACGACGCGATAAACGGCATCATGCTTTCCGACGCACCCGACAAAGAGCATATCGCCATAGGAATCATCCCGAACGGAATAGGCAACGACTTTGCCAAATACTGGGGGCTGACCACCGAATACAAAGCGGCGGTAGACTGCATCATCAACCACCGTCTCCGAAAGATAGACGTAGGTTCCTGTACTTTCTACAACGGCAAGGAGCACGAACACCGCTATTTTCTCAATGCGGTGAATATCGGCTTGGGAGCGCGCATCGTAAAAATTACCGACCGGACCAAACGGTTCTGGGGAGTGAAATTCCTGTCGTATGTAGCCGCATTGTTTGCCTTGATCTTCGAACGCAAGCTCCACCGGATGCACCTGCGCATCAACGACGAACATATTCGCGGACGCATCATGACGGTATGTATAGGCAGCGCATGGGGATGGGGACAGACTCCGAACGCAGTGCCTTACAACGGTTGGCTGGACGTGTCGGTAATCTATCATCCCGAATTTCTCCAAACCATTTCGGGTTTATGGATGCTGATTCAGGGGCGCATCCTGAACCACAAAACGGTGAAAAGCTACCGCACACGCAAAGTGAAAGTGTTACGGGCACAAAATGCTTCAGTCGATTTGGACGGACGGTTGCTGCCTAAACATTTCCCGCTGGAAATAGGCATTTTACCGGAAAAAGCGACACTGATTATCCCCAAATGACACCTGATTACGAATTTTAAACTGCAACTCATTACAATATTAAGAATGATCGAACTGAAAAACAATCCTGCCGGCAACTTTTTCCTATTGGCCGGTCCTTGTGTGATAGAAGGTGAAGAAATGGCGATGCGCATTGCCGAACGAGTGGCCGGCATCACCGAAAGGCTTCGAGTCCCTTACGTATTCAAAGGCTCGTACCGCAAAGCGAACCGATCGCGGGCGGATTCATTCACGGGCATTGGCGACGAAAAAGCGTTGAAGGTGTTAAAGAAGGTGCACGACACATTCGGCATACCTACCGTGACCGACATTCATGCCTCCGATGAAGCGGAAATGGCAGCGGAATATGTGGACATACTCCAGATACCTGCCTTTCTGTGCCGGCAGACCGACTTGCTGGTTGCGGCAGCCAAAACGGGGAAAACGGTGAACATAAAGAAAGGGCAGTTCCTCTCTCCCGCTGCCATGCAATTCGCAGCCGCCAAAGTAGTGGAAGCCGGAAATAAGAATGTGATGCTGACCGAACGCGGAACCACTTTCGGGTATCAGGATCTGATAGTAGACTATCGAGGCATTCCGGAGATGCAGGCATTCGGCTATCCGGTGGTACTGGACGTGACTCATTCGCTGCAACAACCCAACCAGACAAGCGGAGTAACCGGAGGCATACCTCAACTGATAGAGACCGTAGCGAAAGCCGGCATTGCCGTAGGTGCCGACGGACTGTTCATAGAAACGCATGAAGAACCTTCGGTCGCCAAAAGCGATGGAGCCAACATGCTGAAACTCGACTTGCTGGAAGGGTTGCTCACCAAATTGGTAAGAATACGGGAAGCGATTAAATAAAAAAACCGACTCACTTGTGATTTACCATAAACCGGTGCGACTTATACCACAATAAATTTAATTAAAAGAATAGAGAAGTTCGTTTGACCTCCAATCGGGATGATTTCGAACGACGGTTTCAGAAACTTTTATTTCTTAAAATAATTACTTATATGAAACATTTATTACGTGGATTATTTATTGCGGCCTTATCGATATGCTGCAATTTCCAAAGCGCATCAGCCCAGCCGATGCAGAAGCTTCCTGTGGACAAGAACGTTCGCATAGGCAAACTCGACAACGGGCTTACCTATTACATCCGGCACAACGCTCTGCCTGAGAAACGTGTTGAGTTTTACATCGCACAAAAAGTGGGATCCATCCTCGAAGAGCCGGAACAACGCGGATTGGCTCACTTCCTCGAGCACATGGCATTCAACGGAACCAAAAACTTCCCCGGCGATGAAACCGGACTCGGCATCGTACCTTGGTGCGAAACGAAAGGTATTAAATTCGGAGTGAACCTGAACGCGTATACCAGCGTAGACCAGACGGTGTACAACATCAGCAATGTGCCTACCGACAATATGAACGTGGTAGACTCTTGCCTGCTCATCCTGCACGACTGGTCGAGCGCCATCAAGCTTTCCGAAAAAGAAATCGACAAGGAGCGCGGCGTGATACGTGAGGAATGGAGAAGCCGGAACAGCGGTATCATGCGTATCTACACCAATGCGCAACCGGTGATGTATCCCGATTCCAAATATGCCGACTGCATGCCGATAGGAAGTATCGACGTTATCAACAACTTCCCCTACCAAGCCATCCGCGACTATTATGCCAAATGGTATCGCCCCGACCAACAGGGAATTGTGATTGTAGGCGACATCAATGTAGACGAAATCGAAGCCAAACTGAAACATATATTCGCAGACGTAAAAGCTCCGGTAAATCCTGCCGAACGTATCTACTATCCGGTGGCAGACAACCAAGAGCCGCTGATTTATATCGGAACCGACAAGGAGGTGACGGCGCCGAGCATCAACTTCTTTTTCAAGCATGACGCCACGCCCGATTCCCTGAAAAACAACATCGCCTATTACGCTACACAGTACATGCTGAACATGGCTACCGCGATGCTGAACAGCCGTTTCGCGGAACAGCTTCAACAGGCCAACCCTCCTTTCACGGGTGCAAGCGCAAGCTTCGGCAACTACTTCCTTGCCAAGACGAAAGATGCTTTCAACCTAAGCGCCAGCAGCAAAGCAGACGGCATCGAAAAGGCCATGAAAGCAGTTCTGGAAGAGGCTGAAAGAGCACGCCGCTTCGGATTTACCCAAACGGAGTACGAACGCGCGCGCGCCAACTATCTGCAAGGTCTGGAGTCGGCTTACAACGAACGCGAAAAGATGAAGAACAGCTCTTATGTGGGAGAATACATCAACCACTTCCTCGATAACGAACCGATACCGGGCATCGAATACGACTATGCCATCATGAACCAGATGGCTCCGAATATTCCGGTACAGGCGATTAACCAGGTGATGCAGCAGCTGATTACCGACAACAATCAGGTGGTTCTGATCGGCGGCCCGGAGAAAGAGGGGATAAAATATCCTGCGAAAGAAGAAATCGCGGCAATGTTGAAACAACTCAAATCACTCGATTTGAAACCGTACGAAGACAAAGTTTCCAACGAACCGCTGCTTTCGAAGGAACCCGAAGGCGGAAAGATCGTTTCCGAAAAAGCGGAAGACATTTACGGAACAACCAAACTGGTGCTCTCTAACGGAGTAAAGGTGTATGTAAAGGTAACGGACTTCAAAGCCGATCAGATTCTGATGAAAGGAACAAGTCTGGGAGGAAGCAGCTTATTTGCCGACAACGAAGCGTTGAACATCAGCCAGCTGAACAGTGTTGCCAACGTAGGAGGACTCGGAAACTTCAGCCAAGTGGATCTGGCAAAGGCCCTGGCAGGGAAACGCGCAACGGTAAGCGCATCCATCGGCGGAAATACGGAAAATATATCGGGCAACTGCTCTCCGAAAGACTTCGAAACGATGATGCAACTGACCTACCTCACATTCACCGCTCCGCGTAAAGACAACGAGGCTTTCGAATCGTACAAGAACCGCCTGAAAGCACAGCTTCAGAATGCCGACGCCAACCCGATGAAGGCATTCGGGGATACGATGACATATGCGCTGTACAACAATCATCCGCGTGCCATCAGCCTGAAAGAGCACATGGTGGGAAACATCGATTACGACCGGATTATCGAAATGTATAAAGACCGCTATAAAGACGCGAGCGACTTTACATTCTACCTGGTAGGAAATGTAGATCTTAAAAACATGAAACCGCTGATCGCGAAATACCTCGGAGGACTTCCCGCAATCAAACGTCAAGAGACTTTCAGAGACACTCACATGGACATCCGTAAAGGATTGTACAAAAACGAGTTCACGAAGAAGCAGGAGACACCGATGGCCACCATCTTATTCCTCTTCAACGGAGAAGGCAAATACGACTTGCGCAACAACGTGCTCCTGAGCTTCCTTGATCAAGCGCTGGACATGGTATATACCGAAGAAATCCGTGAAAAAGAAGGAGGCACATACGGAGTAAACTGCCGCGGAAGCCTGAGCAAGTATCCAAAAGAACGGATGACGCTGCAAATCGTATTCCAGACCGACCCGGCAAAGAGAAACAAACTCTCGGAAATCGTTTTGGAACAGCTGAACAAAATGGCGCAGGAAGGTCCGTCTGCCGAGCACATGCAGAAAATCAAGGAATATATGCTGAAGAAATATAAGGATGCTCAGAAAGAAAACAGCTACTGGCTGAATAATCTTGACGAATATTTCTATACCGGGGTTGATTATACGAAGGATTATGAAGCTCTGGTAAACAGCATCACTGCAAAAGACGTACAGGAGTTCCTCGCTCAGCTTATGGAACAGAAGAATGAGATACGGGTGATCATGACTTCGCCCGAAGAGGAGGAAAAGAAATAAACGGATATTTTTAGCAGACCAAAATCATGCTGATATTTAACGAATTACGCAAGCACGGAAGGCTGGCTGCCCGCCGGCATCCAATGTATGAGAAAAACAAGTTTGCCAAAGCGCTCGGATACATAATGGCAGTATTTTGGGCAGGCTACCTGATATTCTTCGGTATAACGTTTGCATTCGCATTTGCCGATATGGCTCCCAACCGGGAGCCTTATCAGGTAATGAACGCGGGTGCGCTGGTCTTTATCCTGGCGATAGACTTCCTGCTGCGTATTCCGTTTCAGAAAACACCGACTCAGGAGGTAAAACCTTACCTCCTGCTGCCGGTGAAACGGAATCGGATCATCGACTTTCTGCTGATACGTTCCGGACTCAGTCTCTTCAACTTAGTCTGGATGTTCCTGTTCGTTCCTTTCTCTGCTCTCACAATCACCAAGTTTTTCGGCATATGGGGCGTTATTGCTTATCTCATCGGAATCTGGCTCCTGATACTGGTCAACAATTATTGGTATCTGCTCTGCCGCACCTTAATCAACGAACGCATATGGTGGATACTTCTTCCTATTGTCGTATATGCAGGCATCGGCTGTCTGCTCTTCATTCCCAAAGACAGCTTTCTTTTCTATTTCTTCATGGACTTGGGAGACGGATATATCGAAGGAAGCATCCTTTATTTTATCGGTACATTGCTCGTTATCGTCCTTTTGTGGTATATGAACCGCAGAATCATGTCCGGACTCATCTATGTCGAGCTGGCGAAAGTGGACGATGTCCGGATCAAACATGTATCGGAATACAAATTCTTTGAACGTTACGGCGAAATAGGCGAATATATGCGTCTGGAGCTGAAAATGCTGTTACGCAACCGCCGCTGTAAGAGTTCGCTGCGCAGCATCGCCATTATCGTGGTCGCTTTCTCTCTGGCACTCAGTTTCTCGAGCGTTTACGACGGGAAATTCATGACAACATTTATCTGCGTATACAATTTTGCCGCATTCGGCATGATTATCCTTTCGCAACTCATGTCGTTCGAAGGCAATTACCTCGACGGGCTGATGTCTCGCAAAGAATCTATCATGAACCTGCTGAAAGCCAAGTATTATGTATATACCATCGGCGAAATCATTCCTTTTATACTGATGATTCCCGCCATCGCCATGAACAAACTTTCTTTATTGGGCGCATTCGCATGGTTTTTCTATACCACAGGAGTTATCTATTTCTGTTTCTTCCAGCTCGCTGTCTACAACAAACAGACGATTCCGCTGAACGAAAAGCTCACCGGAAGACAGAGCAACAGTGCCATACAAATGGTGATTAATTTCGGCTCTTTCGGCATACCGTTGATTCTGTACAGCGTACTGACCGCTTTTCTGAGCCCGAATACCACTTATATTATTTTATTGCTGACAGGTATAGCATTCACGCTTGCCTCTCCGCTTTGGATCAGGAATGTATATCTGCGTTTCATGCAGCGACGCTACGAGAACATGGCGGGGTTCAGAGACAGCCGGCAATAAGAAAGACGAATCATCAACCGTTTAAACATTACAGATTGTGATTACCATAAACCAACTTAAAAAGAAATTCGGCGAGAAGGTTGCCGTAGACATCGAACAATACGAAATCAGCCGGGGTGAAATGCTCGGACTGGTAGGAAACAACGGGGCGGGAAAAACAACGTTTTTCCGACTGATACTGGACTTGCTGAAAGCCGACAACGGAAAAGTAAGCATCGACGGAATAGACGTGAGTACCAATGAAGACTGGAAAAAGTTCACCGGCGCTTATATTGACGACGGTTTCCTCATCGACTACCTGACGCCCGAAGAGTATTTCTATTTCATCGGCAAAATGTACGGAATGAACAAAGAGCAAGTAGATGAACGCCTGCAAACATTCCAGCGGTTCATGAACGGGGAAGTGACCGGGCAGAAAAAGCTGATCAGAAACTACTCCGCCGGAAATAAACAAAAAATCGGGATTATCTCCGCCATGCTTCACAACCCGCAACTGCTCATTCTGGATGAACCCTTCAATTTCCTCGACCCCAGTTCACAATCTATTATCAAACATTTGCTGAGGAAGTATAACGAGGAGCACCGGGCCACAATCATCATTTCCAGCCACAACCTGAATCACACGGTAGACGTGTGCCCGCGTATCGCATTATTGGAGAACGGCATCGTCATCCGTGACATCACCAATGAAAACAATTCCGCCGAGAAGGAGCTGGAAGACTATTTCAACGTGGAGGAATAAATGTCTCCGATGCGCAGAAGCCTTACATACATAGCATTCATCGGCTCGATATTGGTTCTCGCCTCGTGCCGTACCACAGCTCCGCAGTTCGATTATGCCGCTTTGGCACGAGCTTCCATCACATTGGGAATGGACATCCGGATGGAAGACCATCACCCCCTTTATCTGGAAGCAGCCGAGTGGATGGGAGTTCCTTACCGCGGAGGCGGAAATTCGAAACAAGGAACGGATTGTTCGGGGTTGGTATATAGCATCTACCGGAAAGCGTACCGCACCCGTGTCACCCGAAGCTCCGAAGAACTGAAAGCGCAGAGCCGGAAAATATCGAAAAGTAACCTGCAGGAAGGCGACCTTGTATTCTTCTCCAACCACCGCTCTTCAAAAAGAGTGGGACATGTAGGCATTTACCTCAAAGACCGGAAGTTCATCCATGCCAGCACCGGCCGCGGAGTGATTATCAGCAGTCTGGACGAGCCGTATTACCGAAAGCATTGGATCAGCGGAGGCAGGGTACGCTGACGGGGATTTACAACGTTCTGACCTCCTCTGGCATGTATCCGCTGCGGATACGCCACTCTTGCGGATAGAGATTGTTGGCACGATTGCCGATATTCTTTACAAAGCCTAAAGGAATATGCCGATAAGTGAGCAGCACAAAGCCACGGGGAGCCGATGGCGGAAACGTAATCACCTCTTTCCGCAAATAGGCAATGGCTTGTTCGTAACCGATCTCTTCCGACGGAAACACATCTCTGTTCAGGAGTTGACTACTCATAGCCAGCGAATGTGCCGGAACGATGTCTTTTCCCTTCACTTCAGCCACATTCACACCTGCCTGTATCACCCTCAACACCTGCTTCATCGCCGCCAATTCACCGGCATACGCATGCGGAAAAGCATACATCCCGGCGCCTTCCGCAGCCAATGTATACTTGCCGGAAACGGTTTCTTTCAACCACCTCGCTGCCGTTGTCAGATTTTCTTTGGAAACAAGAGAAGCGCCCGTTGCCGCCCCTTTCTTCTCTTTCTTTTTTGCTTTAGCCTGCGGAAAGAAGTGCCGGTCGCTCTCTGCTTCTTCCGCAGGTTTGCGGAGAACAGCCAGAAAGAGCCCCTCCCCTTTCGTCCGATGAGGAAGAAAACGAAATACGGGAGCCTCATCGCCCGGCAACAGATTGCCGGTAATCCCCCATTCGGGACAGATATCCAAAGGCAATGATTCCGCTCCCAGCTCCCGGCGAATCCAGCGAACGTTTTCCTCGTCCTCTTTGATATTGTAGGTGCACGTACTGTAAACGAGCAATCCTCCGGGCTTCAGGCACGGCCAGATATCCGCCACGATGCGTTGCTGGCGTTGCCGGCAGATTTCTACATTTTCAGGACTCCATTCGTCGACAGCCGCCGCATCTTTGCGGAACATCCCTTCGCCCGAACAAGGCACATCGGCAAGAATCACATCGAAAAAATGCGGTAACGCAGAGAAGTCCGCAGGATCGTTGTTGGTCACCACCACATCGGGATGCCCCCACTTTGTCAGATTTTCCGCCAGCACCTGCGAGCGGTTGCGGATCACTTCGTTGGACACCAGAAGACTTCCTTCGGGAAGCACGCTGCGCGCATGAGTGGATTTGCCGCCCGGAGCGGCACAAAGGTCGAGCATCACCACAGGCTTCGTGACATATTGCCGCAATGCCTGCCCGACAAACATGGAGGAGGCTTCCTGCACATAATAAACGCCCGCATGAAACAAAGGGTCGAAAGTAAACGTAAGCCGTTCGTCGAGATAATAACCGTGAGCCGCCCAGGGAACCCGCTCCCGACTCTCCGCCCGCCCGCCACCGCAGAGCGGTTTATCTCTATTCATACGAATGCTTGCCGGAGGTGTCTCCCGCAAGGCTGCGGCAAAATTCTCAAATTCTCCGTCGCCCAGCAAAGAACGGATATCGTTTATAAAAGAAGCAGGTAAATTCATTTTCGATGATTAATTCCTGCAAATATCAAAAATATTTCGTCTCTTTGCAACTTTATAAAGTACTAACTACGTCTAACAGGCAAAGAAACAAAATTTAAAAACATAAGAATATGAAACGGATATTTATAGCCATGATGGTCGCACTGACCTTCTGCATGCTGCCGGCGAACGCCCAGAAAAAAACAACCGTAATACAAGATTCCATCGGGAAAGTAAAAATCACCGTATCTCAAACGAAAAAAGCGAAAAACAATCAGTCCGGCATCACCGTCGTAGGGGTGGATACCGCCGAAACGGGCTTAACAACCGCAGACGACAGCCTGACGGAGGAAATGCACACAAGTTTCGACTTCGACAGCGACGATGACGATTTCCCATTCACCAAATTCGACAATCCCTTTGGAAAAGGGTTCATCCTTGCCATCGTGTTTATCATAGCAATGTTCGGGTTGCCGGTATTCATTGTTTTCATCGTCTTCTTCTTCCGCTACAAAAACCGGAAAGCCCGCTACCGGCTTGCGGAAAAGGCGGTGGCAGCGGGGCAGCCGCTTCCCGAAGAGTTCATCTACGACCCAAAACAAAAGGACCGGCAAGCTCAAGGGATTAAGAACACTTTCACCGGAATCGGACTGTTCATCTTCTTATGGGCGATAACCGACAATTTCGGTATCGGAGCCATCGGCCTGCTTATCATGTTCATGGGCATCGGGCAATGGATTATCGAACGCCAAAAAGAGAAAAAAGAAGAAGCCTCCTATCGAGGCCGTACGGCAAACGGTCAGTTCACCGACCGCAACCCCGGCAGATTCGAAGAGAATGAACCAGAAAATAACCATCACCGGAACGACGAAGCGAGATGAGCCAACTCAATGAATTATCGTTAGTCGCCCAGGTGGTAGTGCTCAAAAACAAAAGAGCATTCGAGCCTTTGGTGCAGAAATACCAGTCGCCCGTGCGGCGCTTCTTTCTGCACCTCACCTGTGGTGACAGCGAATTGAGTGACGACCTGGCGCAAGATACGTTTATAAAGGCGTATACCAATCTCGCCTCTTTCCGAAACTTATCAAGCTTCTCCACCTGGTTGTACCGAATTGCTTATAACGTTTTTTATGACTATATTCGCAGCCGGAAAGAGACGGCTGATTTGGATACCAAAGAGATAGACGCCATCAACTGCGCCGAACCGACCAACGTGGGACAGCAGATGGACATCTACCAGTCGCTCAAGACGCTGAAAGAAGCGGAACGGACCTGCATCACGCTCTTCTACATGGAGGATGTCAGTATCGACAAGATTGCAGGAATTACGGGAATGCCGGCAGGAACGGTGAAGAGCCACCTGTCGAGAGGAAAGGAAAAACTGGCAAATTATTTAAAACGAAACGGTTATGATGGAAATAGATAACGACAAACTCCTGCGTCAATTCTTTCAGGAGAACAAACAGGAAATACCGGACAACGACTTCAGCCGGCGTGTGATGGGCCAATTGTCCGGTCGGAAGAGCCGATGGGCGAACCTTTGGCCGGCACTCGTTGTAGCCATAGCTGCCGTGCTTTTCATCCGCATGGACGGACTGCAAATAATCTGGAGCACATTGCGCGAAGTATTCACAGGTATGATTCAACAGGGAGCCGCCCAACTGGATCCGAAATCGCTCCTGATCGCAGCAATCGTCTTGCTGTTTTTAGGAACCAAAAAGGTTTGCTCATTGGCATAAGTATCCTCTTACCGACACATCGACACGTATATGAATATCCGACACAGTTACATCGTTTTAGAAGGAGTGCGCTGCTATGCCTATCATGGCGTAATGCCGCAGGAAAATCTCGTAGGCAATGAATACATCATCGCCTTGAGGCTGAAAGTCGACATCGGCCGGGCGGCAGAAACGGACGAAGTGGCAGACACGGTGAGCTATGCGGATGTGTACGAAGCCGTAAAAGAAGAAATGAGTATTCCGTCGAAACTTCTGGAACACGTGTGCGGACGAATCGTCGGAAGGCTTTTCGCCGATTTCCCGTCGGTAGAAGAAATAGAAATCAAACTGTCGAAACGAAATCCTCCTATGGGAGCGGACATCGACACTGCGGCGATAGAGATGAAGTGTTGCCGGGGATGAATAAAGTATAATAAAACTCTGCTCGCCCTCGCCGATCTTTGAAAAAAAAGACGGCGGGCTTTGAAAAAAAGGCGGCGGGCTTTGAAAAAAAGGCGGCGGGCTTTGAAAAAAAGGCGGCGGGCTTTGAAAAAAAGGCG
>NZ_JACIDI010000030.1 GCF_014196225.1 Bacteroides pyogenes | reverse complement strand
AATAAAACAATCGCTATCATTGAGTTTTTAGCTCTTTGATAGCGATTGTTCTTTACAAATGACAGTTGATTTAAGGAAAATGGAGTTTTGACACACCTCCATGTTTATTTCCAAGAAGCTGTTTGGGGGCGTTCTTTTTTATTTGTATATGAGCGTAATATCGCATAGCTGCTTTTTCAGCAACTCTTTGGCGCGGCGCTTATAAGCTTTGACCATATCTTCGGTGGCATTCATCGATGAGGCGATTTTGGCAATAGATTCTCCTTTCAGCGTTTTAATCATCGCTTCCCTGTAATGCTCCGGAAGCCGGTCGATTGCTTCGTACAGACGGATGAAAACTTCCTCGTCGAGTATACTTTCTTCCCAATGGCCGTTTTGTAACGCTTCTTTATAATTTTCCAGTAACCCGTTTTTGCGGAGTACGTTGAGGCATTGATTCTGTATGCTTGTGTACAAATAGGACTTGAGGGAGCTGATATTCCCGAAGCATATTCTGTTTGTCCATATTTTTGTGAAAATATCCTGTACGGCATCTTCTGCAAAATCAGAACCGACTATTCTTCCGGCAATTCGCTTCAAGGGAGCATAGTATGCGAGAAACATCAAACGGAAACCTTCATTGAAGTTCGTGGTAAGTTGTGTGATGATCCATTCGTCCTGATGTAGTTGGCTCATTGGCTGAAAATGCGCTTTTAATGTTTTTTGTTAATTGGTTTGATTTACATTATTCTATATGAAGGGGCAAAGTTACAATAATTTTCTTTCGGGCAATGTTTCCTGACATGAATTTGAAAGAAAAAAGAGGGTAGAGAAAGAATGTATGAAAAAAGAAAAAGAAAATATTTTTTCAATCCTCGCGCCACTTTTTCTTTTTTTAAGTGTCTTGTTAATAAAACGATAATCTTTAGTATGGAAAATGGAAAATGGAAAATAACCGAATGATTATTGTTTCCGAATTGATTCGGAAAAAGGTCTTGGGCATTATTACGCCCGAAGAGAGGGAAGAGCTGGAATGCTGGCTGGCTGAGTCGCCGAGATACCGGGAATTGCTTGAGAAATACGAGCGACCGGAATTTCTGGCATCGTTCGACCCCGAGAAAGACCGGATGGAAGCGGAAGAGGCATATATGAGATGGATGAATGCCCGGCAACGAAAATCAGGAAGCAGAATTTTGTTTTTCAGGCGGTGGTCCGTAGCTGCCGCGTTAGTTGCCCTGATGGGAGTATCTTTATTCTTTTTTTATCGGATAACGGAAAGAAGAGAGTGGCAAAACCGGATCTATTCGGAAAGATTGTCCGACGAGCCGATGCCGGAAAGTGATGAAACGCTTGCCGATGCTTTATTGCTGACTGCGGATGGAAGGCGTATTCCGATGAGTGAGTCGAAGAAAGTGATGACCGTTTCGGCAGGGGCTATCAAGCAGGGAGATCGATTGATTGCGGTAGAAGAGAAAAACTCCGGTTCCCCTGAAGTGGTGTACAATACACTTAAAATACTGAGAGGGAAACGATTTAAAATGCAGCTCAGCGACGGTACGAAAGTCTGGCTCAACTCCGAGTCGGAAATAACCTTTCCTAACCGTTTTGAGGGTTCTAACCGTATGGTGTCTGTCAAAGGAGAACTGCTGTTCGAGGTCACTGAAGATAAGTCTCATCCGTTCATCGTTAATACCGGACACGGAGTGGTCAGGGTATTGGGTACGGCCTTCAATGTGCATTGCTATGATAATGAAACGCCTATGATTACGCTGGTACGTGGAAAAATCCGGTATTCTCTCGGCAACCGGTCTGTTGACTTGGAACCCGGTCAGCAATGCCGGGTGAATGACGACGGGTTGACTGTGGTGAATGTAGACACATATGAATATACGGCATGGGTGGATGAAGTGATCACATTCAAGAACAAACGGTTGGAAGAGCTGATGAATGTGTTGGGGAGATTGTATGATGTCGAAATAGTCTATGAGGCCCCCTCGTTAAAGGAACTCCCCTTTACAGGTGCATTCAGGCAATATGAACAATTGGATGAGATTCTCCGGATGATCGAAGAGAGCGGATTGATACATATCGACCGTGAAGGGCGGAAGCTCATCATCGGAAAATAAGAAAATCATAATGAAAAATGTGGCTATAATGCCGGTTCCGTAGGAAAATACGAAAAATACAAGTGTAATTGTTGAGGAGGCCCTGAATGGCTTCCTGCGTTTCTTTTTGAGTTTTTTTGAGACATATATTAAATATAAAAACAAAGGTAAAGTATGGATAAACGATCACTCTTTTCTTTAAGAAGTTTAGCATGCGTTTTGCTCTTTCTCTGTCATTTGCAAACGGTAAATGCACAGCAGGCGGGCAATCGCATTACGCTGAATCTGGAGCAGGCTCCCGTCGAAAGTTTCTTTCGGGCAGTGGAGCAACAAGTAAAGTATAAGTTCTTGTACAGAAAGGACTTGATAGATATGTCGAAACGGTTGAGTTACGCATGTCGGGACAAGCAGCTGAAGGAGGTATTGGACGAATATCTTCCGCAGGCAGGCCTTTCTTACAGGTTGAAAGATATGACAATCATATTGTCTCCTCAGGCTCGGCCTTCGAAAGAAGAAAAGACAGAGATAAAGGGAACCGTTGTCGACGAGCAAGGCGTACCTGTAATCGGAGCGGCAGTGAAACTGAAAGGAACTACGCAGGGGACGATTACCGATATCGACGGGAACTTCAGGCTCGATGCTTCTCTGAATGATGTGGTGATAATTTCGTATGTCGGCTTGGAGACGGTAGAACGACGTATTGGGACGAAAACTATGCAAGTGGTAATGAAAGATAATGCCATCAGTCTGGGAGATGTGGTGGTAACCGGTTATCAAAAAATCAACCGTAAAATGTTTACGGGTTCTGCCAGCAAAATAAATGCCGATGAAACGATCCTGAAAGGAACCCCCGATTTGACCGGCTCATTGCAGGGAAAAGTGTCGGGAGTGCAGATAACAAATGTATCCGGCTCGTTCGGAGCCAGTCCGATATTGACCATTCGCGGTAATTCTTCAATCAACGGAACCAACAAACCTTTATGGGTTGTCGACGGCGTAGTGCTGGAAGACCTGATGTCGGTGAGCGCTGAGGAACTTACTTCGGGAAATCTTTCTACCTTGTTGAGTTCAGGCGTGGCAGGATTGAATCCGGAGGATATCAGCAGCTTCGAAATATTGAAAGACGTGTCGGCTACTTCATTGTATGGCGCGCAGGCCATGAACGGTGTGATTGTTATTACGACCAAGCAGGGTAAAAAAGACAAACTGTCGGTCAACTATACAGGAAGCCTCGCATTTAAAGGACGTCCGAGATATGGCGACTTCAACATCATGGAGTCGAGCGACGAGATGTATATTTACAAGGAGCTGGTGAACAAAGGATGGATCGATATCACCACGGTAGCGCGTAGCGAGAACTTCGGAGCCATGGGGAAAATGTTCGACGAGATAACCAAAGGAAATATTAACTGGGGGCCGAACGGTACGTTGAACGAGGATTTTCTCTCGGGTTATGCCAACAGCAATACCGACTGGTTCAATACTTTGTTCCATCATTCGTTGGTGAACCAGCACTCTTTGAGCCTGTCCGGCGGTGGTGAGAAGACGACTTATTATGCTTCGTTGAGTTACTACGACGATAACGGTATGGCTGTCACTTCGGATAAGGTGAAACGCTATACGGCTTCATTGAGAGGAAAGTTCAATCTTTCGAAAGTGTTTAATGTGGGCTTGAAGCTTTCGACAAATATTCGCGACCAACGCGTACCGGGAACGAAAGACCGGAACTTTGACGCGATAACCGGTGAGTTTACACGCGATTTCGATATCAATCCTTTCAACTATGCGTTGAATACCAGCCGTAGCATGAGAGCGTATGACGAGAACGGCAATCGGGAGTTCTTCCGCCGGAGCTATACCGACTTCAATATCCTTCATGAATTGGAACACAATTTTGTAGATCTGACCGTTCGCGACATCACCGCACAGATGGATTTGGAATACAATCCGTTCAAAAGCCTGACGTTGATGGGATCGTTCCAGTATCGTGCTGCCAATACGCTGAAGGAACATAAGATTCATGAGTTCTCGAATCAGGCGGAAGCCTACAGGGCGGATTATTCGCAATCGATTATCGACGCCAACCGTTTCCTGTTCCGCAATCCCAAGTTGCCGACGGCCAATCCATACAGCGTTTTGCCCGAAGGCGGTTTCTACAATACCGAAGAGTCGGACATGCGCCATGCGTATATGAGAGCGACTGCAGATTTTTCTCCGAAAATCAGTATGGATCATGTTGCCAACGTGTTTGCCGGATTCGAGATAAACAGTGTGGAGCGTAAGCTCAGAGCCAACGACGGTTGGGGATATCTGTGGGATAAAGGCGGTGTGGTTTCCACTCACCCGGATGTAATGGATTACCTGAAACAACAGGGAGATGTATATTACGCATATCGCGAAAGTCGCGACCGCAGAATTTCATCGTTCATGAATGTGGCTTATTCGTATGCCGGAAAATATATATTCAACGGCGGCTTCCGTTACGACGGTTCGAACCAGTTGGGCAGTTCGCGCGATGCCCGTTATTTGCCTTCGTGGAATGTGAGCGCTGCATGGAATATGCACGAAGAATCGTTCCTCAAGGATTCGAAAGTGATCAGTTTGTTGAAACCGAAAATATCTTATGGATATAATGGTATCATGGGTCCGGCTACGAGTGCCGAGTTGACGATTTATGCGAAGCAGACGCTCCGTCCTACCGACAACGAGGTATACAATACTATCGAAAGTCTACAGAATAAAGATCTGACATGGGAAAAAATGTATGAATTGAATTTAGGCTTTGAGATGGCCCTTTTCAAAAACCGGATCATGTTGGATGTGGCTCACTATCGTCGTAAATCGATAGATTTGATCGACTTTGTATATACTTCAGGAGTAGGCGGTCAGGCTATCAAACTGGGAAATATCGGTAACATGAAGTCACGCGGATTCGAGTTTGCCGTAAGTACACTCAATATTGCCACGAAAGATTTTGAATGGAAAAGCAGCTTGAATCTCAACTTCCATAAGAGTGAGATCACCAAGCTGAACAACTTTTCAAGAATATCTTCCGCTATTTCGAATACGGGTGTGGCCATGTTGGGCTATCCGCAGCGGGGCTTGTTCTCCATTCGCTTTGCCGGACTGGATCAGGACGGTATCCCGACATTCTACGGCGAAAACAATGAAATCGTGTACGACATGAATCTGCAGTCGCGTTCGGACATCGACAAAGTATTGAAGTACGAAGGTCCGTTGGAACCGAAAAGTTACGGAGGATTGACAAATACATTCCGTTACCGCAATTGGAACATGTCATTGGGATTGGTGTATAAATGGGGCAATGTCATCCGATTGGACGATGCGTTCTATCCGTCATACAACGACTACTCCGCTTTCCCGAAAGAACTTAAGAACCGTTGGAGAATCAAAGGAGACGAGAGGCTGACTTCGATTCCTGCCATTCTGGATAAGCGGACTTACAAACGCATTGAAGGGAAGCAGACTTATCAGATGTACAACAAGAGTACCGAGCGGGTGGCTAAAGGAGATTTTATCCGTTTGAAAGATGTGACCGTAGGTTATACATTGCCCCGTCATTGGCTCAAAGGCACTTTTATCAACAGCGCCAACCTCTCGTTTCAGGCAACAAACTTGCTTTTGCTTTATTCCGACAGCAAGCTCAACGGCATCGATCCGGAGTTTTATTTGTCGGGAGGTGTTTCTCTGCCCGTTTCTAAAATGTATACATTTACTGTAGGTCTAAACTTTTAATTCGCAAGTATATGAGAAATCTGTTTACGAATATCATTATAGGGTTGTTTGCGCTGGGAGTTTGCGCTTCGTGCGATACTTTCCTGAATGAAACACCCGACAACCGGTTGCGGCTGGATAGTTATGAGAAAATAGCCGAACTGCTGACAAACGCTTATCCTAACGGAAGCGGCGTATTTATGGAGTGGATGAGCGACAATGTAGGCGCCGATCCCAAGAATGTCCAACGGCTCGATATGACACAAGCCTACCGTTGGCAGAATGTGGAACTGGAAGGTCAGGATACACCTTCTTTCTATTGGAGTTCTCACTACAATGCGATAGCGCATGCCAATCAGGCATTGCAGGCATTGGAAGAGATTGAAAAGAACGATTCGGAGCGACGGAATGCTATCCGGGGAGAGGCATTGGCTTGCCGCGCATTCGCCCACTTCATGCTGGTGAATGTCTTTGCCAAAACATACGATCCGCAGACTGCGGCTACCGATCCCGGTGTGGTAATCATGGAGAAGGCGGAAGTAACCTTACTGGCTCAGTATAAACGAAGCAGCGTACAGGAAGTATATGATTTTATCGAAAAAGATTTGTTGGAAGCCATTGACTTGGCATCGGACAGATTCTTGAAAAATTCCGGCAAGTATCATTTCAACAGATCGGCTATTCTGGCTTTCGCTTCCCGTTTCTTCTTGTTCAAGAAAGATTATCCGAAAGCCGAAAAATATGCCACCGAGCTTTTGGGGCATGGATATAACCCACAGTTTATCCGTGACTATAGCCGGGTGTATACCGGCGCGAGCAGCGAAGTGATCGCGCGTAAGTTTACCGACCCTGCTTTGGCTTCGAATCTGCTGCTTATCCGAAAAGATGTTCTATACGGGTATAAAGCTTATGCCGGCTATCGTTTCAATCAGGACGTATATCAAAGCATGGTGATTTCTAAAAACGACAAACGTTTTTCCGTAAGCTACAGTTATGGCAACGGAAGCACCACATCGTTTCTTCCCAAATTTCAACGCGATTTGATACGACGCACGTCCATCACTTCCTCATCGGGCTTTCCCTATACCGTTGAAGTCGCCCTGAGAGGCGAAGAAGTTTTCTTCAACCGTCTGGAAGCATGGGTCATGATGGGAGATGAAAAGAAAGCGGAATTCGAAAGTCAGCTCGGAGCTTATTTGAAGTCTGTATATGGCGGAACATTGGATTACGCGACTTTACATGCCAACTATAAGAAAGTGTATAAAGACTTGACAGAAAGTGAGCTTCGCCTGCAGATGGTGTTGGATGAACGCCGCCGTGAATTCGTAGAAGAAGGATTGCGTTGGTTCGATATTCGCCGTCATTACCTGCCCGTGGTTCATGTGGACATGGAAGGAACTGTGAATGCCTTGAGGCCGGACGATCCGCGTAAAGTATTGCAAATTCCGCAAACAGCCATTACTCACGGAGGTTTGCAGCCTAATGTGAGAGAAGACTCTCCCGAACCGAAAGAACATTTAGTGACTTATAATTAAGCGTTAACATGAAGAATATGAAAAAACTTATATATATACTGTTTATTACCGTATGCCTGTTCCCTTCTTGCCAGGACGATGAAAACAAAGCTTATGTGCCGGAGCAGGCGGCACCGTCGGCAGATGAGATAGACAAATATTTTCAGGAAAATTTTCAGGACAAGTATCGTTGTGCCATTCGTTGGAAATGGGTGGACAGGTATGTCGACATCAGTTATATTGTGGCGCCTGCCATGCGAAAGGTCGTTGTACCTACGGGAGAGATGCTCCGCCGGTTTTGGATAGAGCCTTTCATTCTGGAATCGAAAGCGAGCGCAGATTTTATCCGTGATCATTTCCCTCCCGAAATCGTTCTTGTGGGTTCCGAACTTCGTAATGCCGACGGAACGCGTACGTTAGGATATGCCGATGCCGGTGTGCGGATTACGCTTACCGAATTGAATTATTTCGATTTGTCAAGGAAAGATTGGGTGATCCAACAGCTTCATACCATTCATCATGAGTTTTCGCATATCATTCATCAGAAGTATAATTTGCCGGTGGGCTTTAATAAAGTGACCGAAAACAACTATACAGGCCGGGCATGGCAGGATATGTATGTGCACGCGCAGCAGGAGTTGGGAGCTGCCGGTGTGCAATCTCCCACGCAACATCAGGTCGATTCCGTTGCCCAGAATCGGGCCATCATGAAAGGAATGCTGACTCCTTACGGAACTTCTACCGAATTCGAAGATTTTGCAGAGCTGGTTTCCATCTATTTGCTGACCGATCCGGTGGATTTTGAAACGACTTATTTACAGAACGACCTTTCCAGACCATTTCTGAACGAAGGAAAAACGTGGATCGACAAGAAGCTTACGCTTGTGAAGGAGTACTACCAAAGCAACTTCTCGATCAATCTTGAGCATTTGAGAGAAATTATACTTCAACGGTTGAACCAGTCAAATATGAATTAAAGGAATGAATGCAATGAAGAAAATTATACTTATCCTCGTATTGGCGTGCTGTTATGCCTGCTCCGACGATTCGGCGAAAGATATATTCGACCGGACGCCGGAACAACGCGTCGCTGCTGTGAAAGCGGAATATAAAAAGATATTGCTGGATGCTCCGCACGGTTGGAAAACCTATTTCGGAACCAGTAACTTGCTGGGGCGTTGGCTCATTCTTATGAACTTTAATGAGAAAGGAGAGGTGACTTTGAAATGTGATCCGGTGGATTATTATTACCGCAAAGGAGTGAAATTCGATGAGACAATCACTTACCGTGTGGATTATATTCAGAATCCGGAATTGATTTTTGAGTCTTTCTCCCAATTCTCTGCGTGGAACGAATTTGTGGTCGATACCGACGGAGACGGTCGCCCCGACAAGTATGCCGGTCCTGAGACCCAGTTTATTTTCGATAAGTTCCATGACGGAAAGCTTTATATGAAAGGAAAGTCGAACATGGGTATCGGCAAGAGGCAATCCGAAGTGATCACCTATGTGTTCGAACCGGCTACGGAGAAAGACTGGACACTCGAAGGAATAGCGGAAGTGAAGAAAGCAATCGGTTACGACTCGACGCAAGGAAAGTACCAGCGTTTGCTCTATAAAGGAAACTTTCTGGAAAGTTTGTTTTTCGTAGATGCCGATTCGCGGGTAGTGCTCTATCGTTACAGCAATGGGATCAAGAGTGAGTTTAGGATGTTGCCTTTCTATATCACTCCCACCGGGTTCAGTCTGGTGTCTCCTTTGAAAATAAAGGAAGTAGGTACGATTCAGCATTTTCTGATAAATCCTGCGGAAAAAACAATCGTAGAAGCTGCCCATCCGGATCTGACATTGGCATATACCGATAAGGGAGCGGCGGTTCAGCGGATGGCGTTCGACACGTTCGATAAAGTGTATCTGGGAATCGAAGTGTACCATGCCACGGGCGATCCGATCGGGCGCAACCTGAAAAAGCTGTTCGACGATCTTCGTCCTCCCTATGCTCCCGACGAGCAGCATCTCAATGTCATTTACTTTGCCAAAAACATCGATAAGGACATGGGAAAAGTACCGTTCAAATATGAGAAAGAGCTGACTCTGATTTATGCCGATACCGATCCGAGCTATTCGGGCAAAGACTTGTACGGCTCCAATCCGACATTTGTACGTATTCCGGTAGATTATGAAACTACAGCCGACAGAAAGTGGGTGATTTCATTGACCGGATCTATCGAGCAGGCTTTTCTGGATGCTTATAAGGAAAAAGGAAAAGACGAAGCATACGCCCGTGTGAAAGCGAAAGCTGCCATGCCGATGCTGTATAGGCTCTTGCATGAAAAGGGATGGGGGTTGTATGCGCAGGGCGCTAATACGAATAACCCCACCATAAAGGTAGTGGACGAGGAGGATATTGCCGGGAGCTTCTTTACGCTGTATCCCTATACCCAGAAAGATGTAGACAGATAAATGTTGTTTAAGAAAAAAGAAAATGAGTTCATGAAACAGATCATATATAAATTATGGATATTGTTATTCCTGTTCGGTTGCAGTGAATCGGACAGAGTAGACTACGCCTCGCTGCGTGTCGATTTCTCCAGAAGCAGCGTAGATGTCGGGGAAAATTCGGGGCTATTGGAGCTGCCGGTCGTTCTATCGGGTGTGCGTAACGATCTTCCTCTTTCGGTTTCTGTGAAAATCGAGGCCGCAGACGGAAGCGCTGTTGCAGGCACAGATTATGAACTGCTCGACAAAGAGCTGGCATTCGACCGTTGCGGAACATCGTTGCTTCGTATCCGGATGATTGACAACAAGGAAATCACGGAAGACAAGAAAGATTTTACAATTACTTTGAAGGTAGAGACTCCTGAAGTGCAATCTGTCGTATCGACCGTTAAAGTTTATATTATCAGCGATGATATGAAACCTTTCGAATTGCCGGGTAAATATACGTTTACGGCGAAAGATTTCAAATCGGGGGCTTTGCTGAAAACAGATCCCGGCGCTGTGGAAATTGTACAGGATGCACAAAACCCGCAACGGTATGTACTCCGCAATCTGATTTTGGTTAAAGACCGGGATGTTTTCCCATTGTCGTGGGCGGACGATCTGTATATTGAAGCAGACGAGAACGGCAATATGCAGATGCCCGTGAAGCAAAAAATAGGCGATTATGGAAAAGGCGAAGGGTTTACCATCACCATCACTCCCAATGGATATGCCGAAGAGACTCCCATCCGGATCAGAGTGTCGGGTGGGAAAAGGTTGGTTTTCATGAAAGATGCTTTGGCGGGAGTCACTCTTGATAAAAAGAAACAGCCCGTTTTCTACTACGTCTTGAAAGATATTGTTTTGGAAAAAGTAATTCAATAAGAATCGGAAGGTTATGATGAAGAAAAGCATAAAAACAGTTGCGGCCTGCATGGCATTGTCGGTTGCAGTCGCATGCAGCGAGAAGAACGACTATTTGTTCGGAGCGAAAGAACCTTTTGTAAAACTCGAGGCCTCTGCGGAAGATGAGGGAATGTTTACCCCCGACGCTCAGGAAGGATACGGATTGCTTCGGTCTAATGCCCGCTGGAAGGCTGCCAGTTTATCGGAATGGCTGACTTGCAGCACAGAAAAAGGCGAGTTCAACGACACTCTGCGTTTCCGTATGGAGGCGAATGCAGGCGATGTTCGCGAAGGAAAGATCGTAGTGTATAACACTGTGGGGCAGAGAAAAAGCGATACGCTGGTCATCAGGCAGCAGTGTGCCGTGAATTTCATTCCGAAAGGATATGCCATCGAAATACGGTCGAAAGCTTTGGAGAAACCTCTTATCGGGGAAGAATACACTGAAGTGTCGTTCGATATATCAAGCTCCACCTCTTGGCGCGTATACACGAAGAACGCCGACAGTTGGAGCACGGTGTTGACCAAACGCGGTGAGAAAGACGGTAGCGGAATGTTGATTGTCAGCAAGAACGAAAGCGTGGAGGCACGTTCCATGTATGTGTATGCCCAATCTGTGGAATACCCTACACTGAAAGACAGCATCGAGATTAAGCAAGACGGTCGTCCGTTGGTTCTTAATGTTGTTTCTCCCGGGAGCAAGAGGGTATTGCTCGATAATGAAGAGTCCACATTCGCTTTCACTGTAAAGGGAGACGGGAAGTGGAAGATTGAAGGCAAGCCGGAATGGTTGCAGATAGATAAGCTGGAATATGAGGGCGATGCGGTCGTGCTTGTAAAGGCGGGTTCCACTGATGCGGAACGCAAGGCTGTCCTGACCGTTCGTTCTCTCATTCAGACCGGCAGAACGGATATGCTTACCGTCGAGCAAAAGAAGATTCCTGCCGGACGGATGAAAGACAGTCTGGCGTTGGTGGCTCTCTATGAGGCTACGGGAGGCAAACATTGGACTTATGCGTGGAAATTGGAAATGCCTTTGTCCGAAGGCAATTGGCCCGGAGTGACTTTCGACCGGATAGGTGGAGAACTTCGGGTGATTGATTTGCACTTATCCGACTACAATATGGAAGGTACATTGCCGGCTGAGATCGGTTGGCTGACTGAGATGACTAAAATCAAGCTGCAACGCAATAAACTATCAGGCCCATTACCTGCCGGTTTAAACAGGCTGACTAAATTGACGCATATCTATATAACATCCAACCGGTTTAGCGGTGAGTTCCCCGATATATCGGCTCTTAAGTCTCTCGTTTGGATCGATATGGATTTCAATCGTTTCGAAGGAGAATTTCCTGCGAGCTTTTTAAGCCTGCCCAAGCTGACAACCTTAAAAATGAAGTATAATAAATTCGATAAAAACACTTGTGTGCCGAAGCGCTTCGGTGGTTGGAGACTCAATCTCTATATCAATCCTCAACGCGAAGTGTATGGAGATAAGTCTACCGACTATAAGCTGAAAGACTGTACCGATTAGGATAGGAGAGTCTTTATTTATACTCTGATATCAGAAAACTCCGCGAATGTTCCGCAACAGGCTTTTGAATGCCGGTGCGAAAACATTTGCGGAGTTTCTTTATGGATAAGGAATACGAGAATCGATCGGCAAACTTATATCAATGCTCTACGTTAATATTCCTTTTCATTCGTTCTTTTTCTCGTTGAAAAGCTCTACATTTGCCGATATCATTAAACTATATTGCATGAAACGTTTTTTACTGTCTATATTCTCTCTGTTTATTCTTTTTTCGACTGCCGCTGCCCAACCACGCATTACTTCAAACAAAGAAACGCATCAATTCGGACAAATAGAATGGAAACGCCCGGTGATGGTGGAATATGTGATTACGAACACCGGAAACAAACCGTTGGTGCTGACAAACGTGACGACTTCTTGCGCATGTTCGGTGGCCGAGTGGACCAAAGAACCTATTCCGCCCAAAGGGAAAGGGGTAGTGAAGGCTTCTTTCGACGCTAAGGCTTTGGGGCATTTTGAGAAGACGGTAGGAATATACAGCAATGCCGAACCGCATTTGGTTTATCTGAAATTTACGGGCGAGGTGGTGCAGGAGGTGAAAGACCATACTCAGAATCACCCGTATGCGTTTGGAAAAATACGTATCGACAAAGAGGAGTTGGCTTTCCCCGACTCTTATCGCGGAGAGAACCCCGTCATCACGTTGAGCGTGGTCAATCTTTCCGACCGTCCTTACGAACCTGTGCTGATGCATCTCCCTCCCTATCTGAAAGTAGAAAAAGAACCCGCCGTACTGTTGAAAGGAAAGAAAGGAACAGTCAAGGTCACTCTCGACACTCAACGGCTGAAAGACTACGGGCTTACGCAAACGTCTGTCTACCTTTCCCGCTTTGCCGGCGATAAAGTGAGCGAGGAGAACGAAATACCCGTATCGGCTATTCTGCTTCCGCCTTTTGCCCATCTGTCGAAGAAGGATTCGCTGAATGCTCCCGCCATCCGTCTTTCCGAAACGAGTATCGATTTAAGCGTTCCGTTGATGAGAAAGGAAAAAGCCGGCAGGGATATTCTGATTTCCAATGCGGGTAAAAAACCGTTGGTCATTAGCAAGCTGCAAGTCTTCAACTCGTCGGTGGAAGTAGCGTTGAAGAAGACGGTCATACCTCCTGGAGGAACTACGAAATTGAGGGTAACCATTCACAAAAGAAGCACGGGGAACAAGAAGCATCATCTGCGCATTCTGATGATAACAAACGACCCGCTTCGCCCGAAAGTGGAACTTAATATAAAACGTTAAATCGCATAGCTATGGAACATCCTGAGAACAGTGGAGAATACAAAGGGCTTATTGTCAATCAAGGCATCGAACAACCCTCTTCCGTGAGTCCCTATCTGAAACGCAAGCCGAAGAGACGTACGCGTTCGGTGGCGGAGTTCGTAGAAGGCATCGTAAAAGGAGATGTTACGGTGTTGAGCCAGGCTGTTACCTTGGTAGAGAGTGTGAAGCCGGAGCATCAGATCATCGCGCAGGAGGTAATAGAGAAGTGCCTGCCTTATTCCGGAAATTCCATTCGCATAGGCATCAGCGGAGTGCCGGGAGCGGGAAAAAGTACTTCGATCGATGTTTTCGGGTTGCATGTGCTCGAGAAAGGCGGGAAGCTGGCCGTACTTGCCATCGACCCCAGCAGTGAGCGGAGCAAAGGGAGTATTTTGGGCGACAAGACCCGCATGGAGAAACTCTCCGTACATCCGAAATCGTTTATCCGTCCCAGCCCGTCGGCAGGCTCGTTGGGCGGAGTGGCCCGTAAGACGCGTGAAACCATTGTGCTTTGCGAAGCTGCCGGATTCGATAAGATTTTCGTGGAAACGGTGGGAGTGGGGCAGAGCGAAACCGCCGTCCATTCGATGGTGGACTTCTTCCTGCTGATCCAACTGGCAGGAACCGGCGATGAGCTGCAGGGCATCAAGCGCGGCATCATGGAGATGGCGGACGGTATTGTGATCAACAAGGCCGACGGAGATAATCTGGAACGGGCGAAGCTGGCAGCCTCGCAATTCCGCAGCGCGCTTCATCTCTTTCCCATGCCCGATTCGGGCTGGACGCCGCAGGTGCTGACGTATTCGGGATTCTACAATATCGGCGTGAAAGAAGTCTGGGATATGATTTACAACTATATCGACTTCGTAAAAGACAACGGTTACTTCGAATACCGCCGCAATGAGCAAAGCAAGTACTGGATGTACGAAAGCATCAACGAACAGTTGCGCGACAGCTTTTATCAGGATCAGCGGATTCAAACACTGTTGCAGGAGAAGGAACAAGGGGTGCTTCGGGGCAATCTGACGTCGTTTGCGGCTGCCAAAGATTTGCTCGATGTGTATTTCCGGCAACTCCGGCAGTAGGTTTCCTGTTGCAGGCAGGTAACGACACTCCCGGCAGGATGATGGACCGGAAAGGTTGCAATATTGCTTCTCACTCAGCGTGATATGCCTTTTCAAAAGCCCGCCCGCCTTTGATTTCAAAGTCCGCCGTGTTTAATTTCAAAGCCCGCCGCCTTTTTTTCAAAGCCCGCCGTGTTTTTTTTCAAAGCCCGCCGCCTTTTTTTTGAAGAACTGTGTGCTTTTCCGGAGATGCAATCAAGTATATTTCCGTGAAGCTGGTTAAATCAATATTTTTGTTTACATTTGTAAGTACTTAAAAATGAAACAGGATGGAGAAACAGGCCAACTTTATCCGGCGTATTGAGATAGACGGACTCTGGAAACGATACGATATCGCATGGGATTTGCGACCGGATGTGAATATCCTTTCCGGCATCAACGGGGTGGGGAAGACGACCATCATCAACCGTGCGGTGGATTATCTGGAACAGCTTCCGGGCAACTTCAAGAGCGATGTGAAGAAAGGGGTGCATCTTTTCTTCGATGATCCGCAGGCTACCGGTATTCCTTACGATGTAATCCGCAGCTACGACCGCCCGCTCATCATGGGCGATTTTACAGCACAGATGGCGGATAAGCATGTAAAGTCCGAACTCGACTGGCAACTGTATCTTCTACAACGCCGTTACCTCGACTATCAGGTGAACGTAGGCAACCGGATGATCGAACTGCTTGCCGACCCGGAGGAAGAACAACGTAACAAGGCGGCGGAATTGTCGGTTCCCAAACGTCGTTTCCAGGATTTGATCGATGAACTCTTCGGTTATACGCGAAAGAAAATCGACCGCCGCCGGAACGACATAGCCTTTTATCAGGACGATGAACTGCTGTTGCCCTATAAGCTCTCTTCGGGCGAGAAACAGATGCTGTTGATTCTGCTGACCGTGCTCGTGCAGGACAATGAACACTGCGTGCTTTTCATGGACGAGCCGGAGGCCTCTCTGCATATCGAATGGCAGCAACGGCTGATTGCGATGATACGGGAGCTGAATCCTAATGTGCAGATCATTCTGAGTACGCATTCGCCTGCGGTCATCATGGAGGGATGGCTCGACGCGGTGACGGAGGTAAGCGACATTTCGACCGATATTACCGGAGCGTCCCGTCCGCCCGTTTCGTAGGCTTCGGTGATTTTTCCCGTTCGCCGGGCATCACTCGCCGGTCACTCATCAGTTTGTTCCCCGATCTCTAACCATAATCATCAGGAAAATGCCAAGCACATTACGAGACAACCTCACCTCTTCTTACTTCCATGCGGCGCATAAGCTCTACCCCAAGAAGACGCGCCGGCGGATCATCGCATACGTAGAAAGCTACGACGATATCGCTTTCTGGCGAAGCCTGCTCGAAGAGTTTGAAAACGACGAGTATTACTTTCAGGTCATGCTCCCTTCGTCCACTTCGCTGACGAAAGGCAAGAAAATGGTGCTGATGAATACGCTCAACACCGATGAGCTGGGGAAAAGCATGATAGCCTGCGTAGACAGCGATTATGATTTCCTGTTGCAGGAGGCCACTCATACGTCGCGCAAAATCAACCGGAACAAATATATCTTCCAGACGTATGCGTACGCCATCGAGAATTACCATTGCTACGCCGCCAGCCTGCACGAAGTCTGCGTGCAGGCCACGCTCAACGACCGCCCCATTCTGGATTTCGAAGCCTATCTGAGCCGTTATTCCGAAATCGTTTATCCGCTGTTCTTGTGGAACATCTGGTTCTATCGCCGGCGGGATACGTACACCTTCCCCATGTACGATTTCAACAATTGTACCGCTTTGCGCGACATCAACCTGAAACATCCCGAACACAGCCTTGACGCCTTGCAACAGCGGGTGAACCGTGAGCTCAACGCGCTGGAAAACCATTTTCCCGATTTGACGGCAAAGGTGAACGGCATGCGCGGAGAAC
This sequence comes from Bacteroides pyogenes, assembly GCF_014196225.1. Lineage (GTDB taxonomy): Bacteria > Bacteroidota > Bacteroidia > Bacteroidales > Bacteroidaceae > Bacteroides > Bacteroides pyogenes_A. The sequence goes on along the minus strand of NZ_JACIDI010000030.1, from coordinate 640 downwards.
TGAAGAAGTTGGGGTTGGTGCCCCAAACCACCTATCTCTATATGCAAGGACACCACATCATGAATAATGTGGTGATGAAGTTGCTGATTCCCGTTTGTACGGCTTTGCGCCGTGAACGCGAGCTGGAGATCAGACGTCTGGCCGGACACGACGAACAGTTCAGAAACGAACTGACCGGCTATGAAAACAGTCTGGTGAATGTAGAAGTCGTTTTGCGCAGAAACGTTGCCTATAAGACTCTTTTTCATTACGAATGGCTGAAACACGATATTCAGGAATACTTGAAGAACGGTGTGGCGAAGAACCATGCGGAGGCTTCTGCCGGCAAAATGCAACAATCCGCAGCTCCACGCAAATAAATCTTTTCAATCTATTATAGAACCTGCGGCGGGATCTGTTATGTCTGCTCTTGCCGTGAGGTTCATGTGTCTGTGTTATTTCTGTATCCTTTCTTGCTCTGTACATTATCTTGCAGCGTCTGCCAATATCCGCACGTCAGCTTTTATCTCGAAAATTCGCATTGTTTCTTTTCTGCTTTTACACCTTTCGTAAGCCTCCGGTAAAGTACGTATTGCAAAATACAAAAAATTAGTCCCGACTGGGCACGATTCGTTCAGATTCGCCTCCGAGTCGGGACTAA
>NZ_JACIDI010000029.1 GCF_014196225.1 Bacteroides pyogenes | reverse complement strand
CCGACCTTATATATCTACACGCTTATATAGGTTGCAAGCCTATGGGAACAATAAAAACTGAGGAAATAAAAAACAAAGAAACATGAAAAGAAAAAATAAAAACAAATGGGGAATACAAAAGGAGTTTTCTCGGAAAAGCGGAAAGAAAAAGAATATAATAAGCAACATCAGTTCGATGATATCTAATAAACCAGCAAATAATATAAATATATAAGGAAAGAGATTGCAAGTTTAAGATAAAACAGCCTGACTACACTCAAGTTTTCCAGAACAAAAGCAAACTATTTTCAAATATTACAAGAGAAAGTCTTTCTTTTTCGTATTTTTGTCCCAACATGAAAGTTTGTTTTTAAGTAACCAACAGACCACAAGTAACATAAAGAATGAAAGTTATAGATTTAATACACAGCAATGCAAAGACTGCTTTTTCGTTTGAAATACTCCCTCCTTTAAAAGGAACCGGAATAGAAAAGCTATATGAAGCTATTGACACATTGCGAGAATTTGACCCCAAATACATAAACATCACCACCCATCGCACCGAATATGTTTACAAAGACTTGAGTAACGGCCTGTACCAAAGGAATCGTCTTAGAAGGCGTCCGGGTACGGTTGCCGTAGCGGCCGCTATCCAAAACAAGTACAACATCACGGTAGTACCTCATATATTATGCAGCGGATTCAGTCGCGAGGAAACCGAATATGTGCTGCTGGACTTACAATTTCTGAATATAACCGACCTGCTGGTTCTGCGGGGAGATAAAGCCAAGCACGAGTCCTCTTTTATTCCGGAAAAAGATGGATATTATCATGCCATCGAATTGCAAGAACAAATAAATCGCTTCAATCAAGGCATATTTGTAGACGGTTCGGAGATGAAAGTCACCAATACGCCTTTCTCATATGGAGTGGCCTGCTATCCGGAGAAACATGAAGAGGCTCCCAACATGGAATCTGATTTATACTGGTTAAAAAAGAAGATGGAAGCCGGTGCAGAATATGCTGTGACCCAACTGTTCTATGACAATAAAAAGTACTTCGATTTTGTAAAACAAGCCAAGTCCGCAGGTATTCATATCCCAATCATTCCGGGGATCAAACCGCTCAGAAGAAAATCTCAACTTAGTGTGATTCCGAAGACGTTTAGAGTAGACTTACCGGAAGATTTGGTGAAAGAAGTTTTGAAGTGTAAAAACGAATCCGAAGTAGAACAAGTAGGTATTGAGTGGAGCGTGAAGCAATGTAAAGAGCTGATGTCTTCCGGGGTGCCAAGCATACATTTTTACTCCATCGGAGCCGTAAACAGCATTAAAGAAGTAGCGAAACTCGTCTATTAAAAGAAGAAAAAGAATTATCAGCTATAAATTACAAACTTACAATCAATATTAAAGTGTTTTTCAGAGATGTAATCGGACAAGAAGAGATTAAGCAGCGCCTTATCGAAGATGTAAAAGAAGGGCGAATAGCCCATGCCCAACTCATTTGCGGACAAGAAGGGGTAGGAACCATGCCACTGGCCATTGCCTATGCCCGATATATCAGCTGTACTAACCGTGGTGCGACGGATGCATGCGGAACATGCCCTTCGTGCGTGAAATTCAACAAGCTGGTCCACCCCGATATACATTTTACATTCCCCATCGTTAAAAATGCCAAAAAGAAAAAAGACGTCTGTGATGATTACATTGCCGACTGGAGGGCATTCGTGATAAAGAATCCCTATTTTAACCTGAACCATTGGCTAAATGAAATAGAATCAGAAAACTCTCAAGCACTTATATATGCCAAAGAAAGTGACGAGATTCTCAGAAAACTCAGCTTGAAATCGAGTGAAGCAGGATATAAGATTAGCATTATATGGCTACCCGAAAAAATGCATCCGGTATGCGCGAACAAATTGTTGAAACTTCTGGAAGAGCCACCGGTACAGACTGTTTTTCTTCTCGTTTCCGAAGCGCCGGACATGATTCTCCCAACCATACAGAGCCGCACCCAACGGATCAATGTACGAAAAATTGATGAAGCAAGCATCGACCGTGTATTGCAAGAGAAATACGGAATTTTAGAAAACAGCAGCCATTCCATCGCTCACCTTGCCAATGGAAATTTCATCAAAGCGCTCGAATCGATTCATTTGAACGAAGAGAACAAGTTATTTTTTGATTTGTTCGTAAACCTGATGCGATTGTCTTATCAACGAAAAATCAAAGAGATGAAGTTATGGAGCGAACAAGTGGCCGGAATGGGGCGCGAACGCCAAAAGAACTTTTTAGAATATTGTCAGCGTATGATTCGAGAAAACTTTATATATAACCTGAAGGAAAGCGAACTCACATACATGACAATAAACGAACAGAATTTTGCCACCCGCTTCTCTCCTTTCATCAATGAAAGAAATGTGATGGGAATCATGGATGAGCTAAGTGAAGCGCAATTGCACATAGAGCAGAATGTAAATGCCAAAATGGTCTTTTTTGATTTTTCACTGAAAACAATTGTTCTTTTAAAGGACTAAGAATATATATATTAAAACCGTAAAATTATTAAATAGATACAGACTGATGGAATATAAACTTTATAACGGCAGCGGAAAACTTTGCTGCAAAGGTTGTTCCCGCCAAGACAACAAATTAAATACATACGACTGGCTGGCAGACATTCCCGGCAATGCCGAAGAATGCGAGATGGTAGAGATACAGTTCAAGAACACACGAAAAGGATATTACCGCAACAGTAATAAAATACAATTGGAAAAAGGGGACGTTGTTGCCGTGGAGGCAACTCCCGGACACGACATTGGTGTGGTAACGCTGATCGGACGATTGGTTCCCTTGCAAATGCGGAAAAGCAATCTGAAAGCCGATGCCGAAATCAAACGCATTTACCGAAAGGCCAAACCGGTAGATATGGAAAAGTTCAACGAAGCCAAAGCAAAAGAGCATGCAACCATGATTCGTGCCCGCCAGATTGCATTAAACTTGAATCTCAACATGAAGATCGGAGACGTGGAGTATCAGGGAGATGGAAACAAAGCTATCTTTTACTATATCGCCGATGAGCGAGTAGACTTCCGCCAACTGATCAAAGTGCTGGCAGACACTTTTCGGGTACGCATCGAAATGAAGCAGATAGGGGCACGGCAAGAGGCCGGACGCATCGGAGGAATCGGCCCCTGTGGACGTGAGCTCTGCTGTGCTACTTGGATGACGAGTTTCGTATCCGTATCTACAAGTGCCGCACGCTTTCAGGACATCTCTCTGAATCCACAAAAACTTGCCGGACAATGTGCTAAATTAAAATGCTGCATGAACTATGAGGTAGACTGTTATGTGGAGGCACAGAAACGACTTCCGTCCAAAGAAATCGAACTGGAAACCAAAGACGGGACGTTTTATTTCTTCAAGGCAGATATTCTGAGTAATCAAATCTCATACTCTACAGACAAGAACTTACCGGCCAACCTGGTCACCATCAGTGGAAAACGTGCTTTTGAAGTTATTTCTATGAATAAAAAAGGGATGAAACCCGACAGCCTTCAAGAGGCGGAACAAAAAAAAGAGCCGAAAAGAACAACTGATTTGCTCGAACAGGAGAGTGTTACTCGGTTCGACCGTAGACGCAATAACAAAGAAGGGAATAATGGAAACCGGAACAAAAAAAAGAGAAAAGAAAATGCCCGCCCCATAGGGCAATCTGCTGAAAATGGAAGTCCGGAAGCAATTCCCGAGAATAATAAAACATCAGACAACCGCTCTGCCAACAGCAATCGAGGCAGACAGATGCGAGAACAAAATAATAAAAACCGGCAACCGGAAAAAGAGCAAAGCCGAGAACCTGTATCCAACAAGGAGCAGAGACAGGAGCAAAGGAAACACTCTGCTCGCGAACGCTCGTCAAAGCCCGGTAGAAGTGCCAGACATAAGGGAGCACGAAACAATGAAAAACCAGTTCAGGAATAGTTTATTTAGTTTGTTGGGCATCCTCCTGATAAGTGCATGCCATACAGACATCATCTATCACTCTTACCAATCCCTTCCTTATAAAGGATGGGGTAAGAGTGATACACTTTTTTTTCACGTTTCTCTTACAGACACATTTCCCACCGCTCTTAAAATATCTGCGGAGGTACGAAACAGAATAAATTACCCATATTGCAATTTATATCTATTTGTACGGCATAATTTACCGGACTCCACCATTTTTCGTACAGACACTCTGGAGTTTTCCCTTGCCAATAAAGATGGACAATGGCTGGGCAAGGGTTGGGGAGGCATTTACACTTCGGAATGCCCTATTAGAAGAAATCTGCCTGCTCATCCGGGCCAATACACATTAAAAGTCACACATGGGTTGAAAGATGAAAAAGTGGCAGGGCTAAGCGATATTGGTATCAGAATACAAAAATAAGGATATTCAGAAAATATCATACTTAAATACAAAAAAGCCAACTAACTCGCAATGAATTAGTTGGCTTTAATATTAATATGCAGAAATATCCCTCCCGAATACCTCTAAGTTTCGACCGTACCCAAAGGAGCTATTTTTTCAAATGTCTGATTGCATGTTCAAAGGTATTCCATAATATTTTAATGACCGGAGAAGATGCTTTCAGAACCTCTTATTTCTCCCTGCATCAATTCGCAAAAAGATGAACAGCAAAATAGTAAATCCCCAAAGAGAAGAACCTCCGTAACTAAAAAAAGGCAAAGGAATACCGATAACGGGAGTAAGGCCAAGTACCATTCCAATATTAATAAACAAGTGAAAAAGGAAAATGCTAAGCACCGAATACCCGTAAACCCGCCCAAAAGTGGAGGTTTGGCGCTCGGCCAAAGTTATCAATCGAAGTATCAGAACAAGAAATCCCAGCAACACGGCTGCAGAACCAATAAAACCCTGCTCCTCACCTACCGTACAGAAGATAAAATCCGTATCCTGCTCCGGCACATATTTGAGCTTTGTCTGTGTTCCGTTCAGAAATCCTTTGCCGGTCAGCCCTCCGGAACCAATTGCGATTTTAGACTGATTCACATTATATCCCGCTCCGGCCAAATCCTCTTCCAGTCCCAATACCACTTTGATACGAACCTGCTGGTGAGGCTCGAGGATATTATCAAAGACATAGTTGCTCGAATACAGAAAACCGATAGAAGCAATTGCAAATAAACCGATCAAAAAATAAGACCGGTGGCGTTCACTCAAAGCCAGATAGAACAAATATCCTATTGTAAGGGCACAAAGTCCCCACTGAATCCACACCAAATTGAAATGCACCACATATTCCGATACAAAATAAGCTGTCGACAAAACGAGCAAACTCCCAACAATAATATTACGCACAGGCTCCCACTTTCTGCGATACACCCATATCATTCCTGCAGAAAATAGCAATACCAGCGATAACACCATAAAATCGCCCAAAGGAGTAGAAGTGTCCGCAATATACACTCCGTCGAAACGAATTCCAAGAACAAAGTATACTATTGCACACAAACCGGCAAAGAGTACCACGCCGGGCATCCCCTCACGATACAAGACCAGAAAAAAAGCCAAATAAACCAGTGCCGACCCTGTCTCTCGCTGGCCTATAATCAGAAGCATGGGAAGCAATATCAAGCAAGCCAGAATTAAGATACTCTTTCTTTTCTTTATGCTGAATGAATAAGCGTTCATGTATTTCGCTAAAGCCAAAGCTGTAGCGAACTTAGCAAATTCTGCCGGTTGCAGGCTGACCGGTCCCATTACCAGCCAAGAACGCGAACCCTTCGTATCCGGAGCAATAAAAATAGTGACAATAAGCAATAAGATCATCCCTATATATATAATGTACGCGAATATGTCATACATTCTCTCTTCGAGCATCAGTAGGACAAATCCCAATCCGAAAGAACAGATAATCCAAACGAACTGCTTGCCTGCACGAGTGGAAAAGTCGAAGAAATCACGATCTCCATAATCATAGCTGGCGCCGCACACACTAAACCATCCTGCAATAATCAGGAATAAGTATACAACAACAGTCACCCAATCCAACGACTTCCACAAACTAACGTTCCTCGTCACCATAACTAATAATTCTATTACTATATTCCTCTGCTTTCGCCTCACTCGACGGAGACAAACCTCCATTCAGGTATTGCTCCATTATCAACGTACCTATCGGAACTCCGTATACTGCACCAAAACCGCCGTTTTCGACATAAACGGCAACAGCAATCTTCGGTTTGTCCATGGGAGCAAACCCCATAAAAACAGAATGGTCGTGCCCGCGATTCTGCGCAGTTCCGGTTTTGCCACAGATTTCCACATTCGGAAGTATCATTCCCGCCGTGCGGCATGTACCTCCCGTCACTGCGGCCCTCATGCCGGTTACTACATCTTCATAATGCCTTTTATCTATTGTCGTATAGCGTGGAAAACGATAGAGACTATCCAGCTGCTCCCCCTGTATCTCTTTCACGATGTGCGGAGTGATGAAATATCCCCGGTTAGCTATAGTGGCTCCCAAATTGGCTATTTGCAATGGCGTAGTCAAAATTTCTCCCTGCCCAATAGAGATACTGATTACCGTCAAGCCATTCCAATGTCCCTTGTAAGCTTTATCATAAAATTGCGCGTTCGGAATCAGCCCTCTCTTCTCTCCCGGCAGATCGACTCCCAATTTGTATCCAAACCCCTGAGAGACCATATGATCTTTCCATACCGTAATAGCATTCTGAGGAGAGCCGTACTTCCGGTCGCCGAACATGCGAAATAGTCCCCAGCAAAAATAAGAGTTGCACGAAGTGGCAATAGAAGGTATCAAAGGCAGCGGAGATGGATGAGGGTGGCACCCCACAGTCAATCGTCCGTAGTGAAAGCCATGCGAACAAGGGAATAAAGGACTTTGTGTAGCCACGATTCCCTCCTGCAAAAAGGTCAGACCTTGTGCTGTTTTAAAAGTAGAACCGGGAGGATACACCCCCATCAGCGCACGATTCAAAAGAGGCTTCAACTTATCTCGTTGCAAAATCAGATGGTTTTTACCCCGTTGACGCCCGATCATCAAATGAGGATCGTAGTTGGGAGAAGAAACCAAACAAAGAATTTCTCCGCTTTCCGGCTCAATGGCGACAATGCTTCCAATTTTATTCTTCAACAATCGTTCACCCAGCATCTGCAAATCGATATCCAGGCTTAGAGTCAAATTCTTTCCCGGAATAGAAGGCCGATCATATTTGCCATCCATATAATGCCCTTGAATACGTCCGTGAGCATCTCTGAGCAAAACCTCCACCCCTTTCTCACCACGCAGATATTTTTCATACGTTTTTTCTACTCCGAGCTTTCCGATATAGTCCCCCCGAATGTAATATCCATCCTCATCCGCCTCCATATCTTTCACCGACACCTCTCCGATATCGCCCAAAGCATGGGCGGCAGCATTATAACTATACTGACGAATGGTTCGCCGCTGAATATAGAATCCCCGGAACTTAAACAGCTTCTCCTGAAACACACCGCACTCTTCCGCCGACAGCTGAGACATAAAAGACTGATTGGTATATTTAGAGTACCCGGGATTCCGATAACGGTCTTTCATATCACTCATTATTTTCAGGAATTGCTCACGGGTAATACCCAGCGATTCGCACAAATCAAGCGTATCCAGATTCTCCACTTCCTTGGGAATAACAGTGATATCATAAGCCGGCTGATTAAACACCAGCAATTTTCCATTTCTATCGTAGATAGCTCCGCGCGAAGGATATTGGATTTTATTCAGAAAAGCATTACTGTCCGCATTCTTCTTGTAATCGTCCGTCATTATCTGTAAGACAAAAAGACGTATCAAATAGATGATGACAATAGACAGAGTAATCCCCCCGACAACAAACTTTCTCTTTTCTAACGTATAGTCCTTCGCCATTCTTAACTCCTCATCCCCTCTATAGCAGCAATGCAAGTTACAGTCAGAACAGTGCAGGCAGCTACCCGCAACAACAACAGCCAGATGGCGGAAAATGAGAAAAACTCAATGGAGAGTAATGCCAAACAGTGAATGAAAACACCGGTAATAGTATATTTTATAAATATCGCCCACCCCATCGTAGCAAAAGAAGGAACAAAACTTTCCAAATTATCACGTGGGGTAAACAAACGTAGCAACGAAGGCCGGAGAAAAGCGAACAATACTGTCGCTGCAGCATTCATTCCGGGGGTATCTGCAAAAATATCGATTGTCAGTCCGAAGAAGAAGGCCCACAACATCAGCTCATTCCGTGAACAGCCGGAATCAAACTTTAGAATAAAGTAAATATAAAGAAAAGGAGTCGCATATCCTCCGATATGAATGTTGTTGAGAATAAGCACTTGGAGCAATGCCAATCCGACAAACCAGCCGATTCTATGTATATAAGTAGTTATCATTGCTTAATAATCTTATTGTCGAGTTCTTTCAATTCCTGCCGGTCATTTCTCGCTATTACTCGAACATCACTAATTCTGCCAAAATCTGTAGCAAGTTTAACTTTCAACAGATAAGACAAGCCATCGTGAGAATCGGATATATCATCTACGGTGCCGACCATAATACCTTCGGGAAAAACAGTCGAGAAACCGCTTGTCACTACCGTATCGCCCAGATTGAATTCTGCATGTCGGGGCAAATCTTTCAAATAAGCATAACGAGAATCTCCTCGTTCCCATTTCAGATAGCCGAAATAATCGCTGCCAACAATCTTGCAGCTTATGCTCGATTTGCTGTTCAATACCGAAATAACTACCGAATAAGAAGGAGACGTTTCATATACAATACCTACGATTCCATTCCCGTCCACCACCCCCATTTCAGGCCTGATGCCCTCGTTGAATCCCTTATTCAATGTAATATAATTATCACCCAGATTAATGCTGTTTTTGATAACACCGGCCTTGAACAATCTATAATCGGTTTGCGGTATTTCTTTTATGGCATTAATAGCTATCGAGTCCGTTTGGCGTTCTTTCAGCGCCCTTTCCAAGTTTCTGATTTGTTGTTCGAGCACAATGTTCCGATCAAGTAAATCACTATTGGTCGATTTCAAGTGAAAATAAGAAGAAATACCTCCGGAAATTTTATAAACAGTTCCGGCAACCATATTCGCAGAAGTGAAAAAGGCACTCTGTTGGTAACGATTGAACCGGAATAACAAAACAAAACTGGCTACCTCCAACAGAATAAAGAGGAACCAGTAATTGTATTTCAGAAGAAAGTTTATTAAATTCCGCATATATTTTCTTTAGGAATAAAGGGTGTGGCAGAAAAATCCGCACCTGAAGCTTTTACCTGTCTACAAATAAGTTGTGGCAAAGAGAGGCTTTATTCCTGATCTCTTTTCGGACACTCTCTTTGTGCACATCCTTATCAAGTGTTATCTCATCAAAAATGAGAAACGCTCTACATTCTTCAAAGCTATACCTGTTCCCTTGGCAACGGCATGCAAAGGATCTTCGGCAATATGGAAAGGTATATTGATTTTATCAGTCAAACGCTTATCGAGTCCACGCAACAAAGCTCCGCCTCCGGCAAGATAAATTCCATTATGCACAATATCGGCATACAATTCGGGAGGCGTATTCTCCAAAGCGCTCAAAATAGCAGTTTCAATTTTAGAAACAGATTTTTCCAAACAATGAGCGATTTCCTGATAACACACAGGCACTTCCATCGGCAAAGCCGTAATACGGTTAGGCCCGTGAACAATATAATCTTCCGGAGCATCCTCTCCCAACTCTGTCAAAGCGGCTCCAACATTGATTTTAATACGTTCGGCCATACGTTCGCTGACTTTTACATTATGCTGACGATTCATGTATTCTTGAATATCCGCAGTCAAATCATCCCCAGCAATACGAATGGAATTATTGGATACTATACCGCCCAAAGATATAACCGCGATTTCAGTCGATCCCCCACCTATATCTACAATCATATTACCTTCGGGAGCTTCTACGTCGATTCCGATTCCGATAGCGGCAGCCATCGGTTCAAAGATCAGATAGACGTCACGTCCTCCGGCATGCTCGGCAGAATCACGAACTGCACGCAGCTCAACCTCCGTGCTTCCTGAAGGAACTCCGATCACCATCCGTAAAGAAGGCGAGAACAGACGATTACGGGTATTTACTTGCTTGATCAGTCCACGCATCATTTGTTCACATGCATAAAAATCGGCAATTACTCCATCTCTCAGCGGACGAATAGTGCGTATATTTTCATGGGTTTTTTCATGCATCATTTTTGCTTTTTCACCCACGGCAATCATCTTATCGGTACGGCGGTCCAAAGCAACAACCGAAGGTTCATCCACCACAATCTTTCCGTTAGTGATGATGATGGTATTGGCTGTTCCCAAGTCCATCGCGATTTCTTGTGTAAAAGAAAATAATCCCATATTATTTTAAGATTTTATTGTTTACAGTTTACGATTAAAAATTCTCTTAATCTACAATCTCGCCATTCACGTTCGAATATCTTTCAATCGTACATCGCAAACAGTCAGATTGGCTATTAAATTAGTGTTTAAAATGTCTTATTCCGGTAACAGCCATTGCCATTCCGTGTTCATTGCAGTATGCAAAAGACAAATCGTCCTTTACCGAGCCACCCGGTTGAATTACGGCAGAAATACCTTCTTTGTCCGCTATCTCTACGCAGTCGGGGAAAGGGAAAAAAGCGTCGGATGCCATAACCGCTCCCTTTAAATCGAACCCGAACGATTTCGCTTTCTCGATAGCTTGCTTCAAAGCATCCACACGTGAAGTCTGCCCCACTCCGCTTGCCAGCAACTGCTTCCCTTTTACCAGTACTATCGCATTCGATTTACTGTTCTTAACGATTTTATTGGCAAACAGCATATCTTCTATTTCGGTTGCCGTAGGAGCCTTTTCAGTCACAATTCTCAAATCCGCCGCTGTTTCAATGTTCAAATCCTTATCTTGCGCCAATACGCCGTTCAATAATGAGCGGAATTGCTTTTTAGGAAGTTTGTTTTCTTTGCGAACCAGAATGATACGATTCTTTTTTTGTCCCAATATTTCAAGCGCATCCACATCGTAGTCCGGCGCGATAATCACTTCGAAGAATATCTTGTTGATTTCTTCCGCAGCTTCTTTGTCAATCACTCCGTTCGTAATCAACACTCCTCCGAAAGCCGAAACGGGATCGCCTGCCAGCGCGTCTTTCCATGCCCCCGAAACAGAAGGACGTGAAGCCAATCCGCAAGCATTGTTATGCTTCAAAATGGCAAAGGTCACATCGTCGAACTCGTCTATCAGTTCGACAGCCGCATTGATGTCCAACAAATTGTTGTAAGAAATCTCCTTTCCATGAATCTGATCGAACATATCGTCCAAATTACCATAGAAATATCCTCTCTGATGCGGATTCTCACCATATCGGAGCATCTTCGGGTTGTTTGTGGAATAACGGAAAGCAGAGCCTTCGCCGGCATCAAAATAATTAAAAATAGCCGAATCGTAATGAGAAGAAACCGCAAATGCTTCCTTAGCCATCCAACGACGTTCTTCCAGAGAAGAAGTGGCCCCATGTTCCATCAGCATATCCAGCAAAGGCTTATATTGAGCCTGAGACGCAACGATGATGACATCGTTATAATTCTTGGCGGCGGCACGGATCAAAGATATTCCCCCGATATCGATTTTCTCAATGATTTCGCTTTCCGGCGCACCCGAAGCTACGGTAGCTTCGAACGGATACAAATCGACAATGACCAGATCTATTTCGGGAATTTCATACTTTTCAATTTGCTGAACATCTTGTTCCAATGAACGGCGGCAAAGAATTCCACCGAAGATTTTCGGATGCAAAGTCTTCACCCGCCCTCCCAGAATAGAAGGATAAGAAGTCAAGTCTTCCACAGCCTTACAAGGATATCCCAGCGATTCTATAAACTGACGGGTTCCGCCTGTTGACAGAAACTCCACTCCCTCCTCATGAAGTTTGGTAATAATCTCATCCAAGCCTTCCTTATGGTATACAGATACCAACGCGTTTTTTATTCTTTTAGACCCTGACATTGAATTGCTTATTTAAGTATTTGATGCGCAAAGTTACGAAATATTGTTTATCGTACGTAACAAATGGGATGTGAATTAATTAAAAAAATGATTACCAAATAGATACTCGCTTGTTTTCGGGAACGAATATCGGATCTTTCTCGGTGATACGGAAAGCTTCATACCAAGGTCCTATATGCGGCAATGCCCCGTTTACACGCCATTTGCCCAGCGAGTGCGGATCGAGTTTGGTAAGCCGCAATATTTCTTCGGGGCGGATGTTTCCTGCCCACACATTGGCATAGGCCAAAAAGAAGCGCTGTTCGGGTGTAAATCCGTCTACAACTCCCAGCGGAGACTTCTCCATTGCTTTCTTAAAGGCCTGATAAGAAACAAGCAGTCCGCCATGGTCGGCGATATTCTCACCCAACGTCAGCTGACCGTTCGCATACACTCCGGGAGCCACCCGGATGCTGTCGAAGAAGTTTACCATCACCTGAGCACGCTCGTTAAATTTCCGCGCGTCTTCTTCCGTCCACCAGTCTTTCAAATTTCCGTCCTTGTCGTATTGACGTCCCTGATCATCGAAGCCATGCGTCATTTCATGGCCGATCACCACACCGATGGCCCCGTAGTTCATCGCGTCGTCGGCATTCATATCGAAGAAAGGAGCTTGAAGAATAGCGGCGGGGAAACATATCTCGTTCGTTGTCGGGTTGTAATAAGCGTTCACCGTCTGAGGAGTCATGAGCCATTTATCCTTATCCACCGGCTTTCCTGCCTTGGCAATCATATCCTCATACTCCCAACGATTGGCACGTTCGATGTTTGCCCAATACGAATCGTTTTTGATCTCCAGAGCGGAATAGTCTTTCCATTTGTCGGGATATCCTATTTTCACATGAAAAGTGGATAGTTTTTCCAACGCCTTTTCCTTCGTCGGTTCGCTCATCCATTCAAGCGCCTTGATGCGGTCGCCCAAAGACGTTTGCAGATTCTTCACCAAAGTCACCATTCGTTGTTTGGCCTCGGCAGGGAAATATTTTTCCACATACATCTGTCCCACCACTTCGCCGAGAGAACCGTCGACGGTGCTCACCGCACGTTTCCAGCGTGGCTGCATTTCTTTCTTGCCCGACATAGTTTTGCCGTAAAATTCGAAATCCTGCGCCACGAAGTCATCGCTCAGGAAAGAAGCGGCCGTATTGATCACTCCCCACTGCAAATAGAGTTTCTGCTTGTCGAGGGGTACGGAGTTTATGATATCGGCAACTTCCTTGAACGACTGCGGTTGTCCCACATTGAGTTCTTTCAAGTCTTTCAGCCCTGCTGCCGAAAAGAAAGCATCAGTGTCGAAAGTAGGATAATTTATCTTCAGCGTATCCACTGTCATCTTATTGTAGTTGGCGTGCGGATCGCGCAATTCGACTTGCGAACGGGCGGCTTTGGCCAAACGCGTCTCGATGTTCATCACAGCTTCGACCGCTTTTCGGGCAGTCGCTTCATCGTATCCTGCCAGACCAAACATCCGGGCAATGTGCTGTTGGTATTTATCGCGTATGTTTTTCGTCTGCTCGTCGTTTTCCAGATAATAGTCGCGTTCTCCCATTCCCAATCCGCCTTGGTAAGTATGAACGATATTCATCGAACTGTTCATGTCGTCCGCGCTTACATAGAAATGGAAATACGGATGAATGCCTTTCTTGTGCTGTTCGGCAATGAACGCATATATTTCGCTTTTATCCTTCAGAGCCGCTATCGCTTCCAGTTCTTTTTTTACAGGCGCGGCACCTTCCTTATTAAGCTTCACGCTGTCCATGGCAATGTTGTAGAGATCGCCCACCTTTTGAGCAGCGCTTCCGGGCACATTGTCTTCTTTCGCAGCCAATTCCACAATGAGCTCTTTCAATTGTTCCCTGTTGTTTTCGCGCAACATGTCGAAAGATCCGAAACGCGAATACTCGCCTGTCAGCGGATGGTTCTTCATCCAACCACCGCAAGCATATTGATAAAAATCCGTACCCGGCAGAGCCGTAGTATCCAAATTAGCAAGGTTGATACCCGAAGCAAGCGCAGCTTCTTTCCTGCTGTTACATCCTGTCGTCATAAGGCAAAGAGCAAAAATCGGTAAATACTTGGTTATTTTCATAATTCATGTTTTTTTTAAATTGCAATATACAAATATCGAATCGGTTCGTATCTACATCCCCGACGCATTCTCTAACTCGATGGAAGCTTCTTCCCACTCTTCCACGATAGCGTCCAGCCTGTGTTTCATGTTTTGATACTGTTCGTACAGCTGTTTGTCCGAAGCGCCTTCGGGGGTCGCCATTTTTTCTTCCAAAAGAGCGATGTCAGCTTCCATCTTCTCTATCGTCTTCTCACAGTCGGCTACCCGGCGTTCAAGCTTTTTCATTCGCTTATTCAGTTCTTTCTGCGCTTCATACGAAAGCTTGTTTTCCGAAGCTTTTTCTCCGTCCGCATCAACGGCTTTTGCCTGAGCGGGAGCGGCAGGCGACAGTACCGTTTCTTTCTGGAGTTCATTCAGGCTTTCGATCTTTTTCTTTTGCAGAAACTCATATATACCCCCCAAATGCTCACGCACCTCTCCGCCGCCAAACTTGTAAACCTTGCTTACCAGTCCGTCGAGAAAATCACGGTCGTGGCTCACAATAATCACGGTTCCGTCGAACTCGCGAATGGCTTCCTTCAAAACATCTTTCGAACGCATATCCAAATGATTGGTCGGCTCGTCGAGAATGAGAAAATTAACCGGTTCGAGCAGAAGTTTGATCATAGCCAGCCGGGTGCGTTCTCCTCCGGAAAGCACTTTGACCTTTTTGTCGGAGGCCTCGCCTCCAAACATGAAGGCTCCCAATATATCGCGTATCTTTAACCGGATATCTCCGACCGCCACCCGGTCGATGGTATCGAACACCGTGAAATTTTCATCGAGCATTTGCGCCTGATTCTGCGCAAAATATCCGATCTGCACGTTATGCCCTACCGTAAGTTTTCCGCCATAGTCGATTTCGCCCATGATACATTTCACCAAAGTCGATTTCCCTTCACCGTTTTTCCCCACGAAAGCTACTTTCTCGCCGCGGTTGATTGTGAAGTTCACCCTGCGGAAAACAGTATGCTCGCCATAGCTCTTACTCACCTCTTCGCAAATGAGCGGATAATTCCCGCTCCGCCCCGCCGGAGGAAACTTCAACCGCAACGAAGAGTTGTCTTCTTCGTCTACCTCTATGCGTTCGATTCGTTCCAACTGCTTGATGCGACTCTGCACCTGAACGGCTTTTGTAGCTTTGTATCGAAACCGTTCGATAAAATTTTCCGTATCTTCAATTTGCTTCTGCTGATTCTCGTACGCGCGAAGCTGTTGTTCGCGACGCTCTTTGCGCAATACGACAAACTCGTCGTACTTCACTTTATAATCATAGATTTGTCCGCAGGATATTTCAATGGTGCGGGTAGTCACATTATTAAGGAAAGCACGGTCGTGGCTCACCAACACTACGGCGTTGGCACGGGTCGACAGAAAGTTTTCCAGCCATTGGATGCTCTCGATATCCAAATGGTTGGTAGGCTCGTCGAGCAACAACACATCCGGACGCCTCAACAACAGTTTTGCCAGTTCGATACGCATTCTCCATCCGCCCGAGAATTCGGAGGTAAGACGGTTGAAGTCTTCTCTGACGAAACCCAGTCCCATCAGCGTCCGCTCTATTTCGGCATGAAAATTTGTTCCTCCCATCATCAGGAAGCGGTCGTTCTCGCGCGTAAACCTGTCGATAAGCGCATGATACTCCTCAGACTCATAGTCGGTCCGGTCGGACAGTTCGCGATTCATCCGCTCCAATTCCGCCTGAAGCTCAAATATATGGCTGAATGCCAGTTCCGCTTCTTCCATCACCGTGCGGACATCCGAAAGAATCATCACCTGAGGCAGATAGCCCACCGTCATGTCTTTGGGGAGGACCACCGTGCCCCGTGTGGGCGTCTGCATGCCCGCCAATATCTTCAGCATGGTCGATTTGCCCGCTCCGTTCTTTCCCACCAAGGCAATGCGGTCTTTCTTATTTATCACATAGCTGACATCCTCAAAGAGTGCCGTCGCATTAAACTCTACCGATAATCTTTCTACTGAAATCACTTCTGTCTCTGGTTTATAAAAATTCCGATTTGCAAAGATAACGCATACTTTAGTTCGGAATAAGAAAAGTCGGATAAAAATTCCCGAACGGCAATTTACTTATGTTTTTATGACCTGAAAAAAAGACGGCGGGCTTTGAAAAAAAGACGGCGGGCTTTGATTTCAAAGCCCGTTGTGTTTTTCTCGCCGATTGACCAAAAGCAATAAAAGGCTCCTCCCCTTTTCAAAAAGAGCAAGACAAAAGGGGAAAAAATCGCCGCAGAAATATTCGTTTAAAACAGTGTTGCGGGATATTCGCCGGCATCGACCAATGCCTTGATCTTATCCACTACGCTCTGACGATCTTCAGGATAAGTCACTCCGAACCACTTACTGGTGGTATCAAGCACTTCTACCGTTGCCGTACCGTCGTTGATCAGTTTATCTACCATCAAAGGAATGAAAAACTCGCTCTTTAAGTTTTCCATGTTCTTCGGGTCGCCCAAAAAGGTTTTGAAGAACTCCTTGCTATATGCAAAGTAATCAGGGGTAAATCCCCAGAAATTCATGCTAACGGGCGTATTGTCAGAAGTAGCCACCCACTCTCCGTTGTCGTCGAGGTATTTTACTTCTCCGTCAATACGCTGAATCTTGGTACGCTCCACGACCGAAGTCAACAGGTTGCGGTCGTCGGTTTCACAAACCCCGCGCGACACTGTTCCGCTTTCACTCAAAGTATTTCCTATGCGAAACCCGACCATAGAGTAAACATGCTTTGAATTTTCCGGAAGGGCGGAAAGGAATTTTCCCATCACACGGAAAGAATCGCGTCCGTAGAAGTCGTCGCAATTAATCACTGCAAACGGTTCTTTTATCGCATCGGCTCCCATCATCACCGCATGGTTTGTTCCCCAAGGCTTCGTACGGTCTGCAGGGCAGGTAAAACCTTCGGGAAGAGCATCCAACGACTGGAAAACCATTTCGCAAGGGATGTGCCCTTGGTATTTGGAGATGATCTTTTCACGAAAGTCCTGCTCGAAATCTTTACGGATGACAAAGACCAATTTGCCGAATCCTGCATTAATAGCATCGTATATGGAATAATCCATGATGGTTTCGCCATTAGGACCCAATCCGTCCAATTGTTTCAAGCCCCCGTAACGGCTACCCATACCGGCTGCCAGTAAGAATAAAGTTGGTTTCATAAGTTTTGTAATATTAAAAAGGTTATTGATGTCAACGGCATCAGATTTCCCTGCAAAAGTACGAAATTTATTCTTTAAAACGGATAACCGATGGCAAAATGGATACCTAAATTCCTGAAGAAGCTTCCTGTAACATTATAGTACCCCTTCCGTCCCGTGTCATAAGGAAGATGCAGGGGGACTCCGAAATCGAGCCGGAACACCATGATGTCCATATTATAGCGTAGCCCTGCTCCCGTTCCTAAAGCAATCTGTTTGGCAAAAGTTTTCAACCGTAGCCGGGTATCATCTCCTTTCTCATCTTCACGCAGCATCCACACATTGCCCGCATCCAGAAACATGGCACCCCAGATGCTCTTGAAAATACGGAAACGGTATTCGGCATTGGCCTCCATCCGGAAAGTACCTGTCTGATCGAGATAAGAATAGCGACTTTCTTCCGGATGGTAACCGCCGGGACCGATACTGCGTATCGTAAAAGCCCGTATACTGTTGGCACCTCCTACATAAAATTGTTCGCTATATGGAGCAATCAGCGCATTGCCGTACGTAAAAAGTGCGCCCAAGGCCAAACGGGCGGCTATTTTGTTGTTTCTATCCATGTTCCACAAATAACGGAACTCCGAACTCAACTTGACGAACTGCGCAAAAGGTGCGCCCAACAGGCCCTTTTCTTTCTCATCGAAAGGCTTGCCGAACGCCCGGTAGATGACCGAAGTGAGATTGCCTGCCGACGAGGCTGTGGCCTGCCACCACACCGGATTTTTCACTCTGCGCAACGAAGCATTATCGTACGTATAAGTATATTCCATAGCCGGAATAAACTGATTTTGCAGGCTTGTGTAGAGTGCTCTGTTCTCTTTCGCTATCTCTTTAAACTGCTCCGATTGATATTGCAATACATTGAAGCTCAATTTAAAAGGAGTAAGACTGTGTTTACTCACACGCGTAGGATGAAAGTCATAAGTTGCATTCCCTCCAAACGAGAGTAGCTTATAATATTTAGCTCTATTGAGCTGATTAACATATACACGAAAAGTAGTCGTGGCAGGAAAGTCGAACTCGCGTTTGCCGAAACGCGGGAAAACGACTCTCGGAAAGGTGAGAGATGTGGAAAGCCCCATCTCCCAGCTATTCATCAGCGAGTTCTTCTTCCCCGATCCGGTCTGCCATTCGTAAGAACCTTTCAATTGCACATTCCAGCTTTCTCCTCCACCGAATACATTGTTCCGGGTTACGCCGAAAGACGCTCCCGGCCCTGCCTGATCGTTGCTCTTAGTTACTATGTTCACTTCCAACTCCGCATCCAGAGGTTTCGCAAAAGAGGCCTGCATCCGTATGTCCAACGTATCGGAAACCCCGATTGTATCCCGAGGGATATATTGCAAATCAAGATAACTGAATATAGCCAACTGGCTGAGTTTCTCCTGAACCTGATCCTGACGGGATTGATTATACAAGCGATTGCGATTGAAAATACGTTTCTGGTCATTCCTCACATATTCCTGATAGTTCAACCAACGGTAGAGCATGTTGGGACGGACTTTCAGTTTCTTATGATAATGAATGTGGATATCTTTGTACCAGAGACTGTCGGTAGGAGATTCTCCATCCTTCCCAAACAGATAAACCGATAAATTCCCTAAATAATACTGTCTTTGGGCAGCGGCAGGCAAACCCGGAATCGGGGTAAGGCGGAGGCTGATATTCCCTCCGGGAACCAACGTCGTATCTGCCTGATACGTCAGATAATCCGGACGAAAATAAAAGTATCCTTTGTTGCGCAGCAAGCTGCTGATTCGAGTACGCTCCTCATCCAGTTCCACTACGTTAAACTGTTCTCCCGGAGTAATGTAAGAGTTTTTTCGTCCGCTCTCTATGATTTCCAGCGTATGGGGATTGAAACGATGGTAGTAAACCGTATCGATAAAATAAGGGTTCTTCATGTCTACTGTATAGCGTATGGCAGCTTTCAGACTGTCTTTCTTGTCGAACAGCGTTTCATAGGTTACTTTCCCGTTAAAATACCCGTAATCTCGAAGTATATTGCCTGCCACCTTCACTCTGATATCAGGATTGACTGTGGAGATGAACACCGGGGGATTGGCAGCAAAGCGTTTGAACATCCACCTGCCCAACCCTTTTTCATAATGAACAAAGTTGTTATACATCCACATTTTAAAAGGAATCGGCAAAAAACCGCCCATCATCCTCGTACTGGGCGTTTTATCAAGAGCGGCGTTAATCTCGGTCATCGCAGTTTGCCCTGTGCGAGTTTTCGATTCGTTCAGCACTTTCGTTTTCTGTCCCGTATAAAGCACTTCACCCTTAGGCAGGTTTCGCGTAAGCGAACAGCCGCTTAGCAGAAACAAGGGGGATATGATTAGCAAAAGCCCAAATCTCTTTTTGTTGTATAGTAAATCTTTCATTTTCCGAATCTTTTCTTTATTGAGTGTCACGTTTGTTTTTTTCTCTCTTCCTTCTGAAGATGAACAACTCGCTCAGTTTGTCCAGCTTTTTACGGAAGACCATTCCGACACCCGCTTCCGTTATTTCTCCTTCAAGTATGCTCTCGTAGTTTTTATCGTAGAACAAACGGACATAACGTGTGCCTGTACGGTCTAAGCGATACTCCAAAGAAAGGTTGTCGATAAAAGTTTCGGCATCGTTCTGCACATTCCGTCCTGTGGATACCTTTCCGCCTACGACAATGCGAAAACGGTTATTAAAGAACCGATGCGAGTAACGGAAACTGTAATCGGTACGTTTTCCGCCTGCTTCCGCATCATCGTGCCCTTCGATTCCGAAAGAGAAGCTCGCATTCTTCAGATTTCCCATCAAAGCATTGATCTGACTGGTCAATACAGAATTAAGCGCCGATCCCATATTCAATAAGTTTCCGCTTCGTGCACCGCTACCAATCGGTCCTGTTCCCAAGTAAGTTTTCGCAACCATGATATAAAGAGCCTGTTTTCCCCTTTCTTCGGAATCCATGGCGGCAAGCTGATTCTGAATGGCGGCATCGTCCGGAGCCTCCACATCGAAGGCGAAAGAAATCCGGTCTAATCGTTCCTTGACAATTATGGATACGTCGAAATTCACCATCCGGGAGCCTCCGTTCTCTCCATCGGCCACAGACGCCCGTATACGGTCGGTCGCCTTGAACTTCAACGTCGGCTTCATCGGATCGCCCACCCAATCTATGTAACTTCCATTCTCTATCTCAAACTCTTTTGCGGCAATCACCGGCAAAGAATATTTCATCAATCCTCCGGTCAACGTATAGCGGCCGGTAAGATTCAGATCGCCTTGCGGAGTGTACTTCAATGACAAGTCACCTCCTCCCTCCAGTTCTATTCTATCGTTGCCTTCCAAATCCAGATCGACTTTCAAACGCACCGATGGGTCGATGTGCACTGTCATATTCATATCCAGCCCGCCCAAAGAAACACTCGGTATTTCCTTGCGCCCCACTTCGGTGGTATCGCTGAAAGAAGTAAAAGTAACCATACTCCCCAAACGGTCTTGTACGGTGAGGGGAGAGTCGGTTAAAATATACGCCACATCCGTACTACCCAACAAGCTCATATTTCCGCGCATCACCAGCCCGTCCAATGGGCCTCTGACGGATGCCCTGAAATCGGCCAATACTTTTCCGTACACCAAGCTTTCACGGGTACGCCCGGCATCGAGCAACAGATAGTTTTCGGCCAACATATTCAAATTAGCCATCGGACGTTTCATGTCGCGGAAATCCACATATCCATCAATGGTAAGGGGATTATTCTCTGTTGTATAAATAGCCAGATTGTCAAAAATCAAACGATTGTCGCTTAATTGCACAGGGCGATCGTCGAGCCTGAACCGGACGGCATATTGACGGGACGAGACAGAAGCGGAATCCATAATGAGCTCGCCGTTTACCAATGGTCTATCGGTACGACCCGTTATGCGCAGATTTCCGTTCATAGCTCCCGACAACGCCACCAGTTGACGGGGAATAAATGCGTCGGCTATCCGCAGCGGAAAATGAGAAAGCTCGGCGCTTACCTGCAAACTATCGTTTCCTTGACCGGCAGGAAGTAATCTTCCGTCGACGGTCATAACCTCTTTCCGTTCATGGGTCAGGTAACCATTCAAATATTGCTTCCCCTGTTCGCCGGGCAACCAGGTAGCTCCCAATGTAACATCTCCGATGAGTTGGCGTTCGTAAGTCAATTGATCCATAAACACCTCCGCCGAAACCTGAAGTTCCTTTTCCGACTGAATGTAATGAGCCTCCGCCGAAAACAAACCTGTTATTTCCGGGAAATAAGGAAGCACACTGCTGAGCTCATCCAAACGAATGCGACGAATCTCGACATTGATATTCTGCAAAGAAGTCGTATCTTCTTGTACCGAATGGGCCCGGAATCCCATACCTTCATCGCTAAACATGTCCACATTGGCGTATAGACGTTTATTTTTATGCAGATAAATCCAATTGCTATTTTCTTTGAAATGGAATTTGCGAAATGCAATAATCGGTTCCTCCGGCATAAGTCGAAAGATAAGCCCGTCACCTTTACCTTGTCCCTCCGTCAACGGACGTATATTGACACCTATTGAAACCCCCTTTTCTCCTTGTTTATTTTTATACTCGGCCAGCAATTCAGCGTCCTGATTACGTACAGAACCGGTCAATGTAGCAGCAAAAGAGAACTGCGGATTATCGGGAGCGTTGATCACTCCTCCCCTGAAATTCATTTGTGCGGTATCTTGTTTTACCGTAAAGAAGATAGTATCCAGTTGCAACGTGTCCATTTTTAGCGAATGTACATTGGCAATAACATTCATCCCCCAATCGGGAGCCGTAGCAGCTTTTATTGAAATTTCACGGAAATCAATATCTTTCATCTCCAAATAATACGCCAGCGGATTCTCCTTTCCGGCAGAAAAAGAAAGAACTGCAGACGGTAAGGCGCTACGCAACTCAGCGTGATTCAACATCTTCTCATCGAATTGTCTTATCAATACCTTGACAAATTTTTCCGATTGACGCATGAATGAGTTTAACCCGGAAATAGCATCGAGACGGAAATCCATGTCTCCGGAAACCAAACGGCTTAATATCTGATTCTTCCTGACTTCGGCTGAAAAACTGAAAGCTACTTCCTGCTTCATCGGCTTATGAATTACCCCAAGTTTATACAAGTCGATCCGGGCTGCTTCAATATTCAATTCACCATCCGGATACTTATTTGCTAAATTATATTCCCCGTCTGCCGTCATCTTCAGTAACTCGTTGTCACTGGTAAGCCGGACTGTTGCCAAGGCCCCTTTCAAGCTGCCATTTAACTGAATGTTCGACAAGCGATAGTTGCTATAATGAAGATTATCTAAGGAAAGGTTCAAATTGGCAAACGAACGATAAGAAGATACATCCAAACCTTTTCCGTTGATGTCCGACGAAAGGGAAAGCTCGTATATGGAGTTTTTCGGAAGGAAATGCTGAAGTTGGAAGTTATCCACTTTCAGTTGGGCATTATAAACCTCAGACGAACTGTCTAAAATACCGGATAAATGTATATTCCCCGTACCCTCCTGCAAGTGCAGCCCGGCTTTATATTGAGATCCTTCGAAGTCTACCCGGCCTTTCAGGCTTATACTGTCGGGAATGGTAAGGGAACCGTCAAGAGGTTTTCCGGTCAATGCTGCCAGAAAATCCAGCTTCTTAGTCAGAACGTCGAGTTCTATTTTACCCGAACGATTAACACTGTCGGTCCAATTGCTCAATACACCTCTTCCTTTTAAAGAGAAAGCTCCCGGCAGATCGATCGTAAAAGGCGAGATCTTCACATCTTTCAGGTTGCCTTCTATCCCACCCTGAACCGTCAAAGGCCGAAAAGGATAAGTTTCTTTAAAAGCATCCGGCAATCCGCCGACAAACAGCATAACATCTTCTTTCCCGAAATGAGCCTTCAAACGAGCAAAAACCGTCCCTTTGCCAGAAGCATCCATCAGGTTCCATTGGCTGCGGGCGGAAAAAGACACATCGGAATGTGGAGTCAGCAGATTCAGTTGAGGAATGCTTATGATCGAATCGTTGGCAAACATTCGCCCTGTAAAAGAAGTGACGCTTATACCCGAACGTTCGTTCATTTCCATTTCGCGAATTACCGCATTCATATTCCTGCCCCGATAAAACAAAGAATCCAAGCCTATGCGAAGATCACGCACAGCAATATGCGAAGCGTCAAATCCTTTCTTCGGTTCAGACGTGCCCACATCATAACGGATACTTCCTCCCGAAAGCAGAAGTTGCCTTAATCCGTAAAATTGCCGCTTCAGATCCACAGCAGCTTCTTTCACCGTGGCCTCTTCGATATGAGCTGCGGTGCGCACCGTATCAGAAAGCACCAGCATATTGAAAGAAACATTTTTCAGTTTTAACCGGCGAAGATTTATCTTCCAATTCACCGGAGGCGTTGCCGCTGTGTCTTCAGGAACGACTATGGTATCGTTCATCAGCAATTGCACATGAGTATTGGATAGTTCGGCACGGTTGACAAGCGCGTTTTCATTCACCAAATCTACCCCGTCGCTTCTTAATATAAAACTCCCTATCACTCCACATATCTGCATTTCTTTCATTAAGTGGGCCGAATTGACCGAAGCTTGCTGCAGAGAAACATTATCCACTACGACCGTTCCTTTCAGCAGAGGCACTAAGCGCACCTTAACATTCAGGCTCTCTAAAGACAAGAGCGTATCGGGAGAGTGGATTACCTCTACCCCGCGTACCAATAAATTAAGGGGAAAACGCAAATCGATTCGCCGGATACGAATGTCCATACCTGTGGATTTTGAAGCATAGGCAGTTACCTCCCGGCGCAGAAGATTCTGGACAGGAGGAACATAAAGCAATACTATCAGTATCACGAACAATAATATAGGGGTAAGTAACATCCAACCCACCCGTCTTATCCATTTCCGTTTCATGCAGAAATAAGTATCAATATTGAGAACTCCACAAAGAAAATAAAATATTTCGTAATACGACCAACTTTAGAGAGACAAAATAGAAAAAAATGGCACCCCTCCTCTACCGGATACCTATATCATGTATCTATATCAATTCTTGCGATGTAAACCATATTTTGATCAAGTTATCTATTCCCATTAGCAAATATCAAAAAAGGATATTGTCTTCACTATAAAATGTAACTTAAAATATCTTATATTTGTATTTAATTATTTATATATAAACTATCATCAATCAGAAGAAATATCACAAGAATAGTAAGAAGATATTAAATACAATAATTATAAACATTTTAAAAAAAAGAGTAATGAAAGAAAAAGAGAAAGAGAAAGCAAACGACTTAGCCGGTTTCATGTATGAGTTCATATCTCATCTGCACGCCGAAGGACGCTACGGTACTGCACATGTGTACCGAAGTACACTGAGACGCATCATCGAGTTTGAAGGAGGGCGCAAAGAAATCCCTTTTACAAACCTTACCACCTGCTGGCTGAATGCTTTCCAGAATTATCTTATGCAAAAAGGAGCCAGTTTCAACACCATATCCACATACCTACGTATGTTACGAGCCACCTACAACAGGGCCGTACATAAAGGGATAGCACCCTATGTACCGTTACTCTTCAACAAAGTGCATACTGGAGTAGAGCGAGGGAAAAGCAGGGCACTATCTGTGGAAATAATGCATCGCATTATGAAACCGGACCGAGAATTGCCGACGGAACTAGAGAACACGCGCTCATTATTTGTCCTACTTTTCATGCTCAGAGGACTTTGCTTTGTAGATTTGTTTTTCCTGCGAAGGAACGACCTGCAAGGAAGCACTCTACGATACCGCCGCCACAAAACAGGACGCCCTCTACGCGTAGAAGCAGG
>NZ_JACIDI010000028.1 GCF_014196225.1 Bacteroides pyogenes | reverse complement strand
GGCGGGCTTTGAAAAAAAGGCGGCGGGCTTTGAAAAAAAGGCGGCGGGCTTTGAAAAAAAGGCGGCGGGCTTTGAAAAAAAGGCGGCGGGCTTTGGAATCAAACATTGTAATGTTTGATTCCAAAGCCCGCAAACCATCGATCGACCGACTTACTTTTGCCGTTTCTTTCTCTTGTCCACCGACTCCACGGCTTCGGTAACGACCGACTTGTTCTGAAAGCGTTTCGTATAACCGGAATAGTCGGGATGAATACGTTCATACTCAGCATCCATGAACAACGGACTGGAAATGATGTGATCGGCCGTAGAGCGGTTGCAACAGAAAACGATGTTTTCCACACCCGCCAGACGGGTCAGCGCCTTCACGTCGGTGTCGTGAGGTTGCAATGTCATCGGATCGGTAAAAAAGAAAAGATAATCGATCTGGCCTTCTACAATGCGTGATCCCATCTGCTGGTCGCCTCCCAGCGGTCCCGATTTCAAAATGGTGAAGTCCCACTCCACTTCGGGATGTTTCTTGGTCAAGGCTTCGAGAATCAGCGTACCCGTAGTGCCTGTGCAATAGAATTTATTTCCCATCAACAGTTCCGAGTTCCACAATACCCATTCGATCAGGTCTTTTTTCATCGCATCGTGAGCTACCAGCCCGATGCCTCTGCTTACTTGTTTCATATTATTTAGTTTTTTAAATGGGGCAGTTGCGAGAAACGCTTGCGCCCTCTCGCGTAAAACTGCCACAAAATACTGTTTTTTATACGTTCGGGAATCTGCTGCAATGAGGCCTTTCGCACGTTCTCCTCACGGGAAGGTGCAAAAGACGGGCGAAGCCGTTTGTACTCCCTGCGCGCGCGTATCACCTCGCGGGCATTGCTCCCCTGCCCTTTCAGCAGAAAAGCGAATGCCGCCACATAGTCCAACACGGCGCGTACGACCATCACCCGCGACAGCTCTTGCCGGGGAAGGTTTTTGTACAGCATCAGCAGATTGTTGCGGAAGTTGAGAAAAGTTTTGCGGGGATTCTCTTTTTTCAAGGTGGCGGCGCCTACGTGATAGACCGTGCTTTGAGGGATGCAGACAATGCTGCGTCCACGTGAACGCAACCGCCAGCACAAGTCGATCTCCTCCATGTGAGCGAAAAACCGCCCGTCCAGCCCGCCTACCCGACGGTAATCTTCGAGCCGGATGAAGAGCGCCGCCCCCGTAGCCCAAAAAACCGAAGAAACTGCATCATACTGCCCTTCGTCTTCCTCGACTGCCGACATCAGCCGCCCCCGGCAGAACGGATAGCCGTATCTGTCGATAAATCCGCCTGCCGCTCCGGCATATTCGAACAATTCTTTGCGGCGGTAGCTGCGTATTTTGGGTTGGCAGGCGGCCACCTCGGGGTGTGTATCGAGATAATCCGTCAGCGGCTCGAGCCAACGCTCCGTTACTTCCACATCCGAGTTGAGCAACACCGCATATTCCGCCTCCACCTGTTGCAAAGCCCGGTTGTATCCGTCGGCAAATCCGTAATTGCGATCCAGAAGAATCAGGCGGACAGCCGGAAACTCATTGCGCAGCATGTCCACAGAATCGTCCGTCGATCCGTTGTCGGCCACACAGACCTCTACGTTTTCAGCTTCCGAATGCCGAAGCACCGAAGGCAGAAAGGTACGGAGCATGTCGCGTCCGTTCCAATTTAAGATAACAACCGATACTTTCATATTCAATCCGTTTTTCCGGTTTATTCTCCGGTTTGTATTTTAAAATCCATTTCCGACAATAAGGAAACAGACGACATAAGTGCCGAGATTCTTTTCTTTATCAACATTCCGCCTGCGAAGCTTTCCAACGTTTGTGCGACCAAAGCCAATAAGCCGGTTCGCGACGAATAGTCTGTTCGAGACAACGAGCAAACGCCTCGGTGATTTCACCGTCTGCCGTCTCCTTCGGCTTCTCCGTCATCAACTTAAATTCCACTTCACAATAGCCTCTGCGTGTTTTGATGAGTTCGCAATAAAAAACCGGGAAATTCATCATCTTCGCAATCCGTTCCGCTCCGGTCAGAAAAGCCGTCTCTCGTCCCAGAAAGCGAGTCCAGTATTTATCGTCGCTGCTGGGCCACTGGTCGGTTATCAGCCCTACCGCCATTTTCTTTCCGTCGCGTTTCAGCCTGACAATCTCACGCGCGGTGGAATGTTTCGGGATATTGTATCCGCCGAACCGCGACCTGATTCGTTTAAACAACCGATCGAGATAAGGGTCTTTCAGCGGTTTATACACTTGAATGGGAACATCGCCCGGCTCCATCACGCTCCCCATGCCGATGATCCACTCATAGTTGGCATAATGCGGAATCATCAAGACAATTCCTCCGTATCGGGCGATAAAATCCAGATACTGCTCCGTATTCCTATATGTCATCCTTCGGCGAAGGTCTTCGGCAGACATGTGCAGAAGCTTCAGGTCTTCCATCAGATAGTCGGACAGATAGCGATAGAAGCGTTTCTCTATCCGCTTGATTTCATGCTTGCTTTTCTCCGGGAAAGAACGGTTCAGATTGTCGCGAACCACCCTTCTCCGGTATCTTGCAACGTAATACATCAGCAGATAATTCATACCGGAGAGGAAATACAACACGCGTAAAGGAAGAGACGATAAGAGCCACATTCCCGCATATACCAAATAATAAACCAGCTTAGACTTCATGTTCCGTCAGAATTGTGCCTTTAAGCGCTGTTTTATCTTCATTGAAGCCGCCCAAGCGAACGGCTATCACCTGATTATCCAGCGAGGCGTCGTTCTCTACTTCCACACGGATATAATTTTCGGTAAATCCGTGCATCGGAGAACCGGCTTTCGATTTTTCCATCAACACAGGCATCACCTGTCCGATATGGCGGGCATAAAATGCCTGTGTCTTTCCGTCTGAAAGAGCCAGCAAGCGTTGGCTTCGCCGGTGCTTTTCATCGGGCGAAACCACATGATCTATTTTCAGAGCCTGCGTACCGGGGCGTTCGGAATAGCTGAACACGTGCAGTTGGGTGATGTCCAGACTCTCGATAAAGCGGTAGGCTTGTTCGAAGTATTCGTCCGTTTCCCCCCTCGTGCCCACAATCACATCGACACCGATGAACGAATCGGGCATGATTTCTTTGATTTTTTCTATTTTGAAAGCGAAAAGAGCTGTGTCGTATCGGCGACGCATCAGTTTCAGCACTTCGTCGGAACCCGATTGCAATGGGATATGGAAATGAGGCATGAAGCGACGTGAGCGGGATACGAACTCAATGATTTCATCCGTCAGCAGATTGGGCTCGATGGAAGAGATGCGATAACGCTCGATGCCTTCGACCTCATCCAGCGCTTTCACCAGATCGAAAAAAGTCTCTCCGGTCGTTTTCCCGAAATCGCCGATGTTCACTCCTGTCAGCACAATCTCTTTTCCACCTTCGGCGGCAGCCTGCCGGGCTTGTTCCACCAGCGAGGCGATCGTGCCGTTACGGCTGCGTCCGCGCGCAAAAGGAATGGTGCAGTACGAGCAAAAATAGTCGCATCCATCCTGCACTTTCAAGAAAAAGCGCGTACGGTCGCCCCGAGAACACGAAGGCGCGAACGAACGAATGTCCTTGGTAGTCGTAGTAAACGCTTCTCCCTCTTCATGTTTCTGCAAATCGCCCAGATATTGGAGCAGGTCTTTCTTCTGTTCCGCTCCCAATACCACATCCACGCCTTTGATTTTCGCCACATCGCCGGGTTTCAGCTGTGCGTAACATCCGGTCACCACGACAAAAGCGCCGGGATGTTGCTTCACCAGCCGATGAATGGCTTGCCGGCACTTCTTGTCGGCCATTTCCGTCACCGAGCAGGTGTTCACTACACAAATATCCGCTTTTTCTCCTTTGCGTGCGGTACGGACTCCTGCCTCACGCAGGGTTTTACCGATTGTCGAAGTCTCCGAAAAATTCAATTTGCAGCCCAAAGTATAATAAACGGCTGTCTTATCTTGAAACACAGTGGTATCTATCATAAATCTGTCAATAATGCATATTTTATGCAAAGTTACACTATTTATCAGTAAAACACTTTAGGATACGAAAGTTTATTCCTACTTTTGCACAGTTTATCAAAAAACGTGCAATGATTAAAGAGAATTTTATCAAACTATACGAAAACAGTTTTCGTGAAAATTGGGATTTGCCCTGCTACTCCGATTACGGTGAAGAGACACAATACTCGTATGGTGAAGTGGCCGAAAGAATTGCCCGGCTGCATTTAATATTCAAATATTGCAGCCTGCGCAGAGGCGACAAAATTGCGGTGATCGGCAAAAACAACGCTCATTGGTGTATCGCCTATATGGCAACCATCACTTACGGAGGCATCATTGTTCCTATTCTGCAAGACTTTACGCCCAACGATGTCCATCACATCGTCAATCACTCCGAATCTGTCTTCCTGTTTACCAGCGATACTATCTGGGAAAATCTGGAAGAAGAAAAGTTGACCGGAATAAGAGGTGTGTTTTCCTTGAGCGATTTCCGCTGCCTTTACCAGCGCGACGGAGAAACTATACAGAAATTTCTGAAAAATCATGATAGAGAGATGCACCGTGCCTATCCGAAGGGGTTCACCCGCGAAGATGTACAATATACAACCCTGTCGAACGACAAGGTGATGCTGCTGAACTACACTTCGGGAACGACAGGATTCAGCAAGGGCGTAATGCTCACCGGAAATAATCTGGCAGGAAACGTAACTTTCGGCATCCGGACCGAGTTGCTTAAAAGAGGCGACAAGGTGCTTTCGTTCCTTCCGCTGGCTCACGCCTACGGATGCGCTTTCGACTTTCTTACGGCAACGGCGGTCGGCACGCATGTCACTCTGCTCGGAAAGGCGCCTTCACCCAAAATTATCATGAAGGCTTTTGAAGAAGTGAAGCCCAACCTCATCATCACCGTTCCGTTGGTCATCGAAAAAATCTACCGGAACATCATCCAGCCTCTTATCAATAAGAAAGGAATGAAATGGGCGCTGAATATCCCTTTGCTCGACGCTCAGATTTACGGTCAGATCAAGAAAAAACTCATCGATGCTTTGGGAGGGCGGTTTAAAGAAATCATCATCGGTGGCGCAGCCATGGACAAAGAGGTGGAAGAGTTTTTCCACAAAATCAAATTCCCTTTCACCATCGGTTACGGAATGACCGAATGCGGACCGCTCATCAGTTACTCTCCGTGGAATGAATTCGTTCTGGGTTCTTCAGGGAAAATACTCGACATCATGGAGGCCCGTGTTTACAAGAAGAATCCGGATGCGGAACTCGGAGAAATCCAAGTGCGCGGCGAGAATGTCATGGTAGGATATTATAAAAATGAAGAAGCGACACGCGAAGTGTTCAGCAAAGACGGATGGCTGCGCACCGGAGACCTCGGTACGATGGATGCCAACGGCAACATATTTATCCGCGGACGCCTAAAAACCATGATACTGAGTTCGAACGGACAAAACATTTTTCCGGAGGAGCTGGAAAGCAAGCTGAACAACATGCCGTTCATCCTCGAAAGTCTTGTCATCGAACGCAACAAGAAACTTGTCGCACTAGTATATGCCGATTATGAAGCGTTAGATTCACTCGGTCTCAACAATCCGGATAATCTGGAAACCATTATGAATGAGAACTTAAAGAACCTGAACGGAAGTGTAGCGGCATACGAGAAAGTAAGCAAGATACAACTCTATCCCACAGAATTCGAAAAGACTCCCAAAAGAAGTATCAAACGATATCTATACGACAGTATAGCAGTAGACTAATCGCTTCTGTAAGGCTTAAAAAGGATAAAAGGTACACTCTTTTATCCTTTTTTCTGAAAAAAAACGCCTTTTGGAGAACAACGTATTAAAAAAGTATATACCTTTGCAGCGTTTTAATAAAGCAATTGATTGTATTAATTTAAAAGCAAAGAAAATGAAAAAATTAGTTTTGGTAGCTGTAGCTATCGTAGCAGTATCATTCTCATCTTGTGGTAACAAAGCAGCAGATGCAGCAAAAGCAACTGCAGATTCAATCCGCATCGCTGATTCAATCGCAGCAGTAGAAGCAGCTGCAGCTGAAGCAGCAGCTGAAGTAGTTGATACTCTTACAGCTGATAGTGCAGCGGTTGTAGCTGAATAATTCAGAACAACACTGAGAGAATTGAAAGTCTGCCCATGCGTAAAAGCATGACAGACTTTTTTTATGCCTTTTCAGAACTTGTTAATTGCTTTCCTTTTCTTCGCCGACCTCTTCATAATCGAAAAGCGTTCTCTCCCTAACGACGCATGATTCGATATATACATACCATACAGTTGCAATATAAATTACGCCTTCCGTTCTCCCTTATAATAATAATGATTCTTCGGCCGCCACTCATTTCAAGCTCATGTTACAACTTACAAACATTACCGATATCGGTAATTTCATCAGAACGACATGAAAACAAACAATGGCGATTTCACTTTGAATGAACCGCCATTGCCTTATACTCGAAAAATCGTTTTTTATTCAGCTACTACTTCAAAAGGTATTTCTACAGAAACTTCTTTGTGAAGTTTTACAATTGCCTTGTAGTTACCGACTTCTTTCACAGCGTCTTTTACAACAATAATCTTTCTGTCGATTTCGTGACCCAATTTAGCCAAAGCCTCAGCAATCTGGATATTCCCGACAGAGCCGAAGATAGTACCGGTTGAGCTTACTTTTGTTGCAATAGTCAAAGAAACACCCTCCAGTTTTGCAGCTACTGCTTCAGCGTCTTTCTTGATTTTCTCAAGCTTGTGAGCACGCTGCTTCAACTCTTCGGCCAACATTTTCTTTGCAGAGGGAGAAGCAATTACAGCTTTTCCGGTCGGAATCAAATAATTACGACCATAACCTGATTTCACGTTTACGATATCATTCTTGTAACCCAAGTTTGCGATGTCTTCTTTCAATATAATTTCCATACTATTCCTCCTCCTTATTTCATCATGTCAGTTACATAAGGCAACAATGCCAAGTGACGAGCTCTTTTCACAGCCTGCGCGATACGACGTTGGAACTTCAAAGAAGTGCCTGTGATACGACGCGGAAGAATCTTTCCCTGTTCATTCAAGAATTTCTTCAGAAACTCAGGATCTTTGTAATCGATGTACTTGATGCCATTTTTTTTGAAGCGACAGTACTTTTTCTTCTTAACATCTACTGAAGGCGGAGTTAAATATCTGATTTCCGATTGATTTTGTTGCGCCATGATTAATCCTCCTTTTTGTTTGATTTAACATTTCTTCTCTTAGCTGCATATTCTGCGGCATATTTATCCATCTTGAAAGTCAAAAAACGGATAACTCGTTCATCGCGACGGAAGTTTATTTCCAACTTCTCAATTACAGCAGGAGCTGCATTGAACTCAATCAGCTGATAAAAGCCTGTAGATTTTTTCTGAATTGGGTAAGCCAATTTCTTCAATCCCCAGTTTTCTTCATTGATAATCTCAGCACCTTCTTTCTGAAGAAGACCTTTGAACTTCTCTACCGCTTCCTTCATCTGAACATCAGATAAAACGGGAGTTAAAATGAAAACGGTTTCGTATTGATTCATACTCGTTTTTAATTAATAAATAATTTAATTGATTTTTAAATGCGGGTGCAAATTTAGGGATTTTATCCGGAACTACCAACAAATACAGCCACTTAAATATCTTTTTATTGCATCCCAAAGCATTCATATCCTAATTTAATTCAAAAGACAATACTTTTTATACTTCACTTATTCGAAAAGAACTGCCTCTTTAAAATATATTCCACTCCAAGTCAGCGACTACTACTCGATTCTTAGAAAATTTTTCAAGTTCAATTCTACTGCTCTTCTGAGAAAAAATGAAAAAAAATCAAAGGAACTCTGAGCCAACCTCTTTTTATTTGGATTAAAATATAGGAATCCGGCAAATCAAAGAGAAGAAAAAAACAAAAACACATCCTCTAAAACACAAAAAGTGGAAAATGAGCATATTCTTAAGTCTTTTTTGTATTCTATGAATAGGAATTATCCTGAAAGTAGAGTATATTTGCAAAGTTGTTTAAACAATCATTTCATGGTAGAGCAATTCAATTTTGATATCCGACTTATATTTGCTATTCTAAACGGCAAAGTTTCTGCTGCGATCAATCGCAAGATGCATCGAAATTTCCGGCAAAATGGGCTGGAAATCAGCCCGGAGCAATGGACTGTTCTTATTTTTTTGTGGAAAAAAGACGGAATCACTCAACAAGAGTTGTGCAACGCAACTTTTAAAGACAAGCCCAGTATGACGCGCCTTATCGACAATATGGAAAAACAACACCTTGTTGTACGAATCTCCGACAAAAAGGACCGCCGTACCAACCTCATTCACCTGACCAGAAACGGAAAAGAGTTGGAAGAGAAAGCACATGTTATAGTCAACCAAACATTGAGAGAGGCCCTGCAAGGAATTACAATAGAAGAGTTAAGTGTAGGACAAGAAGTTTTGAAAAAGATCTTTTATAACACCAAAGACTAAATGGAAGAAGGAGCAAAAAGCTATTCATAAATCAATGAAATATCGCCTCATAATAGTTTTTTCACCTAATTTATTTCGCCCGTTAAAGAATTATGCTTTAATTTGTGATTGGAAAATAACAATCTATTAAAATACACACACATGAAAGGCTTATTAAAGAATCTGGGACTAATATTAATCGTGATCGGAGTAGTCATTCTGTTGTTATGCTCCTTGACTGGGAATGTAAACAACAACGTTATTCTGGGTAGTTCTATAGTACTTGTCGTATTAGGGCTTGTATCCTATATTGTTATTAACAAAAAGATCATCGATTAATTTGTAAGAAACAAATAAAAAAACCGAGAACACCTGTCTGGCGCTCTCGGTTTTTTTATTTATTTCCATCCTGTCCATCCACCAACAGAGGGAATTGACGTATATAGAATCTCCAAAACTGCCCCATCCATTCCGCGTGCTATTCGCCCATTGCAATATAAAATAGACTTTATATTCACATACCTCAGAACGGAAAAGCAAGAACTATTAGGATTCGACTTCAGGTGTAATGAGCTTATAGCCCTTACCATGAATATTGATAATCTCGATCGAATCATCCTCTTTCAGATGCTTGCGCAGTTTAGTGATGTATACATCCATGCTACGCGCATTGAAATAGTTGTCATCAATCCAGATGGTTTTCAAAGCAAAGTCGCGCTGCAATATCTCATTCGCATGAGCGCAAAGCAAAGCCAGAAGTTCCGATTCTTTGGTGGTCAGCTTCGTTTGCTTGTCTTCCGTAGACAATATTTGTTTCTGAGTATCGAAAGTAAACTTACCGATCTTATAAAGGTTGCTTTCCTTGTTTTTCTTCCCGCGCACACGCCTCAGAATCGCTTCAATTCTGAATGTCAGCTCTTCCATGCTGAAAGGTTTAGTGATGTAATCGTCGGCACCAATTTTAAATCCTTCCAGAATATCTTCTTTCAACGTTTTAGCAGTCAGGAAAATAATAGGAATTTCAGCATTGGCGGCACGCACATCTTGCGCCAAGGTAAACCCGTCTTTCTTGGGCATCATCACATCGAATACGCACAAATCGTATTTGTTTTTAAGAAAAGCCTTGTAACCGGCTTCTCCATCAGGATACAACTCGGCGGAATAACCTTTTGCCTGTAAATATTCTCTTAAAAGCATGCCAAGATTCTCATCATCCTCGCACAATAAAATACGCAATTTTTCGTCCATATCAATTGTTTTTTAATAAAGGTAATGCTATAATAAATTTAGTTCCTACATTCTGGTCGCTTTCGGCGCGGATGGTTCCCTTATGATCGACTATGATCTTTTTCACATAAGCCAATCCCAAGCCAAAGCCTTTCACGTCGTGCAGATTACCCGTATGCACACGATAGAATTTATCAAATATCTTTTTCAAATTTTCTTTCCTGATACCTATCCCGTTGTCTTTTATCGAAATCATCAACTTACCGGCTTCATTCCATGTCTTCACCTTCAACTCCAGCTCTTCTTCCGGCTTTTTATATTTCACCGCATTGTCCATCAGATTGAAAATCACGTTGGTAATATGCATCTCATCTGCAAATATAACAGGATCGGTGGCCTGAAGGTTCGATGTAATTTTGCCATTATATCTTTCCACTTTCAGTGCAAAGGTGTTAATAACTCCTGTTATCAGTTCATTCGCGTCAATTTCTTTCATCTTCAGTGTAGCCTTTTGGCGATCGAACATCGACATCTGTAAGACCTTCTCGACCTGAAAACGCAAGCGCTTGGTTTCATCATTTATTACGCCCGATATATGCTGGAACATCTGTGGGGATTTTCCTACAGAAGGGTCTTTCAACATTTGGGCAGCCAGTGAAATTGTAGAAATGGGCGTTTTAAACTCATGGGTCATGTTATTGATAAAATCATTTTTCATTTCTGTCAGTCTCTTTTGACGGAACACAATATAAATGGTGAAAATGAATGTAACCAACAAAACGAATGTGAATATCAATGACGGAATCATGAAACTGACTGAATTGAAAATATAGCCTTCTTTCCCCGGAAAATGCACTTTCAAGATACTCATTTTTGCAGGAGGATCATTTTTAAACAGTGCCTGCTGGTAAGAATCATCGCTTCCTTTAACCTCATAATCAGCACAACGATACACTTCTCGACCATCTTTATCGATGACTGTAAAATGATAAGGCAAATCTATGCCATTATTATAGAGATTGGATTTCAAATAATCGTCCAAGTCCTTGAAGCGTACCCTGTCGCCGATAGAACGGTCGCCGGCATGATAGATCATCTGCCAAACGACTTCATCAAGCAATGCCCGCTGATACATATACCGATTCTTAATGCTCTCTACCAACGACCGGGAAGTTTCCGGAATTGTTTTCGTTCCCCGATAGGGGGAAATCATGGCTTTAGGTAAATCCGAAGGCTTAGTAGTCATGACTTTCAATTCAAAATCCGAATACATCTTCCCGTCGCGCGATCTTACCGTAAAGCGTTGTGTTTGCTGCATCAGGCGGTCTTGCGGCATAGACGCATTGTTAGCAGTCAATGCTTTTCTCTCGGCTTCAGAAATATCTTCGATCAGCCAACGTCTCGTTTCGGCATATTCTACATCTTTGGAAACCTGATTCAAGCTATTTCGCACAGCCGAATCAAATTGCTCCTTACGGGTTTTGATCATCTCCTCTATATAACTGACTTGCAAAAACAGCAGACTAAGAAAAGAAAGCCCCATCACAATACTTAATATCCAAATTGTTGACTTCTTCATGAGAACAAAATTAACACTCCCTAATTAACTTTCATTGCGTATTAACCTGAATTAACTCGATAAAAGTGCAAATTAACTCAAATCTCGAACTTGATTAATAATCTGACTAATAAGGCTACCTCTGAGATTTAGGATACTGCAAAAATAATAAAAAATTAACGATTTGTGCAATGAGGTACTCTTTTCTCCTAAAATATAGTGCCCAAGTAAGCTGCGGTAAAATGAGCAAAGTCTAACAATACACCAAATTAAAAAACTAAAAGACTTGAAAGGTGAATAAACCCAATGACCGCTATCCGCCACTAAGGAAGCGTTCAGGCTCTATTACACGTCTGCTTCCTCAGGCCGGCAGGCCATTGATGTGTATGCAGGGGAGTCGTTTTCGCAGAGGATTAAACTCTTTTTTGAGTTCAACGGTCAAAAGGACGAGAAGAAGGAAAACAAAAACAAGTAGAATTTCACGTTCCTGCAAAATACGCCCTTTGCGCATTTATCGGCTCGCAAGGGGTGTTTTCTTGCCGATGATGAGCAGGTAAAGAGAAGCGGTTGAAGAAGTTCTCGAATCTTACGTAAGATTCCGGAAAATTTCACGTCACTTTTTAGAGGATTTCTTGCCAATTTCAAAAGAAATAGAGTATTTTTGCTTTATCGGTATAAATACACTCTTCCGTAAGCGAAATCCTCCGACTTCGGGAGCGTGAAACAAAGGAGGAATATCTTACTCAATCATAGCAAACAAACCTTTACAATTCGTTCTTGTGGAACGTAAAATGAATTTTGGTGTAAACGCGCTGGGAGATATAGTATAAGTTGCTGTACCCACGGGCAAGTATCGTGTGGGGTTCCGCAGTTTCTGCGAACGTGTGGCTAAGTCTACCACATTTGACCGTCAGGAAGTAGAAGCAGTATTGAACTACGCTACGAAATTGCACGTGATATCGTGGCGAATGGCGACATCGTGGAGTTCGGGGATTGAGGAACCCTCACCCCTTCGTTTAAGGGTAAGGTCGTACCTGAAGGAGAGGCTTTTAACGTGCAAAAGCGCATCAATCGCCCCGCACTGAATGATTTGAATGATTCTACATACATATAACTAATAAGGAGGATACATGATGAAAATGAGATGCATTTTATTGTCGATTTTATCCGTAGTCATTACAACAGTGGCTTTTGCACAGGACAGAGCCGAATGTGAACGGATTGCCGGTGTCGTGTTCGAGGCCGTGGGCAGACAAGACATGGAACAAATCAAGCCCCATCTGTCGGAAGTGTTTGAAGTATCGGGACAAACTTCGCCGATTGCCGGAAAAGTTCTCGAAATGTTGGTGGGCAACTTGGGTGGCATCAAAAGTTTTACGCTAACAGAGGCTAAAGCAGACACGTGCCTGACACTGAACTACGATGTGGAATATGAAAAACATGGAAAGAAGCAGGCGGCGTTTGTGTTTGACCGAAACAACAGAATCAAGAAAATGAATTTGCTCACGATAAAGGTGAAGACTGCCAAACGCTCCCCCTCAGATATTATTTATAATCCGAGTAATGTGATAGAAATTCCGTTTGAGATGATGAAAAATCTAATCATCGTAAAGGCAACGTTAAACGGTGAGGAAAGAGATTTTCTGTTAGACAGCGGTTCGCGATCCACCATCATCAACTCGAAGTATGTCGGAGAAGCGACATCCGCCGACGAGCAGGGAGCAACCGCTATAAGCAACTCCAGAGGAGTTCATGACGAAGCTCTGACGGGAATGAACGTCGAAAAGGCGAGCATCGACTTCTACGGGATACGTATCGAAGAAAAAGAGATGCTCACCCTCGACATTTCTCACCTCGAAGGCGACGGAAGGCAAATATACGGTCTTATTGGCTACGAACTTATCCAGAAATACGACGTGTTGTATGACTATAACAGGAAAGTCATTACACTGATCGCCCCCGATTATTTCGAGATGTACCGAAAGGAGAAACTTGCCGGTCATTTTATCGAAACTGTTCCTCTCGAAATGCGTGGGCATATTCCCATTGTTCCTGTCAAGATAGGCGATGATTATTACAAAATGGGCATTGATTGCGGAGCCGGCGTGGGTCTTCTGGACATAAACTTGTTTGTCCCGATAAAAAGTCTCTTGAAGAAAATATCGTCAGAGAGCCTGAGTGGTGCTTCAAAAGGCAAAAAAGAAGTAACCAAAGCCCGGCTGAAGAAGTTCCATGCGGGAACGACGGCGTATAAAAACATGCAATTCGTGTTCAGCGATATCGCCCATCTGAATAAGGATAAAGAAGTGAAGATCGATGGATTACTGGGATATGAGTTTTTGTCGAAACACCCGACCTTGATTAGCTATCAGCGTAAAGAACTGCTGCTGATAAAATAGCGGGAATTTTGAGTAATGCATATCGAAAGGCGCACGATAAAACCCAATGAAGGCGGTGGCTCAAATGGTGAGGAGGGTCTTTAAGCGAACTTGTGGAGCGATTGCCTTTACCGATAGTCGCTCCGTTACTTTTTACCTTCAAATCACTTTCAAATAATGACGTAAAATGTTAGACTTGAAAATTCCGCCTGTTCTTGTTCTTATCGTTTTTGCAAGAATTATTGTTGGCATTCCATGTGTTTTCTCATTTTACATGGTAAGGTCTATGGGGTTATGTGTGTGTTTTATTGTATTGGGCATAGCAATCGCATTATTAGGTGTATGGGAGTTTCGGAAATCAAAAACAACCGTCAATCTTAGCACTCCCGAAAAGAGTCGCCAAATCGTTGACACCGGAATTTATCGTTTAAGCTGAAGTCTGATGTATTTAGGAATGGCACTTATTGCCATACATCAGATAACTTTTCCCTCCCTGCGGGTGAGTAGGATGTGACTTCGGAAATAAGTATCGTTTCCTCTTTGGAATAATATGGAATGCTATTTTATTCGCTTGAAATGTCGGTAGTCGGAAGCATATGAGTGTGAACTTTTCGAGAGAGAAGTACCAACTCTTTGCCATACCATTTCTTTGGGAGAGAGTTTGACGATGGTATAACTTACGCTGGAGAAATCGGACATATGCGGATTAAGCGTCAGGATATTATCCTCATCCTCCATAAGACCAAGTACATAAAACCCTTTCTTGACAGAAGTTTTGCCGGATAAGACATCATAGGCTGTTTCCACGTAAGCGTTTGCTCCTGAAAATTCGTATTCGACACTTCCGTCCATAACAAATTCGGTATTGTCATAACATTCGCTCCATTTCCCTTGAAGGCGGTCGAGTTGGATTTCTTCATTTTCACAAGACATTACGATGAGGGCGATGATTGCAATGGTAAAAACACGTCTCATATTTTCCAAAATTTAGTTGTTTCAATATTGTAAATGGTCTTTATCCGAATATACTGCTTGTGAACGCTCCCAAACCAGGAGATGCAAAATTGCTTTGTACAAAGATACGGCAAATATCATAACTCTGCAATACTCAAAAGCAATGATTTTACCGACAGGAATTTATACACCGGCTTTTTGTTACTTTTGATCCGTATCAACTCACCGTCAAAAGTAACGAGGTGTTTTTCATCAAGGTTTCTTTGCTTCTTATACTTTGTCCGCTCGAAGCTCATGAAAGAAAGTAGCGGTCGGCAGATTTGCCGACCATCTTTACTCCACTTGCTCCTCTCGGATGATTATTCGACAGTATTCTCCCGATGATGAGGGCGTAAGTCAGAGGGTACACTGCGATAGCCAAAGCGGTGGCAAGGAGTAGCCGAATAAGGATTTTTCCTGCACATATCCCCGCCAACCAAAGCTAAACGCTCCCGCCACAAAGGGGAGAGCCTGCGAGTGCAACTACCACCCAATTTGATATTTTGCATCTTTGCAAAAAGGCCAGCATTAAATGGAGAATAAGCCCGATGCGAACAGTACAAACAGACCAATAAAAAACGAACCGACGAGTATCATACAACTTGCCGGTTCGTTTTTTTAAAAATTATATTTATAGTTAGTCCTCAACCTGTTTAGCCTCAAAGTCTTTTATCAGCTTGTCTTGCACATCGGTCGGTACGAGTTCATAGCTGGAAAACTTCATGATAAACGAAGCTCGACCTCCCGTCAGAGAGCTAAGGGCAGTAGAATAAGACGACATTTCTTTCAATGGAACTTTAGCGACCAACTTTTCGAAGCCTTTCTCACTGCTCATTCCCATAATCATGGCACGGCGCCCTTGGAGGTCTCCCATTACATCACCCATCTTATCCGAAGGAACAAATACTTCGACATCGTAAATAGGTTCCAAAATCTTCGGGCCTGCATTCTTAAAGGCCTCGCTAAACGCATTTCGCCCTGCCAGCATAAAAGATATTTCATTAGAGTCCACTGGGTGCATCTTACCATCATAGACAATTACACGTACATCGCGAGCATACGATCCTGTCAACGGTCCCTGCTCCATACGTGCCATAATTCCTTTCAAAATGGCGGGCATAAACCGAGCGTCGATCGATCCCCCCACAATACTATTGATAAAAACCAGTTTGCCGCCCCATTCCAATGGAATTTCTTCGGTTCCTTTCACATTAATCTTAAACTCTTGCCCATTGAACTTATAAGTTTCGGGTACGGGCATTCCTTCTTTGTACGGTTCTACAATGAGGTGTACTTCGCCAAATTGTCCGGCTCCTCCCGATTGTTTTTTATGACGATAGTCGGCACGGGCAGCTTTGGTAATAGTTTCCCGATACGGTATCTTGGGTTCTTCATATTTCACCTGAAGCTTTTCATTATGCTCCAAGCGCCATTTCAAAGTACGAAGATGGAATTCACCTTGTCCGTGAACCAACGTCTGCCTTAATTCCTTCGATTGTTCCACCACCCATGTCGGGTCTTCTTCACGCATGCGATTCAAAATGGTCATCATCTTTTCCACATCGGCTTCATTCTGCGGCTTGATGGCGCGCGAATATTTAGAGTTCGGATATTTAATGAAGTTGAACCTGTAATCGCAATCCTTACCATTCAGCGTATTGCCGGTTTTCACATCTTTCAGTTTCACAGCAGCACCGATATCTCCGGCCCTCAACTCCTCTACTTTAATACGATTGGCTCCGGCAACCGCATAAATTTGTGCAATGCGCTCTTTCGAACCGCGATCGGCATTCACTATGTCATCCCCTTCACGAACTTTGCCACTCATAACCTTAAAATAGGATACTTCACCGATATGAGGTTCGACGCTTGTTTTAAAAAAGTAAAGCGATTGAGGGCCACTAACATCAGGTGCTACCTCTTTGCCCGCAGTATTCTCTACTTTTGGCATTTCTGAAACGAATGGAACTACATTCCCTAAGAATTCCATCAGACGACGTACTCCCATATCTTTCCCTCCACAGACGCAAAATACGGGGAATATTCCTCTTGCAACCAATCCTTTACGAATACCTTCACGCATTTCATCCTCCGAAAGAGAGTCCTGTTCGAAGAATTTCTCCATCAAACCTTCGTCATTTTCGGCGGCAGCTTCAACCAATGCTTTATGCATCTCCATAGCCCTATCCATCTCATCCGCCGGAATATCTTCAATTGTTGGCGCTCCACCTTCGGGTTTCCACGAATACTTTTTCATCAACAACACGTCGATCAATGCGTTGAAACCGGGACCGGTAGAAATAGGATATTGAATAGGAATCACCTTAGGGCCGTAAGCCTCTCTCAATTGCTCCAAAATATTATCATAGTCGCATTTCTCATGATCAAGCTGATTGACCAGAAAAATAACGGGTTTGTTTAGTTTTTCAGTATACCGGAAATGATTTTGCGTGCCGACCTCAACACCATACTGGCCATTGAGAAGAAGCAGTGCAGTGTCGGTCACATTCAGTGCCGTGACAGCACTGCCAATGAAGTCGTCCGAACCTGGACAGTCTATGA
Organism: Bacteroides pyogenes; assembly: GCF_014196225.1. GTDB lineage: Bacteria > Bacteroidota > Bacteroidia > Bacteroidales > Bacteroidaceae > Bacteroides > Bacteroides pyogenes_A. The sequence continues at coordinate 10,020 of NZ_JACIDI010000028.1, read as the reverse complement.
TATTCAGCTTCTTATTATTCCATTCTACGTGAAGAACGGTGGAGAAAACAGAGTATCCATACTCTTGTTCAACGGGGAAATAATCGCTAACCGTATTCTTTGCGGCAATTGTTCCACGACGTTTTATAACACCACTCTCGAAAAGCATAGCTTCCACGAGAGTGGTTTTCCCAGAGCCAGAACTCCCCAATAGAGCGATGTTCTTGATTTCGTTAGTCTGATACACCTTCATAATATATAAGATTTAAATAATTATTTAATATGCGTTTGCAGCATACTTTTTTAGCGAGTCGCAAATTAGAGATTAATTAGAGGAAAAACAACAAATACAACAGTGTTACAAAACAATGCTATGAAACATGTTTTTGTAAAAAAGAATAAAAGGGACAATTGAGGTAAACGTGCGGCTTACGCTCCCAACCAAGAAGCAAGAGCTGTCATTATTATTGATATATTGGCAGTATTCGGGACAAATCTGCCGCTTAACGCATCCATGTAGTTTAAAGTTACTGAACTTTAAAGCAATTCATCTCTTCTTACCACATAGTAAAAGACGAAGCACGGGCATTCAGAGAAATATGCAAATGAAACATTACTCACAGGTGCTTCCGGTAAGCTCTTGCCAGCCTCGTATGATATCCTCTCGCCTTATAACGTGGTCCGTTGTAATGGTAAGCGAATCCTGCCCAGTTCTTTGCCTGAAGGTATTTCACAAGATTATTCCGGGTAATAAAGCGGGCAAAGAGTTCAAGCTGCTCAGCTTCCGATCGACTCATCCGGGCTATAAAATCATCCAACGAATCAACCCCGCACAGCTTCCAGTTAAAACCGCCAATCTGGAACATCCCCCAGAAAGTCGCTTTCTCGGCAATTTCCTTGTTGATCTTACGGGCACTTTCAAGCCTTGCCCAATGCGCTTTACCCAAAGTGCCGTACTTACGAATATTGGGGCGCACAAATGCGATATTTCCCGCATACTTGGCAACACTCTTACCGGCACGGTGCATAAAACGTTTAAACAATACCAAATCGAAATTGACCAACGGGATACCCGGAGCGGCAAATCCCCGGTGCGAAACGCCTGCTTCCACCTCCACAACCGCTTTCATTGTCGCGATATCAATATTCAATTCATTCGCCACACGCTCATAGTCCGCATCCGTCAGTCTGCAAACAGTATTTGTATCGGACGGCAATTCCTCCCGCACTGCCTCGGGCAAAATCCCGGATGCCCGGGCAGGTAAAGTATCCATAACGGAAAAGGCCGATTCAAATACATTCGATGATGATACATGCCCCGAAAAGGGAAAAAGGATAAGGAAGATCAAAGAGTAAAATTTCATAATAAGCATAATAGGTTCAACGTTCAAATATAAATAAAAATTTTTAAGTCTACGAAAAAGATTTTACTTTTGCAGTGAAATTGCAATTAAAAACAGAATTGTTATTTATGGCAGGGATCTACATCCATATTCCTTTCTGCAAAACCCGTTGCAGCTACTGTGATTTTTACTCCACTACCCGAAACGAACTGAAAGAAAAGTTTGTAGAAGCCCTTTGCAGAGAACTCGAAATGCGGAGCGGATATCTTTCCGGCGAATCGGTAGAGACAATATATTTCGGAGGAGGGACTCCGTCCCAACTCTCCGAACAAGACTTCGGCCGTATATTCGAAACCATCCGCCAATGCTTCGACACACAGCATTGTGTGGAAATAACTTTGGAAGCCAACCCCGACGATCTGACGGAAGAATATGTGCAAATGCTCCGGCAGCAACCGTTCAACCGCTTAAGTATGGGCATACAGACATTTCATAATGACACACTGAAGCTGCTCAACAGGAGACACGATGCCCGGACTGCCATTGATGCGGTAAGAAGAAGCAAAGAGGCAGGGTTCGATAACTTCAGCATCGACCTGATGTACGGTTTGCCCGGACAAACAATTGAGCATTGGCTACACGATCTCACACAAGCTGTAGCGCTGCATCCCGCCCATATTTCAGCTTACCACCTCACGTACGAAAAAGGAACGCCACTCTATACAATGCTTCACCGCAAACAAGTGAGTGAAGTAGATGAGGAGATCAGCCTCTGCTTCTTTTCCACCCTGATAGACACGTTGAACGAAGCCGGTTACGAACATTACGAGATTTCCAATTTTTGCCTACCCGACAGACATTCCCGCCACAACACCTCATACTGGCAAGGAGTACATTACTTAGGATGTGGTCCCTCGGCACATTCGTTCGACGGTGCAAGTCGTGAATGGAATATATCTTCGCTCCAACGCTATATCGAAGGTATCGAGCAAGGGAGAAGAGCGTTCGAAACGGAGTGGCTCGACTTGCCCACACGCTACAACGAATACATTATCACTTCGCTGCGAACCGTTGGAGGCATCTCCACCGAACGACTGCAAAAAGAGTTCGGCGAAGAGCTATACGCCTATTGCCTGCGAATGGTTGCGCCCTACGTCAAAAACGGCAGATTAAAAGAAGAAAACGGAGTATGGCGGCTCACACGCGAAGGCATATTTCTATCGGACGGAATTATGAGTGATTTACTATGGGTGAAAAGCGAATAAAAACAAGATATGCCAAATGACAGAGCAGGAGGTACGAAAGTTGTTGCGCCGGATGAAAGAGCAGGATTCACAAACTGCGTTCCGGCAATTCTATGATATGACTTATGACCGCTTGTTCCGTATCGCGTTTTACTACCTTAAAAAAGAAGAGTGGTCGGAAGAAGTCGTACTCGACGTATTCATGAAGCTATGGAACCAGCGCGCAAACCTTCCGGGATTGCAGAATATAGAAGATTTTTGTTTCATTTTAGTCAAAAACGCTTCGCTCAACTATCTGGAAAAAGAGATGAAGCAACCGCCGCCTCTTTCCATCGATTCATCAGGCGAACCGGGGGCCACAGCCTTCTCACCCGAAGAATCCCTTATCAGCGAAGAGCTCTTGGCGCGTTATGTGAAAGCACTCGATCGTCTGCCCGAACGCTGCCGGGAGGTGTTCATCCGCATCCGTGAAGAAAAACAAAGCTATGCGCAAGTGGCAGAAGAGCTGAATATCAGCATAAACACAGTAGACGCACAACTGCAAAAGGCTGTCACACGGCTGAAGGCAATCATTAGAGATTAAGCATTTGTTATGAATCGCACGCTGCATTGACAGATTTGCTCCGCTCTTCAGCCTATCCGGAAAGCATGCTTCGCTTATTATTATTTTTTAACGAAATCAGAGTAAGGAGATATGCGCATTTCCCGGTCTTTATGAGCGAATCAATAAATATCGTAAACACATGAAAAGATTAGTATTACAAAGCAAACGTTTTTTTCTTATAATGATTTTGTGCCCGGTGGCGATTTCGTGCGGAAGCAGCAACGATAATTATCCGCAAAATTATGTAGGGTTTAAACGCTCATTACTGGAAATGTCGGTCGGAAACATGCGGACAGAAGTCGAAGCAGAAATTCAGATTATAGCTGTAAAAAAAGCAGATCACGACAGAACCCTTGTCCTTACTCCTCCCGCTCCTTTCCATGGACAGGTCCCTTTCTTTGAGCTTTCCGACGAGAGGGTTACCATCCAAGCCGGGGAAAAATCAGCGAGCGTCACCATCAAGGTATTTCCCAAGCAGATGATACTGAAAACACAAAATATAGCCGTCACTTGTACGCCCCAATGGAAAGGAGGAGAGATCAGCCGGCTGACCATTAAGCTCAAGAAAGAATAAACCGGCAATCATAAAAACATCAGAGAATGAAACATACGGATACAGAATCGGATAAGATACTGAACCAACTGGTAGCTTCCACACGCTCACCACGCGGACGTTTTTCAGCAGCGGCCAATTATCCCCGGTTGGAACGGAAGCTGTTCGGGACAAAACGCCGCCAATGGTCCCGGCGTTTGCTTGCGGCGGCAGCCTCAGTGGCTTTGCTTTTTCTCTCGGCATGGATGGCATTCTATTATCTACAGCCGGCAACCATGCAAAACGTGTCTACCATGGGAGATACCCGCACAGTTCATCTCCCCGACGGTACGTCTGTGACTTTGAACCGCTACTCCGCACTCTCTTACCCCAAACGATTCAAAAGAGGGAGCAGAACGGTCAGACTTACGGGAGAAGCCTGCTTCAATGTGGAAAAAGACCAAAAACACCCGTTTATCGTCGAAGCAGAAGCAATCAACGTACAGGTATTAGGCACTTGCTTCAACATAAACGCTTACCCCAACAACCCCTGCATAGAAACAACACTGCTCGAGGGTTCGGTAGCCGTCGGCCATCGGGATAAGGCAGAGCGCTTGGTGCTAAAGCCGAACGAGAAAGCCATATATAATAAGGTGGAAAATCGATTTTCCCGAAGAAAGACAGAAAGCAGTTCAGACGAAATAGCATGGATGCATGGCGAATTGATTTTCGCCTCTACTCCGCTGAAAGAAATTGCACAAAAATTGAGCAACAGGTTTAATGTTGACATACAAATAGCAGATACCTCCCTGCAAAGTTACCGAATCACAGCCCGATTCCCCGGCGAGGAGCCATTGGAAACCATTCTTTCCGTATTGCACAAAGCGGGATATTTCGATTATACCCGAAACAACGATAAGATAATTCTCACAGTTAATCCAAACATTCAATGAACACAACAACATCGAACTTAAGACCCGTCAAAGCATGGTTGCTGGCGTGCCTGCTCATCCTATACGCACTACCGGCAAAAGCGCAGTCGTCCGACACAAAACTGACTGTCACACTGCGCAACGCCAACCTGAAAGAGTTCATCAAGGTGATAGAAAACTCTACCGGATACTCTTTCGTATACGGAGAAGAAATCAAAATAAAGCGGAAAATAAGCTTGAGCAGCAAGCACGAGCCGCTTCGAAAGGTTCTTGATCAGGCTTTTGCCGGAGAAGGAATCACTTACCAATTCTCAGGCCGCTATATTCTATTGCAGAAAAAAAAAGAAAAACCGGTTCCAAGCAAGTTTACGATAAGCGGATATGTGACGGACCACACTTCGTCTGAAACACTGATCGGAACCAATATCATCGAGAGCGGCTGCCAACAAGGAACTTCCACGAACTCATACGGTTTTTACAGCATCACGCTGCCCGAAGGAGAAATCACACTTCATTTCTCATACCTGGGCTACCGCACAGAAGTACGTTCTTTCCGGCTTTGCCAAGACACATTGCTCAACATCGGCATGAAAGAGGCCAATCAGCTTCAGGAAGTAGTCATCGTATCCGATAAAGCGGAAGCCGGAACCACGGCAACACAAATGGGCGCAACCGAAATACCCATGACACAAATCAAAAAAACGCCTAACATGCTGGGTGAGGCGGATGTAATGAAGACCATACAACTGATGCCGGGCATACAAGCAGGAACAGAAGGAACGGCAGGACTGAATATCAGAGGGGGAGGCCCCGACCAGAATTTAATTCTGCTCGACGGCATACCGGTATATAATGTCGATCACTTGTTCGGTTTTTTTTCGGTATTCACTCCCGAAGCAATAAAGAAAGTCACTCTATTCAAAAGCTCGTTCCCCGCACGCTTCGGCGGACGACTTTCTTCGGTCATAGACGTACGTACCAACGACGGAGACATGAAAAACTATCACGGCACATTCAGCATCGGACTGCTAACCAGCAAGATTAATCTGGAAGGACCTATTGTAAAAGGGAGAACCTCATTCAACTTCTCTGCGCGTCGCTCTTATGCCGACCTTTTAGCCAAACCTTTCATGCCCAAAGACGAGAAATTCAGTTACTATTTTTATGATATCAATGCCAAGGTGAATCACAGGTTCTCTGACAAGAGCCGCTTGTATTTAAGCTTCTACAACGGGAAAGACCATTTTTCCAATCGGTTCGAAGAAGACGGGGCATACTTCGATGGGGGAAAGATGAAGTGGGGAAACTCCATTATATCGGCCCGTTGGAATTATATCTTCAACAACCGGCTCTTCAGCAATACGACCGTTGCTTTTAATAAGTATATGCTAAACATGCATTCATACTCCGACGGCCGGCATACGCACAATGGAAAAATCGTAACCAACAATTACTCCGCCGACTATCGCTCGGGCATTCGCGACTGGAGCTACCATATCGACTTCGACTACAACCCTACTCCGAACCATCATATCAAGTTCGGCACGGGCTACCTCTACCACAACTTTCGCCCGGAAGTCATGACTTCGAGAGTAACCGACCGTACGGAAGGGAAAACCGAGCGGGACACTACCTATCGCAACATAGGCGGCAGCCATATATACGCCCACGAACTATCTGCTTATGCCGAAGACGATATAAAAATGGGCAACAGGCTCCGCTTCAATCTCGGCCTCCATCTGTCTTTCTTCAACGTACAGAAGCGAAGCTATTTCTCACTGCAACCTCGCCTTTCGGCACGTTATCAGGCAAACAGGTCCATTGCCTTCAAAGCGTCGTACACACAGATGAACCAATACGTACATCTGTTATCATCGACTCCCATCGCCATGCCGACAGACCTGTGGGTTCCTGTGACTAAACAAATAAAACCGATGCGCGCACATCAATATGCTTTGGGATTTTATCACACAGGAATCCGGGGGTGGGAGTTCTCGGCAGAAGGATATTACAAGAACATGTGCAATGTGTTGGAGTATAAAGAAGGGGTCAGTTTTCTGGGCTCTTCCTCAGGATGGGAGAATAAAGTGGAAATGGGCAGCGGACGCTCGATGGGCATCGAACTGATGGTACAAAAAACGGTGGGCAAAACAACCGGATGGTTATCGTACACGCTTTCGAAAAGCGACCGAAAGTTCGCCCCCGGAGGAATCAACAATGGCAAAAGATTCCCGTACAAATACGACCGCCGGCACAATATCGGCTTGACCCTGAACCACAAGTTCAGCGACCGGATCGATATGGGTGCATCATGGGTATTCTATACCGGAAATACAACCACCATTCCCGAAGAGGAAAGTATGATTATCCGTCCCGGCGGCGCCAATAACGGAAAAAGCGACCGGATAGAGTTTTCTCTGCTGCCCGATCCAAGAAGAGGCTCTTCCTCAGTAAGCCAAGCGCCTTATGTGGAGCATCGCAACAATTACCGCCTGCCTGCTACCCACAGATTGAATTTGGGAATTAACTTCCACAAAAAAACCAAACGGGGAGTTCGTACCTGGAACATCAGCGTATATAACGCATATAATGCAATGAACCCGACGTTCGTCTACCGCAGCCTGAAAGAGAATAATCCCGATGATATGGCTATTACCAAATTCACGCTGCTCCCCATCATCCCTTCATTCAGCTATACTTATAAATTCTGAACATTATGAAAAAACATATCGCAAGCCTGTTTTCCGCCCTCACGGTATTATTGGCGGTGTCGTGCAAGAACGAGATACCTTTCGACATCAACGAAAATCCTCCTAAATTGGTGATGAATGCCTTCATCAATGCAGACAGCCTGACCAACTACCTGTTTCTCAACCTCACCGGACGCAGGCAGCCTACACACGTAGAAGACGCTTCACTGGAAGTACGCGTAAACGGAATGTTAAGAGAAAAGTTGCGACCGATGGCCGTAGAAGCGACATCTCCTCCAAGGCAATGCACATTCAAGCTGTCCGGAACATTCCGCCCCGGAGATCTGGTGCGCATCGACGCGCGAACCGCCGACGGACTTCACCACGCATGGGCGGAGGTTACCGTGCCGCAACGCATGACACAGGCACTGCAAGTAGAGACAGCGAATGCTTCTTTACGTCGGCACGGAGCAGTGCAGGAGTTTCTTTGCTATAAGATCACACTGAATGATATTCCGAACGAAAAGAACTTTTATAGGTTGATTGTGGACAAACAGACGAAATGGTTCAGCCGGTTCGAAGAAAGGAATTTATTGCATCCGGAAAATGAGACGCTCCAAGGAAATAAAAAAATACTGACCGAGACCTATCATGACTATCAGTATATCTTCCGCGAAGACGTAGTATTAACCGATGGGCATCCGCAAAGCGATGCAGAAGAAGAAAACGGTATGTTCGACAATGCAAGCAACGTATATGGAGTATTCGATGACTCACGTTTCGAGAACTCCCCATATACCCTGACCGTTTACAACAATCCTTCTCCACAGAGGTACGGCGGCATACAGAACATACTCAGATACACCGTAGATGTTTATATCCGCCTGCTCAGCATCACCGAAGCAGAATACTATTACCTGAAAGCCTTGAACATCATCGATTCCGATGTTTTCGACGAAGTATTGAATGAACCTATCAGTTATCCAAGCAATGTACACGGCGGAACCGGCATTGTCGGCATTAGTACGGAAATCAGCAAAGTAATCCATTTAGAGGACAAAGATTATGAAATGAAAAAACAATGACCGAAAAGATAATCTGCAAGGCGGTTCGTCCATCGGAAAGAGACTCCAACTTTTTCGAAGTCTCTTTCCGACGCGCTTCCTACAGCTACAAACGGACCAACTGAAAAAAGAACTTTCACGACATCAGCTCCAACTCTTTCCGACGCCCCTTCTACAGCTGCAAACGGTCTCTTTCGGGCAAAACCGTTCAACAGAAAAACAGAATCGTAATCAATAACCACTTTGACTGCCGATTCGAAATTCCCCCATATCATTTTAACACATAATTCGAGAAATATTGCCGCTAAAAGATTTTTCGTTCTCGAACACAAACTTCAAATAAGAGAATAATAAGGAATCAATATATCAAAAAGACGGATCAGCTCTTGACTTATATCAAGAAAACAAGTGAAAAAGAATCTTTTCTCTTTTTATGTTTCAATGCTATAAAACATATTCTTATATTTGCATAGGTAAAAAGAACAGCAAAAACTTTCGGATAATTTTCAATAGGTATTAGTTTTTGTTTTATAGAAAAGTTTTTAGGTATAACATTTTAAGCAGGTATTATGAAACGTTTAGGATTAACATTAGTGGCGGCCTTATGCTTAAGCGCCACGACTTTTGCAGCAGAGAATCAGCCAACAACTGCAAAATGGGAAGGCAACATCAATGTAAATAAGCTTGGCAGATATTTAGATTTGAATGCGTCTCAAAGTGAAGAAGTCGCAAATATCTGCGATTATTTCTCCGAGCAGATATCAAAAGCTACTACGGCAAAAAAGGATAAAGACACCAAATTACGCCATGCCGTCTACGGAAACCTCAAGCTGATGAGAAAAACGCTGAACGGCAAGCAGTATGCCAAGTATGCCGCTTTAATGAATATCACGCTAAAGAACAAAGGGATTGAACTGAAATAATAAGTTATCTCAAAGAAAACGGGAATAAAGGGATATTATGTAAATGATGCCCTCTCCGTTTTGAAAAACAGCTCATGAAAATCGAAGTAAAATTCATTTCATGAGCTGTTTTTGCATACAAGCCGTGTCAAGTATGATAAAAGCCTTTAGCTGCACAGGATAACCCCATCATGACAACCGCATTGCGAGTATGGATACCCCCAAAATACAAGAAGCGTTTCAGTCTTTCTGTTCCAAGCCTTCGCCTTGTCGGGGAGATAAGCTTGTTTCCGTGATTGCATTCACAACACCCCACCCTCTTTCCGAATGAAAGATAAAGCCTTGCCATGCCTCAGGCAGACTGCAAGCAACACCTTGCTCCTCCCATCGAAAGAACTAATTGTTTTTATAGTAAAAGTAGTTCGTCTGCCGTTCGTGTCTCATTCGTCTTTCGTCTGTGTTTTATTCGTCTGCCGAACGGGAGACGAATAAAACACAGACGAAAGACGAATAGTTTTTTAAAAGGAAATTGCTGTTTTTTAAACGATTCGAATTGCCGGACGTAATCGATGTTCTGATGCGAACTTAGCAGAGCCGTAGCAAGCATATAGACAAACCGATTGGACAGAAAGGTGGTAAGCCTCCGGTAAACCACGTATTTTCTGCAATCTCTTCGACCAGTATCTTTGTGCCCAAAAATAAAACTTATGATGACACGAGAAGAAGTTGC
>NZ_JACIDI010000027.1 GCF_014196225.1 Bacteroides pyogenes | reverse complement strand
CCGCTCATCAGCCTGTCCACTGCCCACACCACGAGCAATAGGGGCAGTGTGCCGAAAACAAGATGCAGTATGACCACCGCATTGGAGAGCAGGCTACGACTCTCCCGTTCCTCATCGAGAGGCTTGATTTTTTGTTTATCCATATATGTATCGTTTTGATTTTCTAAGGTGCAAAAGTACGGAGACGCACAGGGGTAAAATAACCCGAATGAGCATTACACTACCCGAAAACGATAACCTGACACATATAAAACTCAATAGGGGTATAGGTCTGGATAGTAGGGATATTTCTTTATTCGATAGTCGGGTAATTTTGCACGAGTTTTCATAAACAGATAAGATATGTCAATCGACTCAATAGTTCATTTATACAAAAGAGTGCTCATCGTCAGCTCCCTATTGCTGTGGGCCTATCCGATGTTTGCACAACTGCATTCCATCGAAATAAAAGTTATTGATGCAGAGAATGGAAACAGTATAGAATTTGCCACGGTGCAATGGAAAGGTCTGAACGAACCTTCGTACAAGAACGGTACAACCACAAATAGAAAAGGGGTGGCGAAACTAAATATACCTGCCCATCAAAAACTGGTACTAAAGGTGAGTTATGTAGGTTATCAGACAATTACCGACACGATTACGGCAAATGAGAAGTGTCATACCCTGAAATTACGTCCGGAATCGACAGAATTGGTAACTGTGGTAGTCTTCGGAAAAACAAAAGCACAGGCTATCAGAGAGTCGCCCGAAGCGGTTTCAGTGATAAATGCAAAGGAATTGCAAGGTCGTTCCGTTTCTTTAGAAACCATCTTGAACAAGACCATTAGTTTGAAGGTCGGGCAGACAGGTGGATTGGAAAGCAGTTCGAGGATTATTGTTCACGGTTTGGAGGGAAAGCGTATTCAGATTCTTTGGGATGGTATTCCGATGAATACTTCGGACGGAACCTTTTCGCTTGATGAAATTCCGATAGACATTATCGAACGGATAGAGGTCTATAAAAGCATTATCCCTGCACGTTTCGGTTGCGATGGCTTGGGTGGTGCCGTCAATATCGTCACGAAGGAGTTCAGTACGGACTATTTGGATCCTTCGTACGAACCGGGTTCTTACCAGACACACAAGGGAAGTGTCTTCTCGCGTAAGAACTTTCCCAAGAGCGGTATTCTGCTCGGTGCGGGAGGTTATTATACATCGGCAAAGAATGATTACTCATTTAGAGTTCCCGAAAGAGAGAACCTGTTGGTAAAGCGAGACCACGATTGTTTTCGTTCGTATATGTTGAAAGGGAAAATCGCTTTCACGAAACTCTGGTTCGATGAGATTAGTACCGAGTTCGGGTATTACAACCGTTTCAATGAGATATAAGGAGTATTGAAGAATATCCAGCACGCTGAAAACAAATTAGGGATGTTTCTGCTTGAAAACAAGCTGATAAAAAGTAGGATGCTGAACAATCATCTTAACTTCGAGTCGCATTTCTCCCTATCGCATACGACGAATAATTTTGTGGATACGGCACGAGTGAATCACGATTTCGAGGGAAGCATATATCCGAGCCCGAACGGACTGGGAGAAACAGGAGATGTTCCCCATAGCTCAAATGACAAAGGTTTGGAAATCAACGAACGCATTAACCTTGATTACAGATTGTCTGCCAATCACGAAACGGGCTACTATACCTACAATACCAAGACGGGCGAATGCTCCCAAACACCCATCATCACTGCCGTGGGAGTACCTTCAAGTTTAGTCGCGTTTGAGTAACCAAATACGATATACGGAAGAACTCATAAGAAACTCATCAAAAGCACCTAAGCTTTCATCTGATTACACCTAAGCTTTTACTCAAAAGCTTAGGAGCTTTTTACAATAAATCAAGTACATTTGCGTTATCGAACAAGAAGCCTTTGTCGAAAGTCAATACCTCCGACTTCGGCAGGGGGAAGTAAAAGGAGGAAAAACTATTGAACTATGGCTAACAAACCATTACAGTTCGTTCTTGTAGAACGCAAATTGAATGTCGGCGCAAATGCCGGTAAAGTCGTGCAAATCGCCCAACCAACGGGTAGACATCGAGTGAGTTTCCGCAATTTTTGTGAGCGTGTGGCGAAATCGACCACATTCAACCGTCAGGAAGTGGAAGCCGTATTGAACTACGCCACCGAGATTGCCAGAGACATCGTGGCAAATGGCGACATCGTAGAATTTGGTGATTTAGGTACACTCAAACCCTCGTTCAAGAGCAAATCCGTTCCTAAAGGCGAGGTTTTTAATGTGCAGAAGCATATCGAGAAACCGGTTGTGCGCCTCAGTCCATCGAAGAAATACTTTACACTTACCGATGTGAGCTACGAGCAAACGACGGCCAAACCCAAGAAAGGCACGAAGCCCTCTGTACCAAAACCTAATGAGGACGAGGACTCAGGTCTGGGAATTTAATCAATCCTGCGGAGCGATTGCCTCTATCGGCAGTCGCTCCGCATTAAATAACATCATTACAATATGAAGAAAATAATTGCACTTTACAGATGTGCCAAGACAGGCAAAACCTCTACACTTAACCTTCTGATAGAGTTTTTGGATAAGAACAAAAAAGTAGAAGAAAATCATTTGACCGAAGACAGAAGAGTATCTATATTTTATGGTAATAAGAAAATTGCCATAACAACTTGGGGAGATAACGGATTTGAACTTAAAGAAAATATCAAATACTTTGAGGAAGAAGATTGTGATATTCTTGTCACTGCAACAAGAACTCGAGGCGAAACGACTGAAATCCTGAATGATTATGCCAAAGAAATCAATACAAAGATTGTGTGGATTGAAAAAAACATTTCTGCATCATTGGAGGAATTGATAAATCAGACTCAAGCAAAAGATATCCAAGCTGTCATTGATTCCTTAATTGATGACGACCATTAAAACAGTTCTTGCTAAACAAAGCAGGTAGGAGAATTAATAGACTTGATAGTTTTTCTACCTGCTGCCTAAATGCAAATTTTCAGAGTATAGAAAAACAAATGACCATAGAATTTTGTGCTATCAACAAGCCTGAAGATTGGATGGAGATGGTTGCCGAGCAATTCGGCACATCTGTAACGAATAACGGTTTTACCGTTCCGCCTTCGGTGGGTAACGGCTTTTTCAAGCAATACTACCCATTGCCGTGGCTCACATTGACCTACATCAGTTTCGTATCGAACGAACCGATGACAATGGTGCGTCGCTCGGTGGAAAACTCGAAATGGATTCCCGTGATGTTCTACATCAACGAGCATAAACATGAGCAGATTATCGGCACAAGCACAAAAACGGTCGGGGTGGACACGCTTGACGGTATCTTTATGCCTTCGAGCAATATCCCTACAGAATGGACTTTCGCCCCTAAACGGCAGTATGAAAACATCACATTGACTTTCAACAAGGATTGGATAGAGCAAATGGATACGGCTTGCGAAACCTATATCGCTCGGTTGCTCCAGTCGGACAAGTCTTTTTATCTCTTCGAGACTATCACACCTGCGATGCAACAAGTATTGGATGGCATCAAGGCGATAGCCAAAAGCGATGCGCCTTTCTCTCCCCTCCATCTGCACGGAAAGGCAATAGAACTGCTGACGATATTCCTTGAAAAACTCGAAAAGCGTTCGGAGGTAAAATCTCTTTCCAACTTGAATTTGAACGATGTGGAGGCTGTCTTCCGTGTCCGTCGTCAGATTTTACAAAGTTTGAACAACGTACCGAGCATTCCCGAACTGGCACGTGAAGCAGCAATGAGCAGCTCCAAACTACAAAAATGCTTCAAACAGGTTATTGGCAAGGCGATTGCCGAGTATGCCCTATCCGAAAAGATGGAATGGGCAAAACGTTTGCTTTCCACTCGTCTTTACTCTGTATCCGAAGTAGGCTATAAAGTCGGATATGCCAATCTCAGCCACTTCACAGAGGCTTTCCGCAAATATCACAGAATAAAACCCAAGCAATATCTCGACTCTTTGTAGAATTGAGAAAGTACACGGCTTTATCTGTGTTGCCATTTCTCTTGAAATTCACGAGTCAGTTGCACGATTTCACCTCCGATTATTGCTAATTCAAGTGTCAGTTTCTCCAACTGGGTGAGCATCGCAAGGCTTCCTTCTCCGTGAAATTGCTTTTCAGAGCGACCACAGTCTGGTTGTAATTCACCCCGACGCTGCGAAATTGTCCGTACAAAGTCGTCAGTTTCTGGTAGTAATCAAGCAAGGAACGGTCGACTTTTATCACACGGAAAGTCTCATTAAATACCCTCGCTTTAATAAACAGGGACAAACTTTGTACACCACTTTCCTCTTTCATCGTGAGGAAATGAGCGTATTCCATCGGTGTGAAATTGACCGAAACACGCTTTTCTGTCTTCTCTTTGGAGCATGCGCTCCGAATTTTCTTCATTTCCATTTCTTACTTTGGATTTTAGTGTTTCACGGCGTAACCGGCATTCAGAATGTGGCATTCTCTCCTCCAAGAAAAAACGACTTCGGAGTTTTTTCAGCTCTCTGCAAGAGCAAGGGTTTTATGCTGCAAAAACGGAGTCGTGCTGCATAAAACATACCTTGCTATTTGCTCCGACGCAAATAAATCCGTCCCGAAAAACGGAGCATTTCTTTCTCGAAAAGAGAGGTTTTATACCTCGAATGCACCTGCTCACCGCTTGGGTGTAAAGTTACTAAGCGCTGTGTCTAAACCACTTACCTCTCACAGAGCCACAGATACGCAAATTGACGCCACAAGTACGCAGTTAGGAAAGAAGACTTTGAAGGCATTGATATTTGCACCGTTGGACAACAAATCGAAGATGGCTGCCATCGCAAAAGTCTTTAATTTAGATGTGTACTTTTTCGAGGGAATATACAGCAAATACGGATGAAACTTCGACGATGCAATCGAGGGGATGTATCTGCGAACGATGGTGCAACTGTCCTGACGCAGGCTGAATAAAATCTGCGATGACGGAACGGTAGGTGGACTCTCTACTTCGGGCAGACCTGATGAAACGTTTGATGATGTTCAAGGACTATGGGAAATGAAGATAAGTAGTCCAAGAATCTCCCAAAACTTACGTGAGGATCTTCGGAAACTTACGTCACTCATTCAAAATCTCACATCACTTTTTAGAGGATTTATTGCCATTTTCAAAATAAATAGGATATTTTTGCGCTATCTGTGTAAATGGACGCTTCCGTAAGCGAAATCCTCCAACTTTGGGAGTGTGAAGCAAAGGAGGAATATCTTACTCATCATGGCAAATATGGAAGTTATAGCATTAAGGGGAGAGCCAAACTGTGGAAAAACAGAGACACTGAATCTTGTTTACAAGCTATTGTTAGATGAAGGATGGCAACAAGTCAAAGATTCTTATCAAGACTTATGCAATAGAGATTTTCTTGATGTTCTAAAAAAAGGGAATAAAATATTAGGCATTGTTACACAAGGAGATTATGCCATTGGAGATTATTCTGTAAAAAAACATCTGAAAACCTTGGATGAAAAGGATTGTGATATTGCAGTATGTGCATGTACCATTGGAAGACATAAGCGAAAAATCCAAAATGCCATTGATTCATACCCTAAACACCATTATATAGACAAGAAAATGTGTGAAAACGAAATATTGAAAAAAGATGATTTAGAGAAAGCTATGGAGATAATAGCCCTTTTGAAGAGTATTATCGCTGTGGAGTAGTTATCTCCAATATATGACCTTTAAAAATCACATTTATGATGAATGAATTTATAACAGCATTGTGTAGCAACACAAAGAATGAGCGAATTCCCGAAGAGTACGATTTCTTCGGAGGTCTGATAGGCGAATGGGACATTGTGTGGAACGACCATTTGGAAGATGCCGAACCACGAAAGGTAAAGGGCGAATGGATATTTTCCCGAGTATTGGACGGTACGGCAGTGCAAGACCTCTTTATCGTCCCATCTCGTGAGGAACGCCTGATAAATAAACAACCCGATGCCGAATACGGAACGACACTCCGTATCTTCAATCCCAAGACAATAGCGTGGGATATATTCTACGGCTGTATGGGTGAGGCAATCCGACTGACCGCCCGAAAGGTCGGCGAAGAAATTATCCTGACTGAAAACACGACAGAGAAGATGAGATATGTATTCTCCGACATAATGGCTTCTTCTTTTCTGTGGAGAAAAGAACGGATGGATGAGAACAACGAATGGCAAACCGTGGCGAAAGTGACGGCAGATAGAAAATAAAATGAAGGAATGGCTTTTTGTTACTTTTGAGCCGTCTCAACTCACTGTCAAAAGTAATGAGGTGTTTTTTGTTGGGGGGCTTTGCTCCTTTATTTGTCCACCCCAAAACTCACGAAAGAAAGGAGCGGTCGGCAAATCTGCCGACCGCTTTACTCTGTATGTCCTTCTTGGACGATTATCCACCTCGTCCTTACTTCGGAATAAATCATCTTGTCTGATTTTTTTGATTTTATGCGGATTCCAGAGGAGAGGGAGTTGAGTTTCAACTTTTTCTTTTTCCCTGCTTCTCGCATATCCGACATTTTCTTATGCGTTTTTCCGTCAGGTCGGTCGTTTTCGTTTCAGTGGCGTAAAAAGGTAGGGCTTAGGACAAACAAGGTTTTACGGCGAGAATACTACCTGCAATGAAATGGAAGTGTGGAGATTGTCGTCTAAACGGCTTGCCGACCCGATCTTTTTTTGTCCGTAGAAGCCCGGAACTACCTTTGCCGCTGACAACGAACAACCGATCCCGGACATGATACACGGGCATAAGTGGAGGATGTGCAGAGAGAGAAGCAGGGTGAAAACAAAAAACGCAGTCTTCGGAGGCTGCACTTTACCAGTAGGAATAGAATCCACGGAAAAAAGTCGCCCCAACGGACGGCTTTACAAAAACAATTTAGAGAAAATTCTTTTTTCTCACGATATACCTTTACCTTTGCAACAGGTTATTCGAGTTATGCAAAACGTTGTATATCACTGTTGAAGATAGAGTGCTAAATCATTACCTACTGCATTTTACAACTCATTAGGCGGTTGAATACTAATCATTTATCTCAGTGATTTTCTATAGTAGCGCAACAAAGTATTATTAATAGTAAGAAAAATGGTGAAACGTAAAATTGGTTTTTATTACTTATTTCTAAAGCAAGGAGATTTTGAGTTTCCTCTTCGGGAAAAATTAATAAGGTTACTCGATTTCTCAATTGACAAACCTCGATTAGAACGAAAACAAGATATTCCAGGCGACAAAATCGCTTTTTTAGACACGTACTCTTCGGATGAAGATGAAACACTTTTGAAACTCCGCTTCAAAAGTGCTAAACATAGTTATCGTGCACCTTTGATCGATAAAAATACCGTTGAAGAGCGAGATAACCCCAAAAGGATTGAAGAGGGAGAACAAATGAAAACTCACGCTCTTATAAAAATTAAGGACGGTGATGCTATTCTCTTCTTGGAAACTGGGGGAGGAATGCTCACTTGTAATAATATTACAGAGTATTTCAATAAGATGTTAGCTATATATAATGCTCAGTATGATAATGATGACGATAAAATAAAAGGTGGTTTCTGTTTTGATATGATACCTCGCGATGATTTTAGAGAGGTTTTGCAGAGTATGACCCGTGTTTCATGTGCAACCATCTATACAGATAAACGAATATTGGGTTCAGACATTCTCAATTTTTCCGAACCTTCAGAAGAATTACAAGAAGAAGTGGTCATTGAGATTAAAGCAGAACGTAAGAAGAATATCATACAACATATTTACGATTGCCTAGACAAGGCAAGTGGTGCCAACTCTAACATTCATAGAATCAGAGTGAAGGGGAAGCTTCCAAATAACAATGAGAGCATTATTGATACTGGATTTATTATTAAAAAAGAATACGTAGATGCAGAGCAAAACGATGATACGGGAGAATTTAATAGTACATTTATGTTTTCTCAACTCGTTGCTCTTTCTCATGATTTCTAAATTATGTATTTAGATTTCCTATATGTTATCCTTGATTACTTTTCTACCTTAACAAAGAACGAAAGGAGGTTTGAATGGGGAATACCAATTATATTTGGTATGGTTGGTGTAGTTGTCTGTCTATTTATCAATCCTCAAATGCAATATGATTTAATAAAAGAAATTGTTACATTCTTAGGAATATTATTGGGCTTTACACTTGCTTCTTTAACACTCATTCTATCAAATGATAACGTAAAGTCTACAACTCAACAATGTTCTACAGAAAGAAAAATTAGAGGAAGAACAATCTCTTTGTATAGACTTGTGGTTGTATCCTTTTCCTATTTGATAATAATGGAGACAATATTGTGTGTACTCTATTATATGGGAATCCTTTTCAATGATTTTAATTTTGGAAAGTGGGCTATCATAGCTAATACAATTTTTCTTATACTATCTTTCAATATATTACTGGCAACTATTAGAACAACAACAATGCTATATTTTATTGTCGTTCGTAAGTGAAGGAATTTCTAAAAACTGCAAGCTGCCTTGTGTTATGTTATAGAAATAGAAAATATAGAGGTCAATACTTGCTCCAATTCGTTCAACTCTGCTTCTTCCTCATCATCAAAGGTAACAAAGTGTTTTTCATTGAAGTTTCTTTGCTACTTTCTTAGCCACCTCGGAATTCTCGAAAGAAAATAGTGGTTAGCAAATTTGCCGACCGTTTTACTCAATCTGTTCTTCTTAAATGGTTATCCATCCCACCCTTACATAGAAGTAAGCCATATTGTCTGTTTGGGGAGATTTTTATGCGTCTTTCCGTTGGGTCGATTCTTTTCGTTTCAGTGGCGTAAATAAGGTAGGGCTCAGGAGAAACAAGGTTTTATGGCGAGAATACTACTTGCAATGAAATGGAAGTGTGGAGATTGTCGTCTAAACGGCTTGCCGCTCCGACCTTTTTTGTGCGTGGAAGCCCGGAACTACCTTTGCTGCTGACAACGAATAACCGATCCCGACATGATACACGGGCATAAGTGGAGGATGTGCAGGGGAGAAGCGGAGCGAAAACAAAAAACGCAGTCTCAGGGGACTGCATTTTATCATAGGAACGGAATACAAGGAAAACAAAAAGCCGACCTAACGGACGGCTTTACGAAAATAATTTGGAGAAAATTCTTCTTTCTCACGATATACCCTTATCTTTGCAATAAACAAAGTGGTTCTTTGAAATGGCGAAATAAGGTGAAGTATAGAAGCTCGCTGGTTTCCATATCGTTACCTACCTTCATCGATAAGCAATTTAATCTATTGATTATTTTGTGTTTATAAAATTCTCTATGCCTTGCAAGGTGAAATGTCAAGTTCTTTTTAATTCCGCATACATCCGCTATTTCTTTCAAATACGCATTTAGTTTCTGATTACTGATAATAGGAAGTACCTTTCCATTCGGCAATTTACCTTTGTACTTTTCCAGTATCATTTTAGGAATATCCAGCAAGGGGACATTCACGTCTGTATTTGTTTTTTGGCGTTTCGTAATTATCCATAAATTACCGTCAAAGGACTTGCGGATATTATCTTCCTTTAAGTTTGCAACATCTACATAAGCCAAACCACTGAAACAGGAAAAGATAAAAACATCACGCACCTGTTCCAATCGCTCGGAAACCATCTTCTTTTTGAGGATTATCTTTATTTCATCTTCTGTCAAATACCCCCTATCCACTTTTTCCAAACGTATTTTATAGTTGGCGAACGGGTCGCCTATCAAGATGCCGTTATTACGGGCTATCAGGATAATGCGCTTGAAGAACTGCATGAACTTGGCAGTCGTATTATAACCACATTTACAGGTGGTACGCAAATATAACTCGAAGTCTGTAATGAACATCGGGGTTATTTCCTTTATAGAAATATCCGACAGGTTATATTTGCTTTGGATGAACTCGGCAAGATGGCGGCGGGTCACTTCATATTTGCGATAAGTGGCAATCGTTTTGGATATGCCAACCAACTGTTTCACATCGTCATTATGCTTTTGGAAAAGGTTAAGGATGGTATCGTGGTTTTCGCTATGCCCTAAAAATTCATTTTTCACCTTTTCGGCGGTAACATAATTATCACGCCTTTGCAGTTCATGATAAATGGTATTAAGGGATGCGTTTATATCATCCAGCAATCTGTTGATGCGGGTAGCTTCCGCAGAACGTCCGGCGGCTTTACCTGCCTTACCATCCCAAACTTTGGGTTGAACATCAAGTTTGGAATTAAAACGACTTGCCACACCGTCAATCGTGACACGGACGAAAATAGGGTAACTGCCATTGATTTTTTGCTTGTCCTTTTTCACAAAGAAAAGAACGGAAAATGTACTCTTCATAAACTCACTTTTTTTGGTTACAAAACTACGGTAATTAACTCAAAGTGAAGTTTATACAGGCTCGCCAAATAGCGACAGAAGTTCGCCAATTTCGGACTAAGTGTACCCCTTTTGGACTTTCAGTTGTCGGGGGTACGAGTTAGGTTACTAACTTTGTCTTTTAGGGTCTAAATGATGTCCGGTAGGGCAGACACAAGGGGATAAAAAAAGTCCCACAAATCGTTGAATTTGTGGGACTTGTCTGCTTTCTGTCCGGTTTTTGTCCGGTTAGTTCAGCGGAGAGACAGGCACTCAAATCTATTGTTTCTTAGAATATCACAAACTACACAAATGGCTATATATCAACCACTTGAAGAGGTTGGCCAAAAATCATAATATCACTGTATTTCATGCGCTATCGCCATTTTTGGGTGTAAAATTGGGTGTAGATTTTGAACTTACACCCAGATGAGAGAAACTTAGTATTCTCAGTTTTTGGTGTTCAAACGACTGTTCTGCATTGATTTATGTACATAAGTCTTGTTCTTTGCGTAGAAAACTTGACTTTTAGCCTCTTGTCGTTTAATAAACATTAAAAAGCATAACTTTTGGGAGCGAAAGCATTGTTTTGTCCCAAATTTATTATAATTTTGTGCCAAAATACAAATTGGTATGGTTGATAGTACAGCAAAAAAAATTGAGGCCGCCATCGGTTCTGAACCAGAAGGGAAGATCATCTTTTCCTCTGATTATGCCGAACTGGGTACGCCAGAAGCCATCAAGAAATCACTAATCAGGCTATGTGAACGTAATGTTATCGTAAGACTGGGCCACGGGATATATTACAAACCGAAATTCGACAAAGAACTCGGCCTTGGTATGCTGCTGCCAAGTATGGACGATATTGCCCAGGCTATAGCCAAGCGTGATCATTCCCGTATTGTTCCTACAGGCGACTATGCTCTCAACAGTCTTGGGCTGAGCACGCAAGTACCTGCAAATGCCGTGTATCTTACTGATGGCTCTCCTCGAAGAATAAGTATCGGTAAGGGGCATGGTATCATGTTCAAACATACCTCTGAGCTAAAAGCCCTGAGTTTCCGATCTAATTTAATGATGCGTATCGTTGCGGCGATGAGGGCAATTGGAGAAGGCAAGATAACCAATGAGCAGAGGCAGATTTTGAAAGAACATATTAAAAATGTGGCCGAAGAAGATTATAATGAGGATATTAAACTTGCACCAGCGTGGGTGAGAAAGGAGCTAATAACGCTATGAAATTTATAGAACTATCACAGGAGCAACGAAGACTTGTCTTTACTCAGGCTTCAGCTCAGACGGGTATCAACGTCAACTTGACTGAAAAAGACTGGTGGATATGTCAGGTACTTGCTGCCCTGTTCAAACTCCCGAGTGCCGCACACACAAATTTCAAAGGTGGCACTTCACTGAGTAAATGCTGGAAGCTCATAGACAGGATATCTGAAGATATTGATATAGGCATCGACCGCGAATATTTGGGCTTTGGCGGAACACTGTCAAAGACTCAGATCAGCGACAAACTGAGACGCGCTGCCTGTAGCTTCGTCAGAGACAAGTTACAGTATGAGCTTCACGATGCGCTTGTCGATGAAGGTATTGCGGAAGGGATGTTCAAGATACATGTGAACATCACTTCCGTAACAACCACAGACCCAGAGATAATCGAAGTGGTGTACCCTTCGCTTTTCGAAACCAATCCATACATCCGAAATGTGGTTCGAATTGAAGTCAGTGGCCGGTCAATGAGTGAGCCCATACAAATAGTTACGCTTAACCCTATCATTGATGAGATATTCCCCGGTTCACGTTGGGAAAGGAACACCTTCGGTGTAAGAGCAGTACTTCCTGAACGAACATTCCTGGAGAAGATATTTCTTCTGCATGAAGAATTCAGCAAGTCTTTTGAAAATATCAGGGTTGAGAGAATGTCAAGACACATGTATGACATAGGCCAGATTCTTCGCACCCCGATTGCTGAACGTGCATTGAATGATGAGCAACTTTATCGTCAGGTAATACAGCATCGCAAAACTTTTATTGGGCTTCGTGGATTCGATTATGACACGCTCTTCCCGTCCACTTTGTCAATACTGCCTCCCGAGTCAGTGAAAGATGCATGGCGTTCTGATTACGAACAGATGCGGCTACACATGATTTACGGGGAAAGCATCCCGTTTAATGACTTGATTGAGCAACTCAGGAATCTGAATGACCATATAAGACAGTTGGGCTATCAAAAGTGATTTCAATAGCAGAGCATATGAATATCAAAAGAAATATCATCTTTGCCCTTGAAGGGAGAAAGAAAAACGGTGTAGCCATTACCGAGAATGTACCTATCCGCATGAGAGTGAATTATTCTGGACACCGTATTGAATTCACTATGGCCTATCGCATTGATGCAGCCAAGTGGGATGCCACCAAGCAAAGAGTGAAAAATGGCTGCACAAATAAGTTGAAAGTTCCTGCATCGGAAATAAATGCGGAATTGACACGAAGTTACACACTGATTCAGGATATTTTCAAGGAATTCGAGCTACAGGAGTTGATGCCGACAACAGAGCAGCTAAAACATGTATATACATCAAGAATTAAATTAGAAGGTCCAAAGGACGAAGAGCTCATTCCTCAAAAGACCTTTTGGGAAATCTATGATGAGTTCACCGAGGAGAATGGTAAGCTGAATGATTGGACTAAAGCCACTTTCGAGAAATTCGCGGCCCAAAGGAACCATCTCCACGATTTCAAACCCAAGATTTCCTTTGATGATCTCACGGAGGATGGCCTGAACGACTACATATATTTTCTTGGTCACAAGTTAGAAATGCGAAATAGTACCATTTCAAAACAAATTGGTTTCCTGAAATGGTTTTTGAGGTGGAGTTTGAAAAAAGGATACCATCAAAATGCTGCATTCGAAACATTCAAACCAAAGTTGAAGAACCCAGACAAGGCAATTATCTTCTTGACTCGGAAAGAGCAAGAGCAATTACGCGACTATCAGATTCCAGAGAGCAAGCAATATCTGGAACGTGTGCGTGATGTGTTTTCATTCTGCTGCTTCACAGGCCTGAGATATTCAGATGCCTACAATCTCCGTCGAAGTGACATTAAGGATGACCACATAGATATAACAACCATCAAGACTACCGACCACCTGAAGATAGAACTCAACAAGCACAGCCGTTCAATTCTTGACAAATACAAGGATGTGCCGTTTAAGGACGACAAGGCCCTGCCTGTTATCAGCAATCAGAGGATGAATGATTATCTGAAGGAATTATGTGAACTGGCTGGCATAGATTCGCCAGTACATATTACATATTATCGCGGACAGCAGCGCATTGACGAGACCCGTCCGAAATATGAACTGATAGGTACACATGCTGGTCGTCGAACCTTTATCTGCAATGCCATCCTTCTTGGCATACCAGCAAACGTAATTATGAAATGGACGGGGCACAGCGACTATAAGGCCATGAAACCCTATATTGATGTCGCCGACGAAACGAAAGTCAGTGCCATGTCTAAGTTTGACTTAATGTAGACGACAGATATGATTATAGAGCCGGAAAGATATTTTCAGTACACTATTCCCAAGTTGCACACGCTGTGGAATGGGAAAATTCGGGACTTTAGTCATCAGGCAATAGCTGGTTTCCGACATTTTATTTCAGCCTATCAAGACAAAAAGCTTGTTGTATTAATTACCGAGGTAACCAGAGATAAGCTACAGGCATACTATGATGCAAAGACCAAGCAAAAAAGTAATGTGTCATTATTGGAATTGTCCCATGCTGGCCGTTGGTATGCCAATGGATTTATTTCTGCCTACAACTTCTGTGAGCAATATGAGAAAGAACATCCATCTGCCAAGGTCGATTTTGCCCGTTATGCCAACATCCTTGAACAAACAAATGAGACGCATTCATCTTCAGATAATGGACTTAACCACAACTATATCATAAACATTGGGCGAATAGAAGGAATACGTTTTTATCTTAAAGAACAAAGTATATCTGGCAACATCGACAATACTATACCATCTTCTCAACCCCAAATTGAAAAAGCAAAGGATGAAGAAGCGTCCATGGTCAATTCCACAGGATTGACGCTGAGTCAGAATCTTAAGCCGGCATCTAAGAATCAACGTGTCATCCATGCCATTGAAGATATATTAAAGCGGCACAAGGGTAAGAAATCAGAGAGAACCATTGTGGGTTATTGTATGATTGCCATAAAAGGACTTGTTAAAGATGAAGCCTCAGATAAGATTCTGACAGCTGCTTTTAAGAACGATTATTTCCCAGAAGATGACATTGATAAGTTTTCGGCTTCAGTATATCGGGTGCTAAGATCCTATAGTAAGAAAGGTTCCAAAATGGTTCATAACCCTGATGAGCAATGGGGCGATCAAAAAGAAGCCATCTTACAGGAAGTTAAAACTCAGATACGAAAAGCAATATCTAGCGTTTAGTCATCATTTTCATTATCACGTTCTTCTCATAAGGTGTATCTTGACAGTATGGATACACCTTTTTTGTCTCTATACTATCCCTAATGCAAAATAATAGCTCTATGTGATTATCCAAACCGAATCCTTATCCAAAGGACAATCCAAACTATCCAAACAATTATCCAAAAATGTATATAAATCACTGATTATCAGCTGATATTTAGTGATTTTTCTTTTATTATTCACGCTAACTTTGCTCCAGAAAACGTGACGCAAGAGTACGAGCTGCGCCATATGTGGCAAAGAAAAGATGAGTCTCGTACCTCATCTTGGAAGCCAAAATTGCTTAAACAGATGAATATGCAATTAGAAGAATTATTAAGGAAGCCGTTATGGCAGATGACTGGTGAGGAGTTTCTATTCCTGCAAAACTCATCTCATCAAGGGGAAAACTATGCACCAGCTCCTGTCGTTGAGACATCCAAAAAGAGGTACGAATATGGCATCCGAGGGATAGCTAAGATATTTGGATGTTCAATTCCAACAGCCAACCGCATAAAGAAAAGCGGAAAGATTAATGCCGCCATCACTCAGATTGGCCGCAAAATCATAATAGATGCAGACTACGCACTGCAATTGGCTCAGGACAGAAGTATGTATAAAAAGAAAGGAGGTAGGTAATGTCAGAACAAATCATGCCATTTGACGGAAACGGACAGCCTGACTTCCTATCCGTCATCAACGCTGAGGCAGAGAAGGTGGAGCCAACTAACAAGGTTCCACCCTCTCCTCCAGACAAGCAACTACCATCTCTTGTGCTTCCAGAGCCATTGCCGACTTTATCAGAAAAACCCCAAAGGGAGCAACACCTGAAAGCCTTGACTTTCACAGAACCTACGCTACCTGTTGATTGGCTGTCGCAATCTGTACAGAACTACATCCAGACTGTCACAGAGTCATACGGATGCCCACAAGACTTTGTAGTGGCTATATGCTTGATAACTGCTGGCATAGCGGCTGGGAAGAAGGTGGTGCTCACAACTAACCCTTACACCAACTATCCATGCGACTTCGTTTGTTTAGTCGGTAAGCCGAGTCGCAATAAAACGGGACCTCTCAAGGAAGTTACCAGTCCACTTCGAGAATACGATAAAACAAACTTTGCTAAGTATTCCGAAGATAAGGCTGCCTATGATCAAAACAAACAGGAAGATAGGAACTTCAGCGGTGAACAGCCGATATTCCATCAGCGAGTGGCTGGCGACAGTTCCCCTGAGTCTCGTAACGCACTCTTGGCACAGGGCGATATGATTATTATTGTTGCCGACGAGCTGAAGTCTTTCGTTGATTCTTTTGGGCGATACGCCAAAGGCGGAAACGGCTCTGGAACTGAGGTGTCTCAGCTTCTGTCAACATGGTCAAATGTAAGTTTCACCATCAACCGGAAGTCAGAAGACACCAAACTTGTCGATGATCCCACCATGAGTATCATAGGCGGTATTCAACCTGGTCCGCTTGGAAAGACCTTCGGCACTGACTCACTCATGGATTCGGGTTTTACCCAGCGTTTCCTTTTCGTCTATCCAGACAAAGCAGAGTTTATCAAGAGACTCGACCGCAAACGGATGACACAAGAAATGCGTGACAGTTGGAACGATATCATTGGCCGTCTGTTCGGAATGGAACCTTTGACGCTCCATCTGTCCCATGAAGCCGAAAGACTTTACGCTGATTATGCCGATGACAACGACATGAAAGCTGATGCGGAAGAGGATGACCACATCGGTGGCATGAGGCAGAAGATGAACATCCATGTGCTTCGTCTGGCCATCATGTCACACCTGCTGTCAGACCATTGGAATGAGCCTGTTATCACAGGCAATGGAATGGAATATGCCATCCGCGTTGCCGATTACTTTACCCAGATTCATGTTGAACGCATATATCCGCTCCTCATGGGTAATGCCCGACAAGCAATCAAGAGACTGACCAAGGAACTTGTCATTACGGAAATCGGCCAGACATTCGACATCCAGAACAAGAGTGCACTTGCAGAGGCCTTGAACTTTGACCGCGCAAAACTCACGAACATCCTCAATGGTAAACTCAGAAAATAAAGTCACAGTCACACATCCTTGCAATGACCTTTATACAAATGGATTAAGGTGTGACGTATGTGTGACCATCCAAATGATGAGCAAGAAAATGAAGAATAAACAAAGGTCACACCAAAGACACACAACAAATGTCTATTTATAAAGCAGTTGTCGCCAACTGTGACTGTGACCTCAATTTCTAAAAAAACGATTATGAACAATATATTTGATACCCCGATCAGTTACTATGCCAACGTGAAAGACAAGGTTGGCACAGAGACCACCCTGCGCAAGTTCCTCTTCTGCGACCACTACAGGGAACAGATAGAAACCATCCGTTCCTTGACTGACGAGGAACAGCAAAAGAGCCTGAAAAAGCAACTGCCTCTGGCTACCATCTCAGGCACATTTGCCCCGACACGCAAGGCCGAGAACCTCGTGGCCCACTCGAATCTGCTTTGTATTGACATCGACAAAAAAGACAATATGGACGTGACGTGGTTTGACGATCTGAAACATGAGTGGCACAACATCCCCCAGATACTCTATGCTGCCCACAGCGTGAGAGGCATAGGCTGGTTTGCCATCTTCCACATAGCCTATCCCGAGAAGCACAAGGCCCAGTTCGAGGCACTGCGTCAGGACTTTGCCCACGAGGGGCTGGTCATCGACGAGTCATGCAAGGACGTGAGCCGGATGCGCACCATCTCCTACGACCCAGAGCCGTATGTGAATGAGGATGCCACATTATATACTAAGATTTGGGTGGAGTCAATGCCGAAATTTAAGAACCAGTATGATGAAGATGACGATATGGAGAAAGTTGAAAGGTGCTGCCGTATAATCGCAGACCGCGGCATCGACATCACCACCACCTACGATGACTGGTTCCATGTGGGTGCTGCCTTGGCATCACTCGGTGAGTGTGGGCGTAGCCTGTTTCATCTGGTCAGTTCGCAGAACGCCAATTATAAAGCTGCTGAGACAGATAAGAAGTTCGACAACTTACTCCGCAACATCAGCAGCATAAACATAGGAACGTTCTACCATATCTGCTCGCTATATGGAATCAACTGGAAGGAGGGCTGGCTATGAAAGTGGAGATTACGAGTTTCAACAATAAATTCTTCGAGTATCTCTGTAACTATATCTGCTTTGACCAAGAAAAGCTGGAGGCTATGATGAAGCGATATCCCATCGGTTCAACAGAGCAGAACGAGCCGATATTTTGGCACATCAATGCGGAGAATAAGATTATCAATGGTCATATCATCACAATGGATAGTGACACCGGGAATGTCTATGATGAAAGCTGGTATTATCAAGATGAGCGACATACTTGCCTGTTTGGTGAGAATCTGCTCGATAACTTCCCCAGCCAGACTGTTGCATTAGTGAAGAGTGAAATGACCGCAGCCATAATGAGTTGCTTCCCCACCCCATACATCTGGCTTGCTACTGGCAAGGACAATGTTGCCATCTCCGACTTGTTCCCTCTCGAAGGAAGATCTGTAGTTGTATTCCCTGACAAGGGTGAATATGACAGGTGGAAAGACGCGCTTGGGACTATTCCCAATCTTCAGTTTCATGTTTCAGATGTGATAGAGAAACCACAAGGTGATTGCCACAATATTACCCAGATGGTTCTCTATCAACAGCCTCTGCGACCGAGCGATGAGGAAGCAGCCTTAATGAGAATGGAGGAAACCAGCCCCAATCTTGCTTTGCTTGTCAGGGCTCTTGACTTGGAAGTAGTAAGCGTGTCTGTTGCGGAAGATACAACGACTAATTTCGGTCAGAAATCAAAAGCATTTTCATCATCCACGATTCAGTCCAAGGATGAAGAAACCTTGCAAACCATCAAATCGGAACAGGAAAAACGATGGCACGGCAAGAACAGGGAATGCCATCAATGCGACCTGTCACATGAGGGAATCAATGATACTTACTGCAACAAACTCCATCGGTATGTCGAATATGGGAAAGGCGATTGTGGCCAATAGGTGATGCAGTCATGCTTCACCTGATGGTGTCTGAATGGAGGCTGCGCCGCAGGGGATTACGCAAACGACGAACGAATGAGAGAAGAACAATGCTTGCATTAGCTTTTCCGAGTGAGGAGAAGTTCGGCGTAGCCAATAATCCCATAACATAATATGGACTTTTAGATTCGCCCGACGCTCCCTTAAAAGTCCCATTATGCTCTCCGAGGGTTTGGGCCATACCTGCAAGCAGTGCCGATTGCCTCAACTGACACCAGCTGCCAAGTGGCACCAGCGAGGGAGTGACTCTCTCCCTCGACCCTCCACTCAGATTTCTTTGCCGAGCAAAGCGGCCATAGGTCGAGCGCACCCGAGACCTGAATGGCATAGTAAGAAAAACAAAATGTAGAACAAAAAATAAAGAAAGGAACAAAATCATGAGTAAAGCAAGAAACAGCATTCCTCGTGCCGCAATCCATGTTGGCGCACCAGCAAAGTCCTTTTCTGCTGCTGAAGGCTATGAGCCAGAACGTCGCGGATGGGACGAGAAAACCTATCGTCTGAAGAATCAGGACACCAACAATCACTACGACTATTCGCGCAAGCACCTCAATTTCGAGATTAACGGCAAGGGCGAATTCGTTCCCCTCTGTTCAGATCCTGTGCCACTTCACGAACGCTTGCAGAAGCGTCTTGATGAACTTGGCTTCAAACCTTACAAGGACAAAAACAATCCGATGGGCAACTCCGATAATAGCCCAAACTGCACTGTCGGTATCGTTATAAGTGGTGACCATGATGTGCTAACCAGACTTGCCTCGGCGACCAAGACGTGGATTTCACCCTTCAAAAAAGCAATGCCCATGTTGTACTGAGACAAGGTATCAAAGATTGGGCATTGGACACTTACCATTGGGCCTGTCGTCTGTGGGGTGCTGAGAATATCATTGGCTTCGATGTGCACCTCGATGAGACTACACCGCATATTCAAATCCAGACCATCCCCGTAGCTAAGACCAAAGCCAGAGGTCGTACATCTGTCAAGTATGTGCATAAGGATGACAAGTCAAAGGTACTTTCCTATAAGGAGTGGAAGAAGCAACCCGAAGAAATCCGAAACGACTTCATCAGAACAGAAGTCGAACGGAGGGAAAAGGAATGTGTATCGTATGCCCGTGTATGGGGAGAGGACAAATATGCCGTTGGCAGAACATACTACCAGATGCACACCGACTACTACAATGAGGTGGGACACAAGTACGGTCTGGAACGCGGTGATGACATCGCCATGCTGCCAGGTGAGGAACGGCGAGAGCGAATCCACAAGAACAAGGCATTGCTGGAAGCAGAGCGTAAGGCAAATGAAGCCATCACCAACGCCCAAGCTGAAAATCAACGGTTGGAACAGCAGAAGGACAAACTTGTAGGTGAGACACAAAGCATCAGTAAGCAGAAGGCAAGATTGGAAGATAGCATCTCACAACTGGAAGATTATGCTGCGGCATTGGACATCAAAGAAGAAGACCTTATCGTGCCAATACTGAAGACCAACCCACTTGTAAAGAAGGCTGTTGATGCAATACTGGAAGAACTTGATAAGCCTATCCCTACATTTGGGCAGAAAGAATGGAAAGAAAAAGGTCGGCAAGCGATAAAAAAGATTCTCACGGAGTTGCAGACTGAACTCATCAGTGCCAAGAAAGCCCAGAAGGAGGATATACTGAAATTGGGAAAATCGCTCTACAATAAGGCTATGCAGAATGCAAGAGCAATCATCGAGCAGAACAAGCAACTACAAAAGGAAAATAGTAGGCTGACCGAAGAAAACAATGGGCTAAAAAAGCGAATAGCCTCAATAGACGAGAAAGCCATCATCAGACTTCGCTACCAGAAGAATGCAGAAATTGACAAGTTGGAGAAGGAACTTCAAAGGGCCGAGTCCGAAGCTGGCCGTTCTGACAACATGGCATCGCGTGAACGGCAGCGTGCAGATAAAGCAGAAGGTCAAATCAAAGAAATGATGGACATCCCAGAAATTAAAGAACTATGGGATAGAATCCAACAAAATAAGAAAGATTTCTTGCGGCAGCTTGACCGATGGATTAACGATGCCATTGCTGCCATCAGGGACTATGCACAGCGCAAAGACAACGACTTCCAACCAAAGCAAGGCAACACAGTTGCAATGGGTATCATCGCAGAGGCATTTAAGCGCGACCTTGACCCAGCTGACGGGAAGCAACGCAAGATGGCTACCGGCTATCTATTGGAGAGAATGTCATGGACTGACATGTCCGAGTTCAAGGCAGGCCTTACAGCAGCCCGTACCAGACAACTCTGTGATGCGATGACAGTCTCCAAAGAACTGATGCAAAACTTGCTTCTCATGGCAGGAGGCAGAGGTGGCATCGGTGTTGGAGGTGGTGGTTCTAGCAGTGAGCTTACCAATTGGGACGGCACGAAGAAAAAGACAGGCTGGGGAAGGTAACGTGATGTCGTGTTCCAAACCACAGAAGTGTTACCAAACACGGAAACACCTTCCGAAAAATCTATTACAGGCAAGATATAGCATTTTTTGATATATTTATAGCGAAATTATAGTAGATTTCACAATAAATTGAGTAATTTTGCGCTATATTGCAAAACAAATAAAAAGTAATATGAAACTCAATCGCATAAAATCAGTACTTGTAGAAAGAGATAAATCTCAACAATGGCTTGCAGAACAAATAGGCAAAAGCTTTAGTACCGTCAATGCTTATTGTTGCAACCGTCAACAACCATCATTGGAAATTCTTGACAAAGTTGCAGAATGTTTGAATGTTGACATGAAAGAATTGATAATAGAACGACGCGAAAGAGATTCACTAAATTTGAAATAAGTAGTAAGCCATGAGCAGATCTATAGACATATTGTATAGTACACCTTTTCCTTCAACCAGAACTGGTGCATTATTTAATGCTTTTTCATATCCAACCAAGATTTCGCCAGAAGCGGAAGCAATCTTTATTGCTTGTCACACAAAAATTGGTGATACCATTCTGGATCCTTTTGGTGGTAGTGGAACAACTGGTATTGCTACTTTGCTAACAGATTGCCCTACTCCTGAAATGCTTGAAAAAGTTAAGGAGTTGGGATTAGAGCCAACATGGGGGCCAAGAAAGGCAGTTGTTTATGAGTTAAGTCCCATAGGATGTTTACTAGGGAAGGTGATGTGTTCCACTAAATCGACTCTGTTTAAGAAACATGCGGAATCATTGCTAAAAATGGCATCTGACATTTGTCTAAATGTATATACTGTTAAAGACCCTGAAGGGAATAACGGTATACTTCGTCATGCAATCTGGAGTGACTTGGTTGTATGTCCTTTCTGCGGAAAAGAGTTCCTTTATGCAGAACTAGCTATAGATGAAAATCCGTTGAAATTCAAAGAAGATTCTATTTGTCCATGTTGTGGAAGCAATATTCATCTATCGGAGGCAGAAAGACTCAAAGAAACCATCATAGATCCGCTCATACATGAAGCGGTTTCTGTAAAAAAACGTAGATTATACAAATTATATGGGTCAACGGGCAAAAGGAATTGGTCTCGTTTGGCAACAGAATCCGACCAAGAGGAATATGATTCCATGATGAAGGATAGAGACATATCTTCATCTACGATTTATAAAATCAAATGGGGTGAACTTTATCGTCAAGGTTATCATTACGGCATAACCCATTTACACCATTTCTATACATATCGGAACTGGTTTGTGTTTAACACTTTATGGCATAAGGTAGATCTATTCCCTGAAGAAATCCAAAATGCACTTAGGATTTTTCTTCTTAGCTATAATACTGCTCATTCAACGTTAATGACTAGAGTCGTTGCAAAGAAGAATAACCCAGATTTTGTTATAACAGGTGCTCAACCTGGTGTTTTGTATATTAGCGGACTGCCTGTTGAAAAGAATATAATGTTGGGGCTTCAGCGAAAACTGAAAACATTTGTTGAAGCTTTCCAAAAGATTGAGTCTTCAAAGGGAACAGTTGAATTTGTAAATGGAAGTAGCACAAATATTAAATTGGAAGACAATACGATAGACTATGTTTTTACAGATCCCCCATTCGGAGATTTTATACCCTATTCCGAAATCAATCAGATTAACGAAGCGTGGCTGGGAATTGTTACTGATAATACTGAAGAAGCAATCATCAACCCTGCCCAAGGAAAAGCAATTGATGAGTATTCTAATCTGATGACCTCTGTCTTCGCTCAGATAAGCAGGAAAATGAAGGCTACTGCTTCATGTACATTAGTCTTTCACTCTGCAAAATCAGCAATCTGGAGAGCATTAGTAGATGCTTATAAGCAATCTGGTCTTTATTCTGTTAAAGCAAGCATATTAGATAAAATACAGCCATCTTTTAAACAGACAAATTCAAACGTTACCGTAAAAGGAGACCCTTTGATTTTGCTAAAAAAAAATAATGAGGAAGTACTATCCAATAGTTTCTTTCATAACGACAAGGAGTTAGCTCAATTTCTAAAGAATCAGGCTTCAACTCCATACAACAAGGACATAGCGGTAAAAACATTTTCTAAATACATAATGATGTGTATTGAACATAATTACACCATTACACTCGATGCTAAATACTTCTTTGAACATGAAGCTTGATAAGAAGAAATTATTAGGTCAATTTTTTTCGGGAAGTAAAATAGCCGAAATGATTGAAGCATTGGTTCCGTCACGAAATATAACCAGTGCTATTGATCCGATGTGTGGAATTGGCGATCTTCTTCTTCCTTATGCCGACATTGAAGATTTGACAGGTATTGAAATTGATATACAGCTTAGAGATACTATCATAGAAAGACTCCCTAATATTCAATGTATTAGCGGAAATGCATTTTCAGCCCAGACCCTATCATGCTTGAAATCTGAAGGATATGATTTAGTTGTTGCCAATCCTCCGTATGTACGAAAAGAACTCATTGGTAAAGCCGAAGAAACAAAGTTCTCACTTACTGACATCACTTGTAACTTGCATTTTTTTACAGACGAATTTAACACGTTAAATGACTCTGAAAGAAAAATGATGCATTGTGCTATTGATAAAATATCAGGTTTATCTGATTTGTCAATTCCGGCTTGGCTATTGTGTATGATGTTGGTAAATCACAAAGGAAAGTTTGCAATCGTACTTCCTAATTCATGGTTGTCTAGAGAGTATTCACAGCCAATTTTGGAGCTGATTGACAATCTATTTGATGTAAACTATATACTAAATGACGTAAATGGCGTATGGTTTAAGGGAAATGCACAGGTTAGGACTTCTATTATAATCGCTTCGCGGAAATCTACCTGTAGTATTGATACTTCAATTGTTGATTTGTATGAAAGTGCCCAAAATAGTACTTCATTATATGGGAATGTCACGGAAGCACATAACTTTGCAAATTTTATTGAGAAAGGTTTTTCTATACCAAACGTTTGTGAAATCAAACGCCTTTCAAAGAGTACAATTACCAGCGTTCAGACAGAGAAGTTGGAAGATTGCATTAGATTAGTCTCTTCAAAGAGTAATGAATACACAACAATGCCCTCTCTGGAAGATGTTGGATTAAAAATTTCACAAGGTCTTAGAACTGGTGCCAATGGCTTTTTCTATCTTAAACGTGTAAGCGAAGGTGTTTATCAGTCAAATATCTCTGCTGGCTTTATCATTCATAAAGATAATCTTTTCTTGCCAGTAATTCAAGGGCAATCAGACCTAACGGATAGATATGCTGTGAATACTAAACTTAGTACTGTACTCTTAAACATACAAGACTCTCTTACACAAAGTGACTTTGATAATACTGAAGAAGAACATAAAATTGGCTATATTGTTCTGCCTCTCGACATACAACAATACATATCTGATTCGGAAAAACTAAAAATCAAAGGGAATTTAATTCCATCATTGTCTTCAGTAAAAACCAATGTAAGTAAACCGAAAAAAGGCCTGTATCGTTTTTGGTATATGATTCCAAAATTGCAAAGCCGCCATACTGCTAAAATTTTTATTCCGCGTGTAAACAGTTCCGCAGTAACAGTATATAAATGCGAGATTATAAACGCTGTAATTGATGCTAATTTCTCAACAATAGACAACTCAGACAACAGCATTTGGACAAATAATGCCCTTATTGCGATACTTAATTCTACTTGGTGCCAGGTTCAGTATGAACAATTAGGCACGGTTATGGGTGGAGGTGCACTTAAGTTAGAGGCTGTTCAATTAAGAAAGGTGAAGATTCCTAACTTGTCTAAGGAAGTATTATTAGAACTTGATAGAATTGGCGGAGATTTATGTAAATGTAAAATTTCCAATCAGTCTGACTTATTAGATCAAGTCGACTTGCATATCATAAATTCGTTCTTAAATAGTAAAGAAAAGAGCGAAATATTATTAGGTGAATTAAAGAATCAACTACAACATTATAAAGAAACCAGGCAATGAGCTATATAGCACAAACAAAAGAGTTTATAACTCAGGCGAAGTCTCTAATTGATAATGGAGCAATCGAAGCTAGAGTAAGAGAAAATTTTGCATCGTATCTTCGTACGATGTTCCCCCCTAACACAAAATGGGTTGATGAACACATCAAGCACGGGGAGGAACATGTGAGACTTAACAGGCATGGAGTAACTGTATCTGGGTTTATTGATAACTGCATTGCTAATACAGCAATTGAGTACGAAAAGAATCTAAATATACAAACCGTTTTTCAAGAAGGCTACCGTCAAGTAAAAGAGTATTGTGCTGCCTTTGTTAGAGAAGGTGTTGATTTCAATATTATTCAAGGTGTACTTTCTGATACTCTTAATTGGTACGTCTATAAGGTTGAACCAAATCCATTGATAGATCGATCTGATTATAACGAGGATAATATTGAATTATCAGTTGTTGACGAGCTTCATATTTCAGAATGTACGGATGCTATCGCACAAGCGACATTAGATTTCCTAAGTAAATATCTAGGACGAGAAGGAGGTAGATTGATAAGCGCAGAAAGACTCGCCGTTGATTTTGGGTTGAATAGTAAATTTTCCCAAGAGTATTTGAATTGTTTTGGAGAATATGTCAATGCTCAAATAGAGAAGAAACCTGACTACTTCAAGATGTTAAGAGAATTGTGGGACAACTACACTTCCATCGCAAGCGTCTCTTATGAGTACATGAATTCTAAGGCTTCCTATATCAACGAATTTTACATTTCTATACTTGCCAAACTATTGTGCGCTAATTTTCTGGAAAGGAGGGCAATTAACTCAAATGAAGCTGAGCTTAAATCCATTGTGGACGGTTCATTTTTTACCAATCACCAGTTGGTGAATTTTGCAGAATATGATTATTTTGGATGGTTGACGGAAAATGACATTATTCAGATTATGCCAGTCATTTCCAGTATGCAAAGAGATTTGTCTGTTTATGATTTTTCTGTTAATATAGAAGAAGATTTGTTTGGCAATTTGATGATACAGCTAGCAGATCGTTCTCAGCGACTGTTATTGGGACAAGAATTAACCCCAACATGGCTCTCGAATATGATAGTAGGCAAAACCATGTCTATGCTTCCAATTGGAGAAATGCCTGTGTTTGTTGATATGTGCTGTGGATCTGGTTCTATGGTTGTTTCTACGCTCAGATTATTACAATCACTCCTCACAGATTGCTCGATCGAAGAAAAGCGAAATATCGTCATGAAGTCTATAACAGGCTTTGATATAGATCCTCTTGCTGTTATCCTAGCAAAAATTAATTGGGTTATTGCAGCAAATAATATAATCGATTTCACTACAGATATTTATATTCCAATTTATCATGCGGATTCTCTATTTATACAAAGCCCGATTTCTATTCAGGAGGATTCTTGTATGCTTCAACTGCATGACGAACGTATTTCAATACCATTATTTTTAGTCAGAGAATCAAATGGAGTAAATCTTTTTGACAGTGTTCTCGATCTTGCTTACGATTGTATTCATGATGAGCTAACCTTAGATGAAATCCGCACAATTACTGAAGGGCGAATTGACATGTCTTCGTTAGATTCGTATGATCAAAGTACATGCGTGGATTTTATTTACAATTTGTATCGCACTATTCGGAATTTGGACCAAAAAGGGCAAAATGGAATATGGTCTTTTGTGCTGAAAAATACACTTCGA
Organism: Bacteroides pyogenes; assembly: GCF_014196225.1. Taxonomy (GTDB): domain Bacteria; phylum Bacteroidota; class Bacteroidia; order Bacteroidales; family Bacteroidaceae; genus Bacteroides; species Bacteroides pyogenes_A. The sequence continues at coordinate 1,685 of NZ_JACIDI010000027.1, read as the reverse complement.
CCAACTCTGGTTGCTGCTAATTTTAATGGTATCGTATCTAATACACCATGGCTAGCGTTAAGTAAGCTTGGGAACAATCCATATAGGGATAAATTGAAGTTCTTAGGTCGGTGTTTAGGAATCCTCCCAACTGGTGCAAGTGCTCCGCACGTTGAATTGGCTACAATATTCTTAGTGAATTCTGTTAAGCGATACCTAGTTGAAGCAGGTGTATTCGGATGTATTTTACCACACTCAGTTCTTGCTGGTAATAACCACATGCCTTTCAGAACGGGGCAATTTTCATCTATAACTCGCCCTATAAAACTTAATCCAGAATGTGTTTGGGAATTGCCTAATGATACTTTCAAAAATAAGGCAATAGCCATTTTTGGTCGGAAGGTGAATTACGTTGGATCAAGCGAAATCACTGGTGCTATTGTTTCTGACAAGAATAATGTGACATCGGCGACATTCTACGTTAAAAAAAGCGGGGATTTGCAAATATGGACAAATAATCCATCTGAAATAGAACGTATAGATTTCTCCTGCTACAAATTCCAACAGGGGGCAGATATAATGCCACGATTCTTGTTCTTCTTTAATTTAGAATCGAGAGGAAATAAATTCATTCTTTCACAACTTTCGTTACATAGCAATTATGGATACTTCTTGAAAGACATGAAGGTTGGCAGGGATTTCTGTCCACCATCTATTTCTGTTGATAAAAATCGCTTTTTTGATATACTTATTTCAAATGTTTTAACGCCATTCAATATTAGTATCTGTCCCAAAGCTCTGTTGCCTATAAAGCGCAATAGTGAAGGGAAATGGGCGGATCTTGAAAATATTGATATACTTACTCTTGCACGGCCATTAAAACTATTCTTCAATCAAACGAAGAATATTTACATAGCTTACAAAGAAAAGAGGATAAAATCTTTGTTCGAAGTACTCAATGTATTCAGTAAGCTTGAAAAGCAGATAATACCAGTTGGCTCATTCTTGGTCGTATATGGCGCAGGTGGGTCAAAAACTTGTGCGGCATACATGAAGGTGGAACGTGAAATAATCATAGATCAGACTATTTATTATTATATTGCAGACACAGAAGACGAAGCCATATTTATGACTGCTTTGTTAAATAGCAATTCTATCGAAAAGGTGAATGCTGCATATCAAGCCCAAGGGCAATTTGGTAAAAGGCATATTCATACATTGCCAGCAGACTCCATCCCTGCATTTGATAGCGATAATCAAATGCATATAGAATTGGTTTCCATCACGAAATCACTGACATGTTCATTAAATTCAAAAACTCCTTCGGACAAATTAGACCCAAACAAAGGTCCTGTAGCAACCCGAAGAAAGGCTATTACAAAAATACTTGTTGGACTTCCTGAATACGAAAGCTATGAAGAACTTTGTATGAAGATAATCACCGAGCATTAATTATCTTTTCAAGACGTTGAGTAATACATATGAAGATAGAAAGCATAGCTGACATACAATTTTTGATAGACAATTCTGTGGAGGAATCTACAGAGTTGGAATACAAACGCTCTTTTGCCAAGGCTAATCCAAAGTGGAAAAAAGAATTAGCAAAAGATATGTAAGCCTCCGGTAAACCACGTATTTTCTGCAATCTCTTCGACCAGTATCTTTGTGCCCAAAAATAAAACTTATGATGACACGAGAAGAAGTTG
>NZ_JACIDI010000026.1 GCF_014196225.1 Bacteroides pyogenes | reverse complement strand
CGGCGGGCTTTGAAAAAAAGGCGGCGGGCTTTGAAAAAAAGGCGGCGGGCTTTGAAAAAAAGGCGGCGGGCTTTGAAAAAAAGGCGGCGGGCTTTTTCAGACTTCACTTCGTTTGTCTGAAAAAATAAAAAACCGGTTCCACTGGTATATTTCACCCATGAAACCGGTCTAACCAACCTTTTACCTAATTTTATATCTATGAAAACCCTATTTTTTAAACAAATAAATCATTCTTCCTTCTTGCCGGTAGCTGAAATGGTTGGTATGCATCAGCACATTCAGTATTTCGTCCGGCGTACTGTCTGTCGAAAACTCGCCTGTAAACTGTTCCGACTTCAACTGCTCGTCTTCATACACAAATTGAACATCGTACACTTTCTCCATTGTAGAGGTAATCGCCTGTAAAGAACTCCGGTTGAAAGTCAGGCGCCCTTTTATCCACAGCAATACCTCGGCGGGTTTTCCGTATTCTATAAGCTTGGAATTATAAGTCGTGGCATTCATGTCCAACGTTTGCCCGGGTTTAAGTAAAATCCCCTTCCCTTCTGTTTTCGGAGAATCTATCCGAACAGATCCCTGAAGCAAAGTAGTAACCACCCGATTCTCTTCTTCGCGGGCACGCACATTGAATTTAGTTCCCAACACGCATGTTTTTATCCGTCCGCTATGTACAATAAAGGGAGCGCGTTTATTATGATTCACTTCAAAATATGCTTCGCCCGACAAAGACACTTGCCGCTTCGAGTTCCAGAAAGAGTGATGATAGGTCAACCGTGTCGCTCCGTTCAACCAGACCTTACTTCCATCGGGAAGCACGGTCTGCGCCCTTTGTCCTCCCGTGGTGGCAACCATATAATCGGAGAGTTTACCTGACAGCAATCCCCATGATATTCCTCCGGCAATAACGAGTCCCGTCAGAAAAGCTGCTGCGACACTCAGCCCGCGTCGCCAGCGGAGAGATAAAACTTTGCGTTCTTTTTCGCTTTCTTCTTCACGCTCGCGAACGGCCGATTTAAACTTCCGCAGCGACGCTTCCGTGTCCGCAACATTCATCGCAGCAATACGATCGCCTATGAAAAGTGTACAATAGAGTTGTTCCAGTGTCCGGCGGTTTTCAGGAGATTCTTCCGTCCATCTCTCCACCTGCTTACATTCTTCCTCATCGCATTGCTCACGCAAATAGTTTATCAATATAGTTTCATCCATGTTTTAATTTCGATACCTTTTTTCTTTCAAAAACTAAAAGTCTGTTTTATAATAATACAATTAACTACGCAAATATACTAAAGCCACAGGAAAAAATATTGTATATAACAACATAACTTTCCGGCTTTTTGAACAGAACATTTTTGCCGTCTCCTTTTTTTGGACTACTTTTGCTCTGTATAAACAGAAAAACAAGGAATGTCTCAAGCTCCCGTACATTTAGATATCGAAAACAACAGGCTCGTCATCAAGGCTTTACGGGCAGGGGAAGAATCGGTATTCGATACGGTTTACCGATATTACTTCCGCAGGCTGTGCGCTTTTTGTTCGCAATATGTAAGCGAACAGGATGAAGTCGAAGAAATCGTACAAGAGACTATGATGTGGTTATGGGAGAACCGTTCGGGCCTTTTACCCGAACTGACATTGAAAACGTTGCTTTTTACAATTGTCAAGAACAAGGCGCTCAACCGCCTGTCTCACTTTGAAGTAAAGCGAAAGGTGCATCAGGAAATCGTGGAAAAGTATGAAACTGAATTTGAGAATCCTGATTTTTATCTTGGGAATGAGCTTTTCCGGCTTTACGAAGAAGCGTTGAAACAACTTCCCGCAGAGTTTCGGGAAGCGTATGAAATGAATCGCAACCAGCGATTGACACATAAGGAAATTGCCGACAAGCTGAATGTTTCGCCTCAAACGGTGAATTACCGCATCAGTCAGGCTCTGAAGCTTTTACGAATAGCTCTGAAAGACTATTTGCCCTTATTCGCATTATTTCTCGGAACCGATATTTTTCAACAATCATGATCTTATTTGCCACATTCAACCGGATGAAACAACATGCCGGCCCCTTCTTCCCTTGTTCCAAAGGCTTTCATCAATCATCGGTGAAAACCGGTGAGAAGCCGGAAGGCGTGCAGACAGCCATTACCCAAACAGCATACATCCATTAAGTTTCAGATATGAGCGAACTCTTAGTTTACAAAGCTTCGGCAGGATCGGGAAAAACCTTCACACTGGCGGTGGAATACATCAAGCAGTTGATTCTTAATCCACGCGCTTACCGTCAGATTCTGGCCGTCACCTTTACCAACAAAGCAACGGCGGAAATGAAGGAGCGTATTCTCAGCCAGCTTTACGGAATCGGGACGGAAGATAAAGATTCCGAAGCATATCTTCAACGAATTCAGGAGGAAACGGGGCTGAAAAAAGAAGAAATACGAGAAGCGGCACGCACGGCCTTAGGATATATGCTGCATGATTACAGCCGTTTCCGGGTAGAAACCATCGATTCATTCTTCCAATCGGTGATGCGCAACCTGGCGCGTGAACTGGAACTTAGCCCGAACCTCAACATCGAACTGAACAATTCTGAAGTATTGAGCGATGCCGTAGACAGCATGATCGAGAAATTGGAACCGAACTCACCGGTTCTGGCATGGATATTGGATTACATCGGCGAACGGATTGCCGAAGATAAACGCTGGAATATCTCGGACGAGGTAAAAAACTTCGGGCGAAACATCTTCGACGAGACTTACATAGAGAAAGGAGAAGGGCTGCGGCGACAACTTCAGCATCCGGATGCCGTCAAAGAGTACCGGAAACAACTGAAAGCATTGGAGACCGAAGTGTTGGAACAAATGAAAGGCTTTTACGAACATTTTGAAGAAGAGTTGGAAGGGCACGGACTTTCGGCAGAAGATCTGAAAGGCGCGAAAAACGGCATAGGCAGCTATTTCCGCAAACTGCGCGACGGCAAGCTGATGAATAAAGATGTGTTGAACAAAACTCTGGAGAAATGCTTGGAAGACAGCAAAGAATGGGCAACCAAGAGCAAGCCGCGCGCTGCGGAAATCATCGCTCTGGCAGAGTCGACGCTGATGCCGATACTGAAAGAAGCCGAAAAACTGCGGTCGAAGAACAATCTCTTGCTCAACAGTTGCCGCCTTTCGCTCCAACACCTCAACAAGTTGCAACTGCTTGCCCATATCGATGCGGAGGTTCGTCTGCTCAACCACGAGAACAACCGCTTTCTACTGTCGGATACCAACGCGCTTCTGCATCGGTTGGTAAAGGACGGAGACTCCTCTTTTGTGTTCGAAAAAATCGGAACGAACATACGAAATGTGATGATCGACGAATTTCAAGACACCAGTCGCATGCAGTGGGGCAACTTCAAGATTCTGCTTCTTGAAGGATTGTCACAGGGAGCGGACAGTTTGATTGTGGGCGATGTGAAACAGTCGATCTATCGTTGGCGCTCCGGCGACTGGGGAATTCTCAACCGGCTGAACGACCGGATCGATCATTTTCCGGTGCGTGTGAAGACGCTGGACACCAATCGCAGAAGCGAAACAAACATTATCCGCTTCAATAACCGCATATTCACCGCGGCCGCCGATTACCTGAACGGCATTTACAAAGAGCAGTTGGGCGAAGATTGCGAAGATTTGAAAAAAGCCTATGCCGATGTGGAGCAACAGACTCCGCGCACAGTGGACAAGGGTTACATTAAAGTTTCTTTCCTTGAAGAAGACGGTGAGCGCGATTATGCCGAACAGACTTTAATCAGTATGGGAAAGGAAGTGGAACGGCTGCTGTCATCCGGTGTCCGGCTGAACGATATTGCCATTCTGGTGAGAAAAAACAAAAACATACCACGCATCGCCGATTACTTCGACAAAGAATTGCATTATAAGGTTGTGTCGGACGAAGCGTTCCGGCTCGACTCCTCACAAGCCATCCGCATCCTGATAGATGCTCTCCGATACTTATCGAACGAAGAGAATGCCATAGCACGCGCGCAGCTCGCGGTCGGCTACCAGAACGAAATATTGCAGAAAGGAACCGACTACAATACTCTCTTGCTCTCGCCGGCAGAAAATTACCTGCCGCCCGAGTTTCCGGAAAGAAAAAATGAACTACGCCTCATGCCCCTTTATGAATTATTGGAAGAGCTGTTCAGCATATTCGAGATAAAACGGATTGAAAAACAAGATGCCTACTTGTTCGCTTTCTTCGATGCGGTAACGGAATATCTTCAAAGCAACTCTTCGGAAACAGACGCTTTTATCCGATACTGGGATGAGAAGCTGTGCCAGAAAACCATTCCGAGCGGAGAAGTAGAGGGCATACGGATTTTTTCGATACACAAATCGAAAGGATTGGAGTTTCACACCGTCCTCCTCCCCTTCTGCGACTGGAAGCTGGAGAATGAAACGAACAACCAGTTGGTATGGTGCGTCCCGCAACAGGCGCCGTTCAACGCATTGGAAATTCTTCCTGTCAACTATTCGGGCACGATGGCCGAATCTGTCTACGGAAACGACTATCTGGAAGAACGGTTGCAGCTTTGGGTAGACAATCTGAATTTGCTTTATGTAGCTTTTACCCGTGCAGGAAAGAATCTTTTAGTATGGAGCAAGCAAGCGCAGAAAGGAACAGTTTCCGAATTGCTGGCCCGGACTCTCCCCATCGCAGCGCAAAAAGAAGGAGCCTGCTACGAAGACAATCAATATGAAGAAGGAGAAATTTGCCCCTCCGAAGAAAAAAAGAGCCGGACATCCACAAACAAGCTGACACGCGAACCGGAAAAGCGGCCGGTGCGCATGGAATCTGTGCGTCCTGACATCAAATTCCGCCAATCTAACCGTTCCGCCGATTTTATTCAAGGAGTCGAGGAAGAAGAATCGGACGACCGTTTTATAAACCGGGGACGCATGCTGCATACATTGTTTTCTGCCATCGCGACAGCCGAAGACATCGACGGGGCTATCGACAGACTCGTGTTCGAAGGAGTGATAAGCAGCCGCGAGAAAGAGGAAGAAATACGCGAAGTGGCGCGAAAAGCATTCGCTTTACCCGAAATACAGGAGTGGTATTCGGGGGGATGGAGATTGTTCAACGAATGTGCCATCATCTATAAAGAGAGAGGAGTGTTGCAGACCCGCCGACCGGACCGCGTAATGATGAAAGACGGACAAGTGGTGGTCGTAGATTTTAAGTTCGGCAAGCAGAATCCGAAATACAACAAACAAGTGAAAGAGTATATGCGCCTGCTCGCCCGGATGAATTATAAAAATATCACGGGGTATTTGTGGTATGTAGATGAAGAAAGAGTGGAAAAAGTATAGCAACTATCATATAGCAGATAGGATAATACATTAAAAAAAGAAAACAACGATGCAAACTTTCCTTCAATTGGTCGCCCACGATCTGTATACGAAAACAGGAAACGATATGTCGCGCGTTGCGCTCGTTTTCCCTAACAAGCGTGCCGGACTGTTTTTCAACGAATATCTGGCAGAAGAATCCGAACAACCGGTGTGGTCGCCTGCCACTATGAGCATCAGCGACCTGTTCCAATCGCAATCCGTACAGAAAACGGGAGATCCGATCCGTCTGGTTTGCGAATTATATAAAGTGTTCAGGGAAGAAACAGGAAGCCGGGAGACGTTGGACGACTTTTATTTCTGGGGCGAATTGCTTATCAGCGATTTCGACGACGTGGATAAAAATCTCGTGGATGCCGACAAATTATTCGGCAATCTGCAGGACCTGAAAGCTCTGACAGACGACTATGATTTTCTCGACAAGGAGCAGGAAGAGGCCATTCAACTGTTTTTCCGTAACTTCTCTATCGAACAGCGCACGGAGCTTAAAGAGAAGTTTGTTTCTCTTTGGGAGAAATTAGGAACAATCTATCACCGGTATCGCGAGAATCTGGCCAATCTCGGCATCGCCTACGAAGGAATGCTCTACCGCAATGTAATAGAGCGGTTAAATGCAGAAGAGTTGCCATACGACCGCTATGTGTTCGTCGGGTTCAATGTACTGAATAAAGTGGAAACGAAATTCTTCGGGCTCCTGAAGGAGGCAGGGAAAGCGATGTTCTACTGGGATTACGATGTTTTCTATACCCAACGGATCAAAAAACACGAAGCCGGAGAGTTTATCCTAAGAAACCTGAAGAATTTCCCCAACGAACTGCCGGAAAGCTGCTTCGACTCTTTGGAAAAACCCAAAAAGATCAGGTATATTTCAGCTCCTACCGAAAACGCCCAGGCACGATTCCTTACGGAATGGGCGAAAGAGCTGACGGAAGGAGAAAAAAATGAAATAGAGGGGGGGATGCTTGGTGGAAACACAAAGGAAACCGATAACGAAAAAGCGAAGGAGCGAAAAGAAAAAGAAAATGCGGTAGTGCTATGCAACGAAGCATTGCTCCTCCCGGTGCTGCACTCTATTCCGCAAGAGGTGAAGAATGTCAATGTTACCATGGGATTTCCTCTGGCGCAAACTCCGGTTTACAGTTTCATCAACGCAGTGCTCGAGCTACAGACCAACGGCTATCGGACGGATACGGGACGGTTTATCCATGAAGCCGTATCGACTGTTTTAAAGCATCCGTACACCCGCCGTTTATCTCCCCATGCCGAACTGCTGGAACGGGAATTAACGCGCACCAACCGCTTTTATCCTCTTCCGTCGGAACTGAAGAAAGATGATTTTCTGGCTTTTCTTTTCACCCCGCGAAACGGAGTCAAAGAATTATGCGGTTATCTTTCGGAACTTGTCAAAGAGATTTCCGTCATTTACCAGAAAGAGAGCGAATATCACGATATCTTCAACCAACTGTATCGCGAATCTCTCTTCAAATGCTTCACCACCCTCAACCGGTTTTATACGCTGATTGAAAGCGAAGAGCTCGATGTGCGTGCCGATACGCTGAAACGCCTCATCGGAAAAGTGCTGGCGGCTTCGAATATTCCTTTCCACGGAGAGCCCGCCATAGGCATGCAAGTGATGGGCGTGCTGGAGACTCGTAATTTGGATTTCCGCAACCTTATCATCCTTTCGCTCAACGAGGGACAACTGCCTAAAGCCGGAGGAGAATCTTCTTTTATTCCCTACAATCTACGCAAGGCGTTCGGCATGACTACCATCGAGCACAAAAACGCGGTGTATGCCTATTATTTTTATCGGCTGATACAACGGGCGGAGAATATAACGTTGCTGTACAACACTTCCGCTGATGGACTGAATCGCGGCGAAGAGTCCCGCTTCATGCTTCAGCTGTTCATCGAAAGTCCTCACGAAATAACCCGCGAGTATCTCGAGGCCGGACAATCGCCCTGCGGCAGCCAAGAGATAAAAATTGAAAAAACGGCCGGAGTATGGAAACACATGCAAGATGCTTACGACTGTTCCAACCCGGGCTCATCGGAGCTTTCTCCTTCAGCGCTCAACACCTACTTGGATTGCCGCTTGAAGTTTTATTACCGATACGTTGCCGGACTGAAAACACCGGAAGAGGTCAGTGCGGAGATCGACTCTGCCCTGTTCGGCACTATTTTCCATTTGGCCGCTCAATTGGCTTACATGGAACTGACAAGCAATGGAAAAACGATACGAAAGGAAGATCTGGAACGCTTGCTGCGCAACGAGGTGAAGCTGCAAAGCTATGTAGATGAGGCTTTCAAAGAAAAATTTTTCAAAGTGACTGGCGATGAGAAACCCGAATATAACGGGATACAACTCATCAACTCCAAAGTAATTGTTTCGTACCTGAAGCAATTGCTGCGCAACGACCTTCAGTATGCGCCGTTCGATATGGTCGCCATGGAAAAGCCTGTGGAGGAAGAAGTAAACGTGGAAACCGAAGAAAAAACGTTCACCCTCCGCATAGGAGGAGTCATCGACCGTATGGACGCGAAGGAAGACACACTGCGCATTGTAGATTACAAAACCGGAGGAACTCCCAAGACTCCTGCCAATATCGAACAGTTGTTCACTCCTTCGGAGACACGTCCGAACTATATCTTCCAAACCTTTCTGTACGCCGCCATCATGAGCCGCCAACAACCGCTGAAAGTCGCCCCCGCCCTCCTTTATATCCACCGGGCGGCTTCGGAAAGCTACTCACCGGTCATTGAAATGGGCGAACCTCGTCAACCGAAGATTCCCGTCGACAACTTCGCTTTGTTCGAGGATGAATTCCGTGAAAGGTTAAGCACACTGCTGAAAGAAATCTTCAACAAAGAAGAGCCCTTCACCCAAACCGAAGATATAAAAAAATGTGCATACTGTGATTTTAAAGCCATTTGCAGACGATAGTCCTATCCGCATCATAGTTCCCCGACAAAGCTTTTATCGGGAAAAATGAATTGTTCGAACGATTGAGATGGGTTTCGAAAAAAAGACACGGCGTTCGAAAAGTCTTTTGAGTTTGCACAACGTTCGGGGAAAACCTTTTTGCCTAATAAAAAATTCGCGTTTGCCTAAGCGTAAAAATTTCTTAGGCAAACGCGTTTTTTTCTTAGCACCGTATTAAAATTTTCTTGGGAAATCCCGGGTTATTATTTTCAGAGAAATACGGTCTTCTTTCAGACACACTCTTTTGCATACATAAGAATATTCAAGAAAAAAAGAGATTCCTCTGCCCCATTCCCCTTTCATGTTTCTTTCACGCTATCCGGATAAATCAAGAATAACAGGCTGTTTCCAAATTTGGCCACCGGTTCGGAACTTATTTGGCCAACGGAACGGAAAAGCTAAACATAGATCCTTTCCCCTTCTTTGAGGTAAACCAAAGCTCTCCGCCGTTCTTCGTTACAAAATCTTGGCAAAGCAAAAGCCCCAATCCTGCTCCCTCCTCATTATTCGTGCCGAAGGTAGAGAAATGAGTGCCGGTATGCAATAACTTTTTCTGGTTCTCTTCATCAATTCCGCAACCTCGGTCTTCTACACTTACAACGGCCATTTCGCCTTCTTTTCTCAAGGATATTACCACTTCCGACCCTTCATGACTGAACTTGACGGCATTACTGAGCAAATTGCGGATAACCGTTTTTATCATATCCACATCGGCACGTACCGGAATAGCATCGGCAGGCAAATCCGCTTTAATTCGTATTTTTTTCAATTCCGCCACCATGCCGAATACTTCCGCCGCTCCTTCCGCTACTTTTACCACATCGATTTCCTGAGGGACGACTTTGAGTTTTCCTGTCTGACTTTTAGTCCATTTCAACAAATTGTCGAGCAACGAAAAAACTTCCTCCGTTGTTTGATTAGCCATCGTCAGCAACTCATACAAATCAGCTCCGATAAGGTCACTCGGAAGTCTCAAGATAAGCATGTTCAGCACCATCTTAATAGACCCGATCGGTGCCCGCAAGTCATGGGCTATGACAGAATATAATTTATCACGCCCCATAATGGTTTTGCGCAATTCCTCGGTTTGCTTGTTAATGATTCGCTTAGCCGCAACCAATGATATCTGATGGGTGACGCGGATAATCAGCTCTTCCTTATTGAAAGGTTTCGAGATAAAATCATTTCCCCCGACTTTAAACCCCTTCACAATATCTTCGGTAGCATTCAACGCAGTCAGAAAAATAATAGGAATATCAGCCATTTCAGGATTCTGCTTCATCTTCTCGGCAACCTCAAATCCACTCATATCGGGCATCATGACGTCGAGCAACACAAGGTCCGGATGTTCTTCTTCAATCATCTTCAAAGCTTGCTCCCCATTTTCGGCCATTATTGTATCGAACTTTTCATTTGTCAAAAGAACCTTTAACAGCAGTACATTTGAAATAACATCGTCCACAATGAGGACTTTATACTCGGAAGGATTTATCTCCACATTCATATTCTTTGTTTTTATATTAATTCAGACTTTCTAAATCTCCGGTTTGCTCTGTAATATTGAATAAGCTCCATATAAGCCGCAGACAAATGTAACCGATTTACCAATAAAATGCAACAATTGAAGAATACTTTTTAAGCCAAAGCTTCTTAAAACGAAATTATAAGTCTGAAATGGCATCCGTGCAGTCGGTCGAGCATACCTCTTTTCTGATACGTTCTATATCCGCCTGCCTGATAAGACGAATAATATTTTTATAAATACGATGGAAGCCGAATCCTCCATGAACCATTTCCTCTATGGCTCTCTCTTTGGAAAATCCCTGAAAAACTATTCTGTAGAGGGCACAAACCGCACCTGTGCGATCGGAGCCATGATGACAATGAATGAGAACAGGCCTTTTGCGATGATAAATAACACGCAACGAAGCGATCAACTGTTTCTCATTTATGGCATGCGCTTTTGTCCGCACCCGATGAAGTGTGAGTCCTGTACCTTTCGCCTCGTCATCATCGCTGTGCCTGTTGCGCAAATTCAATACTTCTCCGATACCGTACTTTTCCAAGACTTTAAAATCAACGCTCGAAGGTTGTTCCGAACGATACACTCCCTCGTCTATTCTATAAAAATTGGCAAGATTATGTCCTTCCAAGACAATCTTTTCCACTTCAGCCTCCTGCCCGCAAATTGTCAGAGAGAAAAATAAACCGATAAACGAAGCAAGGATAAATAGTTTCAAATTCATTATCAATAAATGTTATATCGAATAAGCAATCAGGACGTTGAGATTCAATAGCGCTGTTTCTTATTCGAAGTAAAACTTTAGGTATGATTTTAGAAGAAAGCCGAAGAATCTGTTTCAAAGCACTCCTTTGCTGGAAGGAAGTTCGAAATGATAAACATCTCTTTTCAAGGCCATTTTCAAAGCACGCGCAAAAGCCTTGAAGATGCCTTCTATCTTATGATGTTCGTTCACTCCTTCCGCTTTGATATTCAAGTTCATTTTAGCGGCATCACTCAGCGACTTGAAAAAATGAAAAAACATTTCCGTAGGCATTTCTCCTATCTTCTCACGCTTAAATTCCGCCTCCCATACAAGCCACGAGCGTCCTCCGAAGTCGAGACACGCCCGGCAGAGACAATCGTCCATCGGCAAATCATATCCATAGCGTTCAATCCCCCGTTTGCTGCCCAACGCCTGATAAATACAATCGCCCAACGCAATTCCGGTATCTTCTATGGTATGGTGTTCGTCTACATTCAAATCTCCATCCACCCGTATGGTTATATCCATTCCGGAATGTTTGCCCAGTTGCTCGAGCATGTGATCGAAAAAAGCAAGTCCGGTAGATACGTCACAGACCCCGTTCCCGTCCAAATCCAATGCGACATACACATCGGTTTCTTTCGTAGTACGCCGGATTTCCGCCTTTCGCTCACCGGCAAAAAGGAATTCGGCTACCTTATCCCAATCGGCAGTCGCCAACACGCAAACATCCTCCAGCCCGTTTTCTGCCAATCCCTCTTTGGAAGAGTGCAAATAAATGGCTTTACACCCCAAGTTCTTTGCCAGCTCTACGTCCGTCATGCGATCGCCTATCACGAAACTTCCGGAAAGATCATAATCCGGATTGTCCATATACTCACTCAGCATTCCGGTACGAGGCTTGCGAGTCGGGGCATTTTCTTCGGGGAAACTACGGTCTATCAAAATGTTGTCGAAAGTAACCCCCTCTCCCTCCAACGTTTTCAAAATCAAATGATGGGCAGGCCAAAACGTATCCTCAGGAAAAGAAGAGGTACCCAGTCCGTCCTGATTGGTTACCATCACAAACTCAAAATCGAGCCTGCTGCGGATAAATCCCAAATTACGAAATACCTTCGGATAGAACTCCAGCTTTTCCAACGAATCGAGCTGACAGTCGACAGGCGGTTCAACGACCAGCGTACCGTCTCTGTCTATAAACAATACCTTTTTTTTCATAATTTATTCTCCGTATTTCTTAAGTGCAGCAATCAAAGCATCATTCTCCGTCCGGGTACCCACCGTCACACGCAGGCAGTTGCCACAAAGCGGCACAGAATCGCGATTGCGAACAATAATTCCTTCGCCCGCCAAATAGTCGTAAATTTCAGCGGCATCGGTTACTTTCACTAAAAGGAAATTGGCATCCGACGGATATATCCGGATTACGCAAGAAATCCCCGCAAGTTCCTGTTCCAAATAGCTGCGTTCTTCTTTCAACGTTTCTATCCAAAACTCTATCTTGTCATAATGACGAAGCATATCCAACGCATACTGTTGCGTCAGTTGATTTACATTATAAGGATATTTGATTTTGTTTAAAACGGAGATAACATCTTCCGAAGCAAAAGCCATTCCCAACCGTACAGACGCTCCGCCCCATGCTTTGGAAAACGTTTGCAAAACAACAAGATTCGGGAAAGTATCCAAATCGTACAAGAAAGAAGATTCTTCGGAAAAGTCATTATAGGCCTCATCTAAAACAAGCAATCCTTCAAACCGCTGCAATACTTTTTCAATCTCGCAACGAAGCAACTGATTTCCCGTAGGATTATTGGGTGAACATAGAAAAACCAGTTTGGTATGCCCGTCGACTGCCGACAAAAGCTTCTCAGCAGAAAGCTGAAAATGCTCGTCCAACAAAACCTTCCGGTATTCCACTCCATTAATATCCGCGCAAACCCGATACATTCCGTAAGTCGGTTCAATGGCAACGACATTGTCCTGCCGCGGCTCACAAAAGGCACGGTAAAGCAAATCGATGGCTTCATCGCTGCCGTTGCCCAGAAATATATGGCCGGGAGAAACTTTCTTCACACCCGACAAAAGCATCTTCAATTCCCGCTGCATGGGATCCGGATAGCGATTATAAGGCAGATTGTACGGATTCTCGTTTGCATCCAGGAAAACCGATGCCTGCGTTCCTTTATATTCGTCACGAGCCGAAGAGTAAGGTTGTAGTTTCCGGATGTTCGGACGAGTCAGTTCTTCCAATGTTTTCATCTCAAAAAGGTTTATTGCAAAGTTATATTATTTCAAAGACTGCAAGCGAACAGTGACGGCATTTTTATGTCCATCGAGTTTTTCATCGCAAGCCATTCGTTCGATTGCAGGACCGATAGCTTTCATTCCTTCGGGAAGAATCTCCTGAAACGTGATTTTACGGATAAAGCTGTCCAAGCTCACTCCGCTATATGCTTTCGCATACCCGTTGGTGGGTAAAGTATGATTAGTACCGGAAGCATAATCTCCCGCGCTTTCGGGAGTCATAGAACCCAGAAATACGGAACCGGCATTCGTTATCCGCCGGGCAACTTCCATATAGCGCTCAGTTTCTATAATCAAATGCTCCGGAGCGTACTCATTAGTGAGGGCCAATGCCTCATCCATATCGTTGACAAGAATAAGCCTGCTGTTTTCCAACGCCTTCCTTGCAATATCGCGACGAGGCAAACGGCTAAGTTGGCGTTCAGTCTCCAAATGCACTTCTTCCAACAAGCTTTCCGAAGTAGTGACCAATATAACCTGACTGTCGCTACCGTGCTCTGCTTGCGAAAGCAAATCGGCGGCTACGAATACAGGATTAGCCGAATCGTCTGCCAAGACCAGCACTTCGGAAGGACCAGCAGGCATATCGATAGCCACATCCCGCAAGCCGACCAATTGTTTGGCAGCGGTAACATACCGGTTTCCGGGACCAAATATTTTATATACCTTAGGTATGCTTTCGGTGCCGTATGCCATCGCCGCAATTGCCTGCGCTCCTCCTACTTTATATATTTGGTTTATTCCCGACAAAGTGGCGGCGTAAAGAATAGCCGGATTAATTTGCCCGCTTGCATCAGGCGGAGTGCAAAGAACAATTTCTTTACAACCCGCAATGCGGGCGGGAACAGCCAGCATCAATACGGTGGAGAACAAAGGAGCCGTCCCTCCCGGTACATAAAGTCCCACTTTCTCAATAGCTACCGCTTTCTGCCAACAAGTAACTCCCGGCATTGTTTCTACCTTTTCCCCACAAAAACGTTGGGCAGAATGAAAAGTTTCGATATTCTTTTTAGCCAGTAGAATAGCATTTTTCAGTTCTTCACCAACCAGATTCCCCGCATTCTCCAATTCTTCTTTCGCAACAGATAAAGCAGGCAGGGAAACGTTGTCGAAAATCGCTTCAAATTCCAGCAGTGCCCTATCTCCCTCTCTCCTTACCTTATTTATAATATCTCGTACTGCATCAAACAAACATTCCGTATTCATCACCGGACGCTGTAAGAGTTCGCTCCATGTTTCCCTATGCGGATATTTAATCAATTTCATTTTTCAAATCCTCCTAAATAATCATTTTCTCGATAGGCAGCACCAAAATACCTTCCGCGCCCAATCCTTTCAGCTTCCCGATAATTTCCCAGAAACATTTTTCATCGAGCACCGTATGAACCGAGCACCATCCTTCTTGTGCCAACGGCATCACAGTAGGGCTTTTCATTCCCGGCAACACATCAAGAATTTCATTCAGATTCTTTTGAGGGGCATTCATCAAAACATACTTCTTATCTTCCGCCGTTTTTACCGCATTTAACCTGAATAAGAAATCATTTAAAATCGTTCTTTTCTCATCATCCATCTTCTTATTTCCTATCAACAAAGCCTCTGAACGCATCACGACCTCAACTTCTTTCAGACGGTTGCTCGCCAATGTGGATCCGGAGCTTACTATGTCGAAAATCGCATCGGACAAACCGATGCCGGGAGACACTTCCACCGAACCCGTAATTATATGAATATCGGCATCCACACCTTTTTGCTCGAGAAAACGGCGAAGAATAACGGGATAAGATGTGGCTATCTTCTTGCCTTCGAACCATGAAACTCCCCCATATTCAACATCTTTCGGTATGGCCAGCGACAAACGGCATTTACTGAACCCCAACCTTCTGATTATTTCGGTATCTCCTTCTTTCTCCAGAAGCTCGTTCTCGCCGACAATGCCCAAATCGGCAACACCGGTCGCTACCGTTTGAGGAATATCATCATCGCGAAGAAACAATACCTCGATAGGAAAATTTGAAGACTGTACCAACAGCGTACGTTTCGTCATACTGATTTTTATATCCGACTCTTCAAAAAGTTCCATTGTTTCTTCGAAAAGCCTTCCTTTGGCCTGAATAGCGATTCTCAACATAACCCAATCAAAATTAAGAATTTATATTTTATTATTTCTGCTCAAACAAACGAAAAAAGGCTTACCGTCCGGTAAGCCTTCATTTATCTTTAGGAGTAATACATATATCACCCACGCCCACCGAGCTGTTCGTCAGGAAAAAGATGGTAATGATGTGATAAGATATACTTCATATATGCTTTTTGCATTCTTATGGCGACAAAAATAAAGTATTACTTCTATATAAACAAACTTTTATCACAAAAAAACTGTTTTTTATTTCATATTAAAGGAAGAATCTCTTCCGGCTCCACATTACATTCCAAGAATCCCATTTCTTGCTTCGCTTTCTCTTGAGGAAAAACAAAATAAGTGCAAAGAGCTTCTGTACACAAATCGCCTTCTTTATTGTATAGTCGCGCTTCTATGAAAACGATATTCCTTTTTACTTCTTTTATGGAAGCACGCAACACGACATGCGAATCGTTTGTATTAATCGCTTTCCGATAACGGGTCTCCATCTTCGAAGTCACCCCCGTAGTTTGTAATTTACGCAGTACAACCCACGCACATATTTCATCCAACAATACAGCCTGAATTCCTCCGTGCAAAGTATCGATCCAACCTTGAAACTCGGGACGGGGCTTCCAGATACTAACAATTTCATCGCCATCTTCGAAAAATTCCATTTTCACTCCCGACTCATTATCCGGAGCACACCCGAAACATTTATACTCGGGCAATCCCTTCCAGGAATTAATTATCTTCTTCATAATACAGCCTGTTATCCAATTATTACTTCAAAGATAAACAAAATATGGAAACAATGGGGCAACATCATCAAATTACTTGCGAATGCAACGAACAGAGCAAGCTTTATCCGCCGCGGCTCTTCCCCTGTCCATTTCATTTTTATTAGTTTGCAGTAAAAGGATTTGAGCATCTACGGCTGTGCCTTTTTCATCCATAGTCCAATATGCAGCGTATTTTCCATCATATTCTTTCTGAAATTTGCCCCAAGCCATCCCTGAGGGAGAAGCGTTAAACCCAGATAGATTATTCGCTTGAAACACTGTTTCACCTTCTTTTATGGGTGACCAGCTTCCTGATTTTAAAGCAGAAGCATCATTCTTCAAATACGTTTGCAACAACTCCCAATCTTTCCAACCCGGAATTTGCCAGCCGGATGGCAACAGTTTATGAGAATTCACCGCTCCCATCGTATAAAAATAAGCTTTTTCGGAAGAGAACAAGCAGCCTGCATTTCCCTCAGCAATGGTATCCAGCTTTTTTATTTCTGTGCCGTCGCTGTATAATGACGCTTCCAGATTGTCTCTCATCCAATATTGCGTACCTATTTTCACTATAGGGTAATTGTGAATCACATCGCCGCGCGCATCGCGTATCACATCGCTCACCACCATTACAGGCAGAGGCTTGTCGGCCTCAGATAAAGACAAAACGACTCTGCCGCCGGACGAAACAAACAGATAATTCCGCGCGGCAAGCGTACCGGGAAGATACATCAATGAGTTGTTATCTATATCCCATGAAACCGAACCGCCATGGATGTTTTCTTTATTCCCCAGACATCTCAAGACTTTCCCTCCGGATAAATCTGTTTTACCTTCTTTCATAGGATAAGCAACAATGGCTTGTGAAGTGAACCCATCCTGAGCAACGAGATATTCTTTACATATCTCCGCCACTTGTTTTCCTTCGCTCAACACTTTATATACATCAGATTCTTGAAATGTCAAATTAGAAATATCGATATAATTATGTATTAATTTTGATGAAATACTCTCTTTACCTCCATCTTCCCAATCGTGAATTTCTCCATTCAGATGATTAAGCAATACATCTTCAGCGCTTGCAAAAGAGATTTGCACTTCCCGCTGTTTCCCGCTCCCGATAGCCAGAGAGGAATTTAAACGACTGATATAATCTTTTCCTTTTATATTCAGAGTTAAGTATTGATGATTTTTTTGTATCTTCTGCGGAATAAGAATAAATTCTTTTCCAACCAAACGTCCGTCTTGAATTTCCCATTTTCCGGCAGCAGTAATTTCTTCTTCAGCCGAATAAGAAGAATAATCATCTTGCTGAAGATCATATGCCGCTTTTCTGTAAAAGCCTGAAACGGATAGTTTAGGATCGCTCTGTAACAAGTCAGCTATATTCTCGCCTTCTTCAGGTTTTATCGAAACTTTCAAGCGAAAGAGTTTGTGAGTATAGGTTAAAGATACGGGATTTTTAGAAGGACTGACGGTTTTACGGACAGCAAGAAGGAAATCGGATTTGGAAAGATTGGCCGGAATAGACTGATCCGCCTCCGTTTCCACCGGCATAACGCTTTCACCTATCTTTACCCCTTCTGTCCGGTATGGATAATAACTAATCAGATCCAGCTTTACATCATCATCCGGATAGCATACCATTTCTTCCGCTATAAACTCTCCATCAGAAGAATATATGAACTTTATATTATCTGCATAGCGTTCTTCTTTCAGCGTGGTAGATTCTACAAGGGCAAACAAGCCGACCTCATCGGCCGACTGAAATTCATTACCCGCAACTCTTGTCTTTATATCTCCGGCAATCCTTAAAGGAATATGGGCATTGTCTGTAATTTCATTTTCTTCGGAAATGTGGTTTACGCAAGCCGAAGCAAGCAAAAGAATAACAGGAAGAAAGATTCTCCTCTTCAAATTAAGCTGGTATTTCATTTTGTATTAATATAAGGTTAATAAAACTCTGACAAAACAGGCCGATAAAAAAGGTATACAACACATTTCGACCTTTCTGTTTTAATCAACATTTTTCATGTTTTACATAAAAGAGCAACAAAAATAGGCATTACATTTAAATTTCAAAGAATCATTCTCTTCTTTTTTGCAGGCATCACATGGATTCAAGTGAAGGGGGGACCGGAAAGTCCGGAATCGGCAAATTAAACATTCGGTTTGTTTCACGCTATCGATACTTTGAGGCTATCTAGCAAGTTTTAGATAGTCTCTTTTGTGTAGATAGCAAAAAATAAGAAGGTGTGTCAAAAAGCACACCTTCTATTTCATACCATCAGCCAATATTATACAAACCAACGCACGTAGCAGAAATCCTGACGGTGCGGAAGATCCGGATTCTTGGGATACATACGGAAAGCATATTTAAAGCTTCCGGCATTCGACAGACTGCAAACAGCTTGGAATGTGTATTGAGTTCCTTCTTTCTTGATTACGCTGAACGGATCGACCGAATAAACATGCTGCTTCCCGTCGGGAGTGGTGTATGTGGTCACCATTTCCAACCCGACCGCATCGTCCAGTCCTTTCTCGTCTATCACATAAGTGATGGTATAATCCTTACCGCTTTCAATGTCTCCGTTTTCAAAAGCTTCCACTTTATCGGACGACACAATCTCGATGGAATCCCATTTCGAAACCACTTCTTCTTTCCATGCAGCAATAGCCTTCGCTTTGGCATTGTCATTAGCCGCCAAAGAGCGGAAGCGTTTCGCTTGTTTGTTATAGAACTTGCTGTAGTAATCATCAAGCTGACGCTTCATGGTATAATGAGGAGCAATCTGCGCGATAGAGTTCTTTACCACTTTCACCCAACCTTCAGAATACCCTTTCTTATTGCGCGCGTAATACAACGGCAGAATCTCTGTCTCAAGAATGCTGTAGATAGTAGCCGCATCCAATTGGTCTTGATGCTCCTGATTCTGATAAGTACGCTTATCGGTCAAGGCCCAACCGGCTCCCTCGCGATAGCCTTCCAGCCACCAGCCGTCCAATACGGAGAAGTTTACCACACCGTTCATCAACGCTTTTTCACCGGATGTCCCCGATGCTTCCAACGGACGTGTGGGTGTGTTCAACCATATATCTACTCCCGAAACAAGGCGGCGGGCCAACTGCATGTCGTAGTTTTCGAGGAAAATAATCTTGCCCAGGAACTCCGGACGACGGGAGATTTCAATGATGCGCTTTATCAATCCTTGTCCGGCGCCATCGTTAGGATGCGCCTTGCCGGTAAAGAGGAACTGCACCGGATAGTCGGGATTGTTCACAATCTTGGAAAGGCGGTCGAGATCGGTAAACAGCAAATGAGCGCGCTTATAAGTGGCGAAGCGACGGCCGAAACCTATCAGCAAAGCGTTCGGGTTGATTTTGTCCATCAGCGAAACGATGCGCGAAGGATCACCTTGATTCTTCAACCAAGTATCACGGAACTGCTTGCGGATATAGTCCACCAACTTCTTTTTCATGGTCATACGCGTGTTCCAGATTTCATCATCGGGTACATCGTAAATGGCTTTCCATATATTGGGGTTCGACTGATCCTGCAAGAAATTCTCATCGAAGTATTTCCCGTAAAGCTTTTTCCATTCCGTAGCGCTCCAGGTAGGGAAGTGCACACCGTTGGTGACATATCCCACATGGTTTTCTTCGGGGAAGTAACCCTTCCAGATTGAAGAGAACATTTCTTGAGAAACCTTTCCATGCAACCAGCTCACACCGTTCACCTCCTGAGAAGTATTGCAGGCAAAAACCGACATACAGAAACGTTCGCCTTTATCACCCGGATTGTTGCGACCGAGATCTACCAGATCATCCCAGCTGATACCCATCTTGGCGGCATATCCGGACATATACTTGCCGAACAAACCTTCATCGAAATAATCGTGTCCTGCAGGAACCGGCGTATGCACCGTATACAAAGAAGAAGCACGAACCAATTCGATGGCCTGCTCAAATGTCAAGCCGGTAGCCACATAATCGCAAATACGCTGTACATTGATTAAAGCGGCATGCCCTTCGTTACAGTGGTAAATATCTTTCTTGATGCCCAGCGCCTTAAGAGTAAGAATGCCCCCGATGCCCAGCAAGATTTCTTGCTTCAGTCGGTTTTCCCAATCTCCTCCATACAGTTGATAAGTAATAGAGCGGTCGAACTCGCTGTTCATCTCATTGTCCGTATCGAGCAAATACAAAGAGATACGTCCTACATTCGCGCACCACACATTGGCATATACATAATAATCCAAATAAGGGACTTCTACTACCAAAGGTTTTCCTTCGCTATCCAACACACGATCGATCGGCAACTGCCCAAAGTTCTGCGCTTCATAGTTGGCTATTTGCTGACCGTCCATAGACAGTGTCTGTGTAAAGTAACCGTAACGATAAAGGAATCCTACGGCACAAAGATCCACATTGCTATCCGACGCCTCTTTCAAATAGTCGCCTGCCAGTACGCCCAATCCTCCCGAATATATTTTCAGCACTTGGTTCAGTCCATACTCCATACTGAAATACGCTACCGACGGACGCTTATTGTCGGGCTTTACATCCATATAGGTTTTGAACTTCGAATAAATATCATTCATTCTTTTGAGAATAGCTTTGTCTTTTGCCAAAGCTTCCAGTCTCTCATAGTTCATACTCTCTAAGAGTAAAACCGGATTCTGACCGCACGCTTTCCAAAGTTCGGGGTCCAAATCTTTGAAAAGGCTTATGGCATCGAAGTTCCATGCCCACCAAAGGTTGCGAGCAATCTCAGACAATTTCTCCAACTCTTCAGGAATATGCGATTTTACAGTAACCTCTTTCCAATTGGGAGCATTCACATTACTCACTTGAATTTTCATAATGCTTTTGATTAATATATTATTAATAATAGTAACAACCTTATGACAACTGACGCTTCATGGCATTGCGCAAGGCAATATCATAAGCCTCATAATAATATTGTATAAAATGTTTCCACAAAGCCTGTTCCGCCACTTCGGCAGCACGCTTGCGAATCTCTTTCACTTCCTTATCCGTCTTATTCGAAAAGACTGTGACAGTCTCTTTAATACCCTCTGCCACTTCCGAATAATTATAATCTGAACGGTGCAACACTTCTACTCCGTCGTTAATTCCATGTTGGTTTCTCAAACTGTTGACCCACAAACCGAAACCGGCCAAGTCGGTGGTGATGGTGGGGACACGGAAAGCGACGCTCTCCAAAGGGGTATATCCCCACGGTTCATAGTATGAAGCGTAAACGCTCAAATCCTGCCCTATCAGCAAATCATAATAATCTTTGTTCCAGATACCGTCGTTCCCATTCAGGTAGCAAGGAACAAAAATCACTTTCACCTTATCTTCCGGGCGATTCTTCATACCTAAGCATTTCAGCATCTCCAGCACTTTGTCCTGTTCCATATTATGAAGCCGGTGGGTAATGAAAGGAGTTTCAAGCGGAGTGTCAAACTCTTCTCTACTTTTCAGCCTCATGCGCAAATCTTCACGGGCATCTCCTACCCAACCGGGTACATTGATAAAGGCAAGCACCTGCTTATGCAAGTTTTGGTCAGAGTTCAAACGATTCAACGCTTCCAGAAAAACATCTATCCCTTTGTTCTTAAACTCATAGCGGCCGCTGGTGCCAACAATCAAGGTATCGTCGTCGAGTTTGGTCTCCAATAAATGATTGGCCACGCTAAGCATCAATGCGCGCGCGCGTTTTCGTTTACCCCTGAAAGTAGATCCTTTCGGCACAAAATCGTCTTCAAAGCCATTCATTAAGATAACATCGGCAGGCTTATCAAGCAATTCCTTGCACTCGTTATTGGTAATTTCACTCACTGTGGTAAAGCAGTCTGCATAATGCGCAGTTTGTTTCTCGATAGAATGCTTGGACTGCATATTCAGCTCTTGCGCCATCTGGTCGCCGTTATATGCGAATAAATAGTCGTAAAGAGGCTTATGATTACCGGCAATGGAACGCCCGATGGAAGTGGCATGGGTGGTAAACACAGTCGCTATTTCGGGAACAGCTTCCTGCAAATAGAGGGCTCCCATACCCGTCATCCACTCATGCGCATGGAATATCGTTTTATCTGTATCGGTAAGATTGTAACGATAGAAACTTTCAACCACTCTTCCGGCAGCGAACGAAAACATGGAAGCTTCATCGTAGTCGCCATAAGCATGGAGCGAATCTACCTGAAAACGGTTCCACATCGCAGTATATATCTCATTCTTCTGATCAAAAAAAGGTTGGAAATCGACAAGGATGACAATGGGATGACCCGGAATATTCCACCGCCCGACACGGAGTGCAAGATTATCTTTTTCCTTCGCGTACTTTTTCCATGCAGCACACAAATTATCCGACTCGACAAACAAAGGATTCTCCCTCCCCTGCCATAAATCAGGACCTATAAAGAAAATTCTATCACGAAAATTCTCTTGCAAGGTGTTAGCCCGAGTCGACAATACAGTATATATTCCTCCTACTTTATTACATACTTCCCAGCTGGCCTCAAAGATGTAATCCGGAGTTAATAGATCTCTGATCATATTTATATTAAAACTCTTTTTAGTACGTATGCGCAAAAATACGAATAATTCTGTGTAAAAGAATAAAATATACAATAAATATAAGTAATTATTGTTGCTCGATAAATTTCGACCCCGTATCGGATTAATATAAGATATACTATGCTGTCAATATATGTTAACCTCACTGACAATATACAACCACCGCACTCGGCATATATCCTCACCATGACAATAAAATATACGCACCGAAATAGATAACCGATATATAGCATTTTTATAAATAAACAACTTACTTTTTTCGTTTGGAGATTCAAGATTGCATATTTCGTTTTTGCCTGAACCTCCTTTTAAAGGACTTGCAAGTTTTGCGGAACAGCAATATATAAGAAAGTAGAGAAAAAACATCCGAACATACAAAAAATCCCCTTATGAGTGCAAAGTCACATCCATAAGGGGTTCTATTATTTTTTTAAGAATAGAATATTCTCTGAAAAAGGTGTCAGGCAAGAGCGCTACCGATCAAGAAAGTCGCAGCCAAAGCTACAATAGCATAAAGTTCCGGAAACACAGCCAAAATCAGAGTATTACCAAAAACATTATGCCCCTGACCGATCGCTGCAATACCGTTGGCGCAAACTTGTCCCTGACGAATAGCGGAAAACAAAGCTACGATTCCCAATGCAATACCTGCTCCTAAAACGGCCGAAGCCTGAATAGCAGTAATCCCCGGAGTCAGAATACCAAAAATCACTTGAAACATAAAATAACCGGCAAAGCCATATAATCCCTGTGTACCCGGAAGCGCTGTCAACACAAGAAAATTACCGAATGCACCGTCATTCTTTTTCAATGCTCCGATTGCCGCATTACCTGCGATTGTTACTCCATAAGCGCTACCGATACCCGACAAACCTACCATAATACCAACGCCAATATAGGCAATAAACAAATTCATTTCCATAATTCTTTTATTCTTTTTTGTTTAATTATTAATTGTTTCTTTCTATTTTTATTCAACTCTTAAAAGGCTTATATTCTTTACCTCCACCTTCATAACCGGAGTTCTTGAAAAACTCTACAAAAGTCAGACGCATGGGGTGAACCATCGCGCCAAGGACGTTCATAAACATATTAATCGCATGACCGATAACGAAAATCAATACCATGATAATAGGTCCTATGATTGCATTATCCGGACTCATTCCCACTGCCAAACTATTGAATACTCCCGCTAATATACCGCCCGAAAGACCAAGGGCAAACAAACGGACATAGGATAGAATATCGCCAAGCAATCCGGTAGCCATATTATACGAATCCCAAAATCCCAATCCGATATTCAGGAAAATATTTTTCCCGGGACTGTTATAGAAGAATATCATAACAGCGCAAATGCACAAAATAACAAGATGAGGAGTACTTCCCAATGGCATCACACCTGGAAACAACACAGAAAACGCCGTAGAAAGTAACAATATAATCCATCCGATCGTAGCAACAGCGTATTTAAACCCAAACTGGATAGTTTGATTCACCGCTTTCAAAATCATACCGAACATGATCTGAATTGCTCCGAGAATAAGAGATAAGCGGAACATCTGATTATTATCCAAATAGACAAGCTCTTTCAACTTCTGCACAAACGGCCAATCAAGATCATAAATATTTGCACCGAAAAAGATTCCGGTAAGAAGTCCGGCAAAGAATGTCGAAGCACCAAGAACTTGGATTAATGATAAAATCGACTTCATAGACGAGCTTATTTTTTTAGCTACGAAACGATAAATTGTAGCTCCAATAAATAAAAATAATCCATATCCAGAGTCACCCAGACAAAGTCCGAAAAATACCATAAAGAACGGAGCAAAAAACGGAGTCAAATCAATTTCGTTATATTTTGGCAGCATATATAGCTTGCAGATCGGTTCAAACCAAGCAAACAGACCCTTATTATTTAGCAATATAGGTACATTATCCTCGGGTACAGGATCTGCAATTTCATAGTATGCATGTGATTTATTCAGGAATGCTTCAACAGCCGGTTGAGCTGCAACCGGTATCCAGCCTTCGATCAGTTTCAATTTGTCACCGACAGTTTGCTCGGTACTCAGCATTACTTTCGAAAATTCAATTCGGCTCTGTATTTCTTTGATAGCCGCCTCTAATGATGATGTTTCGGTTTCAGAAAGCAAAACTAATTTCTTTTCAATTTCATTTATAGCTTGCTCCGTAGTGTTATACAACATCTCTAAATGAGTCAGAGAGTATGCAGAAAGCTTAGATTGCTCAATGTCCAAATCTATTTCCTGTCCTTTTTTGGTAACGGTAATAAAGTAAACTTTTGAGGAAATCCGGTTAACGACCATGGCATTATATTCATTCTGCCATCCTTCTTTATAAGCTCTTTCCGAACAACTGTAAAAACCAACAACATAGCCGGCTTTCTCCAAGCGACGAATGTTCTCAGGTTCAAAGTCGCCCCATACTTGCAAAGCTGCTCTTTCTTTGGCATAACCCTGCAATTCCATCTGCAATCTCCCATGTTCCGCTTGTAGCGTATCCACCTCATCCAGCACCTGCAATCCACGAGCTGCCGTGCCCCCTTTGGTTACAACAACAGCATCCTTCTCGTGAGGCTGCCTTTGAAGCATTTTTAAAGTGGCCAGCAAACGATTGGAGAGGCGAATATTGTCTTGCAATTCCGCATTCTCAGCTATACCTTGCTGTTTCTCTACAATATGAACGACTCCTAATTCACGTAAGCTATTCAAAAATACTTCATACTCTTTGTGATAAACCAGGAATGTGAGTTTTTTCATTTTGGCAATCATACCTCTTCCTCCTTCCTCTTTTCTTGATGAGATTTCATGATCTTTTGCGATGATTTCGACAGGTTTTCTTCATCTTCCATAAATCGTTTAATCTTACGTAAAGCATCCTGATAACCGGGTATTTGCACTTTTTCAAAAAGATTTACTTTCTGAGTGGTTCTCTTACGCGCATGCTCAAGTAGGTTCAACTTAGCAAGCATAAATTCTCGCTCTATTGCTGTCTCAGCAAGCTCTTTTAATAAATGAATACCGTCAAAATACCATTTTGGAGCATTGAACATACTGTATGGCCGTATATCAAAGTCGACATTTTCAAGTAATGGCACACGTACCCCCGCAATTTTTTTTATACCAAGATGAACATCCTTCACCTTTATCAATGACGCATCAAACTCATTCCAAAGGGCGAACATGGACTCGTAGGCCTGAATTTGCCTTTCAAGCTTATCTCCTAATTCAGCTGCATTTTGTTTGCAACGTTTTACTTCTATACGCAGTGCACTCTCTTTATTTTTAATAATAGGCAATGTGCGCACACGTACATTCAGTTGCTTCTCGAGCTGCTGAAGAGAGGTTTTGTTATATTGGAATTTTATAGCCATTTCGTTGATTTACTATTTAAACTATTTACAATCGGACAGTCAAGCTCACTTCTTTCAACTGCTACAACACGATAAACGTACTCGTAAACCGAAAAAACGTCCGATTGCAAATTCTTTATTTCGGCCAATATTTTTCAACTAATTCTTGCTTGATATTCACCTCTTCCGGACGGAAATATTCTCCAAACAGTCCCCAAGCTACATCAAGCATTTCGGTTGTATCAAGATTCACATCAATAGCCAATAATTGATTTGAATAATCCTTTGCAAAAGCAAGAGTACGCTCATCATAATTGGTCAGGTCAAAGCCATTTTCCATTTTCGTCTTAGCATTGGCAGCATCCGCATACAGACGCACAGCAGCGTTCATCACCTGAGGATGATCTTTACGCGTTTTCTTACCAGTTACCAATTGCTTCAGACGAGACAACGAACGGAAAGGATCTACAATCACCTTCCCTATATCACTATCACGTCGTAAAAACAATTGTCCTTCGGTAATATAACCCGTATTATCTGGCACAGCATGCGTGATATCCCCACCAGACAAAGTTGTTACTGCAATAATCGTAATAGACCCTCCTGAAGGGAATTGAACAGCTTTCTCATAAATCTTTGCCAAATCGGAATACAATGATCCAGGCATAGAATCTTTAGA
Organism: Bacteroides pyogenes; assembly: GCF_014196225.1. Classification (GTDB taxonomy): domain Bacteria; phylum Bacteroidota; class Bacteroidia; order Bacteroidales; family Bacteroidaceae; genus Bacteroides; species Bacteroides pyogenes_A. Next base: position 4,442 of record NZ_JACIDI010000026.1, on the reverse strand, counting down.
AGGAATCTGATCCATACGGTTGGACACAATAGCCAAAGCATCGGAATAAGAAGTCATATCAGTCAGCAATACCAATACTTTTTCATTCTTGCTCACAGCAAAATATTCCGCAGCCGTAAGTGCCATATCAGGAATCAATAAACGTTCTACGGGGGGATTTTCCGTCGTATTCATAAAACTAACGATACGGTCCAAAGCACCGGCATTAGAGAAAACATTCTTAAAATAGAGGTAATCGTCATTTGTCATACCCATTCCTCCGAGAATGATTTTATCCGTAGCTGCGCGTAAAGCTACGTTCGCCATTACTTGATTGAAAGGCTGATCGGGATCTGCAAAAAACGGGATTTTCTGCCCCGACACCAGCGTATTATTCAAGTCAATGCCTGCAATACCTGTTGCAATCAATTCAGATGGTTGCTTACGACGAACTGGATTCACTGATGGTCCACCGATTTCCACTTCTTCTCCTTCAATATGAGGACCACCATCAATCGGATCACCGAAAGCATTGAAGAATCGACCGGCGAGTTGATCACTAACTTTTAATGTCGGTGACTTGCCAAGAAACACCACCTCAGCATTAGTTGGGATGCCTTCTGTCCCTTCAAAAACCTGAAGAGTGATATCATCACCGGCAATCTTAACTACCTGTGCTAGTTTGCCATTCACTGTAGCAAGTTCGTCATACCCTACTCCTGTTGCTTTTAAAGAACAAGTAGCTTTGGTAATTTGACTTATCTTGGTATATATTTTTTGAAAAGCTTTTGTTGCCATTCTATAATCTCATTTAGCTATTTACAAATTACTATTTCACACTTCTTTCAGCAATCAACTCTTTCAACTCTTGTTGGAATTCATTATATTTCTCGGACTGGAATACAGAGTAGTTCATTTGTTTACAGATATTAATCATACTCTTAAAATAATCCATTACTGTATTGAAGTTTTCAAATTCAAAATCCGTATGGCAAATATCAATCACCATATTCAAAATAGCCACTTGTCGCTCCATAGGAGTTACCGCATCAATTTCATCAAAAGCATCCTGTTGCAGTATAACAAAATCAATCAGTTCTGACTTCCAGAAAGTTACGTGATATTCTACGGGCACACCATCATCGCCCAAGATATTAATCTGCTCCGCAATTTCCTTTCCTCGCTGCAAGCGTGTTTTAAGCTCATTAACCTTACCTATCCATTCATCATTGATATGATTTTTAATATAATCGGCAAATTCAGGATATTCTATATATTTTGAATATGAATCAATAGGATTGACTGCCGGATAACGTTTTCTATCAGCCCGCTCCTGCTCCAACGCATAAAAACAACGAGCCACCTTTTTCGTATTTTCTGTCACCGGCTCTTTTAAATTACCTCCGGCTGGCGATACCGTCCCTATAAAAGTAATAGACCCGGTTTCTCCGTTATTCAACTTCACATAGCCGGCTCGACCATAGAAGTTAGAAATTATGGCAGAGATATCCATCGGGAAGGCATCTGGTCCCGGTAGCTCTTCCATACGATTAGACATTTCACGCAAAGCTTGGGCCCAGCGAGAAGTGGAATCAGCCATTAATAAAACTTTCAGTCCCATCGAACGGTAGTATTCCGCCAACGTCATAGCTGTATAAACAGATGCTTCACGTGCAGCCACCGGCATATTAGAAGTATTTGCAATAATGATAGTACGTTCCATCAATTTTCTTCCGGTGTGTGGATCAATCAATTCTGGAAACTCTGTAAAGATTTCCACAACCTCATTAGCACGTTCACCACAAGCAGCAATAATAACAATATCTGCCTCCGCTTGTTTAGAGATTGCATGCTGAAGAACTGTTTTACCCGTACCAAACGGGCCGGGAATAAACCCTGTCCCACCCTCTACAATAGGATTTAGAGTATCTATTACTCGTACTCCGGTTTCCAAAAGTTTAAAAGGACGCGGTTTCTCTTTGTAATTAACCATTGCCCGCTTTACCGGCCACTTTTGAATCATATTCACAGAGATATCATTTCCCTCTTCATCTGTCAAAACAGCGATTGTGTCTTCGATCTTGTAGTCACCTTCAGACTCGATTGATTTCACGGTAGCCGTACCTTTCATTGTAAACGGAACCATGATTTTCAGTGGTTGAAAGTTCTCATCCACTCGCCCTAACCAATCGAAAGCTTGTACCTTATCACCGACATTTACCACTGGCACAAAATGCCAAATACGCTCTTTATCCAGTGGATAAGTATACTCTCCTCTTTTTAAAAAGACCCCTTCCATTTTGTCGAGATCATTCTGAAGGCCGTCATAATTCTTCGATAACATACCCGGCCCCATTGTTACCTCAAGCATGTGTCCTGTAAATTCGGCTTCAGCTCCCACTTTCAGTCCACGGGTACTTTCAAATACCTGAACATATACATGTGAACCTACAACCTTAATTACCTCTGCCATTAACTTATCATTACCGATAGATATATAACAAATCTCGTTTTGCGCTACCGGTCCGTCAACAGCAAGGGTTACCATGTTGGCTATAATGCCACTAACAGTTCCTTTTGTTGCCATATATTTTTTAATTTATTTTCTGAATTCTTCGGGAATTTCAATTTCGTTCTTCAGCGAGTCAATCAAGTTGCGGAACAACTCATTTCCTTTTTCTCTATCTAATGAAATCCATCGTTCAACCATTTCCAGTTTCAATAAAAAAGCGAAAAGACGTTCAATTGTAAAATAGTTAAAGAAAATAGCGTTTTCCAACCAATTCCATCGCAAAAAGTCTATTTTCTTTTCCCGCTCTACCAATTCTGTTATTTCACTTATTTTCAGCAAATTCTCAAAATATTCCACTTCGCTGGAAAGACCAAAGTCACGAGCATTAGAAGTACGCAAAGCTTCGGAGATATCTGTACTCCCTACAATGTTATGAGCAAAATCCCATTTAAATCTACGTGCAGTAAGTGCGATTAAAATATTATTGATATTTAAATTGAATTCAAACCACGAAGAGACAAACTCATTTCCGGATTCCATAGCATACGCATAATACAACGCAGCCAAATAATCTTCCTGAAGCACCATAGGTTCAATAATAGCATTCAGATAATCGGAAATAAAAGTAGATAAATAAGAAGGAAACTCTTTAGAGCTGATTTCTCCACCTTCTTTTAAAACAGAAATATATTCAAAAAGTTCTGCCGCAGAAAAATTTCCTCGCGGATCAATTGCGGCTTCTTTATCTTTGAGAAGTCTCAGAACATTCGCATTATCAAATTTAAGATAAAATAAGTCTATCAACTTTTGATCCGATGCAGACAGGTCCCCGTATATCTCTTTTTTAAAATCGGCCACCGTATAGCTCAGCTTATTATCTTCAAGAGAAATATCCGGTAAGCCGGCTACCAAGTAATAGTATTGACTCATAATATTTTAAAATAGCATTTCTACTAATTGCGGACGCAAAAAAGCTTTGAAATAATTCATGAACTCTTCTTCTCCGAAATTAATCTTATAAGAGCCATCTGCTGGCGAAATAGTAAAGAGAGTTTTAATACCATTTACCTGATCGATAGTAACACCTTTATTCAATAGTTCTTTTGCATGAGTTGCAAAATATTGCTTTAATGACTCCGCATCTTTGGTTGATATAACAATAGGTTCGTCCACACTCCATTTAGATGCCAAAGCTACAATAAAAGCATTCAAATAATCTTTACCTTGTGTAAACTCCTTCACAGAATCAGCTACTAACTTATCTGTCAACATTGTCGCTATTTCTGATTTGAGGGCATTAACTGCTTGTCCGGCAAATAATTTTAATTCCGATTTAGTATTTTCTGCCAACTCATTAGCAGCTTTTCGAGAGGAGAGAATCATTGATTCAGCTTTTTTTTCAGCATCTTCAACAATTTTTTTTGCTTCTTCCCGAGCATTCTCGATAAGTCTCTGAGCTTCTTCATTACCTCTTTCCACGCCTTCTTGATAAAGCTTATCGGTCAACTCTTGAATTTTTTTTTCCATATCCACAGAAGTATTTAATATGATTATTCTATAAGTGATCTATCTTTCCTCAGATTTTCGCCAAATTTACAAAAATCAATTAGAAAATAAAGAGAAAGACTAAAAGAAAACGTGTATAATAATAAAAAAAAAGCTTTTTAGGAAAAAATAACCTTGAAGCGATACATCTTGCTTTTTAAGAGAGCAAGTCAGTCCATATATAGATTAGAAGGAAGTCTTGCGGTATATAATACTTCACGATTTATCAGATATTTCTGTAATAACCCCTCTATCAACGACGATACTTTATATTCAAATATGCAACGCTTCGCGGGTGGGAAGATCGGTTTTCTTAACTCAAAGGCACTCAATACATACAGGAGTTCCCGGAAAAGGAAAAGAGCGCAGCCTTCCAAAGAATCCGTACTTGAACAAAGCAGAAAGG
>NZ_JACIDI010000025.1 GCF_014196225.1 Bacteroides pyogenes | reverse complement strand
TATTAGTCCCGACTCGGAGGCGAATCTGAACGAATCGTGCCCAGTCGGGACTAATTTTTTGTATTTTGCAATACGTACTTTACCGGAGGCTTACGAACTATTATGAAACAATACTAAACTGTTAACAGGGAAATGCATTTGCAGAATCATTCAATGCAAAAATTAAAGTGTTCAGAGCACAGTTTAGGGGAGTCGGAGATATACCATTCTTTATTTTTAGATTATGCAAACTAACAGTGTAGATTTAAAATAGCCACAGGGTTTTCGGACTGACCCGTAATATTTTGCTATATTTTGCGTAAGCTGGAAAAACAAAAGCTCCCGACTTCGTTTAGAAATCAGGAGTTTACATCGTTTTGCTTTTCTTCAAAGTGGTGCCACCAGCAACCGAAAATCGGTTTGTATAGCACTATTTCTCAATAAGTTATATCTTTATTACGATGTTAGTCCCTTGAATAAGGTTTTCACAGCTTTGCACCGTTCGACATCAGTTTGTATCTTGGGTACGATTTCTGAGTGCAAAGATAAGAGTTATTTTTAGATTTACATCGTTCTTATTAGCCTTATATTTTTATGTTTGCCAGTATGGTTGTTAAAACAAGTGGCACGATTTTACATTTCCATTTCATTAAAACTTTATGCCATGTTTTTCTATTGATGTCTATTCTTTTGTTGTTACTTTATTATAACAAGTTCTTTGCTTTTGCAGCAGATATTCTATCCACTTTTTCTTTATATCTAATCTTCCCTTGATATTGTTTCGGAGATAAAGATTGTGCGTCTTTCAACTCTTTCATAAAATAGATAGGTACACTTAACCTATTATTATAACAAATAACACCTGTAATTGATGGGCAATGACTTTGGTAAAATGTTTTTTGATGGCTAATAATAAAGCCATTTCTCGTTATAATATCAATTATTGTAGGTACTAAGAAATGAAAATCACAGCAAGATGAAAATGTTAAATCATCAACAAATGACGTGAATGTTATATTGTATTCCTTTGCTAATTGTGCTAATTCATTTCCCGTTTTTGTGAAAACTAAGTTTGCTATGTAAGTAGATGTAGGAGCACCTTGCGGAACATGCCCCTTGTAGGTCGTCAGTTTAGTTAGCAAACTTGCTACATCTGGAGAAAAATGATATGCTATAAACATATCATATACCATTTTATTAGTAATGCTTGGAAAGAAATTAGTTAAATCTGTTATAAATTTGAACTTCTTGCCCTGATGTTGTTTTGCATTAAGCACATTGTCTTTTCCTTTTGCTCCTCCAAAGATATATTTAGGAACAGACATCTTATTCAAAATGGATTTGTTTATCCTCTTTTGAATTTCTTTGAGCTTTAATGTACTTGGATTTATGATACGCCTTTTTTGTCTGCCATTTTTATCTATTTTAGGCCGCCCATCACTATGAAATTTGAGTATTTCATACTCTTGATAATACTTTGATATATTATCGTTATTTACAAGAGATAAAAGTTCATCTTTTGCAATCTTAAGAGTATGTGCTAAATGGTTAAGACTATGTATCATTTGTCTTTTAAGTTGTCTGAAAAGAATTGATTTACAAGAGATTTTATTGAAGGCATTAAAAGTTCATAGGCATCTCGTTTTCTTTCCTCTATATCATCCTTTTCTAAAGATAGAAAATACAAAATAGGTAATGGTAAGTGTAGCTTTTCTGCGATTCTTTTTAACAAGGAAATTGTCGGCTCTTTCACATTATTCTCTATTTGAGATAAATACGTTTGAGTTATCCCACACATTTCAGCAAAGGATTGTTGTTTTAATCCTTTACTCTTTCTTGCTTCTTTTATGACTTTTCCTATATCCATGTTTATGAAAATGAGAGGGGGACAGATTAGAATTGAACATCTTTAAAGATAATAAATAAGCGGCATAGCATTGCAATAATTTTTAGTACAACATCCCAATCTATTTGAGGTTGTTTCTTTTGCAATTTTAATTGCTTCATGCAATCTTGTAAAAGAGCAATCTCTTCATCTGTCAGTGAACAACGGTTTTTTGAAAGGATAGTACTTACTCCTTGAATAAGACTATCAATGTCTTTTTTAAAGAATTTCTTTTTCATAAAATCTTCTTTTTAGTTAATACTAAGGAAATATCTCCTGCCGTATTAAATAATCCTGTAATAACCATATTCGTTGCTCACTTGTTATCTCCTCGTATTCCTGCCGTAGAAAAATACAGCAATTATTGTTAGACTATATTCCTATAAAAGGAATTGGTATGATTATCTATAAAAGGTATAAAGCCTTATAATAGATAAAGTAATACTTATCCTATGGTAATGCATCATGAGCGTATGCGCTATGACGTTACGCCACAGAACGTATGTAGTCCCCAATCAAACCTTTCGGTTGTGTAACTTAATACACTTCAAGCATTGGTTATTCAGGTTGTTTCAGACATATTTCAAAGAACGATGGTACAAATATACTGTTTTATTTTAACTAATAGTTAATATAACTGCTAAAAATTTATACTTTAATGTTTCGTAACAAATTTATTATATTTGTATTTATTGGAGTTATCGAAATGGTCTTCTGTATCAACTACTTTTCTTTTAAAAACAGTTCATAACATTTTATCCATACCTACACCATTTTATAGAAATAGATTATGATTGAACTTTTTAAGTGGATTGTATAACTGATTAATAAAACATCGTTTTTCTATTCCGTTTTTTTATAAGAGAAGTCATACGTTCTTGAAAAATGATTACCACAATCTGTGTATCTTTGGTTTAGGGTTATGCTTCTTGGAATACAATACTCATAACTTTGCCCTTTCAGCACCCATTTGTGTTTTGAATGAAAGATAAAGCTTTATTTCTGCTTTATTTTTAGAAAATATCCTCCGTTTTTCGGTGCACCTCTAAACTCTATTAAGTCTTTATCTTGTAAAGTCTTGATATATCGCATTGTTGTTCTCAAACTCTTATTTAAATGTTTACTGATTTCAGACGCATTTGAGCCGGGAGTTGCCGCCAATAAATTGATAATGGCTTGTTCATTCTCATTTACTGTGTCATTTACTATGCCATTTACTATGTCATGGTTGGCAGAGTTAGCAGTTTGACGTTTAAACACTGCTGTAAACATCCCCTCCGTATGAAATTCCGGTTCGGGCAGATTTGCTTTTCTCATGGCTTCCTGCATACGAGGAATACCGGACGCAACTCTTTCTACCAAGTGCATACGGGTAAATAATCCGAATATTAGCGGATTACGTGTCATGCTTTTGTGTCCAAAGTCTTTAGCTACAACAGGTAAAAGTCCTCCGGGATTGGAAATCTCTACCCGGTCTTCAAACATTTCTATCATAATGCTTGCGCCTTGTTCGTAGTAATCACGGTGCGACAGGGCGTTTATAATAGCTTCTTTAAATACGGTCAGAGGGATTTCCCAAATTTCCTCTCTTGGTCCTGTTCCCTCTATTTTATAAGCTACTTGCAGTTTGCTTTTCAGCCAAGACATAGCCTGTAAATACTGTTGGTACAATGAACCTCCGAAAGTTTTGTCATCTATAATATAGACTTTATTCGTTCCCTTGAAAAGAACACATCTTGTAACAACGTGTGGAAACTTTCGTTCAGGTTGTTTTCCGAAGAACATCGCTGCACCGTTCTTTGCCGTTCCATTCTCGGTAAACAGTTCCAAGTTCTCAAATATTTGTTTGTCGGGTGTGGATGGACTAAATTTGGCTTCTGTTCGGAAATCCTTAATCATCTGTTCGTCTGCATCCGTGTAGATATTGAACCAATGGCAGGGTATATGGTCAAAAAAGATTTTATTACATTCCTGAAAGAAGCTGCGCATTTCTTCGGCTGTGCGAAGTTTCTGCGAGTTCGCTCCCTCACGCACATAGATAGAACCGGAAAATATATAAGGTTTGTCCTTGCCGGACGGAACATCAATCACCCAAATAGTTTTATCTCCAATATTTACCGAATACAATTCACAGTGGAGTGTAGGAGATATTTCACTGATAGAACCTTGAATGGCAGAACGCTTATCGTTTTCTAGGTTAGTATCTACCACTTGTCCGTTATCATCTACTCCAACAAGCAAATATCCTCCGTCTGCATTGGCGAAAGCACATATTTCCTCTGTCAGTTCACGAACCTTTGAAGGGACACGAACTTTAAATTCTACATTGTAGTCCTCTCCGCTATCAATGAGTGATTGTATATTTTCTGTATTCAGCATGAATCTCAAATAATTAGAGTACAAAGTTAGTCATTTGTTCTGTATAACCCCCATTAAGTTTTATTTTATTTGTCTTCAATCGTATCATTGGGTTATATTTATAATTTGCCTTTTACAAAATTAGCTATATTGGATAACGGAACAAATAAAAAACAAGCTATTTTGCCTTATCAATCAAGGTATTACAATTCATCATGGAAAAAGACTTTCAAATACCGACTCCGGAAGCGATAGAGTCTTTGATAGGAAAAGGGCTTTATCAAATATGGAATGCTCTCTGTCTTTTAATTGAGCATAAGTATGAAATGGAACGATTGTGGAACAATGGTGGGAGAAAATGGAAATATGAATATAAGTATCGAAGAGGTGGAAAAACTCTCTGTGCTTTATATGCTAAAGAAAATTCCTTTGGCTTTATGGTTATATTAGGTAAAGGAGAACGTGATAAATTTGAAATGCAACGAGAACTATTCTCAAAAGAAGTACAGACATTGTATGATGAAGCAACTGTTTATCATGACGGTAAGTGGATTATGTTTGAGTTGAGAAATACCGAGTTGTTTAGTGATATAGAACGCCTTTTAGAAATCAAAAGGCTACCAAACAGAAAATTATTATCTTAAAGAAGTATCTTCCTTTATTATCATACTTTTGAATTTAAAATGAGCAAAAGATATTGTCAAAGTTGCGGTATGCCACTTTGTTTTGATATGGAAGAATGGCTGGGAACTAATTTGGATGGTTCTAAGAGCGATACGTTCTGTTACTACTGTCTGAAAGACGGGAAATATACAGTAGACGTGTCGATGCACGAAATGATTGATATTTGGCTTAGATACATAAATAAATACAATATGTATGCCCATACAGTTTATTCTCCCGAAGAATTGAAACTGATATTGGAAAAAAGACTGCCGACACTCAATCGATGGAAACAAAAACAAGATACGAAGAATGTTCATAACCAAGCTATTCAAAGTACAGTTAATTATATCAGCAATCATCTGTTCGAAGATTTTGATATAATTACATTGTGCCAAAAGTGCGGAATGTCAGAATATCATTTTAGAAGGGTATTCAAATTTATTGTCGGTGAAAATATCGGAAATTACATACAACGACTTAGACTGGAATATGCTGCACACTTATTGACATCAACCGAATATACATTATCCCGTATAGCGGAATTGGTAGGTTATCAAAGCAAATACAGTATTGCAAAAGCATTCAAGAAGCATTTTGGAGTTTCAACATCTTTATTCAAAGAAAGATTCACACCTCGAAAACAAAATGAACATACATCGCTAACTCCTAGAATAATAATGATTAATAAAATGTTTGTTTCTTGTTTGGAAGTGGAGAAAGCATACGAAAATAAGTTTCAATATAAGATGGTATGGGATAAACTGTTGTATTATGCAAGGTTCAATAGGATAGACAAAAAACACACGAACTTTGTCAGTTTAAGTTTGGATAATCCGGCAATAACACCGGAAGATAAATGTCGTTTCTATTTAGGTATAATTATGAATGATATACCGGATGCCAAATTGAATACTATACAAATCCCTAATGGACAATATGCTATATTTAGGCATATAGGTAGTTATGATTTCTTATGTGATTTATATAGGATAATTTATGAAGAATGGTTTCCTGATAGCCAGTACTATCCCCAAAACTCATTTAGTTTTGAGGTGTATATAAATTCTCCATGTGATACAGATGTACCGGAATTGATAACTGACATATATATACCTGTCGTAAAGAAAAAAACATTCACTGATATAAAATAATATAGTATGGGAAAGATTTCAGAAATCGCACTGTTTCAACAATCTGAAACGTATGCATTAGTAGTGGAAACACGTACTACAGTAAAAAAAATTGCTATGACTATAGGCAGAAGCTTTATGGAAATAGAAACGTTGTTTAAAGAGCAAAATGCTGTAATGGCAGATGTTCCTTTTGTGGAATATCTTAATTTTGAATCCATGTCAGAAGATATTCACATGGTTATTGGATTTAAATCAGCTAAAGTCTTGTCTGGAAAGGGGAACATAAGAGCGATTACCATTCCGGGCAGAAAAATAGCATCTTGCTTACATAAGGGGAATTATACTGAATTAACTTCTTTGTATCGTGAAATGCAGGAATGGATTGCGGCTAAAGGTTATAAATCTTCAGGAGCATCGATAGAATATTATTATAGTAAGCCGGGGACTTCAGAAGAAGAACTGGTTACTAAGATTGAAATTCCAGTTTTGTAGGCATCTTATAAAAATCTATTGTTAAACATTCATCTAAAGCCGTTTATTAGGCGGCTTTAATATTCTGATATGAAAAATTTATTAGAACAGAGATTTTTCCGGCTATTGTCGGAATGCTCGCAGCGCAAAGTTTCTGCATCCGAGTTTACGGAAGCAATTGAGGAATTGGCTATGCATGTAGCCAATTTTGGTATCAACGAACAGGATTACAGCGTTTTGCTCCGCTATTTTTCTTTTGGTTTACATCGTCTTAAATCATACCGTGTACGGTTTGAGCAAGAAAAAAATGCCCTATCTGCACCTAATTGATGAAGCGATAGGACTTTTGAATACCGAAATCCGTCTTATCGAATGGCGCATCAAGTACCCGGAACAATTCAAACAACGGATTGACAAACAAACACTTTCCCCTCTCTATCTCGCTGACAAAACAGCCCTTGTTAACATCATGGAAATTGTTAGTGGTCTGTTCCTTTCCAGAAACATTATATATCAGAATGGTAAACCTGCTTATTTGGTGGACTTGGCGAAAGCCTTTGAATGGCTGTTCAATATCAGGATAGGCGACTGTTACTAAAAACATGAGGACGTGATAAAACGAAAGCCGGGCAAACTGACCGGATTTCTTAATGGACTGGCAGAACTTATCAAAAAGGAACATGACAAGAAAGGGTATAGATAATCAGTGACTTATGATTTATTTATAGGGGATTCCATTAGTTCCCCCGTAATTTCTTTGCGCCCGTTTTCTGAACTTTGCTTCATCAATAGATTGACAGACAATAATGTATAATCAGAAAAATGAAGCAATCATGTATATAGACAATGACGATTTCAGCGTATGGATGCAGAAGCTGTACGCCAAACTGGAAGAACTCTGCAAGGATGTACGGGTACTGCGCAATGCCGATAAGGTGCTGCCTGAAGATGACAACCTGCTGGATAATCAGGACTTGTGCCTGTTGTTCAAAGTGAGTATCAAGACCCTGCAACGTTACCGGGCTATCGGTGCGCTGCCATACTTCACAATCAGCGGAAAAGTATATTATAAGGCTTCCGATGTCCGGGAGTTCATCAAGGAGCGGTTCAGTGTTACCACCTTGCGCCAGTTCGAGAAAGAACACTGCACGAAGAAAAAGAAGTGAATTAAAAAGCCGGGGCGGTTCTGCTCCGGCTTTGCTTTGGTTTATGGCTTGCCCAACTTATTGGCCTCCTCCTTTAGCTGCTCGGCTTGCTTGTTTAACAGCCTTGCCCGTTCCAACGCTTCCGCCTGTTTCCTGCTACGGTATTCAAAGCCTTTCACCGAATCGGTCAGGCTTCGGATGAAAGCGTTATCCCGTTCCCGGCTGAATTTCGTTTCCAGTAAATCAAGGCTGCTACCGCCTGCTTTTCTTTTCATCAGGATATAGCGATATTTTATATCATTGTCCTGTAACCGCTGCATCCGTTCCGTAAAACAAACATTTATGATTAGCGAAGTGATACAGATAATAATCCCTGCTGAAAGAAGAAAGAAGTTGCGTTTCAGATAGGGAGTAACCCGGTATATCAATTTACCATGCCATGAAACGGGCGTTGTTTCCCCGGTCGGTGGTGTATCATCAGCCGGGAACAACACCTTTAACCGTTCCTTGAAATATCGGTGCGAGGTCACGATAAGCCCCTTTATATCTTCAAGGTCTTGTTTTTGGTTTTCGGATTGTCCTTTTCCGATACTGCCGATTTGACTTAGAATCTCCCGTACCGTGTTTTCAGTAATGCCGGATTTGCCCTGCATATCCGAAATGCGCTGTTCGATAACGTCCAGTCGGTTAATCGTTTCCTCCCGGCTGGCTGGCGTTACCTGCTTCTCCTGCCGTTCTTTCAGTTCCGTAACCATAGAGAGAAGCCCCTCCAAAATTAAATTTTCTTCCATGTTCCTATAATTTTAAGTGTCGTTTCTTTTTCCTCTTTTTTCTTTCACCGGGATTGTCGGGCGCATCAGTATCATCAGCCGGAGAGGATGAAACGGAGAACAGACCGCTCAAGCCTGCCAGCAGCGGACTATCGGCTTTGTCCGGTGTCTGCGCTGGCTCCTGAACAGGTGCGGAAATCGTCTGTCTATTGTTTCCGGTAGTGTTCAGCCCTGCATCCCCGAAACATTTATCCAGCTTGGAGAAACTGAAACTGCGGTCTATCTCCGAACCTTTGAACGTATATTCGCCTTTGGAAAAAGATATGCCCTGCACTTCACCAGTCTGTCCCCTGTACTTGAAATGAATCCCGATACCCTTTTCTGCCAACTTGGTTTGTAACTGCTGCCAGTTCCTTGATTTCCTGATTTCATCCTTTACGGTATTGTAAATCTCGTATTTGGATTTGTCCGGTTCTCTCAAACGGTGCTGCTTTACATGCTCCTTGCCTTTAGCGAAATAAAGCCCGTGTTTGGCTTTCAGCTTCTTGCATACCTGCTCGTTGCGGTACATGTCGTTCCTGTCCGAAATGGTCTTGCCGTTGTTGTCTATACGGTTGAACACGATATGCACGTGCGGATGTTCCCGGTCTTGGTGGCGCACGATGATGTACTGCGTATCGGTGATTTTCATTTCACGCATGTACTCCTGCGCAAGCTGTATCATTTTCCCGTCTGTCAGCTTGGGTGCGTCCACCGGGGAATAGCTTAGCGCAATATGTCCGACAGGCTTTTTCAGGTCAGGGTTCATCCCGGCTTGCAGTATGAAACTGCGTATGATGTCCCGGTTGCTTTCTGCTAACACTCCCTCCGCATGAAGCAAAGCAGCCTGTTCCTTGCCCAGCACGTAGTTTACACAGCCTTTAAATCCGCTTCCCTTTTTTATTTTTCCAATCATCCGACAACTGGTTTATGATTTCAACAATCCTGTTTTTGAGTTTCACTAGTTCCACCGCCACCAGTGCGAACCCTCCGGCATTTGCCCGGTGCGCCAGCTGGTTGATGTTGTTGGCTTCGCCCGCCAGCTTGCGGATAGTGTCCGCATCCTGCCTGTTCAGCCGGGGTATGACCTCTGCCGAAACAACCGCCTGCCGTACATACTCACTGACACGCAACCCGGCTTCCCCAGCTCGCTTCCTGATGGCGTAATACTGCAACTCGGTCAGTTTCGTGCTGACTACCCGTTGCTGCTTCTCTATCCGTTTCTTTGCCGGATGTCCCCCCGGCTTATCCTTTATATTCGTCATAGGTTTTTACATTTAAATGGTATCTTAAAAATTGCGACCAACGGGAGAAATTTTCTTTGCTGTCAGGCAAAGCAAGGTGTTTCGGTTTACCGAAACATAACCTTGCTCTCCCTAATTACACAGCCTGCCGTCTGTTCATGCCGCCAGTCTTGCAGGTCACATCCTTAGCCCTCTCTTTCTTTTTTCACCCGGATTTTGTCTGTTATCCTGCTCCGGCTTGGGCTTGTCGGTAACTGTCAAGTCTTGGGATTGTTTTACTTTAATACTACGCAAATAGTCGTTCAGGTCATTGTGACCGCTGTACAGGTGTGATGCGTCCCGTACACGCCATTTGTATTCCTACCTTATGGCTTCAACCGCTTTCCTCCCGGCTTCGTCATTGTCAAGCATACAATGTATATGCCCGTAATCAGCCAACGGATATAAGGCTTTATCCGTGTTGGCGGTGGAGTTCAGGATAACGTAGTCCTGCCAGTCGGTGCAGGGCATATCCGGGCTTTTCTGTTGCCGGATAGTGAGGAACGAGAGGAAATCCCAAAAGCCCTCGAACACGAAACAGGTATCTCTCGGCTCTCCCTGTTGTCTTATATGGGTGATGTCTTTCGATGTGCTGCCCTTGAAACGGGGATTGCGGAGTTCGTAACCTCCTGAATCATTTTTGAATGCCAGCGCAAAATAAGGCTTTCCACCGATGCGGTAATACATTTCCTGCACGTATGGGGATGCCGTTCCGGGAGAAATCCCCCTTTCCTGCAAATAGCGCATGAGTGCCGAATTCTGTAACGGCTGTATTCTGCGTATCTCTATCGGACTGGCTGCTTGCCTTTTCGTGTCCCTTTCGGGCAGGTCTTTCCCGTGAAAGGAAAAAGAGGCGGTGTCACCCTGTTCCAGTAGGCAGATAGCACCGTAGGCGTTGCACTGGTGCTGCTTCATCACAAGGTCGATGAGCGTCCCGCCCTCGCCAGTTCCGTAGTCACACCATAAGTTGGCGTTATAATCCACCTTGAAACTTGGCGTGTTGTCCTCCCGTAAGGGGCTGCGGTACATGCCGTAGCGTCCTTTTTCCGTGACAGGCTGGATTCCCAAAGAGCTCAGGTAATCCTTGATACTGATATTGTTGGCTTCCTTGTAGGTCATAATCTTTATTTTTTTGATGTTGATAAATTGCAGTAGTAAAGTAAGAGGTCAGTAAGAAGAAAAACGACCATGTTTCTGCACATAGTTCTTTTTCTTTCAACGGATTGCTCTTTATGCAGTAAGATAAGTAAGTTATTTCTTCAAAAGGAAATAGAAATACCGCCTTATATTCCTGCTTGCTCTTTTCTTGTTTTTCTTTTTTTCGGTTTTCCAAAAAGTTTTGGATTTTATCTTACTGCTTACTGCGCATTGTATAACAGATTGATTTCTAATAGTTAGAATGATAGCATGATACTTTTGCAGTAATTACTGCATGGCTGCCTATCCGTAATCGTCATTTGTAGAGGATGCCGGGACTGGCTTTATTCTGTACCCATATACCGAATAATTCTGTTTGTTGATGCGTTTCTGTACCCGTTTGAACCCGGCTTTACGCAACGCTTCTCCCAGCCGTTTTTCTGATAGCTGCATGGCGCATATATCCCGTAAACGTGCCAGTATTTGTGCTGTTGTCATAAAGAACAGGGGTTCTTCCCCCTCTGTCGGCTTCTCAAAGTATTGCGTCAGCATTTCAAACTCGACCGTCTGCACCTCAAATCCTGCATTTGCCAAATGCAATTCTCTAATCTCCATATCATTGAACCAGTAGCGCACGCCCTGACGGTACAGGTACATGATTTCGGAATAGACGTTATTCATGTGAATACTTTCTGCCGTGGGCTTGTCTATGTGCAGCACCTCGAACGGCAAAAAACGCCTGCTGCCTGTCGGGTCGGTCAGGAACTCGTTGCCGTTCACCGAAGCCATGAAGCTGGCGAGGTGGGGGTATTCCTCTATGTAAACATCATACGGTCTACGGTATTTCACTGCCGGGGTGGTGATAAGGTTATTCAATGCGTTCTCGTTCTGCTTGTTGAGTTCCTTTAACTGGTCGTCAATGTTGATGAACAGGTATTCGGCTATCAGTGTCAGGATGTCTTTGCCCTGCGGGTCTATCTTCCCGGTGAACAGGTAGTTCTTAAGCGGTGTCGGGCAAAGGTTGTCCAGCCACCACGATTTGAACTGTCCCTGCTTGTCCCCTGTCAATACCAGACAGGTATGGTTCTGACATCCCGTGTCGTTCATGGCGTTGGCTACCACACCGATAAGCCATTTCGTGAAATATTCCTCCCATTTGCCGGGGTTGGTTACCTGTACCGTGTTCAGGAGCCTGCCGATATGCCCGTGTTCGGCTGGATTCAGTAAGGGTAGGGCATTGAAGTATTCCCGTATGGGATGTACCTTTCTTGCGAAATCGCTTTCCAGTATGGTACGGATGTTCTCGGCAGAGGTGACAATACCAGCGGTCGCATCCAGCCTGCGTCTGAACGAGTTCAGAACAAATTTCGTAACGGGCTGGTACAAGCCCGAAGAACTTGCAGCCCGGTATTCTGTCCGGCTCTTTACGGTGTTGAACCGGAAATCGTACAGGACGTTCAACAGGCTTTCGATGCGCTCGTTCTTTGACTGCCAGCCCTCGATATGCCTTGTATCATCACTTCTTTTCTTTTTCATCGGGAAGTCTGTTAGAAGCCGGGACATACTGCTGCTGCATCCACTTTTTTAGTTCCTCCATGTCGAAACGTAGGGTGCGCCCACGCTTGACACACGGTATCAGTCCCTTGCTGGCTAAGTGGTACAGGTAATTGACCGAATACCCGGTTATGCCGCTGGCAACGGATATTTTGACTAACACAGGCTCTTTTCCGTCCTGCCGTTCTTCGGGCTGTGAGCCCATGACCGGGGCAATCATCTTTTCGATGTTCTCCAGCCGTTTGAAAATTTCTTCGAAAGGATTATTCATAGGTGCTTGTTTTTTGAATTAGCACCACAAATAAAATAAGAAAAATCGGTAAAAAACAAAGCGTCAGCCGTTTGGAATCGCTTTGCTGCGCTCTGCACCAAATTAATGTCGGCAAATAGAAAACGGCTTTGTATTCATTACCTTACTTATTTAGTGAGTGGAGAAAAAACAGTTTTTTTGTTATCGGTTCGTTTCTTTCATGTTGTTTTTGGGGCGGTGGTGGACATTTTCGGACACGCAAGGTCATTTGCGGACAGAAAGAAACAACCTGTCATTCAGCCTTGTATATTTGTACCAGTGAAGAAAAACGGAGTATTGACAAGAATAAATGTATCGGTTATGGAAATAGTGACGATTGAAAAGAGAACCTTTGAACTTTGGAAACAGAGGTTTGAAAATTTTGTGGGACGTGTGGATGCGCTCTGTGTACCTTTACGCAGGAAGCGTGACAAGTGGCTGGATAACTGCGAGACCTGCCGTTTGCTGAATGTTTCAGCCCGGACGATGCAGACCTACCGTGATACGGGAAAACTGCCTTATTCGCAGATTAACAATAAGATTTACTACAAGGCTTCGGACGTGGAAACATTTCTGCTTAGCCAAGTAAGGGACAATTCTAAAAAGTAGGCGTATGGATTTGATAACGAAAGATTCCGATACTACGCTGGTACTGTTTTCCTCCCTTGACAGGGTGCTGGAAAACGTGGAGTATGTGTAATGAACTATCGCCCGGTATTGAACGGTGAACACTATCTGACGGGCGAGGAAGTATGCGAGCGGCTTTGCATCAGCAAACGGACGTTGCAGGATTACAGGGACACGGGGCTACTGGGGTACGTGCAGCTTCCGGGAAAAATCATCTACCGGGAAAGTGACATCATGGATTTGTTGGAAAGGTTCTATCAGAAATGAAATCTTGAAAACATGGAATCTTGTTTTATTGATGTCTTGCTTCCTTGAAAGATTGAAATATTGAAGTATTGAAATATAGCTGTCTTGTTTTCTATATTGTTTGGTTGAAAGCCAGCAATCACGGTTTCTTGAAAACTGTGTTGCTGGCTTCTTCGTGCTTATACGGATAGCTGTTTCTCAACGGCTTGCATATCCCTTAGTATCGTTTGGTCTAATACCTTTGCGTAGTGCTGTGTCATTCGGGTGGATGAATGCCCCAGCATTTTAGCCACATTCGGCAGTGACACGTTGTTAGCCAGTGCGATAACCGATGCGAAACTATGGCGGGCTGTGTGCGTGGTCAGGTTCTTTTTGATACCGCACAGGTCGGCAATCTCTTTCAGGTAGCTGTTCATCTTCTGATTGCAGGGAACGGGCAGCAAAGTTCCTTTATCCATGCAGTAGGGGTTATCCTTATACTTTTCAAGTATCTGTTTGGGAATGCTCAAAAGCGGGATGTTACAGAGGTTGTTTGTCTTTTCACGGGGTTTCACTATCCACAGGTTGCCGTTGCTGTCCTCTGAAACGTGTTCGGGGCGCAGATTATACACGTCTATGAATGCCAGCCCGGTATATACGCAAAAGATGAAAACATCCCGTACCAGTTCCAGCCGTTCAATCCTGAACTCTTTCTGCCATATCCGGTTAATCTCGGCTTGGCTTAGGAACTGTTTGTTTACCTCTACCTCGTGAAACTTGATTCCGGCAAACGGGTTCTTTGTCAGCCACTCGTTGGCAATGGCAAGGTTTATCACTTTCTTGAAGCATTTCATGTACCGGATAACGGTGTTCTGTGCGCAATGTTTCTCCGTCTTTAGGTATAAATCGAATTTACGCACCAGTTCCCCGTTTATCTCACGCAGTAGCATATCATCTACCTTGTAGTCCCGTTTAACCAGTTCCATGAGATATTTAAGGCAATTATCGTAACGTCTTACGGTAATATCGGCATAATCCGTCCCGATTAGCTTCCGGCAGTTGTCGTTATGCTCCTTGAACACATTATACAATGTCTTGAAAGTCTCGTCCTTTCCCTGATAGCGGTTCACTATGGCACGTGCGGATATAATCTTTCCCTCCAGTTCCAAGTCTTGGTAAATCTGATAGAATTTCACACGCAGGGCGTCAATGTAATGGTTAAGTTCCACGGAGTTTCGGTCTTTGCCTGTCGATTTCTCTTTTTCCTGCGACCAAAGTGGGACTTTTACGCTCCGCTTTAGTTGAAGTTCCACGTATAGGCGGTCATAAGTGACACGCACACGCACGGGTGCTTCCCCGTTTTTTAACAGTTTGCTACGCTTGATGAAGAAAACACGCTGAATCTTTTTCTTTCCATACGGCTCAATTTTTAATGATACAAAGTTAGGAAATCGAACCGAGAACCCTGTTATGTAAAATAGCGCAACGTGCTGTAAAAGAATGAAGTAAATACCTCGCAGTGGAACATTTCGGGTTTTTAAAACCAGTCCCTTGAATAAGGACGTATAGTTTGCTTCAATCCCACTAATTTTGCCTATTCTTGGAAAAGAAAAATCCCCGAACTTCTTTGAAATTCAGGGATTTACATCGTTTTTCTTTCTTAAAAAGTGGTGCCACCAGAAATCGAATAAAATTGATAAGTGGCTGTATTTCTTTGAGTTTATATTCTGCAAAAGACCTAATCTCCCGCTATTGCTCCACCAATTTTCTGCAATGCTTTGCTTCTTTTTCGTGGGTGATATTCTTATATATGCACAAAGGTAATAGGATCCACGGGAAAGAGCAATTATTCTCCGTTTTATTTTCAGAAAACAATTCATTTGGAGTTCTCCCTTCCTTTTTCGCATAGTGACGGTAGTCTGACTTATGAAGAAAATTTTGTGTTGATCTATCTATTTATATCCGACTCTAAATTTGCCACGATATTCTTATATCGAGATCACTCTTTATTACTTATAATTTTATTCTGATGATAGCATGGTATGTAGTTTTATCTTCTTAATCTCTCAGTTACAACGGAATTTTATCTCCAAAACATTGTAAGTTCCGAGCATGCAAGCGATAATATCATTCCCTTTTGTCTAAGGTTCACCGTTGGGGAATAGTCCTATCAGTACTATAATGTTTTTCTCAGTCTTTCTTCTACTAATGGAGTGCGTAATGTTTCTTCCCGCACTGCACATTTATTTCAGAATATTATGGTTCGGATAGAGAGAAAGTGTGCCTAAAGCAATGGTTGTTTTCAATAATAAAGATGCCACTCATGTATTTTGGAGGGAGTAGCAATGTCTTTTCACACGGCAAGGCATAGATGTTTTCATAAACGCCAAATAATCAACAGATTAAATTGATTATCAAAGAAGGTAGGTAACGATAAGGAAACCAGTGAGCTTCTATACTCTACCTCATTTTGCCATTTCAAAGGACCACTTTATTTATTGCAAAGATAACACAATACACTAAGAAATAGGAAATTTTCTCTATATTTTTTGAGGAGATGTTATCTTTATTCTCTTAAATCATTCATTTAAATTCATTTGTCTTTTTTCTAAGGTGTTGTTGTTTGCCTTACTCGCTGAAAAAAAAAGCATTTTACAGAATTTAAATTTTAGGCTACTAACGATTTAGAAATAAGCATAATTCCTCTATCGGTCTTATTCTGCATTATTAAAAAAGCTTTGCCTTGAATGTAAAAGACTATATATTTTAATTAATCAAAGAGGATAGTATATGAAAACTCTCATCACTCAGTTAAAAGCGTAGAATACATGTTCCCAAATATCTTTATTTCATTTTTGAACATACACAACTGTTTAATAACCGAATCTCTCCCATGAAAATTCCTTTGATTTAGCAATAATTGTATCTCTTTACATGTTAAAAGTTTTATTATCCTAACAAGGTTGTCCACGGTTTCATTGTTTTGAACAGCATAAAACAAGGAATACTTTATTATCTTAACAATCTTGCCTTTGTAGATTGCTATGCATCTTTTGGAGAATTTGCTTCCGTCAATATAATCTGTAGGTATATTGCCAAACCCAATAAATGTTTCTACGCCATATTTTATAGATAATCTCGCAAGGCTTTTTGAACTATTCCTATTGGAATTACAAGAAAAACAGAAAAAGATTTTTCCTTTGAAAGCATTGATGTTATTGGCATTTATAAAAACCTCTTTGTTATAGAAATCCTTATTCTCTTTAATGGCAATAAAATCAACAGGCATTTCACCATGTTTTGCACAAGCCCCATGTAACTGGGCCTCTCCTCCATGCCCCATATAAAATATAAAATGATTATCCTTGGCTTGCTGAATACATCTTTCATGGTCTTCATCAGAAAAATGGACTTTATAGCAATGCCAATCATCTCCAAGTTTTCTTGTTTCAAATGTATGAATACGATTAAGAAACGAAGTTGAACTACTCTTGTCAAGAGGATAAATAGCAAATATTTTACTCATAGTCTAGTATTGAAGTTATATTTGCCATTATATATTCTGTAATAGATCTTCTCAACGCTATCGCATCTTCACCTTTCGTTAGAAGCATCTTACCGATTTCGCTAATTCTCTTGTCTGTATATTCAGGTATAATACATCTGAAATTTTCATTATCTAGTGTGCATAATGAATCTGCCAATCTTGAATCAATCGTCAGATCTGGTTCTTTAATGATTAGTTGTTTTATTTTATTTTCAAACACTCCATCGCTACTAAGATAGTTTATTTCATTCTGGGCGAGTAATTTCAGCATCGTTATTTGCTGTTCAAATCCATCAGTTCTTTTAATAATGTTTGTTATAACGTCTTCTATCTGGGCTGAATACACAATAACCCTATTGCGATAGTGTGGCAAAAGTTCGTAGAGCATTCTTATTAAATCTTCACCTTTTAGTTCATTCTCAACAAGGTTATAATCTGTAGCAAATATATCAAGATGTGACAAGAAACTTATTGACTGCAATTTACTCATTAGAGCATCCTTGTCAAAACACAAATCCCCAGATTCTAATCTACTCGAATAGTCATTTGGATTTATTTCCTCATATATTAACTCTATTCCGTCATTTTTTAGGCTTTCACTAATTCTCTTAAGACGATCCTTTTGAGATTGTTCGTCTACTAATATTAAATGTTTCTGTACCATCACTTAAAAAGTATTTTAAAGTGAATACCCTTATTGTTAATCGGTTTGTCAACTTCTATCGAAGCGTGTAAGGATTTTAAGGTTTCCTTTATTAGATACATGCCAAAACCAGTACCATCAGATTTGCCTGATATTGAGAAATCAAATATTTGATTAGGATCCTGCTTGAATGAATCTGTTAATCCATCCCCATCATCGTGTACATCTAGTTGAAGTGCATTCTCGTATCGAGAACATTCAAACCAAATATTTTTAGCATGCCAATCTTCTGAATTCCTTATAAAATTATCTATTACCAAGGCCAAATCAAGTTTACTTCCATACACAGCAAACAAATCAACAGAAGAAGAAAAATGATATTTTACCTTGCTTTTAACTTCTTTGGATAAATATCCTTCTATAAATAACGGTAAATTAATTTTCTGTGAATCCGATTTTGCGAGATCGCAACTTAAAATTAAATCTGTGGCAGCTAAAGATTTCTGCGATAGCAACTTAATACTTGATAATGACATAAGAATCAAACGATTCGTTTTGCCTCCGACTTCCTCTCTGCTTACATAAGATATTAGTTCATCAATCTTATCATTAATTCTAGTATTGTTATTTTTTACATGATGTATTAAAGCATCTGTATCTGGATTTGACACTTTCTTGTAAAACTCAACTTTCAAACTTTCTAGTTGCTTTTCTTTCTCTGCTTGCTTACGTTTAAATTCTTCATCCTTAGCTCTCTTCTCAGCAACAAGACGTGCATTTTCCGCTTTAACTTTTTCATTCTCAGCACGCAATCTATTTAATTCAGCTTGACGTCTACGTTCTTCTTCTGTCTTAGCTTTTTCTTCTGCAATACGACGCTCCTTCTCTGCTTTTATGGCTTTTTCCTCAGCCTCACGTTGAAAAAGTTTGGCCTCTGCTATTTTTCTTTCAGCTTCTTCCTTTTGACGAGTCAACTCCGCAATACGATGTTTTGCGGCATCAATTGATGCTAGTAAATTCGAATCGTTAGTATCCTCTGCTATTTTTTCTAAATCTTTCAAAAATTGAGGTTTGATAGAATCAATCGGATTGTTAGATGATACAATATTGGCTAGTTCTGTGTTATAATACAAAATTTCAATATTTTTATCTTTTGCCAATGTCTTTATTAATTGGACAAAGTCAATTTTACTACCAATACTTGATGAAAGAATATAATTAGGATTCTCTTCATCCTTATCAATTTCCAATAATTCTTTTCGCATTCGTAAGCCTTCAGCCTCATTTACGAAATATTCCTTACGCAAAAAAGCTTCTCCCCACAAAACGCCAGAAACATATCGTTCTAATCGTCTATGAGCGATCTCAAACAAACTGAAAAGTTGCTTAGATGTTTGGGTTTCTATTAACCCTCCATCTCGGCTAGAGACCTCTTTAAACTCATTAATACTATCGGTCAAAACATCAACCCGACCGAATAAATCTCTTGTGCCAAGAAAACGACTATGACCTTGTTGTGCTCTATAATCTAACCCCCAACTATCATCACCAGTATTACCAAATGGCATTATTCTAAATCCATTTCTAAATAAGAATATTGACCCATAATTTACAGGTTCTATACCCATTAATCGTGTGAAATTATTCTTTGCAGAACGATTTAGAAAATACAAGTTAATCTTTACATCCTCTAATTTCGCAAATTCAGTATTGTTTTCACGTATTTTGTATATATCTACACCTCGGTCAGAAATTGTTGTATAGATATAATTCTTATCAAGACGGACATCAATTTGAGTCGTCTTAAGTTTCAAGATTTGTGATATGCCATTTTTAAGAATACCATTTACAATATCTCGATCATGCCCACTGTTATCTCTTACTCTCTTATCTTCATCAGTTTCTTTCTCACAAATAATCTCTATAATAAAATCATTTGTTTCTGATAATGGGTTTATTAGTTTTTCTAATGAACGCTTAAGATCTAGTAATCGTTTTCTATTCCATGGTAATTTTTCATCATTCAGATCTGATATTTTTAGAACAGTTCCTGTTTCGCTATTTAAAGGAAAAATATGGGATTTTTTTTCTTGAGAAATGTGTTTAACGTCAATTTGGGCAAATTCTTTCTTTTGATCAACTTCAAAATCTGTCCAATCAACAATGATCGTTTCTATTGTATGTGAATCTTCGCTTTTTGTCGTTAAGGAAAGGTGCTTTCCTAAACGGTCGCAAGAGAAACGCCCAATTCCTTTTGCGCCTGCATAATGACGTTTTATCTTATCTCGATAAGATTTTTGCTTAACATCGTTATCTGCATCTTCTGTCCCATCTTTTTTTGCAGAATATCCTAAGAACAACCATTTGTTCTTCAAATCGTCAAAGGACATTCCCTTTCCATTGTCAGCTATAACGATCTCATTATCACTAAATTTAATTTCAACCTTAGTGGCATAGGCATCATATGAATTTTTTACCAACTCAAATATTGCTACATTGTCGTTTGTTATAAGATCCTTTCCAACAAGATCTTTTAACGCTGAACTAACTTTAAACTGCATTTGTTCCATTAAATCATATTTTTTAATACAGTACCCGCCAATTCTGCAAATAATGGAGGAATGGCATTGCCTATTTGAGTATAACGAGGGACTTCAACTTTGCGCATATTTCCACCAGTTGTATATTTCATTTTTATTTCATACCAATCTGGAAAAGATTGTATGCGCGCGCACTCTCTAACAGTCATAATTCGAGGCTCACAATAATGCAAATAATCATCTGGATGTCCTGTTATAGTTGGAGAAATGGAGTTTTCATTCAGAATTGTTATGCTTCTTTGTTTAACATTCCACTTTATTCTTGCATCTCCATCTATTCGCTTGCCTCTTATACTATAATTAGCTAATAGATTTCTAAAACATTCTGTTTTTTCTATAGTGTGTTTTGCAAAACTATGACTGTCAGGAACATGTTGTTCTTCGGGATAAGTCCCTCTTAGCAAAATTTGATAGTTAGATTCTACACAGCCATACAATCCAGACTTAAATCCTTTCCTGTCAGGCGTCGGAATTTCTCCGTTTGATTGCAAAAGATCAGATATGGCATCTTTAACCGTGGTACTTGAGGATATCCCTTTAGACTGCAAAAAAACATCCTTAACTGACTCTAACAACGATTCAAATGATTCCGGAGAACCTATCGTTTTTTGGACGCCGACCAAAATAAAACGATTACGTCTTTGCGGCACACCATATTTAGAAAAATCTATAATATGAGGTTTGACATTGTACCCCAAACACTTTAAACCTTCAATAACCTTTTGAGAATATGGTATAGCCTCCTCTTTCTTTTTCTTATCAAATGCATAAGTAAATCCTTTGACATTCTCAAATAAAATCATCTTTGGACGAACCAACTTAATGAATTTAATATATGAAAAAACAAGATTATTCCTTATATCTTCTTCAACCCTTTTTCCGGCCATAGAGAAACCTTGACAAGGCGGTCCTCCAGCGACCAAATCAACCGTTCCTCTTAAACTTTTTAATTGAGGAGTATATTTTTTTAATACTTCATTAATATCATGAGGTGTTTGAGGAAGCCAACTGGGCCAATTAAAATGCTTTTTATTATCTATCAGATTAGCTTTTAAAGTTGCAAATGCAAATGAATTCTTTTCTATAGCGAATAGACCGTCCCAACCAGACTGGTATAGACCTAATGAAAGGCCACCACATCCGGCAAACAAATCAATAACCGTATATCTCTTTTTGTTTGTTATTTGCTGCATACAATACACCGAATTTACGAGTGCAAAGATAACGAATAAGTTTCAAATTAAGCTCTCTGATTGATGATATTTCATTTTCCATTAGTTTGACCATTAGTTTGGCCCCTGCTTCCAGAGAAATAGGTTGGAAAAATAAATACTGATATACATCATGCGGATTGCGTTTTAATCCCCCCCTTTGTTCGTATTAAGAAGTTCGCTATCAGTAGCTCCCACCTGTCTTGAAAGGGACGGGGGCGTACGCTAATAGACGAATGGTCTACAGGAATTGCGTTTGGGATTGGAAAATACGATAAAGCTATCCGTTGGGACCACTTCGTTTTCGCCCTGCTTCTCTCCCTACACATCCTCCGCTTATGCCTGTGTATCATGTCGGGATCGGTTGTTCGTTGTTAGCGGCAAAGGTAGTTCCGGATTCTACGGACAAAAAAGGTTGGGGCGGCAAGCCGTTTAGACGATAATCTCCACACTTCTATTTCATTACAGGTAGTATTCTCGCCATAAAACCTTGTTTGTCCTAAGCCCTACCTTTTTACGCCACTGAAACGAAAACGACCGACCCGACGGAAAAACGCATAAAAAAATGTCGGATATGCGAGAAGCAGGGAAAAAGAAAATGGAAACTCAACTCCCTCACCTCTGGAATCCGCATAAAATCAAAAATAATCATTCAAGAAGAACAGATGGAGTAAAGCGGTCGGCAGATTTGCCGACCGCTCCTCTTCTTTCTTATACTTCGGGTGGACAAAGCCCCCAATGAAAAATATCTCGTTACTTTTGACAGTGAGTTGAAACGGCTCAAAAGTAACAAAAAGTCACTGCTAAATGGCTCACAATAGTTTCTTGAACTTAATCTCCGCTAATCTGTTGATTTCATCCTTGTAGATCTTAAGATGATGGAGGATGATGTTCTCCACATAGATACCAATGGTCATATTCCTGTTTCTCATTGACATGACTATCTCTGCCAATGTGTCTTGCAACTCTTTGGCAATATAGATGGTCTTGCGATTTTTCAAAGTGTTGCGACAGATGAAAAGCGATTCATAATCACCTTTGTCAGCCTTTCGCCTTTCTCTTCCTGGGACTCTTGAAAAATCCTTTGACATTGGTTCGTCATTTAAACATTCCGATTCAACACACTGCTCTTCTGATTGAGAGCGTTTCATCTCACTCTCTTTTCTTTTCATGGGAATACCCTGTGAAATAAGTTCCCGAATGGCAACGGGGTCAACCTTGCCATTTTGATTCTCTTTCATACTTTCTTAAGTTCTATTGTCGTACATTTGTACGTTAGTTAATAATTCGATAATTTATAACTTTGATATAGGCATGGACAAAGACCGATCTATTGGTGGTTTTTGAAGCCGGATTTAACGTTCAGTCCCCATGCCTTTACATCTGAAATCTGGATAGTTCGTTGGGACTTATGATCCCGTGTTAGCGACGATAGGTTACAGGATGTATTCAACCAAATTAAAGGCGTTATGACTTACATTGGAATCGACATCAGCAAGGACAGCTTCGTAGTTGCTTTTCCGAAAGTATCGGGTTATCAGACCCAAGCTTACCCCAATACCGTAAAAGGTATCAGGAAGTTCATCGGCCCGCTTTCCGTAACAGAACATCATTGTGTGATGGAAGCCACCGGCAATTACGGCTTTCTGCTTCTTTATCTGCTTGATAGGCAAGGAATAGCTACCAGCATGGTAAATCCCAAACAAATCAAGCACTTCTCACGCATGATGATGACCGTCACCAAGACGGATGCCAAAGACACCTGCATGATTGCCATGTACGGGGAGAAGATGACTTCTCCCGTTTACAAGATGCCATCTGCTACAGTTATGCTTCTGAAGCAGAAGAAGACTATTATCAGGCAGTTGAAGAAACAGCTTACGGCAAGCAAGAACCTGAAAAAGCTCTCTTGTCGTGCTTCCATTCCAAGATAAAAGCGGGATGAAAGCATTGGATAAGACTATTTCTTTTTTGGCAAGCCAAATTGAGTCTTTGGAATCTGAACTTGCAGACTTGGCTTCATCTGAGTTTGACAGACAGGTTAAGCTCTTCACCTCCATCAAAGGGATCGGCATCACTTTGGCTACAGCTTTGATTGTCACTACCGGAGGTTTTTCTTATTTTGATAATGCAAAGCAGGTTTTCCGTTTTATCGGGATATGCCCGACTTACCAGCAGTCCGGAACATCCGTACACATCAAAGGTGGGATAAACTGTAATGGGGATGCGAACCTACGCTCATTGCTTTATGTCGCCTCATGGTCTGCTTTACGTGGAAACACAACCTGTAAAGAATGCTACGCACGGTTGAAAGCCAATGGGAAACCTTCCAAAGTAGCTCTTATTGCTGTCGCAAACAAGCTCGTCAGACAGGCATTTGCCGTAATCAAGTCAGATGCACCTTATGTGGATGGATTCGTTTCTACCTATCAAATAAAATAACCTATGGTGGAATTTTTGCTCTCATTTTATTTGCTTATTAATATAGTTCGTTATACAATTCACTGTTCATTTCGTTGCCGGTATATTTACCGACGAAGACGAATACATCCACTATCGAAGATAAGTCCAACAATCGGCTTGCACCAGTAGGGCTACATCCTTTCGTTCATACCCATTCTGTGGAGATGTTCATTGGTGCCCATCAATACAATCGCTTGATTGTATCTGCTTTCGCACATTCCCACGTTCGAGTGAAAGAATTAAGGATATGTTCTTTGATATACACCCTTGCTCGTATCATTTATCGAAACATGATGTTATCGAAGACGCATACCCTCACGGACATATTCGACAGTGCAAATATATGGCTCGGTGATGCTGTAATCAGCGTGATTTCCTTTAGTGCGTACTTGTGGCGTCGATTTGCGTATCTGTGGCTCTGTGAGAGGTAAGTGGGTTAGACACAACGCTTAGTAACTTTGCACCCAAGCGGTAAGCCGAAGCCTTCGAGGCATAAATCGTCTTTTTTCGAGAAAGAAATACTCCGTTCTTCGGAACGAATTTATTTGCGTCGGAGCAAATAGCAAGATATGTTTTATGCAGCACGACTCTGTTTTTGCAGCATAAAACCTTGCTCTCCGAGAGAGCTGAAAAAAACTCCGAAATTGTTTTTTCTTGGAAGAGAAAATGTCATGTTTCGAATGCCAGTTATGCCGTGAAACCCTAAAATCCAAACTAAGAAATGAAAATGAAGAAAATTAGCAGCGCACGCTCTAAAGAGAAGACTGAAAAGCGTGTTTCGGTCAATTTCACGCCGACGGAATACGCTCATTTCCTCACGATGAAAGAGGAAAGTGGTGTACGAAGTCTGTCCCTGTTTATCAAAGCAAGGGTATTTAATGAGACCTTTCGAGTGATAAAAGTCGACCGTTCCTTGCTTGATTACTATCAAAAATTGACGACTCTGTACGGGCAATTTCGCAGCGTCGGGGTGAATTACAACCAGACTGTGGTCGCTCTGAAAAGCAATTTCACGGAGAAGAAAGCCTTTGCGATGCTCACCCAGTTGGAGAAACTGACACTTGAATTAGCAATAATCGGAGGTGAAATCGTGCAACTGACTCGTGAATTTCAAGAGAAATGGCAACATCGGCAGTAACCATTTTACATCGTACTGTTCTTTATGGATGAAAAAATCAGGCTTCCATCTCGTTTGGGGAAGCCTGATTGATTATTTGCATGCAATTACCGTTTTTTGAATTTTCCGCCTTTCAGGTCGCTCTCTATCATTCGTTTGTTCAGTTTCTCTCGGAGTTCATCAAGGAAATAGGTACGGCTGTCATTTTTGCGACACTTTATATTCATATAGATGTTGTAGCAGTTCTTGATTTCTACTCCGAAAATGTTAGAAAGAACCTCTGCCAGTTCCTCTACTCCGATTTCTCCATTGTTGATACAGTTACAGGTGTCAAGAGCATAGAGTAACTCCACCAAGTCCACGATTTTGCCCGTCCAACGGATTTCACCGATGGACTTCGATTGCGGACTCGGAGGTGACAAAGACAATAACCCTTGTACCCGCATATTCCACAATTCTAATTCTGTATCAATAACATGCAACAACTCCGACACATTTTTTCCCCATTTCGGCAGTTAAGCCGTTTTCTACTTTGATTGCCTGTAAATGGAATCTTGTGTGGTGTAAAGTCCGGAATAAGGAGATAGGATTCTTGTCTGTTTCACTAAGATTTATAATCTCTTCAATAAGGGATGTTGTTGCTTCTGTAGTATTTTCCGAGAGAAGCATCCCGAAAGTTTCCTTGCCAATAAGTCTTTTCATTTTCGGAGAATTTACTATTTGATATTTATACTTGGAATTAATGTGCAAAACCTCCACTTGTTACAACTTCTGATTGCAACAAATGGAGGTTGTAAGGAAAAGGGAAGTATTACTTGCCTTGTTCCAAGGTACGGGTGGTGAAATAACTGTCTGATATTGAAGGCGTGAACTTGATAACGTTGTTATTCAATACCGACTTTCTTTTATTTTTCAGATTAATCATTGTCATTTCCTTGAAGCGGTACTTATGGTTCTTTGTATCCACTTCGGCAATTGCAGAGACGGTCATCTCCTTTTCTTTCTCACCGGCAAGATTATAATAGGTAGCCTTGCGAACAACGAAAATCCGTTTATCGATATAGGAAATTTTCTTTGAGAAACCGTTTTCATTGGCAATAG
The DNA here is from genome assembly GCF_014196225.1 of Bacteroides pyogenes. Classification (GTDB taxonomy): domain Bacteria; phylum Bacteroidota; class Bacteroidia; order Bacteroidales; family Bacteroidaceae; genus Bacteroides; species Bacteroides pyogenes_A. The sequence goes on along the minus strand of NZ_JACIDI010000025.1, from coordinate 7,169 downwards.
TCTTGTTTTTAGGTATGATTTCCAAGACATAACAATCATGTCCATCGACTTTCTGCTCAGTCAAGAATTTATAGTCGAAATCTTCGACAGCAGGTGTGGACATATCGGCGTAAGAAAACTCAGACCCCATGAAACTCTTTGCATTTTCAGAACTCACAATGCGTCGGGTTTTACGAAGGGCTGGCATATAAATCCACTTGTCGTCGTTCTTCTTCAAATAATCGAACGATAGAAACCCGGTGCCTTTCACATCAGCAGGCTCGGTAAACCGAATGAGTTTCTTTTCCAGACTCCCATTCTCGTAGAGTTTACTGACGATAGTCATCTTGCGAACCCGTTTATCTCCCGACGGACTGTAAATAGTCATGGACGATTGTGTTTCCATCCCGGCAACACGAGTGGTTTCAATGGCTTTCTGCTGTACTTGTTGGGGAGACAATCCTCCCTGTGCATGAGCAACATTTGCCCACATAGTTGCGATTGCTATAATCGCCGATAAAAAAACTTTCTTCATTGTATTTATTGTTTGATGAATATTCGTGTATCAATCCTCTTTGAAAAGCTTAGGTGCTTTTGATTGTTTCTTTTATTGGTTTTATTCTCTCATTTCTTTTATGTCATTTGCGATGTGCTTTCTGTCTCAAGAATTTCGGTTTCAGCACCATACATAGCGCAGGTACGAGCAGTACTGCGGCAATAAGGCATACGAAGATGATGGTCACCATCATCATTCCGAAAAAGCGGACGGGCAGGAAGCCTGAAAAGAGCAGAACCACAAACCCGATAATAACAGCGATTGCATTGAATACAATACCGCGTCCCGTTGCCTTGAACAAGCGACGTACAGACTCTTTATCGTTGTAACCCGCACGTCGTTCCTCCCGATACCGCCAGACGACATGAATCGTATAGTCCACACCGACACCGATAAGGATAGAGGCTTGGAAGGCGGTCATAAAGTTCAGGTCGATACCGAAATATCCCATCAATCCGAAAAGCATCAGCATGGCAAACACGAGCGGAACGATTTGCAGCAACCCTGCCTTAAACGACTTGAAGCCGAGAGATATAATGATAAATACAACAACGAGGGAAATCAACAGAGAAAGAAACTGTCCGTTTACGACATGCTTGTCCATATCCGTAAACACATCGGCATTGCCGCCAACAAGTTTCACATTGGGGGCATCTTTTACCATCTCCCTGATTTGAGCAACACATTGTCGCAATACAGGCGTGTTCAATTCCTTGAATCGGATCATCAAAAGGGCTTTCTCGAAATTGAAATCTACCATCTTTTCCAAATCCCTCTGGCTGCCGCTCATCAGATACAACTCGAAGTATTGCGATACGGCATCGTAGGTGTCGGGGATTTTATCATAGCCCTCTTCGCCTTTATTGTAGAGGGCACGGCTGATCTGACGTGTAACTTTGGCGATGGACTGCGTTGTTCCCACTTCGGGAATTTCATGCACCTTCTTTTCCAAATCATCGATTTTTTTCAATAGAGCAGGATCTTTGATGTCACCTTCGAATACGACACAGAGAGGGAAAAAGCCCCCCAGTTCCTTATTGATAATTTGTGCAGACTCCTTGGCTGGATGTCCGTCAGGGAACAATTCGGCGGGATTTGAATTGATGCTGAAACGCAAGAGCCCGGCTGCTCCGATTAGAGAAATGACTACAAACAAAACCAAAATAGTCTTGGGCTTTTTCGTTACCCAATTGGCAATAAAATCCAACAATCTGTCCAGTCCTATTCCTCTTTTGTTTTTAGGATTGTCATCCGCTCTCAATCGAGGCTTCGTTTTGGGAAGTATTGAACTTAATGCTGGAATAAAGAACAGACTGCCAATTAGGGCAAGCCCAATACCGATACTGCCAAGAACACCCATTTGTCCACCGGGGATCAACACATGTCCCAACATACAGAGCAACCCTGCAATGGTTGTCAGTCCGGACAAAATGATGGGAGCACCGAGACTTGTAACCATCTTGACAGACAGCTCTTTGGGAGTATAATTGTTTCCGGGAAGATTGTCTCTTTGGTAGCGAGCAAACATGTGTATGCCGTAGGAATTGGCAGTGGCTATCAGTAAAACTACTAAAATAATGGTCGTAACGGCAAACTTCCATCCCAACAAAGGTGTTGCTCCCAATGCCGTGAATATCGCCATAACCACAATCAGAATGGGAAGCCATACGCCTCTGAACTGTCGGAAGCTGATAAAGAGAAAAACCATCATTAACAACAATCCGAGAGGAATGAGCCGAGCCATATCCTTCTGCATCATTCCCGCATTCTGCATCCGCATATACGGAGAGCCACCCAAAAGAACTTTCTCTGCACCGGGATATTTGGCAATCATTGCCTCCACTTGGTCTATTACGTCCTTGTCTTTTGCTCCGGGTTCAAGCAATCCAATAATGGCTGTGGTCGTAAAATCTTTGGAGACTACGCTTCCATAGACAAGGTCATTACCTGCAAGTTCCTTTTTGATAGTGGCAACTTCTTCAGCAGTCCGTGGAATCATTTTCACGGCCGCATCAACGGTCATTGCGTCATTTTCGCTGCGGACATTTTTCAATTCGAAGACGGACATTACCCGTTCTACGCCTTTGATGTTCTGCATATCCTGCGAGAAATGCTCCACACGCTTCAGGGTCTTGCCATTCACGACATCATCTGTCTGTACGACAATCATTACCATATCCGTACCGCCGAACATTCTTTCTATCTGTTTTTGATTTACACGAGAAGGTAAATCTTCCGGCAGATAGGTAAGCAGGTCGGGATTAAAACTTGCATTCTTCATCTGAAAGCCCATAAAGGCTGTCAGTGCAAGAAAGAACACGATGACCGCCCAGCGGTATCGTATCACAAATTCAGCTAACTTCTTCATTCGATATTATTTTGAGATTAGATAATCTAAAACGAAACTTTCAACTCCGTAAAAACCGAGTTCTTGGTCTTTTCCAATATTCCGAACAGACGGTCGTCCGGTCCATAAAACAGCTGCCCTCCCACCGTAAACGTAACGGCATCGGCTATGGCATAGCGAATCTTGGGTTGGAAGAAGTATTCTTTTGTACTGAACTGGCACAGTCCGAGCAGTTCCACTTTCAATGTTTCGTGAAGCAATGACAGTGCTGGTCTGACTGAAACTGAATGATTCCAACGTTCATGTTGCGTGAAGACGATACGATTCAGTGAGTTAAGTTTCCGTTCAATCGTATTGCCTTTGATGTCAGTCGTCAAGTCCGGTATATACTTACCTATGTACTGTACAATCAAACTGAAATTATCCCAGCTTCGGTCAATCCCTAACGTATATTCCACCTGCTTGTTGGGAACTGAATAGATGGAATTATTGCTTTTTTCGGGGAGTGAACAGGCAAACTCGCCTCTTAATCCGTAGTTGCCCAATGAGGTGGAAAAGTCCATTCCGACAACATGCACTCGATAAGGCTCTTGCGATAAAAGGATTTCAGAAGGAGTTTTTTCATACGCGATGCCGGGATATTTATGTAACCCGTTGTAATAGGAAAGAGAGAGGTCGAAAGACGGTTTTTCCAAATCTATTTTCACTCCGAAAGACTGGTCTTTCCATCGGTAAGGCTGTTTTTCATTCTTCCATACAATCCCATCTCCCATAGGCTTTCCGATGAATGGGAACAATGATGATTTGTAAACGGGTATCCAATCCACTTCAATACGGAACGGATAAAGATTAAAGACTCCTTTCACGATAAAATTTCCCAGACGTTTATCGTCTTCCTCCGGTGAGAACACACAAAAGTCTTGGGGTGTAACGTTATTGGTTGGATTGAAACCGTCTGCTCGTCCCCAGAGAACGATTTGCTCCCCTACACGAAAATCAAACTTGCCAAGATTAAGGTTTACATAAGCCTCGCGGATGTCGAACTTATGATTGTTGTTGCCATCGGCTCTGTAACGCACTTCCGAAAAGGCGGAAGCATTCATGCCGATGGGAACTTCCAATTTCAAGGCACCCTCTCCGTAGTAATTACGTATTTCTTTTTCTCCTCCGAAAATTCCTGCACGGAGATAACCATTGATTTTAATGCGATTATTCGACGAAATCTCTTCTGTCTGGAGAGAGTCTGTTTCATTCGGAGATTGCGCATAAACAGAAATACCGGAAAACAATGAAAAGATTGTTACTCCGGCAAAAAACTGAAACTTAAATGTCGTTATTTTCATTGCCTGATGTTTTGCAGGCAAAGTTCGGAAGATTGCTTAGGGTAAAATAACCCTTAAACGGTAAGTAATATCCCTATTGCGTCAAACCTACAAAGAGTCGAGATATTGCTTGGGTTTTATTCTGTGATATTTGCGGAAAGCCTCTGTGAAGTGGCTGAGATTGGCATATCCGACTTTATAGCCTACTTCGGATACAGAGTAAAGACGAGTGGAAAGCAAACGTTTTGCCCATTCCATCTTTTCGGATAGGGCATACTCGGCGATGGCTTTTCCAATAACCTGTTTGAAACACTTTTGTAGTTTGGAGCTGCTCATTGCCGCTTCACGTGCCAGTTCGGGAATGCTCGGTACATTGTTCAAACTTTGTAATATCTGACGACGGACACGGAACACTGCCTCCACATCGTTCAAATTCAAGTTGGAAAGAGATTTTACCTCCGAACGCTTTTCGAGTTTTTCAAGGAATATCGTCAGCAATTCTATTGCCTTCCCGTGCAGATGGAGGGGATAGAAAGGCGCATCGCTTTTGGTTATCGCCTTGATGCCATCCAATACTTGTTGCATCGCAGGTGTGATAGTCTCGAAGAGATAAAAAGACTTGTCCGACCGGAGCAGCCGACCGATGTAGGTTTCGTGAGCCGTATCCATTTGCTCTATCCAATCCTTGTTGAAGGTCAATGTGATGTTTTCATACTGCCGTTTGGGAGCGAAAGTCCACTCCGTAGGGATATTGCTTGAGGGCATAAAGATACCGTCGAGCGTGTCCACCCCGACCGTTTTCGTGCTTGTGCCGATAATCTGCTCGTGCTTATGCTCGTTGATATAGAACATCACAGGAATCCATTTCGAGTTTTCCACCGAGCGACGCACCATTGTCATCGGTTCGTACGATACGAAACTGATGTAGGTCAATGTGAGCCATGACAACGGGTAGTATTGCTTGAAAAAGCCGCTGCCCACTGAGGGCGGAACGGTAAAACCATCGTTCGTTACCGATGTGCCGAATTGCTCGGCAACCATCTCCATCCAATCTTCTGGCTTATTGATTGCACAAAATTCTATGGTCATATCATTATACCTTTCTGCAAATTTACAAATAAACAAGGATAAAAAAGAGGATTTTCTTATATTTTTATCCTTGTTGAATCACATACTCTATAAAAAACAAGAGTATTCCTTTTTGAGGGAATACTCTTGCGATAGGGATTTACTCAAACGCGACCAAACTTGACGGTACTCCCACGGCAGTAACGACGGGTATTTGGGAGCATTCGCCCGTCTTGGTATTGTAGGTATAGTAGCCCGTTCCGTTATTGCACGTCATACCAAAGACGATGAAATCTTTGTAGCGGGTTATGGCAAAAGAGCCATTGCTGTCAGTCATCGGCAAATCGAGTTTTTCGATGGTTTTGTTCCAAATGTCGATTTTCACAGGCTGGAAGTCTTTCTTGAGTATTCCGAATTCAGTGTCCGTTACTTTCAGACAACTATATACGATGCCGTTACCTGCGTAGCAAGACTTAATCATATATTGCCCGGTTTTGCCTATTCCCTTGATGGTCGTTTTCGACAGGTTGAACAAATAGTCGGCATCCCATTGGTCGCTTCCCTTGCGGATACGCAGGAACCCTTCCTTATCGGCAACGGTGAAATTGTTGCCGGCACTGTAAAAGTAGATGTCGCCCCGCTCGTCTATAAAGGCATCGGAGTGACGGAACAATCCGACCACACTTGTGCGGCTGTCCTTGATGACCTCGGTCTTTTTCGTTTTAAGATCAATAACAGCCACCTCTGAACCCGCCCCCGGTACGGAGGTGTGGGGCGAATTGAGCTGGTTGAGGGCTACGTACATCTTTCCGTCTCGAATAACATTGCATCCGGGATCGGGATTATTGTCCTGAACGGCATAAGGCGAGAGGTCGATTTCACCCTCCTTTTGCAACGTAGCGGTATTGATTAGCGCAATCTTGCCCCTTCCGTGCAAAGCAACGTATGCCCGCTGTTCGTCGATGAAGTTGATTTCTCCGGGTTGCGCCATATGTTCAAAGGTCATCGTACCTGCTTTCTGCAGCTCGCCGTGCACCCCTCTTGTAAACTTGTGTACCTTCCCTTCGGGCACAAGTACCGTGTTTCCTTTTGCGAAGAGATAACATCCAAAGCCGAATTCGAATGCTTTTTTATTGTCGGTTGCTTGAAGAGTTAAATCGCCGAACGTGCCGACGTAAGCACTTTTGTCTACATAATGTACAAAGGCAAAATGCTGTTGCACCTCATTGGGCGTAGGTTTCGGGTCATCGTTCTTGTCGCAGGACGTCAGCCCTATGGAGCCGACCAGCATAGCAGAAAGGGCTATGTTCTTCAATGTTGTTGTTCTCATTATAATTTATGTTTAGAGTTATAAAATACCTTTCGAGAAGACGTATCTGAATTTGAGGTGGAATGTCCGTCCTGCCAACGGTTGGCGGAACTGGTCCCAAACTTCTTTATTCATCAGATTGTGGCATTCCAAGGCTATGGAATATTTGTTCTTGTAGGTCAATAGCAAACCTATATCATGGGTAAAACTGCGAGGGATACGCCGTTTCTGCAATTCGGTAAGTTCCCAAAAGTAGAAGAATTCTTCCGTGAACTTCCCGTCCCAGAATGCCTTGACATACCAGTTCTTGAACAATCGGTCGCTGTGATATTCCGCTCCGAAGTTGGCGAATAAGTAGGGGATGTTCGGCAATCGCAAGCCTTTTGTCGGATTGGGGGCTTGAGTTCCCGGCAAATAGTCCAAGACATCGCGCACATCCTGATAAGTCAGATTTCCGTAGGCATAGATCGTAGGCGATATATCCAGTTTCAATTCGGTCTCTATACCTTTGATATGCACCTTTTCTGCATTCACATATCCGGCTGCCATATGCTGTTTCATCAGTTTTATCATATCGCTCACCTGCAT
>NZ_JACIDI010000024.1 GCF_014196225.1 Bacteroides pyogenes | reverse complement strand
TCTATATAAGAACTTACCCAAGGATACGTTAATATTCGTAAACCTGGGTAAGATTTTATAGATATTGTTTGGAGAGGACTTAGAATTCAATCTCCTTCTTATCTTCTTCACCTTTCTCCAATCTGTCTTGTTCCGTCACCGTTTTTGTATTACAATCTTTTCAAAGCCAGCTTTATCACCTTTTCTACCGGCGCCGAAGATTCTTCCTTCAGAATAGCCGCCACTACTTTTTGCGAAGGAGCAGGCGCAAAACCAAGCATTGTCAAAGCAGATACCGCTTCGTCGTGCACTTCCGTGTTTGCAGTCGGCAAAAGTGTTGTTCCCGAAGAAGCTCCTCCGTCCGGTACGCCCACGGTCGTTATCTTATCTTTCAAATCGACAATAATCCGCTGTGCCGTTTTCAGCCCGATTCCCTTGACCGTTTTCAGCAAATTGGCGTTTTCCGTACCGATAACGTTTACCAGCTCGGCAGGCGACAAGGCCGAAAGAATCATCCGCGCCGTATTTCCTCCTATGCCCGAAACCGAGATCAACAAAAGGAATATTGCCCGTTCCTCCTTGTTCGCGAACCCGTATAGCACGTACGCGTCTTCTCGGATAGCCTCGTAAACATACAACTTGCACGTTTTCTTTCCCTGAATAGCGGAATAAGTATTCAACGAGATATTGGCGGCATACCCCACTCCGTTACAATCGATCACTGCGGTTGCCGGACTGAGTTCGGCAAGCTCGCCACGTATATATTCTATCATAATGCACAAAGATAATAGTTTTTCACCACAGAATGAAAGTGTGATAAAAAAAATAAAATATCGGCTCACGCTCCTGTTAGTTATTGATAAAACGCTTACATTTACAACCGAAAGAAAGAAAATTGTACGCATAAAAAAGAATAAAAATGAAAAAAGTAAGAGCAGCCATTGTGGGCTATGGCAACATCGGACATTACGTGCTCGACGCCCTTCAGGCGGCGCCCGATTTCGAAATCGCGGGCATTGTGCGCCGGGCAGGCGCCGAAAACAGGCCGGAAGAACTGGCAAACTATGCCGTAGTAAAAGATATGAAGGAACTGGAGAAAGTGGACGTCGCCATCCTTTGCACGCCGACACGCAGCGTAGAGAAGTATGCGAAAGAATACCTCGCCATGGGAATCCATACGGTCGACAGCTACGATATCCACACTGGAATCGCAGATTTAAGACGTACGCTCGACGCCACTGCCAAAGAACATAAAGCCGTGTCCGTCATCTCTGCCGGATGGGATCCGGGAAGCGACTCCATCGTCCGCACGATGCTCGAAGCCATTGCGCCGAAAGGCATCACGTATACCAACTTCGGCCCCGGTATGAGCATGGGGCATACCGTTGCCGTGAAAGCCATTGACGGGGTAAAAGCCGCGCTATCGATGACCATTCCCACAGGAACCGGCATTCACCGCCGCATGGTATATATCGAACTGAAAGAAGGATATGATTCCGAAAAAGTGGCCTCCGCCATCAAGGCAGACCCTTACTTCGCCAATGACGAAACCCACGTCAAGCTTGTTCCGGATGTAGACGCGCTGCTTGATATGGGTCACGGTGTAAGTCTTACCCGCAAAGGCGTATCCGGGAAAACCCAGAACCAACTGTTCGAATTCCACATGCGAGTCAACAATCCCGCATTAACCGCACAAGTATTGGTATGCTCGGCGCGCGCGGCGATGAGGCAACAGCCGGGATGCTACACGCTGGTCGAAATTCCTGTAATCGATCTGTTGCCGGGCAACCGTGAAGAGTGGATCAGGCATTTGGTATAACAAACCACGCTTCACATAGCGCGACTGCGCTTGCCGATAAAAAATATGAAATCCATTTCTGTCGCAACTCACAGTGGCAGAGATGGATTTTATTTTTGTACATGGATACCCGAGAGCACTTCACGTTATGCAATTCAAGAAAAGATGCCGCACACGTAAACGAACAGGAACCTGAACCGGAACATTGCCCCCATATTGCAAAGGGTTAGCGCTTTTATTGCAAGGATTTAATGTTTTTATTGCAAAGGTTTAGTGTGTTTATTGGAAGAGTTTAGCGTTTTTACAACAACGGTTTAGCCTTTTTATTGCAATGATTAAGCGTTTTTATTGCAACGATTAAGCATTTTTACTATAAAAGTTATTCGTCTGCCGTTCGTGTTCCATTCGTCTGTCGATTGCGTTTTATTCGTCTCTCGAACGGCAGACGAATAAAACACAACCGACAGACGAATAATTTCATAAAACAAAAGAGCTATTTGTCGAATATTCGGGACTAATATTTCCTTTACTTTTGCAAACTGAAAAGAAACACCAAAGAAAGCAAACGCTATTAAACATTTCCAAACTGCTTTTTTACTGTCTGCTTTGTTTTTATGTAAAAATTTAGACTTATTCAAGAACGTATGTCAAATAGAACACAGAAGTATCAATAATTTTGTTGTCAACCTCATCAACGGCTTAATTGCTTACAAACTTAATATCTAAAAAACCGAAACTAAATATAGAGAAAATTAGGAAACCTAACGAAATTCAAATCGCTTAGGTCAAACTCAGGTTACTCTTAAAATCAAACTTTTCTTTCATAAAAAACTGTGTCAGCAAAGTCAATATTTTATTCTCTCCTGATCTAGTTTAATTTACATCCTCCACTTTCTGCTGTCACTTCATTCTAAAGTAACTATCTGTAGCATATCCCGGAATCACAAGAACCGGCATTCTTTCATATCACGACAGCATCCGTCCATGACTCGAAAGCAATGAGAGTATTCCTTATAAATCAGGGTCTTACCACGTATTAGATCGTGATTATAATACCTTTAAAGAACTATACACGATACATCTGCATGATTCTTTTTTCGCTTTAAGAGCCAAAAAGAATGTAGATTTCAAATGCTTAAAATGGAAATGCAGCCTGCCAAAGAACGTGCTGCCCGATTCTGAGATAACACTTACTGACGTGAATATCCGGAAGAAGTATCCTGAAATCTACGACTAGTGAAACGTTTATATATTCAACACAAAAATCTTTTGCCTTTTCAATAAAATGTGAAATTGTATTAAATGCTTGTTTTACTAGCAAATCTGTCGGTTAAAATTGTATTTTTGTACATTCTTATTGTGCTTTTATTATTTAGTAAGACTATCACTTTTTTAGGTGATAAGTAATTTTATACCTATTAATAAAGGAAACCATAATGAGAAAAAATATAAATATATGGACATTGTCCATAAGAATGAAGGCTCTTCTATTTAGTCTAGTGGTTATGTTGAGTGTAAATACTTCCATTATCGCTCAATATCAACCAACGCCAGATAATCTTAAAAGTAGACAGAAGTTTGCTGATTGCAAATTCGGTATTTTCCTGCATTGGGGCATTTATAGTATGTTTGGCCAAGGCGAATGGTTTATGAATGATGCAGGAATAGACCATCGTGAATATGCTAAAGCAGCTTCAGGCTTTTATCCATCACGTTTTGATGCCAATGAATGGATTACGACATTCAAGGATGCCGGTGCAAAGTACATTTGCTTTACCACTCGTCATCATGACAGTTTCTCTATGTTCAAAACTAAGTATTCCAACTATAACATTGTAGATGCCACACCTTTTAAACGAGATATAGTTAAGGAGCTTGCTGATGCTTGTCAAAAGCAAGATATGCGCTTGCATCTTTATTATTCTCACTTGGACTGGACTAGAGAAGATTATTATCCATTAGGTTCTACAGGTCATCGAACCGGTAGACAAAGTCATGGAAACTGGAATTCTTATTATAAATTCATGAATAACCAGCTTACAGAACTGTTAACGAATTATGGACCTATTGGTGCAATTTGGTTTGACGGAATGTGGGACCAACCTACAGGTTTTGATTGGAGATTGTCAGAGCAATATGAATTGATTCATAAGCTTCAGCCTGCATGCTTGATTGGAAATAATCATCACAAATATCCCAATCCTGGTGAAGATTTTCAAATGTTTGAGCGTGATCTTCCCGGTGAAAACAGTGCCGGTTTTTCTAAAGACTCAAAAATAGGCAATCTCCCTTTAGAAACTTGCCAGACAATGAACGGAATGTGGGGTTATCGCGTAACGGACCAAAATTACAAATCAGTAAAAGATCTCGTTCGTTTGTTAGTTTCTACAGCAGGTAAGGGTGCTAATTTATTGATTAATATCGGACCTCAACCTAATGGTGAGATTCCATTACTTGCAAAAGAGCGCCTGAAAGGTATAGGAGAATGGCTAAAACAATATGGAGAGACTATTTATGCTACTACTCCAGGAACCGTTAAAAAGGCATTTTGGGGTACTACCACTATCAAAGATAATAAGTTGTATGTTCATATCCTTTCGGATGTGATGCCTCAGCACATTACATTACCATTAAGTGAGCAGATTGTCTCAGCTATTACTTTTGATACAAAGGAAAATGTTCCGTTCCAAAAAATTAAAGATGGTATTGTTCTTTACACAAAACATCTACAACCTGCAATAGATAAAATCATTATTTTGACGATAAAAAAATAATTGGTACTTTTTAAATCCATCTAGACTTTAATTCGATAAATACTGTCTAGATGGGTTTTTCTTGTTTTATCATATTGTCACATTTATAACAAGGTTTTCTTCAATGTTTATACACCTACAATGTATTAACTTATGTAAAAAACAATGCTTCAAGTAGACTCAGTCTTTATTTTCATCTAATTTTTTTGTAACTTAATGCTCAAGACAACACAATAAATACGGAAGTAAGTTATGACTATTAATAAAAGAGTATTGGAAAGACTAAAGGACGGAGATGAACAGGCCTTTGAGTCGATATATCGTGCTTACAGTGGCCGAATTTATGGCTTTCTGCTTTCTACTTTGGGAGACTGTTCTAGCGTAGCAGAAGACCTACTCCAAACCTTTTTTTTGAAGTTGTGGGAAGGCAGGTCGCATATAGATTTGGAGAAGGATTTTAATTCCTATTTATTTACTATTGCTAGGCATCTCGTTTATAAAGAATTAAATAAAAGATTGACTCATTCTGCAATCACTTTATTGGAGGAGATAGATATAGATGTTGAGGATGATAATCGTGCAGATAGAATTATTGAAACTGAATCTTTGCAATGTTATGTTAATTGTTTATTAGATGAACTTCCTCCATCTCGAAGGGAAATATTTATCCTTAGTAGATTCCAGTTGCTTTCAAATAAAGCCATAGCAAACAAACTATCTATTTCAGAAAAGACTGTAGAAACACAAATTTATCGCGCCCTGAAGTTCTTGAAAAGCAGGATTGAAATGTTTATCATTCTTCATTTATTAATAGTTAATATAAATTAATTCTTTAAACCTCTTGTAAGGTCTTTATTCATTTCAGGGATATACCTTAATAGCATATGGAAAAAGAACTTTTTATCATCTTACTCAAACGTTTTATGCAAGGTTCTCTAAAAAAGGAGGAATTGCGTGAATTCTTATCAGGTTTTCAGCGCCAAGAAGCAAAAGAGAACCTTGACGAATATTATATGCAATGTTGGATTAAATCAAAAGGTTGTAAAGTACCGCAGGACGTTTTACAACGCGTATCAAACAAGCTTAACACCAACATTAAGAGCACTAATGATGAGTGGAATAATAGATTCTTCTCTATAAAGATAACTTGGATAAAATGGTCGTGTTATGCGGCAGTTATTACCTTGATAATGGTTAGTTCAACATTTTTAGGAGTTTACTTCGGCCACGACCGAACTAATATGAAATTAGCCACTAAAAAGTTTGTTGTTATTGCAGACAAAGGTCAACGTGCAAGTGTGATTTTAGCTGATGGAACAAAAGTCTGGTTGAATTCCAACACAACTTTAGAATATAACAATTTATTCGGAGAGAAAAATCGATCAGTAAAGCTCATTGGTGAAGCTTACTTTGATGTGGCCAAGGATAGCACTAAAGAGTTCATTGTAGATGCTGGGCAGTTATCAATTAAAGTGTTGGGGACTTCATTTAATGTAAAAGCCTATAGAGAAGACAAATTGAGCATTGCAACCTTAATCAATGGCTCTATTAGAACAGAGGTAGGAGATAGCTCCTATCTCTTGAAACCAGATGAAAGCCTTGTGTATAATAAGAGCCAAAATAAATTGCACATAGAGCATGGTAATAGTAAGCGCACCGCTATGTGGAGAAATAATGAAATCGTCTTTAATGGTGAGTCATTGGAAGAAATTGCTGTTCTCTTGAACAGACTCTACAATGTTTCTATTGAGTTTGAATCAGAGGATGTTAAATCACATAAGTTCTCTGGTGTTATTAAGAATAATAGCTTGGATAACGTTATTGAGCTCATTAGCTTGACCGCACCTATTTCTTACATAAAAGAAAATAGCACAATAAGAATAAAAGGAAATTAATGTTTAATTTAAATCTAATGCCTATGTAAAAAAAGAGATGGTCCTAAAGAAACCGGTGGTCCGACAGGACGCACCGATTTCCGCAAAGTGATTTTGCATGAAACCTCTTGCAATTGATTTCGATGCAAAGTTACTGCAATTTTAATTACACCTTAGTAATAAGAATACTAAAAAAAGAAAAACATGCAGAATTATACAAAAAGATGTATAGCTATTGGGGGATTTTGTCTGATTTCAGGTATAACAACCTTGTCAGCCCAAATCTCATTGAAATTGCAGAATAAGATAGCTCTCGATGTCATCACAGAAATAGAAAATGTAAGTGACTATCGTTTTTTCTATAACAATGAACTTTCTGGACTTTCTAAAAAAATATCTGTTTCAGTAAAGGATACTGATATCCGTGTCTTGTTGGATCAGATTAAGGATCAGACTGGGATTGCCTATGTGATAAAAGAAAATAAACAGATAGTCTTATCCTCAGCAAAAAGTGCTCAAGAAAAGAAAATAACCGTTCAAGGTAAGGTTATTGATAATCAAGGACAACCAGTTATCGGTGCTAACGTATTAGAAAAGGGAACGACAAATGGAACAATTACTGATATTGATGGTAACTTCACTTTGATTGTAGCTGATAATGCTGTGCTGCAAATCAGTTATATTGGGTGTGCTGAAGAAAATGTATCTGTCAAAGGTAAAAAGAGTGTTACCGTTCAATTAAAGGAAGATAACAAAAGCCTAGATGAAGTTGTAGTTGTGGCTTTTGGTACTCAAAAGAAAAGTAGCTTGACTGCAGCTGTTGCCACAGTAGATTCCAAAGAAATCTCAGGTCGTTCGGTAGCCAATATTTCTCAAGCACTTCAAGGCATTTCACCGGGTTTGAATATAACGGCTGCAAATATGGGAGGTGCATTAAACAGTAATCCTTCTATTAATATTCGTGGTACTGGAACTATTGGTGAAGGTTCTTCCTCTGCACCTTTGGTTCTGATAGATGGTACACCGGGTGATTTGAACATGATTAATATACAGGATGTTGAAAATATTTCTATTCTTAAGGATGGCGGATCAGCTGCTATCTATGGCTCTCGTGCTGCGTTTGGTGTGATTATGATCACTACCAAGTCGGGTAAAAAAGGAAAGGTCTCAGTTAATTATAGTAATAATCTACGTTGGGAAACTCCTACTAATCTCCCTTCATTCGTTAATGGTTATGATTTTGCACAATATTTTAACGAAGTAGCAAGAAATTCCGGATTGGGTGCTTTCTACTCAGACGAGGTTTTGCAAAAGACAAAGGATTTCATGGAAGGAAGGATAGATTATTCTACCGAGTACGATGGTAATGGTGTTTGGAAAAAGAACATGCAGTCTTGGGGAAACACGGAGTGGTTTGATATTTATTATAAAGATTGGAGTTTTTCTCAAGAACACAATATGAGTATCGATGGTGGTTCAGAGACTATGCGTTATTATATTTCTGCAAACTATCAGAACTTAGGTAGTGACCAGAATTATGGTAACGAGGGTTTGCAACGTTATACTTTGAATGGTAAAATCAATGCAGATCCATTCCCCTGGATGAAAGTTAATTATAATATGAAGTTCTCCAGAAAGAATTATGATGCGCCTACTTATCAGATGAATCCAGTTTATTATCACAGTATGCCGCGTCGTCGGCCTTCCAACTCAGTCTATACTCCTGACGGAATTTTCAATAAGGAGTCTCAGCTTAATGAAATGGTCAATGGAGGTGATCACACAGATGATCTGGATATTTTATATCAGCAGCTTTCAATTGTACTGGAACCTGTTAAGAGATGGAAGATATTCTTGGAAGGTAATTTACGCGTAGATCGTCAGGATATTCATAGTGACTGGAAAGTAATTAAAGAACGAAAAGAAGATGGTTCATATTTTAACATGGATCGTGACGATGGTATGGGTGGCCGTTCACGTGTTGAAGAGGCCTCCTATAAGACCAACTATATAAATACTAATATTTACACAAAGTATGATTTTAGTCTAAACAATGATCATCATCTTGATCTGTTGGCAGGTTTTCAATCGGAACTTAATAAATATAAGTCCATTGTTGCTGCACGAGATGGTATGATTTCGGAGAGTGTCCCGACTTTGGGAAATACGACTTCCAATACCCAGTTTAATATAGGTAGCAACTTGCATGAATGGGCTACAGCAGGTTTCTTTGGTAGTGTGAATTATGATTATAAGGGACGTTATCTGGTGGAAGTTAAGTATCGTTATGACGGTAGCTCGCGTTTCTTGAAGGACCAACGCTGGAAACATTATCCATCAGTATCATTGGCATGGAATGTTGCACGTGAATCGTTTATGGAGAGAATCAATAACGTGATAGGGACTTTAAAGTTAAGAGGTTCGTATGCTAGCTTGGGAAATCAAAGCACTAATGACATTTATCCGTTCTATTCATCCATGAACTTGGGTATGGGGAATGGTTCTTGGTTGTTGAATTCGAAACGACCTAATACAGCGAATCCACCTGCTCCTATCTCTCCATTATTGACTTGGGAGAAAGTAACTTCGTATGATGTAGGTTTGGACTTCGGTCTGTTTAGCAATCGTTTGGTAGGCACATTTGACTATTTCTGGCGTAATACAAACAATATGGTTGCTCCAGGTGAAGAATTGCCTAACACGGCAGGCGTAAGTTCTCCGTATACAAATAATGCTAAGATGCGTACAAAAGGCTGGGAATTAAGCGTTACATGGAGAAATAAACTTTCTTGTGGATTAGGATATAGTGCTACATTTGTAATGTCTGATGCAATGTCCATTATTTTGTCCTATCCTAATGAAACAAATAACATTTCAAAGTATTATCAAGGATGTAAGCTTGGTGAAATTTGGGGTTATGAAACGAATGGTCTCTCAAGAACGAATGAAGAAATGCAATCGCATTTAGCTTCACTTCCCAATGGAGGACAAAATGCCCTTGGAATGAATTGGGCTGCCGGTGATATCATGTACAAAGACCTGAATGATGATGGCAAGATTGATGCAGGCCAGGGCGTTTTAGGAAATACAGGAGATAGAAAAATTATTGGTAACGAGACTCCTCGTTATAACTTTGGTTTAACCCTCAATGCAGATTATAAAGGTTTCGATTTTCGCATATTTTTCCAGGGTACACTGAAAAGAGACAAGTGGTTGACAGGATTGAATATGTGGGGTGCTGATAGAGGCTATTGGCAATCAACCTGTTTGAAAGAAAATATGGATTATTTCAGACCTGCGGATACAGATAGTTACTTCGGCCCTAATGTGAACGGTTATTTGCCCAGACCGCTTTTGGGTGCTAGCGCTAACAACAACAAACATGTGAGTTCGCTCTACTTGCAGAATGCAGCTTATATGCGATGTAAGAATGTGCAACTAGGTTATACATTTGCGAAACAGTGGATTAGTAATCTGGGTATACAACATTTGCGAATGTTTGTGTCAGCAGAAAATCTGTTTGTCATATCTGGTTTGAAAGCAGGTGCATATGATCCAGAAGTTTTGGACGGATACGCAGCAGGCTCAGGTAAAGCCGCTCCTCTAAAAACCGCTATTTCATTTGGTTTAAACATTTCACTTTAAAAGAGAAAGTATGAATACTCTTAAATATATATTCTGCGGGTTACTAGTGTTGTCAGTAACCTCTTGTAATGATTTTCTCGATAGAGAACCATTGGATAGGATTACTCCGGAATCTTATTTCCTTACGGCAGACCAGCTAGGAACATACGTCTTAACTCAATACAATTTCAGTGCTCATTTTGGTAATGGATACAATTTAGGAATCTATCGTGATGACAATGACACCGATGTTCAGGTATCAAATGAGGGTAGACCCAGTCGTTGGGTTCCTGGAATCCAAACAACACCTGATGGTGATGGAGGTTGGAGGTTCACGGAAATCTATAATTGTAACTATTTTTTTGATGAAGTACTTCCCAAATATGCAAGCAACTCTATTCATGGTAATATTACTGACATCAAGCATTATATAGGTGAAATGTATATGATCAGAGCGAATGCCTATTTCAAATGTTTAAAGAAATTTGGCGATTTCCCGATTATTGAGCATACTATTGCACTGAATGACAAGGATGCTTTAATAAAAGCCAATGAACGTAAACCAATGACAGAAGTAGCTCGATTCATCTTGTCTGATTTGGATAAAGCTATCGAATTTATGGAAGTGAATGCAAGTGATGATAGTAAACGTAACCGTTTAACAAAGGAAGCCGCTTACATGTTGAAATCTAGAGTCGCTTTGTATGTAGGTTCTTGGCTAAAATATTTTCAAGGAACTCCTTTTGTTCCAGGCGGACAAGGATGGCCCGGCGCTAAGAAAAGCTATAATAAACATGTTCAGTTAAATATAGGTGAAGAAATCGCATTTTTCTTAGACGAATCAATGGCAGCTTCTAAGTATATTGCTGAAAAAATTCCTTTGACGGTAAATAACTTTTCCAATTATGAAGAGGAGTCTAACCCTTATGCACGTATGTTTGCAGACAAAGATCTCTCTATATATGATGAGGTAATCTTTTGGCGTGCAGGGCATGCTTCTTCTTATAAAGTAGGATACGGTTTTGCTCATACACAGGGAGGATCTAATACTGGTTATACACGCGCTTATGTCAATAGTTTTTTGATGTCAGATGGTACACCGATCTATCATTCTACAAACTATAAAGGCGATGAAACATTCGAAGATGTGAAACTAGGTAGAGATAATCGCCTCGTACAGTTCATGAAGATAAAGGATGAACCGATGAGTAAGCTTAATAATGGTGAGTATGTCCTTTTTCCAGAGCCACAGATTCTGACAACTGCCGAGTATAAGTCTACAACAGGTTATGATATCAAAAAAGGTCTTACAATGTCTGTTGATGATAAAATTCAGAATAATCAAGTGGCCGGTGTAATTGAATATCGTGCAGTTGAAGCATACTTGAATTATATCGAAGCATGCTATATTCGGAAGGGTTCAATCGACCCATATGCAGATAAGTATTGGAAAGCCATCCGCAAACGCGCTGGAGTAAATGATGATTATAATCATACGATTAAGATGACCGACATGAAGCAGGAAAGTAATTTGTTGTCTGCCTATTCAGCCGGCAAGTTGGTTGATGAAACTATGTTTAATATACGTAGAGAACGTGCCTGTGAATTGATGTCAGAGGGATTCCGTTGGGATGACTTGAGACGTTGGAGGTCAATGGATCAGTTGATAAAACAACCCTACCAAGTTGAGGGTTTTAAGTTATGGGGTAAAATGAAGGAATGGTATTCTAATTTACACTATGACGGTGAAAGTGAAAGTACACCCAACGTTTCATCCCCAGAGTTGAGCGTTTATTTACGTCCTTTCCAAATTGTCAAGGAGAATAATGCATTATACGATGGCTTAAAATGGACCCCTGCTAATTATCTGTCACCTATTGGTATTAGTCAGTTTACCATTACTTCATCCATTGTTTCAGATATAACTTCTTCACCTTTGTATCAAAACCCAGGATGGCCGACGGTTGCTGGTGGAACAGCTGAAAATGTAATTGGATTCTAAGTTAATAAACATAAGCTGTATTTTAATTGTATTTTAATAATGTACTATGAAATGGGAGGTAAGAATTTTATAGTTTCTTACTTCCCGTTTATATAAGCATTAACCGGAATACACCTTGTAAATCCATACTATGATAACATCGGCTGTAACAACTCTGATTACGTCTCATGTTATAGCTATACTATAATTCATTTTATCTGATTGCGGAGATCAGAAATAATTACTCTGGATACAACAGTTTCCATCGGTGTGAAAGCTGTTCAGGGATCTCTGTATCTAAAGTTTCCAGTCATAAACCGAATTCAAAGGTCTCACAACTGCTTCAAACGAGCCCTTGCGACAAGTTGTTTCGTACTGTTAAAAATGAGAGGAAGAAAAAGACGGGAATAATCACAGCTTTCTCAAATGGGAAACTACATACAAGATATTTATAAAAAAGTTTTCCGTTTTGGATAACTTTCTCTTTCAACAAACATAAAAAGTTTTCCGATTTTTAATGTTAAAACCCTATCGTTTTATCGTATTATCTATTATCTTTGTCTCGGTTTCGGTACTAAAAGAGACTTAGTCATGAAGGAACGCTGTGCAAGTCGGCGACAGTACCCGCTGCTGTAATTCTCGGTGAATCCGTACACGATGCCACTTCATTCGATGAGGGAAGGCGTACGAGGGAGAGATAAGTCAGAAGACCTGCCGGAACAAACCTACATATTATTAATGTCTAATCACTTTCGGGAGTTAAAGTTATGAACTACGCGGAAATTTGTATCATCAAACGTGATGGTAAAAGAGAAGATTTCTCTATCAGTAAGATCAAGAATGCGATCAGCAAAGCATTCAACGCTACCGGTATTCAAGATGAGCAGCAACTAATTGCCGACATCACAATGAATGTAATCAGCCAATTCTCCACTCCTACCATTACCGTAGAAGAGATTCAGGATCTGGTAGAGAAAGAATTGATGAAAGTACGGCCTGAGGTTGCCAAGAAGTATATCATCTATCGCGAGTGGAGAAACACCGAGCGCGACAAAAAGACTCAGATGAAACATGTGATGGACGGCATCGTGGCCATCGACAAGAACGATGTGAACCTGAGCAATGCCAACATGAGCAGCCATACGCCTGCCGGGCAGATGATGACTTTCGCCTCGGAAGTGACGAAAGACTATACCTATAAGTATCTTCTTCCCAAACGTTTTGCCGAAGCGCACCAGTTGGGCGACATCCACATCCACGATCTCGATTATTATCCCACGAAGACGACTACCTGCATTCAATACGATATGGACGATCTCTTCGAACGGGGATTCCGCACCAAGAACGGAAGCATCCGTACGCCGCAGAGTATTCAGAGTTACGCCACGCTGGCTACTATCATCTTCCAGACCAACCAGAACGAACAGCACGGCGGACAAGCCATTCCCGCTTTCGATTTCTTCATGGCGAAGGGAGTAGCCAAATCGTTCCGCAAACATCTGGCGTCGTTCATCAACTTCTATGTAGCTATGGAAAATGGCCGGGAAGCTGAAGAGAGCGTAATCCGCAAACTGATCGAGGTGCACCTTCCCTCCATCAAATCGGGCGAATTGGATCGCGAAGCTTTACGTATCGCTCTGGTAGCCCTGCAAATCAATATAGACAAGGAACACTTGGCGCACATCATCGAGAAGGCGTACCTGCAAACTCAGAAAGATACGCATCAGGCTATGGAGGGATTCATCCACAACCTGAACACGATGCATTCCAGAGGCGGCAACCAAGTGGTGTTCAGTTCCATCAACTACGGAACAGATACGTCCGCCGAAGGACGGATGGTGATTGAAGAACTGCTGAAAGCCACCATCGAAGGACTCGGAGAGCGCGGGGAAGTGCCGGTTTTCCCCATTCAGATATTCAAAGTAAAAGACGGCGTGTCGTATTCGGCAGCCGACTTTGAGAAAGCCATGAAAGCGGAAAACATGGAAGAGGCGATGAAAGGGAGCTACGATGCGCCGAATTTCGACTTGCTGCTGAAGGCCTGCCAGACAACCGCAAAGGCGCTTTTCCCCAACTTCATGTTTCTGGACACACCGTTCAACCAAAACGAAAAATGGAAAGCCGACGACCCGAAACGATACATATATGAATTGGCAACCATGGGATGCCGCACGCGGGTATTCGAAAACCTCGCCGGAGAGAAATCGTCGTTGGGGCGCGGAAACCTTTCGTTCACTACGCTGAACATGCCCCGCTTGGCCATCGAAGCACGCATCAAAGCCGAGAGCCTGATCGAAGACGAACGGAAGAAAGACGCGATAGAGCAAAAAGCCAAAGAAATATTCATAGAGTCGATACACAGCACCGCCTCGCTGATAGCCGACCAACTTTACGAACGCTACCAATACCAGCGTACCGCCTTGGCGCGCCAGTTTCCTTTCATGATGGGGAACGACGTATGGAAAGGCGGCGGTGCGCTCAACCCCAACGAACAGGTGGGCGACGCATTGCTCAGCGGGACACTGGGCATCGGATTCATCGGCGGACACAACGCAATGGTTGCTCTCTACGGCGAAGGTCACGGACACAACCAAAAGGCATGGGATACGCTTTACGAGGCAGTGATGGAGATGAACAAAGTGGTGGATGAATACAAAGAAAAGTACGGCCTGAACTATTCGGTACTGGCAACTCCCGCCGAAGGGCTGTCGGGTCGGTTCACCCGTATGGACCGCCGCAAATACGGTAAAATACCCGGAGTGACTGATCTCGATTATTATGTAAACTCTTTCCATGTCGATGTAAAAGAGCCTATCTCCATCGTAGATAAAATCAGGCGGGAAGCTCCGTTCCATGCCATTACCCGCGGAGGACATATCACGTACGTAGAGCTCGACGGCGAGGCTCAGAAGAACATCCGCGCCATTGCCAAAATCGTAAAGGTGATGCACGATGAAGGCATCGGATACGGTTCGATCAACCACCCGGTAGACACCTGTCACCAATGCGGATACAAGGGAGTGATCTACGACAAATGCCCCATATGCAGAAGCGAAAATATTCTCCGTATGCGTCGCATCACCGGTTATCTCACCGGAGACCTCAGTTCATGGAATTCCGCCAAACGGGCGGAAGAGAAGGACCGGATAAAACATCTGTAACATCCGGCACATGACCGTTTCGCATACCATACTTCCCCCGCTTCGTTTATTGGGAACTTATCCGGAAACGATTGTCGACGGTGAGGGCATCCGGTATTCCATTTACCTGGCCGGATGCTCCCACCACTGCCCCGGTTGCCACAACCCGGAAAGCTGGAACCCGAATGCCGGGGAGTTGCTCACAGACGAGCGCATTTCCCGAATCATCCGTGAGATTCGCTCGAATCCGCTACTCGACGGAATCACTTTTTCCGGAGGAGATCCCTTCTTCCACCCCGAAGCTTTCCTTCCCCTTATCCGGAGAGTGAAGCAGGAAACGGGGCTGAACATCTGGTGCTATACGGGCTACACTTACGAAGAAATCAAGGCCTCTCCCCGCCTGAACACCGTACTTCCTTACATAGATGTATTGGTGGACGGACGGTTCGAGCAGGAGTTATTCTCCCCCTATCTCGAATTCAGAGGAAGTAGCAACCAGCGGATTCTGCGACTGAAAGAATAAATTAAACCGCTTTATCCCCGGCACCGGCGCCACACCGGCTTTGAAAAAAAGGCGGCGGGCGGTTCGAAAGCACAATTGAGCTTTCGAACCGCCCGCCGAAACTTTATTGAAGCGCAGCGAGGCAATCCCTAAAAAGCCCGGAATGACTTATTTCATGACACGCTCACGGAGGCAAAACCTATCAGAAGAAAAACCTCAGCACATCGTTGAAGTTCGCCCAAAGCAGAAGCCCGAAAAGTAAGATCATCCCCGTCATCTGAGCATATTCCATAAACTTATCGCTCGGTTTGCGGCGCGCAATCATCTCGTAAAGCAAGAAAAGCACATGACCGCCATCCAGTGCCGGAATGGGAAGTATGTTCATAAAGGCAAGAATGATAGAGAGGAAAGCCGTCATGTACCAGAACTGGTGCCAATCCCATGTAGCCGGGAAAATGCTTCCCAGCGTTCCGAAACCTCCCAGCTGTTTCGCTCCCTCTTTCGAGAACAAGTATTTCATGTTTCCCACATAGCCTTTCAACGTTTTCACACCCAATGCCATACCGGCAGGAAATGATTCGAAGAAACCGTACTCTTTCTTCACCACCGGAAGCAATCGTTCGGCCGACAATCCGGCTATCACTCCCATCTTATAAGTAGAATCGAGCTGCATAGTCAGCGTATTCGTCTCGCCGGCACGCACATAGGTCAATGTGATGGAGCGGGGATCGATGCTGTCGTTACGAAGAGCGGCCTCATTTTTCTTCCGCCCGGCTATCGCCATGCTATAGTCCGAAAAAGAAACCGGCTTTCCATCCAAAGCAATAATGCTGTCTCCCACCTGAATCCCGGCAAGGGCGGCAGGCGAGTTCGCCATCACGCTGTCCACCACATACGGAAAGCGGAAAGAAGCGAAACGGACGCTATCTGTCATCAAGCGCTGCATCATATCTTCAGGAATATACACCGATACCTTTTCACCGCCACGAAGCACACTAACCTCACGGGCATCGACAATCCGGTTCATCATGTCTCCGTCATACCGTTCGAACGGAACACCGTCCGCCGACAGAAGAATATCTCCATCACGGAAGCCGACCGACTTGGCTGTCTCGTTGAAATCCATTCCGAACGGAGTCTCCCGTACCTTTACATACTGGTCGCCCCAGGCAAACAAAATCATCGAATAGATAAACAATGCCAGAAGGAAGTTGAACAACACACCGCCGACCATAATCAGCAGGCGTTGCCATGCCGGCTTGGAGCGGAACTCCCAAGGCTGTTCGGGGCGTTTCATCTGCTCGGTATCCATCGACTCGTCAATCATACCGGCAATCTTGACATAGCCTCCCAAAGGCAGCCATCCCACAGCATATTCCGTTTCACTCTTTTTCGGCTTAAACTTAAAAAGCGTGAACCAAGGGTCGAAAAATAAGCAGAATTTTTCTACGCGCACCTTAAACAAACGGGCAAAAAGAAAATGCCCGCCTTCGTGAATGATGATAAGCAGCGAAAGGCTCATGATGAGTTGCAGGGCACGAATCAAAAATGTTTCCATGTTTATTACTTACAAATTACTGATTACATATTATTATATTAGACACAGGAAGAGCGCACAAACTCCGAAGCAATGCGGCGGGCCTCAACATCGGTCGCCACATAATCTTCATAAACGGGATTCTTGATAAAAGAAGCGCGCTCCATCGTTTTTTCTATCACATCGCTCATGCTGAGAAATGCGATGCCGTCTTTCAGGAAAGCGTCGACCACCACCTCGTTGGCTGCATTGACGATGCAAGGCATGTTTCCGCCTCGGTGCATCGCTTCGTACGCCAAAGCTAAATTGCGGAAGCGCCGCGTATCCGGTTGCTCGAATGTCAGGCTCGTACATTTCGAAAAGTTCAATCGTTCGAATAACGAAGAAATACGTTCCGGATAAGAGAAAGCATATTGAATGGGAAGACGCATATCCGGCATACCTAGCTGCGCTTTCACGGAACCATCTCCAAATTGTACCATAGAATGTATCACCGACTGCGGATGTACTACCACTTCAATCTGATCGGGGCGGACTCCGAACAGCCATTTCGCCTCAATCACCTCAAAGCCTTTATTCATCATCGTGGCGGAATCGACGGTAATCTTGGCGCCCATCTCCCAATTCGGATGCTTCAAGGCCTGAACCTTGGTTACGGTCTGCAATTCCTCCATGGAGCATGTACGGAACGGACCGCCCGAAGCGGTCAGAATCAGCTTTTCTATGGGATTTCCAAACTCACCGACCAGACACTGGAAAATGGCGGAATGTTCCGAATCGACGGGCAGAATCGGCGTCCGATACTGTTGCGCCAACTCATTGACCAATTCGCCGGCTACAACCAGCGTTTCTTTGTTGGCCAACGCGATGGCTTTTCCGGCACGAATCGCGCTCATCGTAGGTTTCAAGCCCGCATAGCCGACCATCGCCGTCAGCACAATATCGATCGGAGCGGCTTCCACTACCTGACACAAGGCATCCATTCCCGCATACACTTTGACGGGCATATCGTTCAACGCCTCTTTCAGCCCGGCGTATTTATCCTCATTGGCAATCACCACCACCTCCGGCTGAAACTTCCTCGCCTGTGCAATCAGGCTTTCCACCCGGTTGTTGGCAGTGAGCGCATAAACCTCGTACAGGTCGGGATGTTCTTCCACCACCTGCAACGCCTGCGTACCGATAGAACCGGTAGATCCGAGGATGGCTATCTGTTTTTTCTTTTTATGATCTTCTATATTCATTCTTATCTATTCAATCCCACTAAAACACAATATATTTTTCAGGATTCACCGGGCGCCCCTTATACCAAAGCTCAAAGTGCAAATGAGGCCCCGTACTCAGCGTTCCGCTGTTTCCTACCAAAGCGATCGCCTCACCGCCTCGTACATGCTCGCCCTGTTTCTTGAGAAGCGAACCGCAATGCTTGCAGACCGATATAAAATCCTGATTATGCTGTAACATAATCACATAACCCGTTTCGGCGGTATACGTGCTCAACACCACCGTTCCGTCCATCGCAGCCAATATACTCTCATTCGGATTGGCCGCAATATCGGTTCCGAAATGTTTTTTTTCCGGCTCGAAATGAGCGGAAACCATTCCGCGTACCGGGCGATAAAGAATCATTTTGCTGACGTCCGGCTGGGATATGATGGTAGACAGGTTGTACTTTTCGCTTTCTTCGTATTGCCGGCGAAACTCTTCTTCGCGGCGGGTACGCTCCATAAGCGTGTCCTTACGCGCCGCAGTGAGCGAATCGAGCGTGCGTACGCTGTCTATTTGCACTTTCCCGCTGAAGATGTCCTGTATGTTCATGATGTACAGGTTTTGCCTTTCGAGCAACAGCTGCAAAGAGTCTACCCGCAACGCGTTGCTCACTATCTGCTTGCGGACTTCACTGTTCATGTATCCGGGAAGATAATTGCGCAAAGGAGTAAAAGCAATGATGGAAGCGGCAATCAGAAAGAGCACGGTCAGTACGGTAATCAGCACCGACAGACCATTGAGTTTGGACACATGAAGCCCAACCACTTCTTCAAGCGTATTCTCGTTGACGATGGTGAGCTTATATTTAAACTTGAAGTTTCTCCAAAATGCTTTTCTTCTCTTCTTTCGCGGCATTCTCTTTCTTACTTATTTGGCATTCTCTTTCTTACTTATTTGGCATTCTCTTTCTTCTTATCTATTGTATTCCGTTCAGTCCTCCTCCAGACTTTCCAGATCCAGCAACCCTTCGGGCAGCTGCATGGCAATGGTCTTGTTTTCCCTGTCTATTTCCAGTATGAATTCTTCCTGCGCAGGAATCAGAAGTTCCTCATCTTCACACTCTACGACAAAAAGCGTGTTCACGGTGGAGGTATCCACATCCGTCACTGTTCCGATTCGCCCGTACCGTTCATCGTCTATACGGAAGCCGACAAAGAAGTTCCACGATAAATCCTCCGTTTCCGCTTCTGCGGCATGCTTCAACGGGAAATAAACTTCCACGTTGGTAAACATTCCGGCGCGCTCGGCCGTATCTACTCCTTCGAGCTTCATCAATGCCGTAGAATCCGACCGGAAACGATATTCTTCTATAAAAAAAGGCACGAAGATGCCATCGAGCAGGCAAACGATATAATCGCCGTCCACCCGGTCGAACACATCGTCCGTAAACGTGAACTGCAACTCACCGTGAATACCGTGCGGCTTATTGAACAAACCTATTTTATATACTTCTTCTTTTCGTATCATATTCGGGTAATCCTCGCGCCTATGGCGTTCAACCGCCCCTCGATATTCTGATAACCGCGGTCTATCTGTTCAATATTACTGATCGTACTGGTTCCTTCGGCACTCATTGCCGCTATCAGCAGGGCGATACCGGCACGAATATCGGGTGAAGTGAGACGGGCTCCGCGCAGTCTGAATCCGTGATTATGGCCGATGACCACCGCCCGGTGCGGGTCGCACAATATAATTTGCGCTCCCATATCTATGAGCTTATCGACGAAAAACAAACGGCTCTCAAACATTTTCTGATGAATGAGCACGCTTCCTTTCGCCTGCGTAGCCACCACAAGCATCACGCTGAGCAAGTCGGGTGTCAGTCCCGGCCAAGGAGCGTCGGCAATGGTCATGATGGAGCCGTCGATGAAAGATTCTATCTGATAACTGTCTTGGGCAGGCACGTAGATGTCGTCTCCCCGCTGCTCGAGCTTGATGCCCAAACGGCGGAAACTCTCGGGAATAATGCCCAGATTCTCGTAAGATACATTTTTTATGGTGATTTCGCTGCCGGTCATCGCCGCCATACCGATAAAGCTTCCCACCTCGATCATATCAGGCAATACCCTGTGTTCGGTTCCGTGCAATTCTTCCACTCCCTCGATGGTGAGCAAATTGGAAGCGATGCCGCTGATTTTCGCGCCCATCCGGTTCAACATGCGACAAAGCTGTTGCAGATAAGGTTCGCAGGCGGCATTGTAGATTGTGGTCGTCCCTTTCGCCAGCACGGCAGCCATCACAATGTTTGCCGTTCCCGTCACCGACGCTTCATCGAGCAACATATAAGCACCCCGCAACCTCTCGGCGGTAATTTCGTAAACACCCCGTTCTTCATCGTAACGGAAATCGGCTCCCAAATTTTGAATTCCCACCAAATGAGTATCCAAGCGCCGGCGTCCGATCTTATCTCCTCCGGGTTTCGAGATCAACGCCTTGCCGAAACGGGCGACCATGGGACCGATGAGCATCACCGACCCGCGAAGGCTCGAACATTTTTTGAGAAACTCTTCGCTCTCCAGATAAGCCAAATCGATATTTTCCGCTTTGAACGTATAAGAGTCTACGCCTGTTTTGGCAACGTCTACCCCCATTTCACGCATAAGCTGAATCAGATTATTGACATCCAGAATGTCGGGAATGTGATTCACCGTCACCTCCTCCTTTGTCAACAATGTGGCGCAAATAATCTGCAACACTTCGTTCTTTGCTCCCTGAGGATGAATTTCGCCGTTAAGCCGGTGTCCTCCTTCTATTACAAATGAAGCCATATCGTTTCGGGGTTTAATCAGTGCCGTTGTTTCCGCTGGTTGCTGTTCCGGCTGTTATAATTGGTTTTCTGACGGTTGCTCTGGCTCAAACGCTCTCCCATCAGACGAAGGATGTCTTCCGTCAATTGCAGCTTTCCACCGGAAAGCTCATAAAGATCTTCCGCAATTTTCCGGTCGTCTACGGTATCCTTGTTCCATGCCATGTAGTCCTTCTTCATGTGATTGCAAATCAAAGCGACAAGGTTTTGCTTTTCATTGCCTTCGGGAAATTCGGTCGCTTTCCGGATAAGCACCTCGAGCGTACGTCCGTAATGCCGGTAACGGATACGGGCATGAGGATAAGGAATCTGTTCGGGACGAGTCACCAGATTGTCTTTGCGGATTATTTCATAAGGATAATCGATATCGAGTTCAAAACCCGACATGATAGCCAGATGATCCCAAAGTTTGTGTTTAAAGTCGGGCACATCGCGCAGGTGGGGATACATGCTCCCCATGATGTTGATAATCGTATTTGCACAACGCTGACGTTCGGCACGATCCTGAATCGTCAAAGCGTAATCGACCATGTTCTGGATACTGCGGCCATATTCGGGCAACGGCATTCTTTTCTGTTGAGTATTGTATCGCATGTTTATAAAAGTTTCTTAGGTTGAGAAGCAACGAACTCTTTCAGATAGAAAGGTTCGAAATAAGCGACATCCTTATAATCTTCGCGGGCAATGGCCTTTTCCGCAAGCGGGAACATCATTTTTGCCAACGGATGGATGTTGTCGATAAAATGAGCGCTGGGATGGGTGATTTTCTCACGGCACTTCATCGATCCGTTTCCGAAGAAATACACCGGAGCCTCGTTCAAAAATTCGAGATAAGAGTTTTCATCCACAATATCTGCCGAAACAGGCCGCTTCGTCTTCAGCGCGCGATCGTAAACGGCCGCATACACTTCCATGCGGCGCGCGTCGATCATGGGGCAGAGCAGCGCGTCTTCGGGCAATTCGTGAAACAACAACACGGGCACACACAGCACCTCCGGTGTGGGAATGCCGATCAACGGGACATTACGTCCGTAACAAACCCCTTTTGCCATCGAAACTCCGATGCGAAGCCCGGTATAAGATCCCGGTCCGCAACTGACAGCCACAGCGTCCAACGGGATGGCATGGCTGTCGATGAACGACAAAGCTTCATCAACAAATACTCCTAAGGAAACGGCATGCGAGGGTCCTTCCAAATCTTCTTTCACAAAAATCGTTTGACCGTCTTGACTGGCCGCTACCGAGCAAACGGAGGTAGAGGTTTCAATATTGAGTATACACGACATAAAAATCAGCTTATTTAATTGTGGCAAATTTACATGATTATTTCCAATTCTTAAAATATTCGTGTACTTTTGCACAAAACTTTAAGGTTATGATACAGTCTATGACGGGATACGGCAAAGCTACGACCGAACTTCCCGATAAAAAGATAAACGTAGAAATCAAGTCGCTCAACAGCAAAGCCATGGATCTTTCCACCCGCATCGCACCCGCTTACCGCGAGAAAGAGATGGAGATCCGCAACGAAATTTCCAAAGTTCTGGAACGCGGAAAAGTGGATTTCAGCATGTGGATAGAAAAAAAGGAAGGGGCGGAAAACGATACTCCTATCAACCAATCGGTGGTGGAAGGTTATTACAAGCAGATACAGACAATTTCGGATAATCTCGCCATTCCGGTTCCTGCCGACTGGTTCCAAACATTACTCCGCCTGCCGGATGTGATGACCAAAACAGAGGTTCAGGAAGTTTCGGAAGAGGAATGGAAAGTAGTGCACGAGACGATACTCGAAGCCATCCGCCAGTTGGTGGAGTTCCGCAAACAGGAAGGAACGGCCTTGGAAAAGAAATTCCGCGAAAAAATAAACAATATCACAACGTTGCTCGAGGCGGTAGCTCCTTATGAAAAAGAACGGGTGGAAAAAGTAAAAGAACGCATCACCGATGCCCTTGAAAAGACATTGAGCATAGACTACGACAAGAACCGTCTGGAACAGGAGCTGATTTACTACATAGAAAAACTGGATGTGAATGAAGAGAAGCAACGGCTCGGCAACCATCTGAAATATTTCATCAGCACACTGGAAAATGGTAGCGGACAAGGGAAAAAACTTGGTTTCATCGCGCAGGAAATGGGACGCGAGATCAATACGCTGGGAAGCAAATCGAACCATGCCGAAATGCAGAAGATCGTAGTACAGATGAAAGACGAACTGGAACAGATCAAGGAGCAAGTATTGAATGTAATGTAGAAAACATCTCACACATAAAAAATAAGTATCTATGCCCGGAAAGTTAATTATATTTTCCGCTCCTTCGGGATCGGGAAAATCGACCATCATCAACTATCTGCTCACACAAAACCTGGGATTGGCGTTCTCTGTTTCGGCCACCAGCCGCGCACCGCGGGGAAACGAACAAGACGGAGTGGAATATTTCTTCCTGACGCCCGAAGAATTCCGCAGACGGATCGAAAACAACGAGTTTCTGGAATATGAAGAGGTATATCAGGATCGCTACTACGGGACACTGAAAGAACAAGTGGAAAAGCAATTGGAAAAGGGGCAGAATGTAGTGTTCGATGTAGACGTGGTGGGCGGATGTAACATCAAAAGCTTTTACGGAGAACGTGCCCTCTCGGTATTTATCCAACCGCCGTCGATAGAGGAGTTGCGCCACCGGCTGGAAAGCAGGGGAACAGACGCGGCGGAAGTGATCGAGAGCCGCATTGCCAAAGCAGAATACGAATTGGGATTTGCTCCGCGATTCGACCGTATCATCGTGAACGATGATTTGGAAACAGCCAAAACAGAGGCATTAAATACGATCAAAGAGTTTCTTGGAAAATAAATTGCAGAAGAGCATCATGAACCAGCTTAAGACCGGAATATTCAGCGGATCGTTCAATCCTGTCCATATCGGGCATTTGGCTTTGGCCAATTACCTTTGCGAATATGGGGGATTGGATGAAGTGTGGTTTATGGTAACTCCTCATAATCCGTTGAAAGAACAGGCCGAACTGTGGAGCGACGAACTGCGGCTTGAGCTGGTCAGGCTCGCAACGGAAGACTATCCCCGCTTCCATGCTTCCGATTTCGAGTTCCATTTACCGCGTCCTTCTTACAGTGTGTACACTCTGGAAAAACTGCGGAAACAGCATCCCGAACGGGAGTTCTGCCTCATCATCGGATCGGACAACTGGAATAGCTTCAGCCATTGGCGTGAGCCTCAACGCATCATTGCAGAAAACCCGATTCTGATCTATCCCCGCCCGGGATTCCCCGTCGACGAGAAAGAACTTCCCGCAAACGTACGCATGGTAGACTCGCCCGTTTTCGAAATCAGTTCCACTTTCATCCGGAAAGCTCTTTCGGAAAGGAAAGACATCCGCTACTTCCTTCATCCGAAGGTCTGGGAATTCATTTCCCGTTCTCTCCCCGACTTGAAAGGCAACGAAGCGTAATCATGACAACCTCTGCCGGCGCTCCGATGCGCAGTGCCAACCGGGAGGTGCCGATGCCGTTGGTAATAATCACCGGTATCCGATCGGAGTTATGAGTGATTCCGGTTAGGAATCTCTTTCCATATCGCGAATGCCAAGCCGGGGCAGCGCCTAAAATCCGTACTTGTCCGCCATGGGTGTGTCCCGCCAGAACAAGGTCGGTATTAGCTACCGACACGTCTTCGGCATAATCGGGCGTATGCACCAGAAGTAGCACAAAATCATCGGGAGCGAGGGACAAAGTGGGGGAAACACCGTTACGTTCCAAATCAAAAGGGTTGCGAACACCGGCCACCAGTATGCGTTGTCCTTCTCTATAAAGCGTATCTACCCGATGCTCCAACACATGCATTCCGTAGCGTTTCATCGTACCGACGATCTCATCGTGACAACGTTCGTAGTCGTTATTGCCCATCACTCCATAAATTCCCAAAGGAGCTTCGACCCGAGACAAAGCCGCAAACAGAGGCTCCACATATTCGCACCCCTCCTGATAATCGCCTCCCATAAGCAATACATCCGGTTTCTGCTCGTTCAAAAGACGGATAAGATCGTTCAACCCTTTCTCTTTCAGCTTACTTTTATAATGGAGGTCGGAAATAAAAGCAATCCGCAGACCATCGAAAGCAGGAGGAATGTCGCGGTGCACAAAGTCGTACTCGACAATACGCCTCACCGTGGCATAACGGGATAATACTTTTTCCTTAAAAGAGCGTATGGAGTAAACGCCCGCAGATGCCGGAAACGAGGAAACAAGCGCACTTCTTTTCGACTGACATGAAGCGAACAGTAATAATAACGATAAAAACAGCGGCAGATAACTCCTTGTGCTCATATTCTCTTGGTAATGATGTGCAAAGATACGGAATTTACGTTATCTTTGCATAAAGGTGTAAGAAGCAATGTATAATGACTAAATAAAAAACAATGGAAACAGTTAAACCTCATTCGTTGCAAGCATGGGTACTGGCTGCACGCCCGAAGACACTTACGGGAGCCATCACTCCGGTTATGGTAGGAACGGCATTGGCCATAATGGACGGATATTTTCAATGGCAACCGATGCTTATCTGCTTCTTGTTTGCCGGACTGATGCAGATTACCGCCAATTTTATCAACGATTTATTCGATTATCGGAAAGGTACGGACCGGGAAGACCGCCTGGGCCCCGAACGCGCTTGCGCACAAGGGTGGATTTCACCCAAAGCGATGCGGAATGGCATCATCGTTACCATCGTATTGGCTTGCCTTGTGGGCAGTATGCTGTTGTTTTACGCCGGATGGGAGCTTATCATTGTCGGGCTGCTGTGCATATTATTCGCTTTTCTCTACACGACGGGACCTTACCCTTTATCTTATCATGGCTGGGGTGACCTCTTGGTGATTGTGTTTTTTGGATTCGTTTCGGTAGGCGGTACCTATTATGTTCAATCTCTGACATGGACGCCAGATGTCATCGTCGCCTCGCTCGTATGCGGTTTACTAATTGACACATTGCTTGTGGTAAACAACTATCGCGACCGTGAGGCGGACGCGCAAAGCGGGAAGCGCACCCTCGTCGTCCGCCTCGGCGAAGAGTTCGGACAATATCTATACCTTGTGCTGGGTTTCATTGCCGCCTTCATCTGTTTATGGTTCCTATTCGAAGGACACATATATGCCGGTTTGTTCCCGCAATTTTATGTACCTCTTCATTTCGCCACATGGAGAAAAATGGTGCGTATACACAGTGGAAAAAGGCTCAACATCATATTGGGCGAAACCTCACGCAATATGATGATACTGGGAAGTCTTTTATCGATAGGCTTCCTGCTCGACGCCCATTTCCCATATGTCTTTTCATGACATCTCAGGAAATGGTATTATCGTTCTGAAAGCAGTCGGCTATTCAGCCGTACATATTTTTGTAATACTCCTGATAATCTCCGCTGGCCACCTGTTCCACCCACGCTTGATTATTGAGATACCATTCAATGGTTTTCACAATGCCGCTTTCGAATGCAGTCTCGGGATACCATCCCAGTGCCGCCTTGATTTTTGACGGATCGATGGCATAACGCTGATCGTGTCCCAGACGGTCTTTCACAAAAGAAATCAGATCATCGTTTATCCAACTGATATCAATTTCTCCGTTTTCATCCGTTACTTTCTTTTTCAGTACTTTTCTATATGCCGGATATTCCGTCATGAGCCGGCGGATGGTCGCAATGGTCAGCTTCACAATCTCCAGATTGGTTTTCTCATTATGCCCGCCTACATTATATATCTCTCCTTCTGCTCCTTTGGTCACCACCAGATCGATAGCCTTGCAATGGTCCTCCACATACAGCCAGTCGCGTACATTGCTTCCATCGCCATACACCGGCAGCTGCCTGCCTTCGAGCACATTCTTTATAATCAGCGGAATCAGTTTTTCGGGAAAGTGGTAAGGCCCGTAATTATTCGAACAACGGGTGATTGTAACCGGCATTTTATAAGTATCCCGATAAGCCATCACCACCAAGTCGGCGCTTGTCTTCGAAGCACTGTAAGGGCTGTGCGGACAAAGCGGCGATTCTTCCGTAAAATATCCTTCCGTACCCAGCGAACCGTACACCTCGTCGGTAGACACCTGATGGTATCGTACTCCTTTCCGCCACGTGGGATATCCTTTTTCATCCTTCCCCATCACCCATGCACGGCGGGCGCAATCCAACAGGTTCTGCGTTCCGAGAATATTGGTCACCAGAAAAAGCTGGGGATTATCGATGCTACGGTCTACATGGCTTTCGGCAGCAAAATTCACCACATAGTCGAAACGGTATTCGGCAAACAATGTGTCCACCAGTTCCCGGTTGCAAATATCACCTTTGACAAAGAAGCAGCGTTCGTTGTCGATATCATTCGCAATTGTTCCCAGATTGCCCGCATAAGTCAAGGCGTCGAGAATCACCACCTTGATATCCTCATGTTTCAACAAAATGTATTTAATGTAGTTGGCGCCGATAAACCCCGCCGCCCCGGTCACAAGATAAGTCTTCATATATTTTATTATTTCGCCAGTTCAATCAGGTATTTTCCATATTCGGTTTTCTCAAGCTTGCGCCCGAGACAAAGCAATTGTTCCGACGAGATCCAGCCCTGACGCCAGGCAATCTCTTCGATGCAACTGACGTAAAACCCCTGTCGGTTCTGGATAGTCGCCACAAAATTCGAAGCCTCGAGCAAGCTGTTGCAATTTCCGGTATCGAGCCATGCAAATCCCCGTCCGAAAAGCTCCACATTCAGCGTACCCTCTTCGAGATAAAGCCGGTTCAAATCAGTGATCTCGTATTCTCCCCGGGCCGACGGCCGGAGCGAAGCGGCTTTCTCCGTCACCGTAGAATCATAAAAGTAAAGCCCGGGAATGGCATAATTGCTCTTCGGCACGGCAGGCTTCTCCTCCAGAGAAACCACCTTTCCCTTTTTGTCGAACTCCACCACTCCGTAAGCGCTCGGGTCTTTCACATAATACCCGAAGATGCAAGCTCCTTTCTCGATGGCAGCAGCCCGGCGCAACATAGGTGAAAACCCCTGACCGTAGAACAAATTATCGCCCAGAATCAAACATCCCGGCCCTCCTTTCAGAAACTCTGCTCCCAACACGAAAGCCTGCGCCAAGCCGCTGGGCTTCTCCTGCACCAGATAAGAGAAAGACATGCCAAGCTCTTCTCCCGTCCCCAGCAATTCGCGGAACATCGGCAAGTCGCGTGGCGTAGAGATGACCAGAACATCACGAATCCCCGCCAGCATCAGCGTGGAAAGCGGATAGTAAATCATCGGTTTGTCGTACACCGGCATTATTTGCTTGGATATCGCTTTCGAAAGCGGATAAAGACGGGTGGCACTTCCCCCGGCCAGAATAATTCCTTTCATCTTCTCGGACTGTTGGTTGACCATGCAAATTTCGGAAAGAAATCTGACGTGGCAAAATATACGGAAAGCTCTTTTAGGGATTATTATTTTCTAACCTCCCTCACTGCATACTTTAGCCTGTTTTATTGGCAAAATCTATTCGTCTGCCGTTCGTGTCTCATTCGTCTTTCGGTTGTGTTTTATTCGTCTGCCGAATGGCAGACGAATAAAACACAACCGAAAGACGAATGATCTGTTAATACCAAACGGCTAATATATAAAACGGAGGAACTGAATAATAAGTATAGATGTCGGGGCCAAAGTAAGCATTCAGCTAACCCCGTATTGCAAAGTCTATAAATAAAAAAGAGATATCTCGTAAAAATAGGGACTTTTTCAGAGAAAAACCATCGGTCGGGGATCGCTTAGCGACAAGGGACGGGTGGTCCCGCCCTTTGCCGCTAAGCGATCCCCGACCGATGGTTTTAACTAGAAAATAATGCTTGACACAGTTTATTTTACATTACTTGGGAACTCTATAAAGCTAAACCGTCGCACTCGGAATAATCAATTTGATTTATTTCCAACTGCTTTTTTGAATTATAGTTGGAGTGATAACAACTCTCTTTCTATGAGCGTTTCCAATAAAATTAATCGCCCCAGCTACGTAGATATAAGCCCGTTTACAACATATATAGACTCACATACTATTCAATCAGGCAATCCTAAACTATTACCAGAAAACCATCGAATTGGGTTATACTTTGGGGAATGTTTCATTGCCAACTAGTGCTGTATGGAAAAATCGTGTAATTGCTACTTACACGCTAACTGATAATTCTACGAAAATTACAACAATAACGATAAATAATATTATGAAGGAGCAGATGTATAATAGTTTAGGTGTTTCCTATTATTTTGATAAGGTGAAATGGTTTGATAGCTCTATAGAAAGTAGTATCTATATGATAAACTCTAATCCTATACCTGGTTACAATTTGGAAGATATAAAACAGACATCTGCTTTTTTTATATATAAATCTCTAATCAAAAAGCCGAAATCAGCCAAGCGAGGACAACCGATTGATAATGTGCGGGTAATGTCCTTTGTTTGGCTTTTCTTTTAGGCGATCAAAGCCACCCATAGGCAAAGGTACGACAAAGTTCAGTTACTTTCCCATTACCTTATGGCAAAAGTGCAATTCGGTTATAAGTCTTTGTTTGTCTGCTTCTTGCGTTATCGCTCATAACCTCTTGTAACTCAAAGTAAATTAATTTTGTAATCTGTAAAAACTTTGAGTTATGACACAGCGAAGTACATTTAAAATTCTGTTCTATCTGAAACGGAACAACATTAAGCCAGACGGAACAGTTCCCGTAATGGGAAGAATCACGATTGACAAAACAATCAGTCAGTTCAGTTGTAAAATGAACGTACCTCCCAACCTTTGGGATACCAAAGCGGGAAGGCTGATGGGTAAAAGTACATTAGCGGTGAAAGCAAATCTCGCATTAGACAAAATTCGTGTCGATATTAACCGCCATTATCAGGAAATAATGCAAACGGACGGTTTTGTTACCGCCGACAAGGTAAAGAACGCCTATTTAGGTTTAGGTGTAAAGCAAGACACATTTCTAACCCTCTTTGCCAAACACAACCAAGAGTTTTCCCGAAAGGTAGGCTATAACCGTGCAGAGGGTACATATACGAAATATTGCATCCTATACAAACACATGGAAAATTATATCAAATTGGAATATAAACGGGACGATGTTTATTTGAAAGAACTGAATCTTGCCTTTATCAACGGTTTTGAGCACTATTTGAGATCTGAACGGAATTGTTCTACCAATACGATATGGATGTATATGATTGGTGTAAAGCATATAGTAGCCATAGCACGGAACACAGGACAATTAGCTATAAATCCCTTTGCGGGTTATCTGATAAGCCCTGAAGCCAAAGACAGAGGATTTCTTACGAAAGATGAATTAAACTTACTCGTAAACGCTAAGATGAAAAATGCCCAATATGAATTGGTAAGGGATTTATTCGTTTTTTCGACGTTCACTGGGTTGAGTTATTCGGATGTGAAGAACCTAACAAAAGACCACCTTAAAACCTCTTTTGACGGTCATTTATGGATAATCACCCGCCGACAGAAAACGAACACCGATTCAAGTATCCGTTTGTTGGAAGTCCCGAAGCGGATAATAGAGAAGTACAAAGGCTATTGCAGGGATAACCGTTTATTTCCTGTTCCAAGTAACAGTTCATGCAATAATATTCTGAAAAAGATAGCCAAACAATGCGGAATACAAACCCGTTTGACCTATCATGTCTCACGCCATACCATGGCAACGACAATCACTCTGTCACAGGGAGTTCCGATAGAAACGGTCAGTAAAATGTTAGGGCATACCAACATTAAAACTACCCAAATTTACGCCAAGATAACAAAAGAAAAAATCAGTCAGGATATGGAAATTCTTTCGCACAAATTGGAATCTCTGGAAAAACAAATCACAGAAAGGATATAATTTGAATAAACCCGAATATTAGTTTTACATATTTGCAAAATTACTTGTTCTATATCATAGAATATTCTATCTTTGCAAAAAATGCATCATTATGGCGAGTAGAGAACGACTATATTCCCTCAATTTTCTATCAAGATTTATTTTCTTGATAATAACACCGGTTTTTTTCCAATACTTTGCTTTGGGGTTTATCTGGCATTCTATATACTGGGGTGTAATAACTCTGACTATGTTGATTTGGAGTATCTTTATAATCATTACGCCCCTGTTCGGACGGGTTGGGTGTGGCTGGTTTTGTTTTATGGGAACTACTTATGACTGTGTTGGTATGATTCGTCCTAAAAAAACAAAATATCGCAGACCTTTACTGTGGTTACGGTTGTTAATTTCTCTCTCTTTTATCCTATCTGCTCTTACATTCTACATCATCAATTCAGAACAGGGAGTAACAAATGGATTTGAAGTGAAACTATTCTTTTTGAAAGCCAATTTTGATGACCATTACAAAATAGTTTGGATGATAGATGTTTTTTCAGCTATTATTCTTGCTCTTATAACGACGAAAAGATGGGGATGCAGAAATATGTGTGTAATTGGGTTTTTATGTTCTCTTACGGCACGCTACTCCCGCTTATTACCTGTTGTTGATAATCAGAAGTGTATAGATTGCGGAAGATGTGAAAATGAATGTCTGACAGGCATTCCAATTTCTGAATACATAAAAAACAACAGTGGGCTTGTAGCTAATCCTGAATGTATAATGTGTGGGAAATGTACAAGTGTTTGCAAGGTTGATGCGATTAAACTGAAGTTTATATGGAATAGAAAACATTATATTGATAAT
This sequence comes from Bacteroides pyogenes, assembly GCF_014196225.1. Classification (GTDB taxonomy): domain Bacteria; phylum Bacteroidota; class Bacteroidia; order Bacteroidales; family Bacteroidaceae; genus Bacteroides; species Bacteroides pyogenes_A. The sequence goes on along the minus strand of NZ_JACIDI010000024.1, from coordinate 4,991 downwards.
AAACAAAATAAAAATGTCAATGAAAACTAAATTATTATTTTTGCTCATACTTTCTCTTTTCGAGATGCAACTTGTAGCACAAGAAGTTAGAGTCGGTAGTTGTCAGAGTGAAATTCTAAAGAGAAATGTAGAGTATTCAATTTATACTCCGCAGGGAGATTTTACTCCTTATAAGAAGTTCCCTATTCTTTATTTATTGCATGGTTATGGTGATAGTCATCATAACTGGATAAGTCAAGGAGGAGTTGATAAGGTCGCTAACGAATTAATGCAAGACAATAGCATTGTTCTTATGATATTGGTCATGCCTGATGCGGGAAGAAGTTGGTACATAAATGGACTGGAAGAAAATTATGAAGATTTCTTTATCAATGAGTTCATGCCTTATATTGAGTCTGAATATGAGTCTATTGCAGAAAAAAATATAAGGGCTGTCGCTGGAATATCAATGGGGGGTTATGGGGCTCTTTTATATTCGTTAAAATATCCAACACTATTTAATGCCTGTTGTGCATTAAGCCCCGCAATTCTTACGGATTTTGAAGTTAAGAATATGCATGAACAGGTTTACTCTATGTTTGAGAATGCCTTTGGAGAGAGGAATAGCCAACTATGGGGAACATACAATATTCTTAATATCATAAGGGATAATCAGTTAAATACTGATTCTTTACCTGCCTTTTACATGGACTGTGGGGATAGTGATTTTCTATATAGAGGGAACGCTTATCTGCATATTTATATGAGTGATAGGAGAATAAATCATTACGCAATAATGAGGCACGGTAAACACGAATGGGATTATTGGGTTCAGGGCTTACCCGATGCTCTAAAATTCATATCTCTAAATATCAAAAAATCAAACCTATAATATTCTGTTATGGAAGAGAGAAAAATTAATGAAACGGATAGTCTGAAATTGATTTCGATGATGGTGAAAAATGCCAGAACGAATTTAAGAGCCAAAATAAACAGTAATATTCTTCTTTTATGGGGATATGCAGTAGTTATTATCTCTATCCTTGTATGGGTGCTCAAAAAATGGACAATATTTCCATACACTTCTCTATTATGGCTGCTTATTCCTTTTATATGTCTTCCTATCACAAAATATCTATACTCTAAAGACAAAGTAAAAGTTAAATCTTATCTGGATAAAACAATAGACTACATTACTATTTTAAATGTGTCGGTATGTACTATAATCGCACTGGTTGCCATTTGGGTTAAAATGCCTGTGTTATTTATCGAGGGCATTCTATTTAGTATGTGGATAATTATAATAGGGCTGTTAATCAGATACAGACCTGTAATTTATGGAGGGGTGATAGGGATAATCTTATCGCTTTGTTTATTGTTTGTTCCTGAAGAAGTAAACCAAATATTAACATTTGCGTTGATTCCTCTTTTCTCTATTATTATTCCAGGACATTTGTTTAAGAAAAATATTCCGTCAAATGTTTAAGGAACTCAATCCCATACTGCATTCGGAATTACGATTAGGCATAATGTCACTCCTTATTTCTATTCAAGAAGCGGATTTTGTCTATATCATGGAACAGACAAAATCCACGGGAGGTAATTTGGGAGCACAAATAATAAAATTGCAAAAAGCGGGGTATTTGGAAGTAATAAAATCATTTAAAGCGAACAGACCTTGTACCACTTGTAAAATTACGCCGAAAGGGATAGAAGCTTTTGATGAATATATAGAGGCTCTTAAAACATACATTCAGAAATGATTTTTTCACTTCATAGATTTTATGTCTATGTCAAATTGGGCAGTAACAGATAAACGAATATACCAACTACTAAAACACCCTTATCAGGTTGATAAGTCCGTCGTAGAAGATATGACTTCCGCATATTTGGAATTTGTAGAAGAATTACTCAATTACCTAAATGAGAGAAATGACAATAAGGATATAATTCGTAAATTAAATACCACTCAGATAGAATTTGAAGCTATAAAGGCATTTGAAGAATCCCTTCCAACCGATAATAACAAACTGAAAATAGTTTTCTTAAATAAGCTGATTACCTTAATTGATAAGGAATTGGAACTACTTTATCGTCAAATGGAATACCCCAAATTCTTTATTAATATTAAAGCCGAGTGGAAATCACCATTTTATCTAAATCCTGAAGTCGTAAATAGTACGGATGTTATGGAGGTCATTTCAGGCTTTTTCAATATCAAAAACGCTATTCAGAGAATCGACCATAAAGAGGTGTTTTTTAGTGATTTTGTCCAGACTTTCAGCAAGGTTCTTAATATAGATTTCGGGGATATTTACAAAAAGGAAATATCGGTTATCCGGCGCAGACCGAACAAGAAAACCGAATTTCTGGACAGGCTCAAAGCCTCTATTTTTCAAAAAAGTAAAGCTGAAGGATATGAGTAAATTCAGCTTATTCAAAAAACAACAAAAATATTAACCTGAATATCAGTTCAATAAGAAATATTTTAGGGGGATTGGGTATACCATTCCCCCTGTTTTTTTGCTTTGTTCTGCCGTCCTTTGCTTCATCAATCGATTGAGAATAAAAGTATTAATTTCAAAAACAAGAAAAGTTATGTATTTAGATGAAGATAATTTTGAAAAGTGGATGCAGAAGCTATCCAAAAAGCTAAGTGAAATCGGGCAAGATTTAAAATCCCTGATGAACACAAAAGAAGTATTTGATGAGGACGAAAAACTGTTGGACAACCAAGATTTGGCGTTCCTCTTGAAAGTGTCTAAACGTACCCTGCAACGATACCGGTCGAGTGGAAAACTCCCCTATTTTATGATAGGGCACAAAACCTATTATCGCACGAATGATGTGCGGAATTTTGTCAGGGAACATATGGACTTTCAGACGTTCAAATATATTGACAGCACACTGTAAGGCTATGTCCCTGTATATGATTCTGCCTTTTCAGTTTAAGCAGAATAGCGCAAATGTAGGAGGCTTGTTTTTAGTTTACGCCTCCTGTTAATAGCTCCGCATTTCACAAAAACGACCTCGCCTTTCAGCTCTGTTCGTTTCGTAAAATTAAGTAAAATTAAGCAAGAGGGAACTGGACTTCGTCCAGTTCCCTCTTGCCCTGCGGAGCAAAGCCTTCGGCTTTAGCGTGTTAGGAAAACACGCTGTAATTAGTCTAATAATTACCCATTTGCGATTATGGTTAATTATCAGCCATTTATCTATATGAATTTCGATTAAAAAGTAATTAGTCATGCCAAATAATAGTCAGAAAATCATATTTACTACGATTTCCATAGATAAGGAAACAGGGCGGTTAGTCGAAAAGATATGTAAACGCTATTCGCTGAAAAAGAGCGAAGTTGTAAAACTTGCTTTCGGTTATATCGACAAAGCCCATATCAACCCCGCCGATGCTCCCGAATCGGTAAAGTCAGAACTTGCTAAAATCAACAAACGGCAGGATGATATAATACGGTTTATCCGAAAGTACGAGGAAGACCAACTCAATCCGATGATTCGGACGAGCCACACGATAGCCGTTAAATTCGATACGGTTGTAAAATCATTATCCGAGAAAGTCGATTTGGAGATAAAGACCTCAAATGAAAACCTTATCAATGTATTGAAGAAATTGGACGAGCAATTTGGCAAAGTGGCAAATGTCATTAACAACCAAGCCAAACAGATTAATGACCTTTCTCAAATAAGCCAAAGAGAAAATAAGAAACTCCTGCAACTAATTTCCCTTTACTCGGAGCTTGCCACTTGTGGAGTAATGGACGGCAAGCGAAAAGAGAGCCTAAAAACTGAAATTATCAACTTGATAGATGAGAAATAAATACAAAGTCCATGAATATAGATTTCCAGCCACCGTCCAAAGGCACATATAACAATGCAGGCAGTAGCCGACAATTAGCGTCGTATTTGGAACACGAGGATTTAGAGCGTGTGGAGCAGGGAATCTATACCGAAGGATTTTTCAACTTGACGGACGATAATATCTACAAATCGCAGGTTATTAAAGATATTGATAGTAATATCGGACAGTTACTAAAAACGGATGCAAAGTTTTATGCCATCCACGTAAGCCCGTCAGAAAAGGAGCTTCGGGCAATGGGTAACACAGAAGCAGAGCAAGCCGAAGCTATGAAACGGTATATCCGTGAAATAGTAATCCCTGAATACGCCAAGAACTTCAACAAGGGACTATCGGCAGAAGAGATAAAATTCTATGGCAAAATTCACTTCGATAGAAACAGGTCAGACAATGAGCTGAATATGCACTGTCATTTGATAGTTAGCCGTAAAGACCAATCCAACAAAAAGAAGCTATCCCCACTTACCAACCACAGGAATACTACGAAAGGAGCAATCAAAGGCGGTTTTGACCGCACCAACCTATTCCGGCAAGCGGAACAAGGATTCGATAAGCTATTCGCCTACAACCGTCCTTTATCAGAATCCTTTGAATACTACAACACCATGAAGAATGGAAATATCTCCGACCAACTTAAAATGCAGGAGCAGGTTATCAGGCAACCACAAAACAGCCCACAAAATGTAATTTTCGATGAAAGAAAAACAAAACAGGCAGTAAGCACACCTGATTTAGTGTTGTCGTCAGCTTTAGGCATCCTCACCCCTACATCAAGCAATAGCGATGAAGAACAACCCATAAAACGATCTAAGAAAAAGAAGAAGATACCCAAACAAGGATTCAGAAAGTAGTACGGTTGTTTCCGAAGTTATTTCCCATGCCTATGTCGGTTATTTCCGCTCATGGCTTCCCAGCCATTTGAGGGGGCGGAAGCCCGCGAGAATAACCGACGGCACGAGAATAACTTCTACTGGGGTGGGGTTTTGGAAAGATAACATTTGTTTAAAGAAAAGAGAAGTTCTTTTCAACAGAGTTAAATTCTATTATTTGTAAAGTATCAATAGATACGCTACACTTTTTCTTTTCGTAGGCAAATCTTAATCCGTATCTTCGTTGCATGAAAGAAGATATACGGAAAATA
>NZ_JACIDI010000023.1 GCF_014196225.1 Bacteroides pyogenes | reverse complement strand
GAGAATGCCATGGAGCCTTCCATGTTTAGGTTTCCGGTTGACATTCCTACAAGATTGGTACGTACCGAGTAGAATTGTGCCATGGAACGTTTAGGAAAAAACAGGCACAGTAGCAGTGCAAGTAGTAAAAAAGTTTTTTTGTTCATAAGGTTCAACATTTGGAGCAGGAAAAATTCAGCCCGTTACCTATTACTTATGTTTATGTATGCTAGGAAAGATTCCATTACTTGGTAGGTAACGGAAACTGTTGGAAGAGCTTTTATGAGAAGTTTTTAAGTAGGTCTGCTTACAAAAAAGGATATAGTATTTCCGTTCTGCAACCTGAATGTTTTTTTTCTGTATTCCATATCAAGGGATATGGAGGGCTTTGTTATGCTCTTTCTTTTAGGGTTGTAGAAAGCTATACAATATATTTTTCATGTTTTTACAAAAAAAACAGAAAAAAGTTTAGGATTATCAAAGTAAATGTCTATCTTTGCCGCATCGAAATGGATTCCGTTACCTACCAAGTAACAGTAGCTTTTAATCGTTTTTTTTCAAAATATCAGATTCTTTCTTATACGATTCAGGCTCTTATTTTTCGATCTCCCTGCATTATATATGAAATAATCCCCCGGTTCATCCTATTTATCTCTTCATCCCTGAATTCTTGGAAATATGTTTCCGTCACTTTAAGGGATGAATGTCCCATGGCATTGCAGATCAACGTTTTGTCGTAGTGGCAGAAGTTCGCGATGGTAGCCCAACTGTGGCGGGCGCAGTATGTGCTTAGATTCACTCCCAGTTCCAGATGCCGGGAAAGTTGTTTGAGCCTTTTGTTGAACGTTCTGAGGGCACTTTGATAGCGGTGGTATTCCATACCTTTGGCTGTGCCTGACAGGGAGAACAGCCGCTCGCTTCCGGCAGCCCCGCCGGCATGCTTGCCGATGATCTCCATGGCTTCGGGACCGGCTTCTATACGTAGAGAACGACCTGTCTTGTGGCGTCGGTACCGCAAGACATTTCCTTGGAGGTTGTTTCTTTGTAGGAAAAACAAATCTACGAAACAAAGCCCCCTGAGCATGAAAAGCAATACAAACAGGGAACGTGCGTCTTCCAGTTCCGGAGGCAATTCACGGTCCGGTTTCATGATTCGGCGCATCATTTCCACTGACAGGGCACGGCTCTTTCCACGTTCTACTCCGGTATGCACCTTATTGAACAGGAATGGAATATAGGGAGCCATCCCTTCTTGTACGGCTCGGTTGTAGGTAGCCCGTAGCATGCGTATGTATGTGGATATGGTGTTGGAACCGGCTCCCCGACTCAAAAGATAATTTTGGAAGGCATTCAGCCAGCAGGTGGTAACGTTTGTAAGAGGGATTTCTTGGCGTCCTCCTTCAAACTCGATGATGCGTCTCAACGTGCTCCGATACACATGTGCGGTGCCGTAGCGTCCTTCGGTATGCAAATGGGATATAAGTTCATGCATAAAACCAATCAAATCGTTTCTTCTCTGTTTCTTTTTCATTGTTTTTTAATGTTGATAATTATTGTTTTCTCTCTCTCTTTATTTTACTTGTCATATCTGTTTTGATAGGTTTTGGATGATGTATGAATAATTATATACAAATATAATATATTTTTGATTACATAATGGATAACATTATATTGAAGACTAATAATTATAGTATATAAGTTTTAGAATATAGAATTTAATTTTATTGCGTATGTGTATGCTAATAATCATTCCAAAATCCTAAAAAATGAGGATTGCGTACAAGGCGGTCAACCTTTAATTTTGCGGGAAATTTGATGAGTATATGATGAAACAGTTTATTTGTTCCGCTCTTTTTTTACTGCCTTTCGGGCTTTCTGCCACCGACCTCGATACCGTAGCAGTCAAGAGGATTGCTTTGGAAGAAGTGACGGTGGTAAGTTTTAAACAAGATAAGTTGAACCGTTCACCGTTATCAGTCTTCCATCAACGGCCGTTTTCTGAGAGAGAATGAGGTGCGGGGAATAAGCTGCAGCACCGCACCTGACACCGCGGTTGTAAACCGCACGAAGAAGCCGAAGGTAAGTGGAAACCGTATTGAAACTCAATCCCTGACTCAACAGATAACCTTCGAATAAAGAAACCCAACGGCATTTATACAAGAAAAAGGCAGGCGTTGCCCGCCTTCAAAACGGCGGATACACCGCAAAGTGCTTGAATATACGTGTGCAGTGCCATAACAGCCCTCCTCGTGCAAGCGACTGACAAGGGAAGACATAAAAACCAAAAGGTCCTCTTTTGATTGTTTGTTACTCATGTGGATAATATATTTAATACAACATTTGTCACAAGATCTGTTTCTCCGGATAATTCACCAGATACAATGTCTTTGTGGCACGTGTAAAAGCGGTATAAAGCCAGCGAAAATACTCCGGCGTCAGAAATTCATCAGTCATATATCCTTGATCCAGAAAGACGTTCTTCCACTGCCCGCCTTGCGCTTTATGGCAAGTAACGGCATACGCGTACTTCACCTGCAAGGCATTGTAGTACGGGTCTGCTTTCATCTTTTTCATCCGGTCGCGCTTCAACGGGATGTCCGCATAGTCTTCGAGTATGGTGTAGAACAAACGGTCGTTAGCCTCCTTCGGCAATGCCGGAGCATCGGAATGAAGCGTATCCAACAGTAAGGTGGCGTCCAGTTCGGCGCCATTTTGGTCGGGAAAGGCAAGGGTAGCTTCTGCAAAACGGAAGCCATACATCTCGCGGGTTTTGCGAACACGGCGAACCACCGCAAGCTCTCCATTGGCAAGGAAGTCGAGTTCCTTATACTGCTCCGTCCAGTAATAATTATTCTTGGCAATCATCAATATATCTCCCGAGTTCAATTCGTCTTCGCGCCATAAGATCTGGGCACGTATCCCATTGTTGTATAAATTAGCCCGTTTGTTGGAACGGCAAACGACAATCGTTTCTTCCATCCCGTCGCGGTCGTAGCAGGCAGACAGCTCTTCTATCAAATCTGTTCCGGAAACGATTTTTACATCCGGAAAACCGGAAGCTTTTATCCGGGGCAACGAATGACAATCTTCTTTTACAATGAGGTGACGCAATTGAGTAGCATTCCATAAAATTCCGGAATCTTGTTCCTGACGCACTACCTGAGTCAGATCGGCTTCATGCACTTTCAAGCCGTATCCTTTCAGCGCATCGGCAAACAGGGCCGGACTCATTTCTTCGCCAACGGGAGGAAGCTGAGCCGTATCGCCCATCAACAAGAGACGGCAACCTTCGCCCGAATAGACAAACTGTATCAAATCATCCAACAATCTGCCGGTACCGAACATCGTGCCCGAAAGTCCTTCGTTGGAGATCATCGAAGCCTCGTCGACAATAAAAAGCGTATGCGCAAATAAATTCTCATTGACGGAAAAATTATCCAACTCATTCGAGAAAGAACGCTGACGGTATATTTTCTTGTGAATGGTAAAAGCCGGATGCCCCGCATAGTTAGCAAAGACTTTGGCGGCACGTCCGGTAGGAGCCAGTAAGACTGTTTTCTGTTGCAACCGGTCTAATGTTTTAACCAACGCACCGATCAGCGAAGTTTTACCCGTCCCCGCATATCCTCGAAGTATAAAGACCTCTTCCCCTACTCTCGAAAGCAAGAAATCCGAAAGCGTTTTTACCGCTATTTCCTGTTCAAAAGTTGGTTGATAAGGGAAATTTTCCTTAATTTGCCTTTCTAAATAGTTATTTATCATTTTTGTTCGAGAAAAAAGTTCGGGGAACTGCCATATTTAAATTTATTTATTCTATTTTTGCGATGCGAATATAACAACTAAAAAACATAAATCATCATGAAAACAGTATTTAATATTGTACTTGTACTCTGTGTTGCCGCGTTAGCCTACATTTGCTACAACAGCATCACGGGACCTATCAATTTCGAAAAATCCAAGAAAGAGAGAGAAAAAGCTGTTATTGCCCGATTGATCGACATTCGCAAAGCTCAACAAGAGTACCGCATGCTTAATCACGGACAATATACGGATAAATTCGACACCCTCATCGATTTCGTTAAAAATCAGAAGCTTCCTTTCGTTATGAAAATCGGTCAATTGACAGACAAACAATTGGAAGACGGCTTGACTGAAAAGAAAGCGATGGCTATCATCAACCGCGCTAAAAAAACAGGCAAATATGATGAAGTAAAAAAATGGGGACTTGAGAACTTCAAACGCGATACAATGTGGGTAGCTGTGATGGACACGCTGTATCCCAAAGGATTCAATGCCGACTCCATGAGATTTATTCCTTTCTCAAACGGTGAGCAGTTCCAGATGGCAACCAAAAACGATACGGCAAAATCGGGCGCTCCGGTATTCATGTACGAAGTGAAAGCTCCATACGATGCTTATTTGCAAGGACTTGACAAACAAGAGATTATCAATCTGAAAGATGTTCAGGAGAAATTAGGAAGATACAGCGGATTAATGATCGGCTCTATCGAAACTCCGAACAACGGTGCAGGGAACTGGGAATAATGATCGATCTCACGAAATCCAAACAATATACTTTATCCATCCGTCTCAGCACGGATGGATTTTCTTTTTCTATCTACAATCCGATTTCCGACAACTCGCTATCGTTTATAGAGAAAGAGGCAGACGACTCGCTATCTCTTACAGCCAACCTGCGGAGAGTTTTTCAGGAATCGGACTTTCTGAACTGTCCCTACAAGCGGGTAAACGTGATGATGACCGGCAAGCGATTCACAACAGTTCCGTTCGAACTGTTCGAAGACGAGCAGGCAGAACTCTTGTTTTATCACAACCACCGGAAAAAAGAACATGAAAAGATTATCTACAACATACTGAAAAGAGAAAATGCGGTAGTTATCTTCAGCATGGACAAGAGCGCTCATGCTTTTATAGAAAAGCAATATCCCGATGCCCGATTCTATTCTCATTCCACCCCTCTTATCGAATATTTTACGGTGAAAAGCCGATTGGGAAACAGCAGGAAGATGTATGCTTCGTTTCGTAAAGGGGCCATCGACCTCTTTTGCTTCGAACGCGGACATTTGCTTTTGGCAAACTCTTTCAAATGTACAAACTTTGAAGATTGTGTTTACTACCTGCTGTATGTATGGAAACAGATGGAATTCGACCAGCAGCGGGACGAACTGCACTTAACAGGAGCCATGCCCGAAAAGGAACGGTTGTTAAGAGAACTGAGAAAATTCATCCTGCAGGTGTTTGTGATGAACCCATCCACTAATATTGACATGAAAGCTTTATTGACATGCGAGTAATCAGCGGAATCTATAAACGAAGAAGATTTGAAGTGCCACGCACATTCAAAGCGCGTCCCACCACAGATTTTGCCAAAGAGAATCTGTTCAACGTGCTCAATAAGTACATCGATTTTGAAGAAGGGATAACGGCTCTCGACTTGTTTGCCGGAACCGGAAGTATCAGTATCGAACTCGTTTCACGAGGTTGCGACCGCGTAATCAGCATCGAAAAAGATCCCGCCCACCATTCGTTCATCTGCAAAATCATGAAAGAGGTGGACACAGACAAATGCCTGCCGATTCGCGGAGATGCATTCCGGTTCATCAACAGCAGCCGCGAACAATTCGACTTTATCTTTGCCGATCCTCCTTATGACCTGAAAGATTTGCATTCCATCCCCGACTTGATTTTCAAGAACAATTTACTCAAAGAAGAGGGATTGCTTGTGTTGGAGCATGGCAAACAAGACAGTTTCGAGTCCGACCCGCACTTTATAGAAAGAAGAGCCTACGGAAGCGTGAACTTCTCTTTTTTCAGATAAGCGCATAAGAGGGCGCATGCTGCTCCTCTCTATGCGAAAACTGAGTTAAAGTAGCGGAGCCAACAAGCGGACAACAGACTCCGCTGCTTTTTGCTTCCACGACCGACGTACCCAAATCTTCAAAAAGACTTGCGCGCACTCACGTTGATCTTCCAGGAAGATTTCTTTCATCTCAAGAGCAGTCTCCACACCGTATATGAAAGCATTCACCTCAAAATTGTGCTCGAAGCTGCGAAAGTCTACATTGGTCGAGCCGACGGTAGAGAGCATATCATCGGAAACCATAAGTTTAGAATGCAAAAATCCTTTTTTATAGAAATAAACCTTCACCCCCGCCTGCAACACATCTGCCAAATAAGATTGCGAACCTAAATGAGTAATCCGGTTGTCGGCGTATTCGGGCAGCATCAAACGCACATCTACTCCGGACAAAGCGGCGGTCTGCATGGCAGCGAGCACTTGTTCCGTAGGGAGAAAATACGGTGTCTGCATATAGAAATACTCTTTGGCTTCCGAAATGGCTTTCGTCAATCCTTGCATGATCTCTTTCCAAGGCCCTACAGGCTCACCGGTGACAATCTGCGCCAAAGAATCTCCGCACGCCCCTATTCTGGGGAAATAACGGGAGGAAGTAATCAAAGTGCGGTCGATAAAATACCAGTCGAGCAAGAAGGCTGTTTGAATGCCATGTACCGCCTTTCCTTCGATCAGAATATGCGTGTCGCGCCAAACGCCCCAAGAGAGACCGCGCAAGTAACGCTCCGCCAGATTCATACCGCCCACAAAACCTATCTTTCCGTCTACAACTACCATTTTTCGATGATTCCGGTAATTTATCCTGCTGGTAAACAAGGGGAAGCGAACTTTCAGGAAACTGCGGACTTCGATACCGGCATCGCGCATCTCTTCAAAAAACCGATTCGGCACATGCCAGCATCCCACATCATCGTAAATTACCCTAACCTCCACCCCCTGAGACGATTTTTCTATCAAAACGTCTTTCACCAACCGCCCGATAGCATCATCTTCGAATATATAGAACTCGAGATGAATATGATGCTGCGCCTTTTGAATTTCCCGGAGCAACGACTGCAACATGGAGTACCCGTTTGTATAAACAGCTACCCGGTTTCCGTCGAAAGGAAAAGCCTGAGTTGTATGGTAAAAAAGGCGGATAAGACGGTTGTAATTCGGAGGAAGATCGTAAGACTTCTGAGCTTGATATTCCGCCATCGGCTTTTTCAAAAGGCGGTCGTAGCTCTTCCGGCTGATGATGCGTTCTTTACGCCGGCTCCGGCCGAAGAAGAAATAAAGGACAAGCCCGACGAACGGAAGAAACAACAGTACAAGTATCCATGCCATCGTCTTTACCGGATTACGGTTATCGAGAACAATGACAAGGATTGTACCCACAATGGCTCCGATGTAAATCAGATGAAAAGCCACCGTCGCTATCTGGCCGATTATGTAATTCCAATCTACCATGGGCTTCGCTTTATGTCAATTTAGAATCCGAAACAACAAATATAAATTAAATTATCTAATAAAGCTAAAGCGGGGGTAGAAAAAGAGAAATATTCGCCGCCTCATCAGATGAGGCGGCGAATATTTCTCTAAAACGAAGGGCAATGAAGCGGGAGGGCGAACCGACGATTTGAAACGACGGCAGAATCGACGACCTTGCTTAGAAACGTCCTCGCCCTCTGCCTCCGAAGCCATCGCGGTGAGGGCCTTCGGGCCGATGGAATCCACCCCCTTGGCGCATGTGAGAACGCGCTTCTTTATTCCCGAAGATGTTAAGTCGGTAAGTAAACCGGAGCATGCAATAGCTGTTAATGCCGTTGAACTCGGAAACCGAACGTATGTCGGACGTCAGCGAACGGCTGACATTGGTCTGCTGCTTCAGAATATCGTAAACTTCGAAACTGACGGTAGCGGCATTTCCTTTCAGGAAGTTCTGCGCAATCTGAGCATTCCAGATAAGTTCATTCCGGTTCATACTTGTATCCCGGTAGCCACGGCGGGCATTGTTGGTAATATTGGTAGACAAAGACATTTGCCAAGGCAGGGAGATGTTGGTGCTCACTCCATAGCCATAGGTGTAAGGCTGCTGATTATTTTCCGGACGCAGCTTGTTACGCTCGAAGGTATAGCGGATCGACCCGTTCACCGAAACCTCGAACCAGTCATTACGGAAAGTACCGTTCAGATGTTCTCCCAGCAGGAGCGAAGTGCTACGTGTCTTGTCATTCAGCTTTGTCTCATCGTTATAGAGATAAGATATGAGATTGCTGTAACTGGTGCGCGAAAACGAATTGACGGTAAACCGCTTGTCTTTTAAAGCCGTATTGAAGCCGAACATAGCAAAAGCGCTCCAATTGCCGTTGATGTTTTCCGGACGGGTGATCAACCCTCCGTTATCGTAATTGTAACGTGTGACATTGCCTATGCCGTTCTGAGTAAGCGTAAAATTCGCATGCGCCATAATTCCCCGTTGAAGTTCGGCATTATAGGTATTGTAAAATGCCCGCATGTTGTGCGAGAAAGAAGGTTTCAACCCCGGATTACCCATGCGGATATTCAGCGGGTTGGAATTGTCGGTAATAGGCAACAGGCTCTCCATACCGGGCTGACTACTTCGTCCGCGATAGGTCACGCGCAATTGGCTGACTTTGGAAAAGCGGTAACGAAAATCGATATTCGGAGAAAAATTGAATACGGTGCGAACGGTATCGGTCTGATAGTCTCCTTTCTTATAAGAAAGAGTAGACCGCTGAGGCTGCAAAGATACACCCGCGCTCAACTGGTAGTTCGCACGGATAAACCGTATACCTGCCGTGACATCATGATTATAGTAATGATATTCGGCATTCTTCCCAAGACTGTCGACTTCATACGCAGGGTATCCCGACGGTAAAGGTTGTCCGAGCTTCCAATCCAATGGCAGCAAATCATAAGTGCTTTTGTCGCTCTTGCTGTATCTGTATCTGAAAGCATAACTCAATTGCAGAAATGTTGCGCGCGCAATAGGCTCGCTGTATGTGAGCTGAGCCGTATAATTATAATTGGTGGCAGGCATCCTGATGTATTGGGCGCGATACAGAAGAGAGTCTTCGTCCGAATGACCGGAAACCTGACTTTTCAGTCCGTAATAACGAGTGAGCGACTGCGTATACGAATCGTTGTCATTGTCACCGTAGCCCACCGTTCCCCTCAATGTCACGTTACGTCCTCTCGAATTCAATCTTCTGTTCAGTTGCAATGTAGCATTCCCCGACAAGCTCTTGTTCTCTGAAAGCGATCCGCTGTTCGAAGCATTGACACGGATATCTTTCAGCGGATCGTCTGCCGAATTGCCTTCGAGCCATTCGAGGCTCAGGTAATCATTCGGATTGGGCGTATACTCCAGCGGATCCTTCTTGAAAGTGCCTGATGCCGAAACTGACGAAGCATCCGATTTTCCATACGAAAGGTTGGGACGGAAAATGATGTTGGTCAGCGTATCGGGCTTCCATTCCAAACGAAAGTCTGCATTGAAGTCCGTATTCTTCGTTCTGTTCCTACCGTCGGAGTTGGCAAACGAGTTCCCTTTCTTCAGGAAGCGTTCGGACGAACTGACGGAAGACGCGTCACGGTCGGTATAATTATAGCGCACGCTGCCTCCCAACTCCAATTTGTCAGTTTGAGTAGCGAAATTCATACCGATCATCTTGGTTGCGGTCAGGCCGTTATTGTTTCGAAAAGACGGACGTCCGCCACCCGAAAAGCCTTGATCGTTCACATTATTCGCAGACCCGACCAAAGAGAACTGGCTGTTTTCCACAAACCGGTTCAACATCACATTGCTCGAATAGCGGTCTTTCGTTCCGGCAGCGACATCGGCATTGCCGAACCATCCTTGATTCATCCCTTTCTTCACTTTCAAATCGAGCACTGTCTCCTCCTCTCCGTCATCGATGCCCGTAATCCGCGCCAAGTCCGATTTCTTGTCATACGTCTTCAGCTTGTCCACCATATCGACCGGCAGATTCTTCAGCCCCGTCTTCACGTCTCCGCCGAAGAACTCCTTTCCGTCCACCATAATCTTCTTAATCTCCTTCCCGTTAATTTTCACATTCCCCGATTCGTCGATCTCGGCTCCGGGAAGTTTCTTTACCAGCTCTTCGAGCATGGCGCCTTCGGGAGTGCGATAAGCGGCGGAGTTGAACTCAAGCGTATCTTCTCTTACCGTGACCTGCGGAGCTTCCGCAACGACAACCGCCTCAGCCAGCATCACCTCGTCGGGCTCCAACGAAACAGTACCAATCTTTTTATCGGGCACATCGGCAGAGAGCTGCAACGAGAGTGTTTCTGTACGGAAACCGATGGAAGAAACTACTAAAAGATACTTTCCGGCTTTCACCTTCGGAAGCGTAAACCAACCTTTGTTTCCGGTGGCTATTCCGGCAACATACGAACTGTCGGGAAGCGCTAACAGGCGGACAGTCGCCTGCGTAACCGGTTCTTTCGATTCCGTTTCAACGACACGTCCCGAAACGGCGATTGTTTTATCTTGTGCAAGAGCAAAGGAGGTGCATAAGAATGTAAGCACCAGCCAAACTGAAATTTTTCTCATTAACCTTATTACGTTTTATAATCACTAAAAACCTGTTCGGGTTCCATTCGTCTATCCGCCTTTTTCTCAGACCAGCAGTCGTGTCTCTCATAGACCTTATCCGACGGATGAGGCACTTCGATCCCTTTTCTCAGACCACCAGTAGTTTCTCTTCTCCTTCATTCCATTTTCACACACAGTCCTGCAATATCTCAAAGTCAACAAGACGAAACTCAGGAAGCGGTCACTCCAAATTGCCGGAGAGAAAGCTATTCTGCTTTTTTATCACAAACCGGCTTATGCTCCGTGTCGGATAGATTGCTATCTTTCTCATCGCACAAGTGAAATTACGGCAAGATCGTTTCAAAGCAAAGAACGGAAAGATGGAAACAGTTTTTCAAACAGATTCCAACAACGATTATTTGACGGACAGATTCAGGAAAGGTTTAATGAGCAGGCGAAATTATTTTCTAAAAAGGCGGTCTACCACCGCTTTCTTCAAACCGAATTCCAAACAAAGCACGTTTATAATCAGGAAAGTAAGAAAAGAAGAAGTGTCGACGTTAATCACATCGCCTTTCAGCACGCGCCAAAGCATACCTCCGAAGACAAAGAGGAAAGTGAAAAAGATAGCATTGCGAACGGCAGTATTGCGGATTTGCTCCGTTTCACGGCTTTCATGCTTATTCAGCGCAAAAATAATGAACAGGCATCCTGCCATCATCAGCAACTTGGTACATTCTTTATAGAACAAGAGGTTTCGGTCGGTCACAAGCCCCTGCATATAAAGTACCGGGATGATGAATAAAGCAATCAGCAGAATGACATATCCCAAAGGACGGCAGAAGACAGGTAATAAAGCTTTCATAATCGGATGTTTTCGGATGTTTTTAATAAGGCAAAAGTAAGTAAAAAAAGAGACTTATATTCATTTGCTTCGGGAAATCTGAAAATTATCATGTACATTTGCAGGTAGAAAAAGCCAAGAAAACATGGATAAACAAGAAGTTATTCTCTGCGGGAATCTCGAAGAAGACCTCGCTCGCGCTATCGGAAAGTGCCCTCACGACAAACTATTCATCCTGACAGACGAGCACACCCGGCAACTCTGCCTCCCTGTTCTGCATAAACTTTCTTCTCTGAAAGGAGCCGTAGATATCTGCATCGGCGCCGAAGACATCCATAAAAACATCGACACATTGGCTTCCGTATGGATGGCGCTGAGCACGAACGGGGCGACACGGCACTCTCTGCTCATCAATCTGGGTGGGGGAATGGTGACCGACTTGGGAGGTTTTGCTGCGGCAACGTTCAAGCGCGGAATCTCTTATATCAACATTCCCACAACGCTGCTATCCATGGTAGATGCATCTGTGGGAGGCAAGACCGGCATCAACTTCAACGGACTGAAGAACGAGATAGGCGCTTTTGCTCCGGCAAGCAGCGTGCTGATAGAAACCGGATTTCTACGCAGTCTGGACACGGCAAACTTCCTGTCCGGATATGCAGAGATGCTGAAGCACGGTCTAATCAGTGACGAGGCACATTGGAGCGAACTGCTTTCTTTCGACATATCCGCCATTGACTACGGCGTGCTCGGGAAGTTAGTGGGCCAATCGGTGCACATCAAAGAAGAGATGGTAGAGCAAGACCCTCACGAACACGGCATCCGAAAGGCCTTGAATCTGGGACATACGGCAGGACACGCGTTCGAAAGCCTGGCGCTTGCCGAAAACCGCCCGGTATTGCACGGATACGCCGTAGCATGGGGACTGGTTTGCGAACTTTATCTCTCGCATATCGCCTGCGGATTCCCCAAAGACAAAATGCGGCAAATGATACAGTTCATAAAAGAGAACTACGGAATCTTCTTCTTCACTTGCAAACAATACGAAACCTTATACGCATTGATGACGCACGATAAGAAAAACAGTTCGACAGAGCATGTCAACTTCACCTTATTGGGAGAGATCGGCGACATACGCATCAACCAAACAGCTTCCAAAAACATGATTTTCGAAATGCTCGACTTCTATCGCGAGTGTATGGGAATTTAAATTTGCCTTCAAGAGCCGGCGGCAAAGTCGGTTATCGCTTTCTATCGCGAGTGTAGGGGGATTTAAGTCCCTCTTATATTGGCGAAGGAAACCCATCGCGTAGCAAAGAACATCGTTGTATATTTAACCCGTCCGGTATACATATATAGTCAGCTCGGTAGCCATATATGGCTACCGCGGTAGGCATATATGGTCAGCAGGGGTAAGTATATATGGCCACCACGGTAGGTATATATGGTCAGTTCAACAGGTATATAAACCGGTACGATGAGGCCGTATTGCCCAATGAAGCAATGAAGTAATGGAGCAATAATTGCACTCATTCTCTCCTTTCCGAAGCGCTATCATCACTGTTGCCCAATAGAGAAATAAAGTATTTACTCCGTAATCCGTCATCCGGAATAAACCACACCGTATTTTCCGATGCTATCTCAGCAAATATTGCGATGTTATTCTACCAATTCCCGAAACGGCCTGAATAACTTATTATATGTATGCAACACCATAATAATAAGCCCTTAGTGACAAAAACAACTTTTGAGGCAAAACAAAAACACACCGATTTATTTGTTATTTCAAAATAAAGCATTACTTTTGCATCCGCAATTCGGGGTGTAGCTCAGCCCGGTTAGAGTACGCGTCTGGGGGGCGTGTGGTCGCTGGTTCGAATCCAGTCACCCCGACTGGTGAAAAGAAGAGGCTGTCTCAAAGTAACAATGAGGCAGCCTTACTTATATAATTAATAAATTCAACTACAAATAAAGCGCTTTGTCACTGTCATCTTCCGCAGACAGGAATGCAAAAAGACAGAGGATGCCCCAAGAGCGAACGGCGCACAGGTCATCACTCCCCTTGCCCACAGGCGAGGATACAAAAGTTGAGGGTGACGGAAAAGTCCGTATTGAATGTTTATCTGCCGCGCGGACAGGTTGTGACAGAATATCGGAAACCTGAAGCCCGACCTCTTTTACATTTAGAACAATGAAAGAAAATCCGAAACATATTCATATCAGCGAATTCAATTATACCCTGCCCGACGAACGCATCGCCAAGTTTCCATTACCTATGCGCGACCGGTCGAAACTTCTGCTTTACCGGCAGGGAAAAGTCGGCGAAGATGTTTTCACTTCGCTCCCCGAGTATATCCCCGAAGGCAGCCTGATGGTTTTCAACAACACGAAAGTGATTCAGGCACGACTGCATTTCCGAAAAGAAACGGGCGCTTTGATCGAAGTATTCTGTCTGGAGCCGGTTCAACCGAATGATTATGTGCTGAACTTCCAGCAAACGCAGCATGCCGCTTGGCTTTGCATGGTGGGCAACTTAAAGAAATGGAAAGACGGAGCACTGAAACGGGAGATGACAGTAAAAGGACATCTCATTACACTGAATGCAACGAGAGGCGAATGCAGAGGAACCAGCCATTGGATCGACTTCACTTGGGATAACAAGGAGGTGACCTTTGCCGATATTCTGGAAGTATTCGGCGAATTGCCCATTCCTCCTTACCTGAACCGGGATACGCAAGAAAGCGATAAGGAGACTTACCAAACGGTGTATTCGAAAATCAAAGGTTCGGTAGCGGCACCCACTGCCGGATTGCACTTCACTCCCCACGTGCTCGACGAACTCCGGAAGAAGAATATAGACCTCGAAGAGCTGACGCTGCATGTAGGAGCAGGAACGTTCAAACCCGTGAAAAGCGAAGAGATAGAAGGGCACGAAATGCACACGGAATATATTTCGGTTCACCGAAACACCATCCGAAAACTAATCGAACATGAAGGTCGGGCTATCGCCGTGGGCACTACTTCGGTGCGGACGCTCGAAAGCCTTTACCATATCGGAGCGGCGCTGGCCGGCAATCCCGGACTCACAGAGAAAGAGCTGCACGTGCGCCAATGGCAACCCTACGAACGGGAAAGCACGCTCTCTCCGGTGGATGCGATGAAGAATATCCTCGACTATCTCGACCGCCACGGCATGGAGACACTGCACACCAGCACTCAGATTATCATCGCGCCGGGATACGATTACAAAATCGTAAAAGCGATGGTCACCAATTTCCACCAACCGCAAAGCACACTGCTGCTGCTTGTTTCGGCTTTCGTGAAAGGAGACTGGAAAACCATCTACGACTATGCGCTGAGCCACGATTTCCGGTTCCTGAGTTACGGCGACTCTTCGCTGCTAATCCCGTAATTACATCATTTGCCATGCCGAGCGATAATAACCGGGAGATATTCCCCCTTGTAGACGAGCAAGGAAACATCACGGGTACGGCCACCCGCGGGGAATGCCATAACGGGAGCAAACTGCTTCATCCCGTAGTTCACCTGCATGTATTCAACGACCGGGGAGAACTGTACCTGCAAAAACGCCCCGAATGGAAAGATATACAACCGGGCAAATGGGATACTTCCGTAGGCGGGCATATCGATTTGGGAGAAAGCGTGGAGACTGCTCTCCGCAGGGAGGCTTATGAGGAATTGGGAATTACGGAATTCACTGCCGAACGGCTGACAAGCTATGTGTACGAGTCGGACTGCGAGAAAGAACTCGTTTTTGTTCACAAAACCGTATACAACGGTAAAATCCGCCCCGGCAAAGAAGTAGCCGAAAGCGGATTCTGGACGATGCAAGAGATTAAAGAAAACTTCGGGAAAGGGGTGTTTACTCCCAATTTCGAACAGGAGTTTCATAAAGTCTTCCTGAAGTCTGTCTGAGTGTTGCACGAAAAAACAGCAACCATGCTCAGGTAAAAAATAAGGCATTAAAACCGATGAAGCCGAAGTATTCCGGGTAAAGCGAGAGCCACCTTGATATTCTGTTAAGAGGAATCACTCTTTTCCTGCCGCAAGTGGGATATGATCCCGAATGCCAACTTGAGATTCTGTTGAGAGGAATCACTCTTTCTCTATCCAATCGGTAATCTTATTGCATAACGGACTCTCCTTAGGAGTGGCGAATCCGACCCATTGTCCGTCCGTATCAATCATAAACTTTTGGAAATTCCATTGCACGGGAGCGTTTTCTTTACCATTTTCCGTTTTTTCGGTCAACCATCGGTAAAGCGGCGCCTGCTCCTCGCCTTTCACGGAAATCTTCGCCATCATCGGGAAAGTGACTCCATAGTTTAACGAACAGAAGGCGGCAATCTCTTCATTGCTGCCGGGTTCCTGCCCCATGAAATTATTGGCAGGAAAACCTATAATCACAAAATTTCGATCCTTATACGTCCGGTACAACTGCTCTAGCTCGGTGTACTGCGGTGTAAGGCCGCATTTTGATGCCACATTCACCACCAACACTTTTTTACCTTTCAGGGTCGATAAAGAGAAGTCCTTCCCGTCGATTGTTTTCACCGTAAAATCGTGGAGCGTCTTCTTCTGCGCACTTAGAGAAAACATAAAAAACAGACTCAATACGAGCAAAAAACCTCTTTTCATATACATTGCATATTTATTTACACTAATGAAGAAACGGTTTTATACGTATAATTGTTTATTCTTTGCAGGACGCACCTGTGAAAAAAACTTTTTCCGCATATTTCACCTTCACCAAGCGCAAATCATGAACGGAAGTCTATCCAAACGGTATACAGCATGCGCAAGAAAAAAAAGAAAGCGCCGTTTCTTCCTGCACAAACAGGATTGAAACGGCACTTTCCTCTATAAATTCGATACTGCGTACAGTGAAAGCAGTAATTCAGGCCGGGTTATTTGGCCAGTTCGTTGATTACATCCATAATCTGCCGTCCGATTTCCTCAGCCGCTTCCATCGTCGAGGCTTCGCTGTACACACGGATAATCGGTTCGGTATTGCTCTTGCGCAGATGCACCCACTTATCGGCAAAGTCTATCTTCACTCCATCTATATCATTGATTTCTTCATTCTTATAAAGTTCCTTCACTTTAGCCAGGATAGCGTCCACATCTATTCCGGGAGTCAGGTCTACCTTGTTTTTTGCGATAAAATAAGGAGGATACGTAGCGCGAAGTTCGCTCACTTTCTTGCCTTCATGAGCCAGATGACTGAGGAACAAAGCGATACCCACCAATGCGTCTCGTCCGTAGTGGCTTGCCGGATAAATAACTCCTCCGTTGCCCTCACCGCCGATTACGGCATTGGTTTCTTTCATCTTCGTCACCACATTCACTTCGCCCACGGCAGAAGCATTGTATTCCATTCCGTACTTTCGGGTCACGTCGCGCAAAGCACGGGTCGAGCTTAAGTTGGATACCGTATTGCCGGGCGTATGCTTCAACACATAATCGGCTACCGTCACCAACGTATATTCCTCGCCGTACATCGTTCCGTCTTCACAAATCATTGCCAGGCGGTCTACGTCCGGGTCTACCACAAAAGCCACGTCCGCCTTGCCGCTTTTCATCAGATTCATGATGTCGCCCAGGTTTTTCTCAAGCGGTTCGGGGTTATGCCGGAAATCTCCGGTAGGTTCACAGTAGAGTTTTTCCACATGTTTCACTCCGAGGCGTTCGAGCAATTCGGGAAGAATGATCCCTCCCACCGAGTTCACGGCATCGATCGCCACGCGGAAATTCGCCTTCTTGATGGCTTCCACATCCACCAAGTCGAGAGCCAGCACACAGTCGATATGCTTTTGGTTGTAAGACAGGTCTTTGCGATAAGAGCCCAAGCAGTCTACATCGGCATAGTCGAATTCTTCCGCTTCGGCAATGCGAAGAACCTCCTCGCCTTCGGCAGTGTTCAGGAACTCGCCGCGTTCGTTCAGAAGTTTAAGCGCGTTCCACTGTCTGGGATTATGCGAAGCCGTAAGAATGATACCGCCCGAAGCGCCTTCCATCGTCACGGCAAGTTCGGTAGTCGGAGTAGAGGCCAAATCGATATCGACTACGTCCCATCCCATTCCCATGAGGGTTCCCACTACCACGTTCTTTACCATTTCGCCGGAAATGCGGGCATCGCGGCCTACAACTATCTTATTGCTTTTTACCGTACAGGTTTTACGAATCAGCGTAGCATACGCAGAAGTGAATTTCACAATATCGAGCGGATTCAATCCTTCACCCGCTTTTCCGCCGATGGTACCGCGGATTCCGGAAATCGATTTGATTAAAGTCATGATCTTTTTAAAAAAAATATTTAATATGAATGTTCTTAGCTTTGCGCCTTCGAGAAGCTCTGAATGTAATAATAGTAAGGGGTGACATGCTGTTGTGCTGAAGAATGCCCCATTTTCGACGGAATGATAAGACGAATGCGTGCGCCATTCCAAAGATAAGGCAGAGACAGCAGCCATCCCGCAGGTACGGCTGTGCTTTGGTAATAGCTCGACCACAAATAATCCATCTCCGTAAAAATACCGTAAGCGGAAGATGTACCGTTATTTACATAACGGAAAACAGCCGGTTGCGTATAAACCCTGCCCGCATCTTGCCAATCGGGCTGAAAGATATTGAAGCAAGCCGTTTCACGTGTCGCCACATTCTTTTCCAGGTAGCGGGCGCAAATTTCATCTCCGTTTACGAAATGCGCCTTGGTTTCCTTGTCGCCGCGATTGATGATTTGCAGATATACCCCGTTGGAGAAGGCCACAAACTCGTCGAAATCATCTCCCGCCTCTTTCGAAGCCGTGATGGTATCTTTCTCAAATTCTTCCAAAGAAATGACGCGAATGGCACTGTCTTTAATAAACGCTTTTACGGCATCTCTCTCTTCTTCCAGCAATTCAGCATAAGTTTTCGTGTTATCGCACGATTGGAAGAGGGTTCCCGCCACCCATAAGGAAATCAATACAAATATAAGTTTCTTCATTATCTGTCATTTAGCTATATTCTGTACAAATGTATTTCAAATTCACGGAAAGTATGAAGAGCATGCTTCAAAGTTCGTATCTTTTAACCTTTTCCCATCCTCTTTTAACCTTCACTTTTTCAGCCATTGGCGGTCAACAAAGGCTTATACTTGGCAAGGGCTTGTTCGAACACCGCCTTGGCCTCATCCATCGTGCCGAAGAACTCACCGCCCGAAGCGTTCAAATGCCCTCCTCCGTTGAAGAATTCCGCCGCCAACTCGTTGCACGGAAATTTGCCGACAGAACGAAGCGATATCTTGATTATCGGTTTTTCGGTATCTTCGCGCAGGAAGCAGGAGAAACAAACGTTCTTGATAGAGAGAGGAATGTTGACAAAGCCTTCGCTGTCGCCTTTCACATAGGCAAACTTGCCCTGCTCTTCTTTGGTCAATGTAATCAAGGCCGCATTACAATCGGAATAAACCCGCATGTTGGACAGGACGTAGCCCATCAATCGCAACCGGCTTTCAGAGTAGGTGTTGTACACATTCCGGTAAATATCGTCCTTGTCTATTCCTTTAGAGAGCAATTCGCCGATGATGAAATAAATCTCCCGGTTGTTCGAGTTATAAGTAAATCCGCCCGTATCGGTCATCATGCCGGTGTAAATACATTCGGCTCCTTCTTTCGTGATGTCGCCGAAATAGCCCATGCGGCAGATAAGGCGAAACACCAACTCGGAAGTGGAAGAAATAACGGGATAGGACATGGTGATCCGGCAAAAATCGTCCGGATACAAGTGGTGATCGATCAATATCTTGCGGGCGGGAGATGCAGCTACGGCATCTTCCATCGCATCGATGCGCTTCAGGGTGTTGAAATCCAGGCAGCAAATCACATCCGCCTCGGCAATCAGTTTATCGGCAAAGTCTTTGTAACGATCGTACAGCAGAATATCTTTGCTACCCGGCATCCACCGCAGGAAGTCGGGGAAAGCGTTGGGAACTATCACATGGGCCGTTTTCCCCTGCGATTCAAGAAAATGGTACAACCCCAACGACGATCCGATGGCGTCGCCATCAGGAGATACATGGGATACGATTACAACTTTATCGGCACGTACAAACCATTTGCTGAAATGGTCTATTTTTGCCTGTTCTATAACTTTGGTCAGCATGGTTCAATGAGGCGGCAAACACCGACTGCGAGTTTCCCAATCGAGATTGCCACGTTTTTTGTTAGTTTAATCTTTTCATTCTGTCACGAAAGCATAGCCAAATCCTTTCCCGGCATTCGTTTTTCCGCCGGCAGACGTATGCTGCCCGGATGGACTCCGGCGGTTTCCGGCACACTTTCATTAATTTCCGCAAATGTACAATATTTCTCCGTACTTAAAGCAAAAACCGGACAGAACCTTTATCGGGCAAGGAGATAAAGCGGATTCCCAATTGTTCGCATTCTTTTTCGAAAAGACGCCTCCGCCGGTCGGAAAGCGACGCATCCATGACCACGCACGAAGGGGCGAACAGCGGGACAAGTTCTTGCAACCGCCCGCCATAACCGCGACAAAGATAGAGGTAACGAACCGGCAACGGGCCACGCGCTGTTTTTCCGCGCCAGCGATTATCGGCAACGATACATACGCGGCAATCGTAAAAAGTAAGCAGGCGTTGGCGAATGAAGAAGTTTCCTTCGCGATGGTCGGCAATCACATGTTTCGGCTCCTTCAGCCGGCTGCGTTGCCAGAAGCGTCCTGCCGTGCGCCGCAAGCTTTCGGTATCGGGCACGCTGTCCGCATAGCTCAGCCACGAGCGCCCGTCACCCTCCACGCAGTGAACAACCGGGCAATTGGGCAGGTTGTAAAAGACAATGCTCCGCTGCGGGCGATGGCGCCAATCCGTTATCGCGCGAAAAGCGGCTAGCGACAGCAGGCAAAAAAGACATGCCTGAAGGTATCGTGCCCGGCGTATGCGCGCAAAGCATAGCAGAAACACAAGAAAAAGGTAGACGATTACGGCTTCCGCCAGGCTAAACCGGATGTGGTCGACCGACGCGTAAGGAAGCTGTTCCGCCCACTGCACAAAACCGTTGAGTGTTTTCAGCAGCAAACGGACAGGAAGCGCCGCGACAGCCTGCGCCGCCGGAAAAGGAGTGAGCGCCAGCATCAGGACCGCCGCATAAAGAATGATTGTGACAAGCGGCAGAACCACGAGGTTGGTGAGCAGAAAATGCACGGGAAAACGGGAGAAGTAAACCCAAACGAGCGGCGCCGTGCCCACTTGCGCCGCAACGGACACACTCATCAGTCCGCCAATGTATGTACCCGTTCGTCCTTTCAACGAAATAAGCGGATAGACGACGGGATGCAACAACAGGATGGAAGCAACCGCCAGAAAGGACAATTGAAACCCGACATCGAACAGCCACGACGGACGATAGAGCAACATGGCGAAAGCTGTTGCAGCCAGCGTGTTGACCGACAAGGACTTTCTTGCCAACAGGCTGCCGGATATCCAGATGGAAAACATGCAGACGGAACGAACCACCGATGGCGCGAAGCCGGTGACAAAGGCGAAAAGCCACAAAACGGCCGTCAGCAGAACTGCTCCCGCCACTCTTCCTGTCGGGGAACGCCTTGTTAAAGGCTTCAGGATAAACAGAAGCAACCCGGTCAGCAGGCCGATATGCAAACCCGACAAAGCCAATACGTGGCTGACTCCGGCAACCGAATAACTTTCGCGGATGTCTTCGCTCAATTCACGTTTATCGCCTACCGTGAGCGCCGAAAGCACAGCCAATTCATCACCGTCGAAACCCAACGAACGATAAATATCGAGCAATTGCTCCCGATAGTTGCCTGCCAAACCATGCCACCCGGGAGGACGGCGCACCGGGAGTTTCGTCCATTTGCCCGAAGCCGCGTATCCCGTACCTGCTGTCCCTTTACGCAAGAGAAAGCGGGCATAGTCGAATTCATCGAAGTTGTTCCGGTTTGCCGGCGGAGAAATGCGCGCGAACACCAGCAATTCGTCTCCTTCGCGCAAGGCGGCCGCAGCGGAATCCGCCTGAAAATAAACAATTGCCCGGCGAGAGACCGGACGAACGGACAGCGAATCGCGATACGACCTTACATCGACACGGCACAGGAAACTCTTCGCCTTCCGTTCGGGCTTGTCGGACAGAGATAGGTGATACGCCATTTCTCCTTCGGGAAAAGCGTAAACCGACTGCCGGAGAGAAAGAGTAATGGCAATCCATCCCCCGGCAAAACAAAGCATCGTTACGGACAATCCGAAACACCACCGTAGGGTATGCCGCTTCAGGAAATGACACCCGACAGACAGTACGGCAAACAGTGCAAAGAGAAAAACGGGGAGAGACAAACCCGTCGGCCGGTCGAAAAACCGATCTCCGCAAAAAATGCCTGCTATCCATGGAACAAGCAGACGCACGTAAGGATATCGATGCAACGAGGCAGTAGGCAACATGATCGCTTCAAATCCGTTATTGATACATAAAGCTTTTAAAAATTCTTTTCCCGCATCGTTCCGCTCCAAGACCTGCCGAATCCCTTCGCTTCTTCGCACTCATGTACGGACTCCTCAGAAGATTCTCTTTCTTAGTTTCATGCAGTCTGCCATTTCCATCCTCCAAACGGATAGGAGAGAGGATCTTTTATCTCCATTCCTTCGGAAAGGTATAAGTCGTTGAAAAAGAGAAAGATAATTTATGGAGGCCGTCAATTGAAAAAAAGGCGCCAATGCTTAGAAAAAAAGGCCGCGGGCTTTGAAAAAAACACGGCGGGCTTTAAAAAAAACACGGCGGGCTTTAAAAAAAAGGCGGCGGGCTTTCAAACCAAACACGGCGGGCTTTGATTTAAACATTACAGGCTCTGTTTCCAAACATCAGAGGCTTTGTTTTCAAGCACCAGAAGCTCTGTTTTCAAGCATCAGAGGCTTTGTTTTCAAGCATCAGAGGCTCTGTTTTCAAACATCAGAAGCTCTGTTTTCAAGCATCAGAAGCTCTGTTTTCAAGCATCAGAGGCTTTGTTTTCAAGCACCAAAACCCAGTTTTCAAGCACCGCAGGCTTTAAAGAGCTGCGTCCGATTGCTTTTTCGTGAAGAGCTGAATGAGCAAAAAAACAATCGGAAGTCTGTCCGGCAACGACTTTGCTATAATCCGTGCAACATCCGAATCATTTTCTCGGGTTCAGGATCGGCGAAAATTGCATTGCCTGCAACCAGCGCATCGGCCCCGGCTTCTACCAAGCGGGCGCCCGTTTCCAGGTTCACTCCGCCGTCTACTTCAATCAAAGCCTGCGAACCGGTACGTTCTATCAATGCTTTCAGCTCACGCACTTTCTCCAGCGAATGTTCGATAAACTTCTGTCCGCCGAATCCGGGATTCACACTCATCAGCAACACCATGTAGACATCGCGGATAATATCTTTCAATACATCCACCGGCGTAGCGGGGTTGATCGTCACCGCCGGCTGCATTCCGGCTTCTCTGATCTGTTGAATCACCCGGTGCAGGTGCGGACAAGCCTCATAGTGTACGTTCATCGTATGAGCGCCCAGCGCCTTTACTTCGGGAATGAATTTCTCCGGACTGACAATCATCAGGTGAACATCCAAAGGCTTCCGGCTGAGTTTTGCCACGTACTTCAAGACCGGGAAGCCGAACGAGATATTCGGCACAAACACGCCGTCCATTATGTCGATATGTACCCACTCCGCCTCGCTGCGGTTGATCATTTCAATGTCTCTCGCCAGATTTCCGAAATCTGCGGAAAGAATGGAAGGAGCGATTATTGGTTTCATTTTTTATTTATTTATGGGATTCGAAATAGGTTAATTCAAATTCATACGATGTTTCAATTCCGGCATCACACTCCCCGCAGGCTATGCCCGGAAGCGTGTCAATGTACTTTATACGCGCCGGTCAGCCGGAATCCGCGAAGCAATTCATCCGTTTTCAAACGTTTCTTACCCGGCAGTTGCAACGAAAGGATGGAAAGGAATCCGTCGGGCACGGCTATTTTGATTGTCTTCTTTCCGTCGGTGACGATGGTTCCCGGAACCAGTCGGTGCTCTTCAACGTTTTTTTCGCTTTCGAAGATTTTCAGCACCACTGTTTCGCCTTCCGGGCTAATCAATTCGGTCCATGCGCCCGGATACGGAGACAGTCCGCGCACGAAGTCGTATATCTTTTTCACCGACCGGTTCCAGTCTATCCGGCACGTCTCCTTGAAAATCTTCGGAGCCGGACGAAGTTCGCCCGCCACCGCCATCTCTTCCTGAGGCATCGGCTTCACCCTGTCGTTCAGAATATCGTCTACCGTTTCGACAACCAGCTTGCCGCCCAGCATCATCAGTTTGTCGTGCACCACCTCCACATTGTCCGTGTCGGCAATGGACACCCGTTGCTGCCGAATCACCTCGCCCGTATCTATTTCGTGCTTCAAAAAGAATGTGGTGATGCCCGTCTCCGTATCCCCGTTTATCACCGCCCAGTTGATGGGCGCCGCTCCGCGATACTGAGGCAACAGCGAAGCGTGAAGATTGAAAGTGCCCAGACGAGGCATATTCCACACCACTTCCGGAAGCATGCGGAAAGCCACCACAATCTGCAGGTCGGCCTTCCAGTCGCGCAGCGACTGTATAAATGATTCATCCTTCAGGTTCTGCGGTTGCAACAACGGGAGATTCTGGCTCAAAACGTATTGCTTCACCGGAGAATACTGTATCTTATGTCCCCGTCCGGCGGGTTTATCGGGCATCGTTATCACGCCTGCCACATTATATCCGCCTTCCACCAATTGGCGCAGACTCTCCACCGCAAAGTCGGGAGTACCCATATATACTATTCTTAAATCTTTCTTTTCCATTGCAGTTTTTTGTTAGAAATCTACTTTTATTCATACGTAAAGCCTCAATCGTCTCGTTCTCATCGCCATTTGTTTAATCTTCCGAGAAGTGTACCAACACCTCTCTGTACGAATTGAAGATTTTCGACTTCGAGACGAATCCTTCATAGCGTCCCGCCTCATCCACCACAGGCAGGTTCCATGCTTTCGTATCGTCGAAAGTCTGCATCACCTGCTCCATGCCGTCGGTATCGTATATCTTGGCAGGCGCCGAAGTCATCAGCTTGTTCACCGTAAACCGGTGGTAGAGTTCCTGACGGAACATGATGTTGCGTATGTCGTCCAACAACACGATGCCAAGCAATACGCCCGTTTTCTTATCCGTCACCGGGAACACA
The DNA here is from genome assembly GCF_014196225.1 of Bacteroides pyogenes. Taxonomy (GTDB): domain Bacteria; phylum Bacteroidota; class Bacteroidia; order Bacteroidales; family Bacteroidaceae; genus Bacteroides; species Bacteroides pyogenes_A. Next base: position 19,796 of record NZ_JACIDI010000023.1, on the reverse strand, counting down.
TTCCGGTGTGACGAGGCAATGGCTTTCACCAGTTCGCCCAGTTCCATCTCCGGATGCACCTCCACGAAATCTTTCTCCACCACGTTCTCCATAGTCATCAAAGTCAGCACGGCTTTGTCTTTATGGTGAGTAAGCAATTCTCCTTTCTTTGCCAGACGCATCGAGTAGATACTGTGGGGCTCGAAAGCGATAATCGTAAGATAGGCGCTCACCGATACAATCATCAACGGGAGGAAAAGGTCGTATCCGCCGGTCAGTTCGGCTATCAAAAACACCCCTGTCAGCGGCGCGTGCATTACTCCGCTCATCACCCCCGCCATTCCCATCAAAGCAAAGTTCTTCTCGGGCAAATAAGCGGAGAAAGCGAAATCATTGCTGAAATGAGAAAAAACGAATCCGGCGATACAACCCAGATAAAGCGAAGGAGCAAAAATACCGCCACATCCTCCGCCACCGTTCGTTGCGCTGGTGGCGAATACTTTCAGCAGAATGATAAACACAAGATAAATGAGCAGCAGGCTTCCATAGCCGTAGAAGAAAGAGTTGTCCATCACCTTGTCCCAATCGGCGGCATTGGTTCCGTTCAAAAGCAGTTCGATCGTATCGTAACCCTCGCCATACAGCGGAGGAAAAAGGAAGATAAGCACGCTCAGCATCACCCCTCCGAGAGCAAGCTTCTTGTAGGGGTTGGAAAGCTTGGCGAAGACTCCTTCCGCAAAGCTCATGGCGCGGGTAAAATAAAGAGAGACGAGCCCGCAGAGAATGCCCAGTAAAATTACGTATGGGATACGTTCCAGCTCGAAGGCCTGATCGAGGTGAAACTTAAACATGGCTTCCGTTCCGGACGTGACGTACGACACGGTGGCTGCCGTGACGGCGGAAATCAAAAGGGGAAGCAAGGAAGACATCGTCAGGTCGATCATCAGCACCTCCAGCGTAAACACCAGTCCGGCAATGGGCGCTTTAAAAATACCGGCTACGGCTCCCGCCGCTCCGCAACCCACCAGCAACATCAGCGTGCGGTGCTCCATTTTGAAAACACTGCCCAGATTGGAACCGATGGCCGAACCGGTGAGCACAATGGGCGCCTCGGCTCCTACCGATCCTCCGAATCCGATGGTAATGGCGCTGGCAATGGTGGATGACCAGATGTTGTGTCTTTTGATTCGTCCTTGCCTGCGGGAGATGGCATACAATATCTTGGTTACCCCGTGGCTGATGTCGTCTTTCACAATGTTCCGCACAAACCATCCGGCCAGAAAGATTCCGACAATGGGATATACCAGATATAAATAGTTAGCTCCTGTAGCGGTAAAGTTGTCGGTCAGAAAATCTTTAATCTCATGAATCAATGTTTTTAAAAACAAAGCGGCAATGGCCGAAAATATACCTACAAGGAAACTTAAGATCAGAATAAATCTCTTCTCCTTTATGTTTTCTTCGCGCCACTTGATGAGTCGCTGCATCAAACTGTCTTTTTCCTTCTCCATTTATTCCCGAATAATTTTAATAACTCCTCCCGGTTCCAGTTTAATAATACTCGAAGGCGACGGATGGCTCATGTCGTCCTGCCGAAAACTTACAATGTAGTCTACAGCCGACTTGATGTCCTCACTTATTTCGCTGAAATTGGCCGCTCCCGGTTCGCCGCTGATATTGGCGGAAGTAGACACTATCGCTTTGCGGAATTGCCGGCAGAGCTGTTTGGAAAAAGGTTCGTTGGTGATGCGGATGCCCACGCTTCCGTCTTCGGCCAGCAGGTTCGAAGCCAGGTTACGGGCTCCGGAATAGATAATCGTCATCGGTTTGTCGGCAACTTCCATCAAATCCCACGCCACATCCGGCACATCCGGCACATAGAAGTCCACCTTTACCGGCGAATCCACAAGCACCAGCATCGCTTTGCTGTCGGCCCGTTTCTTTATTTCATACACCCGGCGCACAGCTTCTTCATTGGTCGCATCGCATCCTATTCCCCATACCGTATCAGTGGGATAAAGAATTACGCCCCCTTCATTCATCACCTGACAGGACTTTTTAATATCTTCTATCATTTCTTGTAAAATTTCTATCGAGAATCACACACAAAAATAGTACTTTTGAGTCGAATACAAAAAAATTAAGTGAAAACAATGGAAGAAACCGCTTTTCATCATACATTGCCCACATAACTACGCTTTGACGCTACATAGCCGCTATATAGTTATCAAAAAAAGAAGGTATCCTTTTCGGATACCTTCTTCAAAAATCAAGATTTTTCACCCGTTCGTAACACATATTGATGTTCCGCCGGGAATAACAGACTCATTGTTTCTTAATACATCAATAGGGGTAAATATATTTAATGAGATACTAAAAAAGAATAAAGCAAGTTCCATTGCAACAAACACGATGCAAAAAGACGCGCCGGATCAGCAAAAACTTAAGCACTTTAATAATATCTTTCATAAATCACATTTATTTTACACTAAAACTCTGAAGAATCTGCGCAAGTATAACAAGCATAAAACTCAAGCATTTTTTCGCGCATACAAACTTCTCCATGCAGCAAACTTTCTCCTCCTGAAGTACATCCTGTCATTGCTGAATCTCTGAGCTTCTCTGTCGAAAGACGAAGCATTTATCAAAAAACGTTCCAGCCAATACAGAATGCGATAAGCAAGCGGAATAAGCAACAGAAGCCACCATGAAAAAAGATAAGCTAAGATAAAGACAGGTAATGCTGCAAGAAGCATACACTCCACATATTGCCTTTTATGAATAAGCATTTCCATTTCTTCCCAGTATTCGCAATGTTTATAACGGGTAAAAGTAATTCCCAAAAGCATAAAATAATGTTTATTCTCAGCTTTTAAAAAAAGCCTTGCAAGTCGGCTATTGTATATAATCATTCTTTTTTTAAAAAATAATACAGACCAAAAAAATGTGAGAGGAAACACCCCTATTCCCCCTCACATCACTCAGAAATAAATGAATACGAAATTATTCAACGATAACTACGCGATTCAATACAGCTTCCTTGAAACGGTTATTTGTATCACCTTCAGCTCTCTTCACAAGACGCTCTGCAGGTATACCATATTTTTCAACCAACAAATTATATACATAATCTGCACGTTTTTCACTCAACTTCTGATTCCAAGCCTTGCTACCGGTAGCCTTATCTGCAGATCCGATCAATGTAAATGTCTTGTCAGAAGCAGCTTTCATAATATGAGTAGCATAGTAATCCAAGTTAGTCAATTCTTTAGAATCCAATTTAGCCTTACCGATCTGGAAGAACAGAGCCAAAGGAGCAGTGATTACTTCAGTTACGGTTTCTGCTTTACGATTTCTGGCAGCGATCAACTCGTCTGACAGTTGTTGGTTATCAGCTTTCAGCTTATCATTCTGTGCACGCAAGTCATTGATGCGGTCATTGTAAGAGCTGAAGTCTACCGGTTCCGGCATAGTCACGCGGTTGAAACCTGTCTTACCGAGTTTGAAGTTCAAACCTAACGTTACAGAAGTCATTCCTTCAACTTTTTCGCCGCCGACAACTCCGTCAAGTCTTTGGTTCACCAACATCTGACGACCTTCCAAAGTCAAGTCTACGCGTTTGCCCAAACGGAATGTGTTCAAGATACCGACAAATCCGGCAAGTTCATTATCTTCATGGCCATTACCTTTAGCTTGTACCCAACCGAAACCTCCATAAGGAATAAAGTTCCATACACGCTTAGAGTTGTATCCCAGGAACGCATTGGAGAGGTTCCAGAGATAATCGGCATGAACAGTCATTACATCAAACTTCTTCTTTGTATAGTCTTTTTCTGTTCCGTCAGCGAAAATAGCGCCCGGTTGTGTTGCGCCTTTTACTTTAAGTCCGGCAAATTGCAAACGAACTCCGGACCATGGAGTAATCCACTTACCGATAGAAACATCGAGCGCAGGAGCCAAACGTTTACCGAAGTCGGCTTTGCTGTCATACTCACCTTCGTAGATGTTAACTCCACCACCTACACTAAAAAACCAATTGTCAAAAGCCCTATTGGTCTCATACGGACCACGTAGAATTTTGCCATTGGCATCGCGATTTTCTTTCTGTTGTGCCACAGCACAAACACTCATAAAAATCAGAGCTGCTGTAATAAATCTCTTTTTCATCGTCTTAACTATTTAAATTAATTAATCAGCTATCTCTTTATAGCATTTACACTTTAAAGAGAGGCCTTATTTATTTTTTTACCAAAGAAACAAAAAAAAAACATATATTGTTTGCAAAAAGTTTATTTTTCTGTAATTAAAAGAATTTTTCACAATAAAATAACCTCTTTTCCGCAAAGTTCGTATTTTATACCGAAGGAACCGAATACTCTCTTTAAAGTTTCTTCCAAATTTCTGGTATAAATAATTCCATCGTAAAACAATCCCTCACATTTTTCACGGCCTATCACTTTGATTTGGAATATTTCTTCAATATCCGCAACTACATTAACCAGCGGATCCTTCTCGTAACCTAAGATCCTCCGAAGTTTTAATTCTCTTTCTACGGTCCCCATCCCTTTCTCATCGCAATGCACGCTTTCACCGGCGGCCAACGCTGTTACACCGATAGGAGTTTCCAGTTTCACATACCCTTCCTTGCAACTGACAGTTATTTCACTTCCTTTTTGTTCTACCCAGAATTTAGTTCCGAGCACGGATACGTTCCCCGCCCTTGTGTGAACCGTAAAAGTTTTGCCGGGATTCACGCTAAAAAAAGCCTTGCCTGACAAATGTAGACTCCGGTTCCAAAGCCATCCGATGCGGTTAAAAGACAGCATTGAGTCTTCCATCACTTGCACATGACTTCCGTCGGGTAACTTGCATTCCATTGCCACCGCATCCGTAGAAACCTTTTCTTCGGACAGAAGATAGCTCCCCAAACCGAAAAGAAGAGCAAGCATTGCCGCTGCACTCCAATATACTGTTCTTTTACGAAACAGCCCATTGACAGTTTTAGCTCCGGCAACACGGTTCTTTTTCCGCAACCTCTCCAATGTCTCACGCACTTCCGCTTTCCGCGTAAACATAGGCTCTATTAAAGGAAGTTTGCCTTCTTCCAAATGCTTCTCTAATATTTCTTTCCAATCTTTCATTTCCTTCGACACAATATAACATTGCCTGTTCTAAATTTATAATAGCGGCACCAAACGCCCTCTCAATCTGGATATCGCCATATAAGCCGTATTGTAAACAGTGCGAGATGTCAATCCCATCACCTGAGCAATTTCATCGGAGCTAAGCCCTTTGTAATATTTCAAATACAATACTTCACGCTGCTGCCTGGTCAGGCTATTAAGCTCTTTTTGAAGAAAATCCAATTGTTCTTTTTTAAGCTCCGACCGGACAATAGCTGTTTCTACGTCTATTTCCAGATCAAAATTATATTCACTCAATTCTACTTCATCCAACGACTTGAAAGTTTCGTTATAACCTTTCTTCAATTCATTGATAAGAATACGTTTCAAGGAAATACAAAGATAGGCAGCGATGGATTTTGGCATAGAGCAGGTTTTTCTTTTTTCAAAGATGTACACAAATAACGTTTGTATCGCCTCTGTTACCAAATCATCATTACCGGTTATTTTCATTCCGTATCCATAAAGCCAATCTGCATTCTGTTCATAAAGCTGTCTGAAAGCATCCTCATCGCCTTGCCGAATCTTCTCCCAGAATGCCGCATTCGTATTAGTGATAGTATCTCCCGCCATTAATATCAGAAATAAAAAGTCCTTTTTTACCGGAATAATCAGTTAAAATACTTAAACAAAAAAAATCAAAACTCACTTGTGAAGTGGAACTTTATATGCTTAAAGTCTATTTGAGCCATTTGGAGCACATAAGAAGAGTCAGCCAAGAAAACATCGCGTCCTTCGCGGTCTTTTGCCATATATTGATATTTACGTTTTTTAAAAGCTTCCAACTCCTCGGCATCATCGCTTTCCACCCAGCAGGCCTTATAAAGACTTACCGGTTCCCAACGACAAGAAGCATTGTATTCATTCAATAGGCGGTATTGTATTACTTCAAATTGCAGTTGCCCTACCGTACCGATAATCTTGCGACCGTTAAACTGATTCACAAAAAGCTGGGCTACGCCTTCGTCCATCAATTGATCAATCCCTTTCGCCAGTTGTTTCTGTTTCATAGGATCGGCATTTTCGATATACTTGAACATTTCCGGAGAGAAGCTGGGCAGTCCGCGGAAATGAAGCAATTCACCCTCAGTGAGCGTATCGCCTATTTTAAAGGTTCCATTATCCGGCAACCCGATAATATCTCCCGCGTAAGCTTCGTCGATTGTGGTTTTGCGCTGTGCCATGAATTGAGTCGGTGACGAAAAACGCATGCTTTTTCCATGACGTACATGAAGATAGGGCGCATTGCGAACAAATTTGCCTGAACATACTTTGCAAAAAGCTACACACGAGCGGTGATTCGGATCGATATTTGCCGTAATTTTAAAAATGAATCCGGTAAACTTCTGTTCTTCCGGTCTCACCTCGCGTTCTTCTGCCCGAACGGGACGAGGGCTTGGAGCTATCTCGACAAAACAGTTCAACAATTCCTGCACACCGAAATTGTTCAATGCAGAGCCGAAGAAAACCGGTGCACAATGGCCTTCCAAATATGCCTGCACGTCAAATTCCGGATAAACGCCTTCAATCAGCTCCAGGTCTCCCCGCAGTTTATCTGCCAGCGGCTTTCCGATCTGCCTGTCCAGCTCTTCAGAATGTACATCGATTTCTACCTTCTCCGTCACCACCTGTTTAGACGGTTGGTATAGATCAAGCCTTTGTTCGTAGATATTATATACTCCTTTAAAACGAATTCCCTGTTCAATAGGCCATGAAAGAGGCCGAACACGGATCATCAGTTCTTCTTCCAATTCGTCCAACAAATCGAACGGATCTTTCCCTTCACGGTCCATCTTGTTGACAAAGATAATAACCGGAGTATTCCGCATACGGCAAACTTCCATCAATTTTCTGGTCTGCGTTTCCACGCCTTTTGCACCGTCTACCACAATGATTACGCTGTCCACAGCAGTAAGCGTACGGTACGTATCTTCTGCAAAGTCTTGGTGTCCCGGTGTATCGAGAATATTAATCTTATAATCCCGGTAATCGAACTCCATAACAGAGGTAGTAACCGAAATTCCACGCTGTTTCTCAATCTCCATCCAGTCCGAAGTCGCCGTCTTCTTGATTTTATTGCTCTTTACCGCACCGGCAACCTGAATCTGTCCGCCAAAAAGCAACAGTTTCTCGGTTAAAGAAGTTTTTCCCGCATCGGGATGGGCAATAATGGCGAATGTTCGCCGTCTTTGTATTTCTGTATTATCAACCATATCTATAAAATGGATATTAAATGTAAGCATACTCTGCTCGCAGCCTCTTTCATTCTTGCTTTCTCAAGTTTAAAAGTTCCACACAACTCCTGAGACTCTCTTCCCAATGAGGAATCTCAAGATCAAACGTCTTTTTTATTTTTGTTTTATCAAGTACCGAATAATGGGGGCGGTTTGCTTTCGAAGGATATTCTGCCGTATGCAAAGGTTTCACTTTACAGGAAGTTATGCCTGCCAACCGGTGAATTTTCAAAGCGAAATCATACCACGAGCAAACCCCCTCATTGCTAAAGTGGTAAGTTCCCCCGGTTATTCCTTTATTTATAATGGCATAAATCGCTCTTGCCAAATCATTTGCATAGGTAGGGGTTCCGATCTGATCGAACACGACTCCCAGCTCATCACGCTCTTTGCCCAGCCGGATCATTGTTTTCACAAAATTACTGCCATAGATGGAATAAAGCCAAGCCGTGCGGATGATAAGCGCATTCTCACAATGCCGCATAACTTCTTTTTCTCCTTCCAATTTACTGAATCCATATACAGAATCAGGAGAAGGTGTGCACTCCTCCGTATAGGGGACGTGCGAAAGCCCGTCGAACACATAGTCCGTAGAAAGATGAATCATTCCGGCACTATTGGCTTGAGCAGCCCGTGCCAATATTCCCGGAGCTACAGCATTCAATTGCCATGCCGGTTCTTTCTCATCCTCCGCCTTGTCGACAGCCGTGTAAGCGGCACAATTCACAATCAGTTCGATACTTTCTCCGGAAACATATTTGCTTACGGACTCTTCATTGCAGATGTCGAGCTCCCGCACATCCGTAAAATGATATGTATGTTGCCGATTTTCATTTGCCAGCGCCTGCATAGCGCTTCCGAGTTGCCCATTGGCGCCTGTTACTAAGATTCTCATTTACTCCGCAAATTTTAATTCCCCTTTCCTTTCCTTATCATAATAGTTTGCCAGCATAGAAAGGAAACTGCTGATCGCTCCTACTGCTTTCAAAGTTTCTTCACTAATGGTTTTCTTCTGCAAACGGAGCAATAATACTCCATATAACGCTTCGAAACATGTTTCCAATTCAGGCTCATCTTTCTTTCCGCTTTTGTTACGCAACTCTATAACAAACGGTAACGCTTTGAAATAAGCGGCGTTATAAAAAGGGTATTGAGGCGAAGCGGCCAATGCCTTATGAAGTTCCGTCAAGTTAATAATGACATTCTTGTTAATCTGAAGATGTCCTTTGTCTTGCACCCCCTCCTCCCTCATCATGGTGATAAGGTTTCGATACCATTCCGTCATTTCGGCGCGCTGCTCCTCCGGATAACGGACAATGATATTGGCATTGAGCCTTTCGAGTTCGCAGCCATAGGCGCGAATCAGATCTTCTTCCTGCCACATATATATAAGATATTCTGCAATATTTTTTTCTTTCAGTTGCTGTGCTACCCGATTCATACTTCTTTCCTTTTAGTAAAGCGATTCCCCAAGCAATGTATAAACCAACCCTGCCACCGAAGCCAATATCACAAAACCGCCAATCACCCTATTTAAAATCCAAATACCGCGCAAATTGAACTTAGTACGCACTTTATTTACAAAGAAAGTGATTCCAAACCACCACACCAATGCTCCCAAAACGATAGCAACATATCCTGTGATTTCTTCAAATACCAGCACACCCGGTTGCACAAAAGCGAAACGGGCAAAAAGTCCGATAAAAAGAAGAATGATCAAAGGATTGGAAAGAGTAACGAAAAATGCAGTAATGAAATTATGAAAGTAAGAGCCTTTGTTGGACGAAGCCGGGCGAATGGAATGCACGGGATTGCTCCGAAAAGTATAAATTCCGAAAACAAGCAGCATAATGCTGCCCAACAACTGCAAGTAAAATATGTTTTTATTGATATAGTCGAAAACAAAGCTCATGCCATAGCCCGTCAGCAGAGCGTATGCGATATCGCTTACAGAGGCTCCCAACCCGGTCACGAACCCATACCAACGCCCCTTGTTCAGAGTGCGCTGAATACAAAGAACCCCTACCGGGCCTAAAGGTGCGGATACTACAATACCTATGATAAAGCCTTTAATTAAAATATCAAATATAGTTTCCAACTGAATCATGTGGCAAATATCGCACTTTTTTATGAGAAGAAGCTAGTATATTAACGTTTTTTCGGAACATGTGCTTCGCAGACTACGGGAACCCATCCGAATATGTCTTCCGAATGCTTATACAGCTTATTGTTTTTATAGTAAAAGTAGTTGGTCTTTCGTCTGTGTTTTATTCGTCTGCCGTTCGGCAGACGAATAAAACACAGACGAAAGACGAATGGAACACGAACGGCAGACGAATAACTTTTTAAACAGAAAGTAAAGCGGTTAGCATCTTTCCCCCTTATTTTTCATCATCGCGCCCGAACGGAACAGCGAAGTCCTGATACCCTTTGCCATAATGACATTCTTTTTATGCGCATTTTCTTCTTGCCACCACCGAATTTATTTATCTTTGCACACAGAAAAAACGTAAAATCTAAAATACACATGATCCTTTTTTTCAGAACCCCTTCCAAGAGCATGATTGCCGTAGAGAGCAATCACCGGCTCACCCCCGACGAAAGTGATAAACTCTGCTGGCTTTTCGGCGAAGCTGTGATGGAGAACGAAGAAAAACAAGATGGATATTTTGTTGGTCCGCGACGCGAAATGATTACCCCCTGGAGTACAAATGCCGTAGAGATTACCCAAAACATGGGACTTGAAGGAATCGGCCGCATCGAAGAGTTTTTCCCCGTGAAAGATGAAAAAGCCGATTACGACCCGATGTTGCAACGTATGTATAAGGGACTGGATCAGCAGATATTTACAACCAACCGGCAGCCGGAACCCATCCTTTACATTGACGATCTGGAAGCCTACAACGAAAAAGAAGGTCTGGCTCTCTCGAAAGAAGAAATGGAATATTTGAAAAAGGTGGAAAAAGATCTCGGAAGAAAGCTGACTGATTCCGAAGTATTCGGATTCGCGCAAATCAACTCCGAACACTGCCGCCACAAGATATTCGGAGGAACGTTCATCATCGACGGAGTAGAACAGGAATCTTCGCTGTTTCAAATGATTAAAAAGACAACTCAGGAAAATCCGAACAAAATCATCTCGGCCTACAAGGACAATGTAGCCTTTGCAGAAGGCCCGGTAATCGAACAGTTCGCTCCTGCCGACCACTCCAAACCCGATTTTTTTCAAATCAAAGATATTAAAAGCGTAATTTCGCTGAAGGCCGAAACACACAACTTCCCCACAACGGTTGAACCTTTCAACGGTGCTTCCACAGGTACCGGAGGCGAAATACGCGACCGTATGGCCGGAGGCAAAGGCTCATGGCCGATTGCGGGAACTGCCGTCTATATGACTTCTTACCCCCGCACGGATGAAGAGCGCCCTTGGGAAGAGATACTGTCGGTACGCAAATGGCTGTATCAAACTCCCGAACAGATCCTGATCAAAGCCTCTAACGGTGCGTCGGACTTCGGAAACAAATTCGGGCAACCGCTCATCTGCGGTTCGGTACTTACATTCGAACATACCGAGAACAACGAGGTTTACGGCTATGACAAAGTCATTATGCTGGCCGGAGGCGTAGGTTACGGCACACAGCGCGACTGCCTGAAAGGCTCGCCCGAAGCGGGAAATAAAATCGTAGTGATCGGCGGCGACAACTATCGCATCGGACTGGGTGGAGGTTCCGTTTCTTCGGTCGATACAGGACGATACAGCAGCGGTATCGAGCTGAATGCCGTGCAGCGCGCCAACGCCGAAATGCAAAAACGTGCCAACAACGTGGTGCGCGCTCTTTGCGAAGAAGAAACAAACCCGATTGTTTCTATTCACGACCACGGTTCGGCAGGGCACGTAAACTGTTTGTCGGAGTTGGTGGAAGAGTGCGGCGGACTAATCGACATGAGCAAACTGCCTATCGGCGACAAGACTTTGTCGGCCAAAGAGATTATAGCCAATGAAAGTCAGGAACGGATGGGACTGCTCATCAAAGAGGAAGCACTCGAACACGTGCGTAAAATAGCCGAACGCGAACGTGCTCCGATGTATGTGGTGGGCGAAACCACCGGAGATCACCGCTTCGCTTTCCAACAAGCCGACGGTGTGCGCCCCTTCGACTTGGCGGTAGACCAGATGTTCGGTTCGTCGCCCAAGACATATATGGTAGACAAAACAGTGGAACGTACCTATAAAGCGCCGGAATACAACGCAGCCAAACTGCACGAGTACCTCACCAATGTGCTTCAATTAGAAGCGGTAGCCTGCAAAGACTGGCTGACTAATAAAGTAGACCGTTCGGTGACGGGGAAAGTCGCCCGCCAGCAATGCCAGGGAGAGTTGCAGTTGCCCTTGAGCGACTGTGGCGTGGTGGCCCTCGACTACCGCGGCGAAAAAGGTATCGCCACCTCTATCGGGCATGCTCCGCAAGCAGCATTGGCAGATCCGGCGGCAGGTTCGGTTCTTTCCGTATCCGAAGCACTCACAAACCTCGTATGGGCGCCGATGGCGGAAGGCATGGACAGCATTTCCCTCTCGGCCAACTGGATGTGGCCCTGCCGTTCGCAGGAAGGCGAAGACGCTCGTCTGTACACAGCCGTGAAAGCGTTGAGCGATTTCTGCTGCGCTCTGCAAATCAACGTGCCCACCGGAAAAGACTCGCTTTCGATGACTCAAAAGTACCCCGACGGAGAAAAAGTCATTTCTCCGGGAACCGTAATTGTTTCCGCCGGAGGCGAAGTGTCGGATGTAAAAAAAGTAGTATCTCCCGTATTGGTAAACGATGCGAAGACCACTTTGTATCATATCGACTTCAGCTTCGACGAGCTGAAACTCGGCGGTTCGGCATTCGCCCAATCATTGGGAAAAATCGGTGATAACGTACCTTCCGTACAAGACGCCGAATATTTCCGCGACGCATTCCTTGCCATACAGAAACTGATCGACAGAAAACTGATTTTGGCGGGACACGACATATCTGCCGGCGGTCTCATTACCACATTGCTCGAAATGTGTTTCGCCAACACCGAAGGCGGTATGGAAATCGACCTCGACAGACTGAAAGAGACAGACATCGTGAAAATTTTGTTTGCCGAGAATCCGGGTGTTGTCATCCAAGTGAGCGACAAACACAAGGAGGAAGTGAAAAAAACATTAGAAGAAGCGGGCGTAGGTTTCGTGAAGTTGGGCAAACCGACAGATGAACGGCATATACTCATATCAAAAGACGGTGCGACTTACCAGTTTGGCATCGATTATATGAGAGACGTATGGTATACTTCTTCCTATCTGCTCGACCGGAAACAGTCGATGAACGGTTGTGCGAAAAAACGCTTCGAAAATTACAAGATGCAGCCCGTAGAATTTGCGTTTATGCCGGAGTTCAAAGGTAAACTTTCTCAATACGACATCAGCCCCGACCGACGTACTCCGACCGGCGTGCGCGCAGCTATCATCCGCGAAAAAGGAACCAACGGAGAACGCGAAATGGCCTATTCGCTCTATCTCGCCGGATTCGACGTGAAAGACGTTACGATGACCGATCTCATCAGCGGGCGTGAAACTTTGGAAGATGTGAACATGGTCGTTTATTGCGGAGGCTTTTCCAATTCCGATGTTTTAGGTTCCGCCAAAGGATGGGCGGGAGGTTTCCTGTTCAACGAAAAGGCAAAAACCGCTTTGGATAAGTTTTACGCACGCAAAGACACCTTGTCTTTGGGCATTTGCAACGGTTGCCAGCTGATGATGGAGCTGAACCTTATCAACCCGGAACTGAAGAAGAAAGGCAAAATGCTGCACAACAACTCGCACAAGTTCGAATCTACCTTTGTGGGAGTCACCATTCCTACAAACAGAAGCGTAATGTTCGGCTCGTTGAGCGGCAGCAAACTGGGGATTTGGGTAGCCCACGGAGAAGGAAAGTTCTCATTGCCTTATGACGAAGACAAATACAATGTAGTGGCCAAATACAACTATGACGAATATCCGGGCAATCCGAACGGCTCCGACTACTCGGTAGCTGCTTTGGCAAGCGCGGACGGCCGGCATCTCGCCATGATGCCCCATTTGGAACGCGCCGTCTTCCCGTGGCAAAACGCTTATTACCCGGCAGAGCGTCTCGATAACGATCAAATCACTCCGTGGATGGAAGCATTCGTAAACGCCCGCAAGTGGATTGAAGAAAAGGTAAAATAAAAAAGACCCGTTTCAAACACGGAAAAAATAAACCATTGATAGACGGAAGAGTATCCGAGAACTCCTGTAAACAAACCAAATTCTCTTTAACCCCTTATCCGGCCTTCGTTCGACTATGAAAGCTGAATAAGGGGATTACCGTATCTTGAATAAATCAGGTATAAGCGAGACCGAATCCTTTTTCTATTTTAAAACATATTCTTCTGTTATTTTAAGCTATAAATTTGAGTTCTCGAAAAAAAAGCTTATTTTTGTCTATCTTTCCTAAATCAAAGAAGAACACAATTAAGCAAATTCAAAAGGTCTGTTTTATATGAGAAAAAGGTCTCTTTTTTTAATGTTATTTTCCTTCATCCAAATCGCATCGGCCTGGGGACCGCCAAGAGGCGAAGAACAGGCTTTCAAGAATAATCTGATAATTATCAATGGGTCCTTTTGGCTCCACCCATATTCGGGACTCATCTACACAACACTGCTCTTTATTCTTGCCGTAATTACTTTTCGAAACTTGAGCTTAAACAAACAACAAAAAAACATGAATCGAAAGTACGAGTTTTTATTGATGCCGTACATGACATGCAACTCCCCCTTACACATCTCAAAAACACCTTTAGAAAAATTGTGCATGGAAAAAGCGTTGCCACAGGAAAATACTGCAGACATCAATATCGCACTGTAAAATATAAATATTTTATCAAACATGACAAACAATCTTACAGATACCCAAAAAACAGATGCATACGCTTCAAAAATGGAATTTTCCGAAAACGTGATGAACACCTGCGTGAACAGAATAACAAAAGAAGAAATCCTGAAAAACGGGACAAGCATGAATTGGCAGTTCATCATCAATGTAAGAAAGCATGTAGAAAAAAACATAGGCAATCAGCAGTTCAATGTAGACATGCTTTGCAGCCTGATGGGAATGAGTCGGACCAGCTTCTACAATAAATTAAAATCCCTGACGGATCAGGCTCCTGCCGATTACATCCGCCTTATCCGGCTGGAATATGCAATCAGGCTACTAAGAGAAGGAGAGCACAATATAACCGAAATATCTGAAATGACAGGATTTAACGATGCCAGGTATTTCCGGCAAGTATTCAAAAAATACTTTAAAATAAGTCCCAGCCAATACAGTAAAAAGATTAGAGAGCACAGATGAAAGGAGGAAAACGAAAAGAATGAATATCTACTTCGAACTGTTCGGAATCTTTTTTAAGATAGGAGCTTTCACCATCGGAGGCGGATACGCCATGGTCCCTCTTATCCAGAATGAGATTGTGACAAGACGAAAATGGATCGCACAGGAAGATTTCATCGATCTGCTTGCCATAGCACAATCGTCGCCGGGAGTGCTGGCTGTAAACATAGCGATCTTTATCGGATACAAACTGCGTGGCATACGCGGAAGTGTCGTCACTACGCTGGGAACTGTCCTGCCGTCGTTTATTATCATACTGGCTATTGCCCTGTTCTTCCACAATTTTAAAGACAACCCCGTAGTCGAACGGATTTTTAAAGGCATCCGCCCCGCCGTGGTAGCCTTAATCGCCGCGCCTACATTCACCATGGCCAAAGCAGCCCGCATCAACCGATACACGGTGTGGATACCCGTTTCATCCGCATTGCTCATCTGGTTGCTCGGTTTCTCTCCGATCTGGATTATCATAGCAGCCGGATTAGGTGGATTCGCATGGGGAAAAATAAGAAAAGAAGAGAGCCGGACGGCGGAAAACGACGCGGCGGGCGGGACGGAATAAAAATCATGAATAAAGGGTCATACAGACTAAGAAACAGAAGAAAATCAAGGAAGCTATGATTTACTTGCAGCTATTTTATACGTTTTTCAAAATAGGTCTCTTCGGATTCGGCGGAGGCTATGCCATGCTTTCGATGATTCAGGGTGAAGTGGTGGCGCGTTACGAGTGGATCAGTGCGCAGGAATTCACAGACATCGTAGCCGTCAGCCAAATGACGCCGGGCCCTATCGGAATCAACGCAGCCACGTATGTTGGGTTTACAGCAACCGACAGCGTGTGGGGTTCGGTTGTCGCCACGTTCGCCGTCATTCTTCCTTCGTTTATCCTGATGCTTACAATCAGCAGGTTCTTTCTGAAGTATCAAAAACATCCGGTCGTAACATCCGTCTTCAAGGGGTTGCGACCGGCCATTGTGGGGTTGCTGGCTTCGGCGGCATTGATGCTGATGAACACCGCGAATTTCGGTTCGCCCGTTACGGACACCTACTCGTTCGTCATCAGCATATTGATTTTTGCCATAGCCTTTGTCGGCACCAGAAAGTACAAAATAAACCCTATCCTGCTGATTGTGGGCTGCGGAATCGCCGGCCTGTTGCTTTATTAATCATTACAACCTCACTTTCTTGCTTACCGACTTCGATTCGTTGTGCAAGCGGTCGAGCGCTGTAACCACATAGCGGTATTTCTTTTTCCCCGAATCATAGGGAAGCCTGAAGTGGTTTTTGTTCGTGATACCTGCAATACGGGAAGGATCGCCGATATTGACCTTTTCACCGGCTTCAAAACGATAAACGACATACCGCACGGCTTTGTCCATCTCGGTCTTTGCTTTCGGAGCCGTCCAGAAGAGCATGTATCCGTCTTCAGTCCATACTTTCTTTACTTTCCGTACCTTACCCGGAGCTTTGTTGTCTATGAAGTCGAACACCGGAACAAGCGACGGATATTTGTGATACTCTTTAACCAAAGCATCTCTGTAAAGCCCGGCGTTTTCCACTACCGCACCAGCGTACCACTGACAGCTTCCGCCGATTGTCTGATAAGCACGCTGCAACGCCATTTTGCGGGGAAGCTGATTGATCGCAGGATTCTCCGGATCGGGCTTCTGAATGCTATTCATCACCGACTGCCCTATAAACAGCGGACGGTTCTCGGCATGCCTCGCCCACCATTTGACCAAAGTTTCATAATCGGCAGCCTTATGCCCCACCTCCCAATATATCTGCGGAATATTGTAGTCTATCCATCCCTCGCGTGCCCACAGCAAGACATCGGCATACAAGTCATCGTAATTTTGCAATCCGTTTGTCCGGCTGCCCAACGGGTCTGTTTTTTCATTCCGGTAAATCCCGAACGGGCTTACACCGAATTTGACCCACGGTTTCAGCGCACGAACTGTTTCATGTATCTTTTTAATCAGAATATTCACGTTGCTCCTCCGCCAGTCCGCCTTGTCGGAAAATCCTCCGCCATAGCGTTCGAAGCTCGCATCATCCGGAAAATCCATCCCTTTGACGGGATAAGGGTAGAAATAATCGTCCATGTGAATGGCATCCACGTCGTAGCGCGACACAATGTCCGTCACAATCTTGCAGATATACTCGCGGCTATGAGGAAGCGCCGGGTCGAAAAACATCTGGTCGCCGTATGTAACGAACCATTCGGGATGCTGATGGTAAATATGCGTAGGCGCCAATTCGTTCTTCAACGAAGTCTTTACCCGATACGGGTTGATCCAGGCATGAAACTCCATATTCCTTTCGTGGCAGGCTTCAATCATAAACTGCATCGGATCCCACACGGGCGAAGGAATCCGGCCTTGTTCCCCCGTAAGGAAACGGCTCCAAGGCTCATGCTGCGAAGCGTACAGCGCGTCCGCCTCGGGGCGCACCTGAAAGATAATCGCGTTGATTCCCGCTCCTTGAAGAGAGTTCAACTTACTGATAAGCGTTTGCTTTAATTGTTCGGCAGGAATGCCGCGAAACCGGCTGTTTACCGTTTGTATCCATGCGCCGCGAAATTCCCGTTTCGGATATCTGCCATTCGGGTTGCTCTGCGCCCGGCCCCCTACAGTCAGCAGCAGAGCCGACAAGAAAAGAATCTGTTTCAATTTCATAATATTTGTTCCTCGTAAATAATGGTGGCAAAGATAATACAAGCCTGCGCCATCTGCAACAAATAGAAGCATCATTCGACGCAGAAATAGCCGCCACGGGATAATAAAAATTCATAAACAAAACGTACCTTTGCAGGAAAGTTTAAACGAACGGAAGATGAAAGAGACTTTAAAGAAATATTTCGGTTACGATTGTTTCCGCCCTTTGCAGGAAGAAATCATCCGGCATCTGGCAGACGGGCAAGACGCACTCGTACTTATGCCTACCGGCGGTGGAAAATCGATATGTTACCAACTGCCCGCCCTGCTTTCCGAAGGAACCGCCATTGTGGTTTCGCCGCTCATATCATTGATGAAAGACCAAGTGGAGGCCTTGCAGGCAAACGGTGTCGCCGCCGGCGCTCTGAACAGCAGCAACAGCGAGACCGAAAACGCCAATCTTCGCCGGGCATGTATCGAAGGGAAACTGAAGTTGCTATACATCTCGCCGGAAAAGCTGATAGCCGAGAAAGATTATCTTCTGGAAGATATGAACATCTCTCTGTTCGCCATCGACGAAGCTCACTGTATCTCGCAATGGGGGCACGATTTCCGCCCAGAATATACGCAAATGGGCGTGCTCCGCGAGAAATTTCCGAACGTCCCCATGGTGGCTTTAACCGCCACCGCCGACAAAATAACCCGCGAAGATATTGTCCGCCAGTTGCATTTGCGGCAGCCCCGCGTCTTTATCTCTTCGTTCGACCGACCCAACCTCAGTCTGACGGTGAAACGAGGCTTTCAGACAAAAGAGAAAAACAAATCCATTCTGGAATTCATCCACCGCCACGGGAACGAAAGCGGAATTATCTACTGCATGAGCCGCAACAAGACGGAGGCTGTGGCTCAAATGCTCAAAAAACACGGAATCGGCTGCGGAGTATACCATGCCGGACTCTCCGCCAAGCAGAGGGACGAAACGCAGGACGACTTCATCAATGACCGCATTCAGGTGGTATGCGCCACGATTGCTTTCGGCATGGGCATCGACAAATCGAATGTACGGTGGGTGATTCACTACAACTTACCCAAAAGCATCGAAAGTTTTTATCAGGAAATCGGACGGGCCGGACGCGACAGCCTCAACAGCGATACCGTATTGTTCTACTCTTTGGCCGATTTGATACTGCTCACCAAATTTGCCACGGAAAGCAATCAACAAAGTATCAACCTCGAAAAACTCCGCCGGATGCAGCAATATGCCGAGGCCGATATTTGCCGGAGAAGAATCCTGCTCAATTATTTCGGCGAGACTGCCGGCGAAGATTGCGGCAACTGCGACGTGTGCAAGAACCCTCCGCAGCGGTTTGACGGAAGCGTGATTGTGCAAAAAGCCCTGAGTGCCATCGTACGCACGGAACAACAGGTCGGCATAAGCGTATTGATCGATATTTTGCGCGGAAACTTTTCCGCCGAAGTGACCGGAAAAGGATATCAGGAACTGAAAACATTCGGCGCGGGACGAGACATCCCGACGCGCGACTGGCACGACTACCTGCTTCAGATGCTCCAACTCGGCTATTTCGAAATAGCTTATAATGAAAACAACCACCTCAAAGTAACATCGAGCGGAAGCGACATACTCTTCGGCAGAGAGAAAGCGATGCTGGTAGTGATTCGTCGTGAAGAACCTGCAAAAGCAAAAGAAAAGAAGAAGCAAAAGCAGGCGGCGGTTATGAAAGAGATTGCCCTCGGACTACCGAATACAGAGAATGAAGATTTGTTCGAAGCCCTGCGCGGATTGAGAAAACAGCTCGCCGACGCGGAAGGTCTGCCCGCCTATATCGTTTTCTCGGATAAAGTGTTGCATCTGCTCAGCATAGCCCGGCCTACATCCATTGAAGAGTTCGGAACCGTCAGCGGAATCGGAGAATACAAAAAAAAGAAATACGGAAAAGAGTTTGTCGAACTGATTCGTCAATACGCCTGATCCGACGGAAGCATCCGCCGCAAGCGGACCATTCTTTGCCTTGTTTTATCTTTACCGGCAGGGAGGTGTGTCAAAACAAAAATGATCATTCCGAAAAGTTACAGATTGTAACTACCAAACTTAAAAGAGCCGTATCGAACTCTGTTTCGAGTAATGATACGGCTCTTTCTCTTGCTTTTTAGGATGCTCAAGTTTCAGATTAAAAGTTCTTCTTTGGTTTAATTTAGTTTTGACACATTTACATTTGCAGTATTAAATATCCCAATAAAAATATAAGTGTATATTTGAAAAGAAGAGTTGCAGTGAACTAACTTTGACAC
>NZ_JACIDI010000022.1 GCF_014196225.1 Bacteroides pyogenes | reverse complement strand
GTACTGCGTCACAGTGGGAGAGTAGGTCGCCGCCTTTTTTTGCTTGTATTCCCCTCTTTTCCCTTCAAAAGGAAGAGAGGGGAATCTTGTTTTTTGGGGGGTACCTTTTTCTTTTGGGACCTTTTTGGAACCTTTCCTTTCTGCTTTGTTCAAGTACGGATTCTTTGGAAGGCTGCGCTCTTTTCCTTTTCCGGGAACTCCTGTATGTATTGAGTGCCTTTGAGTTAAGAGCGATAGGGATTTAGGACACTATCGAATTTTACTGGAGATGGACATATGTCTTCTTCTGAATTTCGGATAGAAAGGATCTCTTGTTAGCTATTCCTCAATTGGGCCTCTCAATAACGGCGAGTTACCGGGTCACCAGTAAACTCAAGTGTGCTATGCGTATAATTAAGTCAGCCTGTACAATAAGAATGGTATATCCACGGCTCCTCTCAGTTGTGCCCTGAATTGTTCTATTTTGACATTAAAAGACTCTGCAGGTGCATTGATGCCCTATTGGTATAGAAGTTTAAAGTTTCATCGTTTCGGTCGTACAAAGTAACCGCTATTGTATTGAAAGAGTCAAATCCTGATTCCTCGACAGCCTGATACCACTTAGCCAAGTTGGTTTCGGCCCCGGCTTTTGTGGAGTATTTATTAAACATTATTTGCAGAGAATGGCTTAGTGAATACGCCCGTTTGATATCCGGATACTCCCTGAATAATATTCTGGCTCTGAGTTTCTGTGATTCAGTCGATTTCTCAGCCGATTTGAAAAGCAGATATCGGTTTCCGGCTAATAATTCCCTGCGTGTATCATCATTTTCAAAGATAGAACGAGTGTATTTCCTTTTCAATCCTTTATCTTAGTCATGTACTGTTCGCCGAAGATGTCGCCGAATGTTGGTTTATTTACTTTTCAATTCTTTATCTTAGTCATGGCGCCGCATAGTGTATCGTAGGGAATATTGTAGAAGAGATGTATTTCCTTTTCAATCCTATAGTTTTCTCTCCGGTATTTGTTTCTTGCTGTATCGCTTCCCAACAGTGTCGGATTCTAATTTTCTGCACGGCGTCACCAGCCGGCATCTGTATATGGAAACAGTCGATTACTCGCTTGGCGTTAGATAAATTTTCTTTATGGAATTTGTTCGGGAGGGGGGGATCCATTGATAAATATTTTTGTTTTTTCAACTATTAGAAATGAAGAAATGAGAAAAACCATAATTTTCTATTCATTTTAGAGCCTATTTACTGATAGCTCTAGAGTTTTTTTAAAATTTTCCTTGTGATATGCAAAAAGTTTAAATAGAAAAATGCTGCTGTCTCGATTTAGGCATAATCATTAAAATAGATTTTTATACGGAGTAGGAACAGGAGCGGGTAATGCGAGTTTTGTGAGAGATAAACAGGTAAAACAATTTGTAATTCAACACCTTAAGAATGGTGGTATTTCAGTTGGTGTGTCCGGAGTAAGTCTTCAGATTTCTTAGTTTTGTAAATATATTAATTATTCTTTATGTATATGAGGCATTGATATTCCGTTTTAATTGCATTGCCCCTTGTGAATAGCGTTAAGGATGGCTTTTATCATTGAGTCCTATGTGCTTTTTGGGGGGTATGAACCTCTTTACCTTTCATTTCAATTATATTTAAAAAATATTCCATTCTCCACTTTTTTTATTTCTATATTACGTAATGAAGATATTTATTTGTATCTTTGTCGCCCGAATTATGTCTATTCGTTTTGAACGCCATGTTTTTTATAGGAAGAATGAGGGACATGTGTTCGGTCTTTTGCAATGATTAAAAAGAAAAGATACTTTGGGGAAGTTTGATATATACAAAATAGATTTAAGAGGTATGCAGGCAGACTCTATGAAATATGAGTTTGTGTTGGATAATCTTTATTTTGCTCACATTGATGGTCCTGAAGTGCAAAAAGGAAAAGTCAATGTGGTGTTGACAGTAAAGCGAACTGCTCGGGCTTTCGAGTTGCACTTTCAGACAGAAGGTGTGGTGAGCGTTTCATGCGATCGTTGTTTGGATGACATGGATATTTCGATAGCCTCGTCCGATAAACTGTTGGTTAAGTTCGGGCAAGAATACGCCGAAGAAGGGGATAACTTGATTGTAATTCCTGAGTCTGAAGGTGGGATTAACGTTGCGTGGTTTATGTATGAGTTTATTGCACTTGCCTTGCCAATGAAGCATGTACATGCTCCGGGAAAGTGTAATAAGGCTGTGACCAGCAAACTGAGCAAGCATCTGAAGACGGATGGTGACGATCATGGCAGTGATGATGAAACCTTTGATGTGGAAGACGATATTGCTATAGAAGAAACAGGAGACTCAATCGATCCCCGTTGGAATGAATTAAAAAAAATATTAGATAATAATTAAAGTTTAAAGAAAAATGGCACATCCTAAGAGAAGACAATCAAAAACAAGAACAGCGAAGAGAAGAACTCACGATAAGGCAGTAGCTCCTACATTGGCAATCTGCCCGAATTGTGGCGAGTGGCATGTTTATCATACTGTATGCAACGCTTGCGGTTATTACAGAGGTAAACTTGCTATTGCGAAAGAAGCAGCTGTATGATAATTAGTACAGTTATACTCAAAACAGCCTGAGAGCATACCTCTCCGGCTGCTTTCGGTATTTAATATTACTAATTTAAATTAGGTTTGATGGATAAAATTAATGCAGTAATCACAGGAGTCGGCGGGTATGTACCGGATTATATTCTGAGCAATGATGAACTATCTAAGATGGTGGATACTACCGATGAATGGATTATGACCCGTATCGGAGTAAAAGAAAGGCATATTCTGAATGAAGAAGGATTAGGTTGTTCGTACATGGCGCGTAAGGCGGCTAAGGATTTATTAAGAAAAACCGGTGCGCATCCCGATGATATAGATTTGGTTGTTGTTGCTACTACTACTCCTGATTATCACTTTCCTTCTACGGCTTCTATCCTTTGTGACAAGCTCGGTTTGAAAAACGCTTTTGCATTCGATCTGCAAGCGGCCTGTTCCGGCTTCTTGTACCTGATGGAAGTTGCCGCTAACTTTATTCGTTCAGGGAGATATAAGAAAGTTATCATTGTCGGCGCAGATAAAATGTCGTCGATGGTCGATTATACCGATCGTGCCACTTGCCCGATTTTCGGCGACGGAGCTGCTGCTTTTATGGTAGAACCCACTACGGAAGACTATGGCATCATGGATGCGATACTGAGAACCGATGGTAAAGGTTTGCCATTTCTGCATATGAAAGCAGGCGGTTCGGTTTGTCCTGCCTCTTATTTCACGGTAGACAATAAAATGCATTATCTGCATCAGGAAGGAAGGACTGTTTTTAAATATGCAGTTTCAAGCATGTCCGACGTGACGGCTGCTATTGCTGAGAGAAACAATCTGGATAAAGATTGCATCGACTGGATTGTCCCTCATCAGGCTAATATACGTATTCTCGAGGCTGTGGCTCATCGCATGGAAGTTTCGATGGATAAAGTGCTGGTAAACATTCAGCATTACGGGAATACCAGTGCGGGCACACTTCCATTGTGTATATGGGATTATGAGCACAAGCTGAGGAAAGGCGACAATATCATCTTCACAGCATTCGGCGCCGGGTTTACATGGGGTGCTGTTTATGTGAAATGGGGATATGACGGAAAGAAAGAGTAACACTTGATTTGATGAATAAATAATTAGAAAGAAACGCATCCTATTTCGATTCGATGCGTTTTTTTGTCTCAACCCATAAAAAAGAGAAGAAAATGCATAAAGCCGGTTTTGTTAATATTGTAGGTAATCCGAATGTCGGGAAGTCGACACTGATGAATGCGCTGGTAGGCGAACGTATTTCGATTGCCACTTTTAAGGCGCAGACTACGCGTCACCGTATTATGGGAATTTATAATACGGACGAGATACAAATCGTTTTTTCGGATACTCCCGGAGTGTTGAAGCCTAATTATAAGCTTCAGGAGTCGATGTTGAACTTTTCGACTTCGGCATTGACGGATGCCGACATATTGCTTTATGTGACCGATGTGGTGGAGACACCCGACAAGAATGACGAGTTTATAGAGAAAGTGCGCCGGATGGAAGTTCCTATCTTATTGCTTATCAATAAAATCGACCTTACCGATCAGGAGAAGTTGGTTCGGTTGGTAGAATCGTGGAAGGAATTTCTTCCTCAGGCGGAAATTATTCCGATTTCCGCAGCATCGAAGTTTAATGTGGATTATGTGATGAAGCGTATTAAAGAGCTTCTTCCGGATTCGCCTCCGTATTTCGGCAAAGACCAGTGGACGGATAAGCCTGCCCGTTTCTTTGTGAATGAGATTATCCGCGAGAAAATATTGTTGTATTATGACAAAGAGATTCCCTATTCGGTGGAAGTGGTGGTAGAGGAATTTAAAGAAGAAGCCAAGAAGATCCACATTCATGCTGTGATTTATGTAGAACGTGATTCGCAGAAGGGAATTATCATCGGCAAGCAGGGAAAGGCTTTGAAAAAAGTAGCTACCGAAGCGCGCCGGGAGTTGGAACGTTTTTTCGGAAAAACGATATTTCTGGAGACGTATGTGAAGGTTGACAAGGATTGGCGCAGCTCAGACAAGGAACTGCGCAACTTTGGTTATCAATTGGATTAAGAAAAGTATTCATGCGACTGTGACAGTCGTGCAAAAACAAGGAATGGAACTATGGGAAATTTGGTTGCAATTGTAGGGCGCCCCAATGTGGGCAAGTCTACCTTATTTAACCGTCTGACCAAAACACGTCAGGCTATTGTGAACGAAGAAGCGGGAACGACTCGCGACAGGCAGTATGGCAAGTCTGAATGGTTGGGCCGTGAGTTCTCTGTGGTAGATACAGGAGGATGGGTGGTCAACTCCGACGATATCTTTGAAGAAGAGATTCGTAAGCAGGTCTTATTGGCTGTAGAAGAAGCCGATGTGATTCTGTTTGTTGTGGATGTAATGAATGGGCTGACAGATCTGGATATGCAGGTAGCCGCTATTCTGCGTCGTTCCAATCGTCCGGTAATTGTGGTAGCCAATAAAACAGACAATCATGAGTTGCGATACAATGCTCCTGAATTTTATAAACTGGGATTGGGCGATCCGCATTGCATCTCTGCCGTGTCCGGAAGCGGCACGGGCGACTTGATGGATGTGATTGTCGGTGAGTTCAAAAAAGAAACTTCAGAAATTCTGGACGACGATATTCCCCGCTTTGCGGTAGTGGGTCGTCCGAACGCGGGTAAGTCTTCTCTCATCAACGCTTTTATAGGCGAAGACCGCAACATTGTGACCGAAATAGCCGGAACTACCCGCGATTCTATCTATACCCGTTACACGAAGTTCGGATTCGATTTTTATCTGGTCGATACGGCGGGAATCCGTAAAAAGAGTAAAGTGAGCGAAGACCTCGAATACTATTCGGTAGTCCGCTCCATCCGCTCCATCGAAGGGTCGGATGTTTGTATTCTGATGCTGGATGCTACCCGCGGGATTGAAAGTCAGGATTTGAATATTTTCTCTCTGATACAGAGAAATCAGAAAGGACTGGTTGTGGTGATCAACAAGTGGGATTTGGTGGAGGACAAGACCGTAAAGGTGATGAAAACATTCGAAGATGCTGTCCGCTCTCGTCTGGCGCCTTTTGTCGATTTTCCCATTATCTTTGCTTCGGCGCTGACCAAACAGCGCATCTTGCGGGTGCTGGAAGAAGCACGTAATGTGTACGAAAATCGCATGACTCGCATACCGACCGCTCGTCTGAATGAAGAGATGCTGCCGTTGATCGAAGCATATCCGCCCCCTTCCAACAAAGGAAAGTACATAAAGATTAAGTATGTGACGCAGCTGCCCAATACGCAAGTGCCTTCGTTTGTGTTTTTTGCCAACTTGCCTCAGTATGTGAAAGAACCGTACAGGCGATTCCTCGAAAATAAAATGCGAGAGAAATGGAACTTGACGGGTACACCGATCAATATTTTCATCCGCCAGAAGTAGGCGTTCGCATAATTCGGTAAACCATCGGAGTCTTACCAAGCAAATGTTTTTTCCCGATTTCAGAATATTTGCTTGGTAAGGCTCCGATGGTTTGCTACATTCGGGATTTTCGCTATTTCATTTTTTAGGATTCACTGCTTTTGAATGCAGATTGGAAAAGAATGAATAAAAAACGCGTTTGCCGAAAAAAACTCGCTTAGGCAAACGCGAAAACCTTCTCAGGCAGAGGAGATGTCCCTCTGTCATTTTTGTATCGTATATTTTATCGGGTCGTTGTCCTTACGCAGGGATGTCGATGTCTTCCCTGTAATTTTTGTATGGTATAATATTTCATTGATTACTGCCGGGTTGGTTGTCCAACTGGAAATCTTTGCGGCGTAGCACAAAGCTGTTGCTCAGATACTTTTCGCGTACAATTTTGTTCTCGGCCAGCTCCTCCGGTGTGCCTTGAAACAGAATTTTTCCTTCGAACAGCAGGTACGCGCGGTCGGTGATGCTCAGCGTTTCCTGCACGTTGTGGTCGGTAATGAGGATGCCGATGTTTTTATCTTTCAGCTTCCATACAATCTGTTGGATATCTTCTACGGCGATGGGGTCTACTCCCGCAAAAGGTTCGTCAAGCATGATGAACTTCGGGTCGATAGCCAGACAGCGGGCTATTTCCGTACGGCGGCGTTCGCCTCCCGATAGCTGGTTCCCTTTGTTCTTGCGTACCTTCTGCAGGCGGAACTCCGCAATCAGACTTTCAAGCTTTTCTTTCTGATATTCTTTCGGCTTGTTGGTCATTTCAAGCACGGAAGCAATATTATCTTCCACGCTCATCTGGCGAAATACGGAAGCCTCTTGCGCAAGATAACCGATTCCCGTTTGCGCGCGTTTGTATACGGGAAAGTTGGTGATCTCCAGATCATCGAGAAAGATGCGCCCTTCGTTGGGAGTAATCAGTCCTACGGTCATGTAGAACGAGGTCGTCTTGCCGGCTCCGTTCGGTCCCAGCAATCCGACAATTTCTCCTTGCTTCACGTCGATAGACACATGGCTTACCACCGTCCGCTTACCATACTTTTTGACCAGATTTTCCGTGCGAAGCACCATTTTGCCTTCTTCCATATTCGCTTTATTTTGCGGCAAATGTAGTAAAAATAAGCTGAAATGATGTACATTTGCAGGCAAATAGTTGTGAGATATGATAAAAGCTTTAAGAACTGTCGGGCGGTATATCATGCTGATGGGGCGCGTCTTTTCGCGTCCTGAGCGTATGCGTGTGTTTTTCCGGCAGTACCTTCACGAAATGGAGCAACTGGGGGTGAACTCTATTGGTATCGTGTTGCTGATTTCGTTCTTTATAGGCGCTGTTATTACCATCCAAATCAAACTGAACATCGAGAGCGCGTGGATGCCGCGTTGGACGGTGGGCTATGTGACGCGCGAAATCATGTTGCTGGAGTTCTCTTCTTCCATCATGTGTTTGATATTGGCCGGGAAAGTGGGGTCGAACATTGCTTCCGAGCTTGGTACGATGCGGGTTACGCAACAGATCGACGCGCTCGAAATCATGGGAGTCAACTCTGCAAGCTTTCTGATTCTGCCGAAAATAGCGGCCATGGTCACCGTCATTCCCGTGTTGGTCACATTCAGCATATTCGCCGGTATTATCGGAGCCTTCTGTACTTGTTGGTTTATCGGCATCATGAATGCCGTAGATCTGGAATACGGATTGCAATATATGTTTGTAGAGTGGTTTGTCTGGGCGGGAGTCATCAAATCGCTTTTCTTCGCGTTTATCATTGCCAGCGTGTCCGCTTTTTTCGGATATACGGTAGAAGGAGGCTCAATTGCCGTAGGGAAGGCTTCGACCGACGCTGTGGTATCCAGCAGTGTGTTGGTGTTGTTTGCCGATTTGATATTAACTAAGCTTTTGATGGGATGATTGAGGTTAAAGGACTATATAAATCTTTTGAAGATAAGAGCGTGTTGGAAGCGATCGACGCTACTTTCGAGAACGGGAAAACCAATTTGATTATCGGTCAAAGCGGGTCGGGAAAAACGGTTTTGATGAAATGTATTGTCGGTTTGCTGGTCCCTGAAAAAGGGCAGGTTTTGTATGACGGACGCGACCTTGTGCTGATGGGCAAAAAAGAGAAGAAAATACTTCGACGCGAAATGGGTATGATTTTTCAGAGTGCGGCCCTGTTCGACTCTATGTCTGTGTTGGAGAACGTGATGTTTCCGCTCAATGTGTTCAGCAACGACACGCTTCGCGAACGTACGAAGCGCGCGATGTTTTGTCTCGATCGCGTGAACCTGAGGGACGCCAAAAGTAAATTCCCCGGCGAGATAAGCGGCGGAATGCAGAAGCGCGTGGCCATTGCCCGGGCTATCGCGCTGAATCCTCAATATCTGTTTTGCGATGAGCCCAATTCGGGCTTGGATCCGAAGACTTCGCTGGTGATAGACGCTTTGATTCGCGACATTACCCAAGAATACAACATGACTACCATTATCAACACCCACGACATGAACTCCGTGATGGGCATAGGCGACAAAGTGGTTTATATCTATGAGGGACGGAAGGAGTGGGAAGGAACAAAAGATGACGTCTTCACGTCGAGCAACGAGCGATTGAACAATTTTATTTTCGCATCCGACCTGCTGCGCAAAGTGAAAGATGTGGAAATACAGGGATTGGAAGGCTGAAGGAAAAGATAAATAAAAAAACAGTTTTGACAGCTTGCGATTAACGGTCCCGTTCCGGTCCGAAGCCTCTCGCCCGCGTTTCCGTCTGCCCTGCAAGCTTGTGGTGGAGGATCTGTGCCGAACTGAAGTGAATCCGCCCTTTCAGGCAGTCGGTTTGAATCTGCAATACATAAAACCTCACGTCGGTGCAAACACGACAGGCGTGGCTGTCATGCTCCGTTTGAATCTGTAATAAATAAAATTTCACCCCTACTGCAAACTGCTGCGGCAGGGGTGAAGTTTATTTTCGGGCGGGGAACTCATCGAGGCATCCCCGCTGTTTGCTATATCGGTATCTTGAGATTATTCTCTCGGTCTGGCTTCTTTAACTACCATGGTACGTCCCATGTATTCTGCTCCGTTCAACTCTGAGATAGCTTTAGAAGCTGCTGCCTCATCTTCCATTTCAACGAATGCAAATCCTTTCGATTTGCCGGTTTCGCGGTCCATAATAACTTTAACGGAGGATACTGCTCCGTAATCTTCCATAACTTGTTGCAGATCTCCCTCCTTAACACGGTAGTTAAGGTTTCCAACATAAATGTTCATAATGAAAATGATAAAAAAATAAATAAATGAATAAAACTCTCCGGATTGGCGGCTACTAATAAGAAGATTAAAACAACAGAGAGTTTACAAATCCATATTGAAACAGAAGTAAAAACTTGTAATCGCAATCGAAAAACTAATGTTCCGTCAATCCGCGACAAAGAAAAGCATAATTTTTGGATTCACCGCCTTTTTGCAGATTTAATTTGCAGAAAATGAGGGAAAAATATGCTTTTCTGCTATCCCGCCCGTAAAAACCTCCCGTGATCCGGAGGCTGCATGCCTTTATCTCGAACGATGCCCATACTTGCACCGGCTGTGGTATATACAGCGTTCGTTTAGTTTCCCACCGTTGAAACAAAAGTTTCCCACTGGGGAAACTTTATTTTCCCAAGCGGGAAACTTTTGTTTCCCCAGTGGGAAACTACCGTAGGTATATATAGACCCTTCTCCGGCTGTTCATCGACCGGCTTTACGGTGTCGACCGCCCGGTCATTCGTACTTGTTCCTTATGCGGGGCGGACACAGATAATCTTCGTGGTAGCTCTCGTAACAGGGCTCTTCGGCGATGCCGCAGGCCTCGAACAGCTCTTTGATGTATCGTTGCTCTTCGGGAGAAATGAACTGGTCGCCGCGGTAGAAGCGGTAGTAACGTGTCTTTCCGAAGCGGCGTAGCATGCCGTTTTTGATTTGCTCGGCTTGCTTGGTGGGCAGATTGTCGTAGATGTGCCGCATCCCTTTGGCAAAGCGTTGCTTCTCGTAAGGGATGAAATAATTGCACGCGCTTCCGTATGCGGAGGCGATGTGTCGGGGGTTCAGCACCGAGAGGAAAGGCTTTTGCCCATCGGTCAGGAGCCATGCCTGATGCCGCAGGCAACGGTTGCTGCGTTCGCAGTCGCCGGTCATGCAAAAGCCGAAATCATGGGGCAATTGCAGGGAGGTCATGTTTTGTTCCATACTATCAAGAATTTCTAAGGTTGTTTTTTAAAAGTCGGGCAAAAGTAGCCAAACTGTGTTTCCCTTCCAAAAGTTTAGGCAGAAAAAATAAGCCGTATCGGCGAAATATCCGTATCTTTGGGACGCTATACAATGAACGGATATGACAGAAAACAATATGAATAAGGCTCATATCATCGTGGCGGGCATCGGACCGGGCGGTGAAGAAGATATTACGCCGGCGGTGGTGCAGGCGTTGAAGGCGTCGGACGTGGTGATCGGCTACAAATATTATTTCCGGTTCATCACTCCACTGCTCGCCGAGGGAACGGAATGTGTGGACACGGGCATGAAGCGTGAGAAAGCGCGTGCCCAACTGGCATTCGAATATGCGGAGAAGGGACGGCGCGTCTGCGTCATCAGTTCGGGCGACGCCGGGATTTACGGAATGGCTCCGCTGATTTACGAGATGAAGCGCGAGCGGGGCAGTGAGGTCGGGGTGACGGTGCTTCCCGGCATCAGCGCGTTTCAGAAGGCGGCGGCTTTGCTTGGCGCGCCCATCGGTCACGACTTCTGCGTCGTTTCATTGTCCGACCTGATGACTTCGTGGGAAATTATAGAGAAAAGGATTGAAGCGGCGGCAGCGGCGGACTTCGTGACGGCGGTGTACAATCCCAAGAGCGAGGGACGCTACTGGCAGTTGCACCGGCTGAAAGAGATCTTTCTCCGGTCGCGTTCTGCCGAAACTCCGGTGGGCTATGTCCGTCAGGCAGGACGGGAAGAAGAACGGGTGACGGTGACTACGCTGGAAGCGTTCGACCCCGAAGAGGTGGATATGTTTACGGTGATTCTCATCGGCAATTCGCAGACGTACCGTTTCGACACGAAGATGGTTACTCCGCGCGGTTACTATCGCGAGCAGTCGCAGGCGGGAGTGGGGAAAGGGCAGGAGATCATGACGGACTCCTTCCGCCGCATCGAGTCGGAAATGCGGAACAAAGCGATCGACCTCGACCGTAAGTGGGCCTTGTTTCACGCCATTCACACCACGGCGGACTTTGCGATGGAGGATTTGCTCTACACCGACAAGGGAGTGGTGGAGCGTCTGCACGAAGAGATTGCGGCAGGAAAGATACGCACCATCGTGACGGATGTGACGATGGCGGCGGCAGGCATACGCAAGGGAGCGTTGCAACGGCTCGGCGTGGAGGTGAAATGCTATCTTTCGGACGAGCGTGTGGCGGAACTCTCGCGCAAGCACGGCACTACCCGCACGCAAGAGGCGATTCGGCTGGCGGTGGAAGAGCATCCCGACGCGCTGTACGTTTTCGGAAACGCACCTACGGCTCTGATGGAGCTTTGCGACCGGATACGTAAAGGAAAAGCGCGTCCGGCAGGAGTGATTGCCGCTCCGGTGGGATTCGTGCATGTGAAGGAGTCGAAATACATGATCAAGACGTTTGCCGATGTACCTAAAATCATTGTCGAAGGCAGGAGGGGAGGAAGCAATCTGGCGGCTACGCTGGTCAACGCGATACTTTGTTTCGACGATGCCCGTTCGCTTCGTCCGGGCAGAGACGTGTAAGGAATAGAAAATCCCCAAAGTGACAGGAAGAACCATCGATGCAGAAATTTCATATCATAGGAATAACGGACAGCCGGGAGGTTTTCTTCGGCAAAGAGATAGAAAGGCTGATTGCCCGCTCGCGTGTGTTTTCGGGCGGCAAGCGGCATTATGAGATAGTGGGCGGATTGTTGCCCGAAGGGGCGGTGTGGATAGACATAACCGTTCCGCTCGACGATGTGTTTCGCCGCTATGCGGGCTACGAAGAGGTGGTGGTGTTCGCTTCGGGCGACCCGTTGTTTTTCGGATTTGCCAATACGGTGATGCGTAAACTTCCCGAAGCGGAGGTGAAAGTGTATCCTGCTTTCAACTCATTGCAACTCTTGGCTCACCGTTCGCTGCTGGCTTATCACGATATGCGCGCCATCTCGCTTACGGGACGGCCGTGGAAGGCTTTGGACGAAGCGTTGATTTCGGGCGAAGCGCTTATCGGTTCGCTTACCGACCGGGAGAAGACGCCCGCCGCTATCGCTTCGCGGATGAAGGAGTACGGATACGATAATTACCGGATCATCGTGGGCGAATGCTTGGGCAACGAGAACGAGCGGGTGGCGGAGTATTCCGTAGAGGAGGCTGCGGC
The DNA here is from genome assembly GCF_014196225.1 of Bacteroides pyogenes. Taxonomy (GTDB): domain Bacteria; phylum Bacteroidota; class Bacteroidia; order Bacteroidales; family Bacteroidaceae; genus Bacteroides; species Bacteroides pyogenes_A. The sequence goes on along the minus strand of NZ_JACIDI010000022.1, from coordinate 40,540 downwards.
AGGTTCGTTTGCGATGCCCAATTGCGTGATTCTGCGTCGCACGTCGGTTCGCGAGCGTCCTTTCGGCATTCCCGAAGAACGCTTCGAACTGCTCGACAGGCGGTCGAAGATGATTACCAAGATGCCCGTCCGTCTGCTGTCGTTGAGCCTGTTGGACTTGCGGGAGAAGCGCGTGATGTGGGACGTGGGTTTCTGTACCGGTTCGGTTTCGATTGAAGCGAAATTGCAATTCCCCCGTCTGGAAGTGGTTTCTTTCGAGAAGCGCGAGGCGGGGAAGCGGTTGATGGAGATAAACAGCCGTCGGTTCGGCTGTCCCGGTATCGGTGTCGTAATCGGCGACTTCATGGAAATGCCGCTGACGGAGTATCCTGTTCCCGATGCCGTCTTCATCGGAGGGCATGGCGGAAGGCTCGAAGAGATGATGGAAAAGATAGATACGGTATTGCCTGCGGGAGGAACCATTGTGTTCAACTCCGTCTCGGCGGAGAGCCGCGCGGCTTTCGAACGGGGAGCGTCGGCTTGCCGCATGCGGTTGGCCGAATTGGTTCGGCTGACGGTGGACGACCATAACCCCATCGATACATTGAAAGCGATAAAGGAAAGATGAGACGGATTCCTCAAATACTGATAGGCGCCTCAGCTTCGGGAGGAGGCAAGACGACCTTTACGACGGGACTGCTGCGTCTGCTGCGCGACAGGGGGCTGACCGTGCAGCCTTATAAATGCGGCCCCGATTACATCGATACGAAATATCACGAGATGGCTTCGGGCAGAGTGTCGGTCAATCTCGACAGCTGGCTGGCTTCCGAAGAACATCTGAAGCAAATCTACGCGAAGTATGCGTCGGATGCGGATGTGTGTGTGACGGAGGGCGTCATGGGCCTGTTCGACGGGTTCGAAGGCATGCGCGGAAGCAGCGCGTCCATCGCGGCTTTGCTCGGCATCCCTGTGGTGCTGATGGTCGACGCCCGCTCCACAGCTTACACCGTAGCCGCCATTCTGTACGGATTCAAGCATTTCTATCCGGCTATACGCATTGCCGGAGCCGTGTTCAACCAAGTGGCTTCCGAGCGTCACTTCTCTTTCCTTTGCCAAGCGTGCGAGGATGTGGGAGTGGAATGCTTCGGTTATCTCCCCCGCCTGAAAGAGTTGGAAGTACCTTCCCGCCATTTGGGGCTGACGCTGGACGCGACATACCGGTTCGACGAGTTTGCCGGGAAGGTGGCGGCGGCCATTGGGCAGAGCGTGGATGTAGACCGGCTGTTGCGGTCGTGTTCTTCGTTTGCAGATTCTGTGACGGAACGGCTAAAGGCGGAAACTATCTCCTCGACCTCTGTGGAGGAAGGGCAAAAGGTGGAAGCTATCGCCTCGGCTTCTGTGTGGGAACAGTCAAAGTCGGGAAGTATGGCAGTGCCCTCTGTGGCGAAACAATCAAATTCGGAAACTATCTCAGCGACTTCTGTGGTGGAACGGCAAAAGGTGGGAAGTATGACAGTACCCTCTGTGGGGGAACAATCAAAGTCGGAAACTATCGCCTTGGCTTCTGTGGAGGAACAGCTAAAGGCGGGAAGTATGGCAGTGCTGCCCTCTGTGGGAGAACTGTCAAATTTGGAAACTATCGCCTCGGCTTCTGTGAAGGAAGTTCCAAACGAAGAAGCCCATTGCCCGAAAGCGGGGAGAATGCGTATTGCCGTAGCCCGCGACGCGGCGTTTAACTTCATCTATCGCGAGAATCTGGCGCGTCTGGAAGAGTGGGGAACGGTGACTTTCTTCAGTCCCATGGCAGACGAGGCGTCGCCTGAAGCCGACTTTGTCTACTTGCCGGGCGGCTATCCCGAATTCTTTCTGGAGAGTCTGGCAAACAACGAATCGCTGAAGAGGGGGCTGCGGGCGTATGTGGAAGCGGGCGGGCGCATGCTAGCGGAGTGCGGCGGGATGATGTATCTTTGCGACAGCATTCGCGGCATGGACGGAAAAGATTACCCGATGGTCGGCTTGCTGCATCAGCAGGCCACGATGGAGAATATGAAGCTGCGGCTGGGATACCGTACCATTCGCGCAGGCGGACAGATATGGAAAGGACATGAGTTTCATTACTCTTCCGTATCGCCCGGACAACCGCCCGCTTCGATTGCCGTGGCGACCGACGCGAGGGGAAATACGGTGGACACGCCGCTTTACCGGTATAAGAACCTGATTGCCGGTTATACGCATCTTTATTGGGGAGAGTCGGACTTAATGAAACTTTGGGAAGTATGAAAAAGATATATACCCGGACGGGAGATGCCGGGAAAACAGGAATCTTCGGTGGCGAACGGGTGGATAAAGACGATGTACGGATTGAAGCCAACGGTACGCTGGATGAGTTGAATACGGAGATCGGGGTGGTTCGCTCGCTCCTTCCCGCAGAACACGAATGGCACGAGCTGCTTTATGAAATACAGATGGAGCTCATGGCGATGATGAGCCTCGTGGCTACGCCTTCCGCCGAAAGGGGCCGGAACCCGAACACGCTCCGTCCCGGTCTGGTGACGGACTTCGAACGAGCGATGGACGGGATGAACGCGAGCATGGAAGACAACGGTTATTTTATTCTGCCCGGAGGAACACAGGTTTCCGCACACTTGCAGGTGGCGCGTGTCACGGCTCGGCGTGCCGAACGGCGGCTCTGCACTCTCCATCGGAACGATCCGTTGCCGCCGTTGGTGTTGAGCTTTGTCAACCGCCTTTCCGATCTGTTTTTCGTTATGGCGCGTTACGAAATGTATAGCCGCCAATGGCCGGAAGAGAAATGGCGGCGTTTCGGCTATAAGCGGAAAGGGCTGTCGGACAAATCGGGTTGTGCCGGAAAAGAAGAGGGTTGATGGGAAACTCTTTTCGCAGAGGGTTCGAAAGGTAGCCGGGGCTTGGCGGAGAAAGAAACAGATTGAAGGGAAGCACTACACGCTATGACGAGCGATGCTTCTTTCGATGGGCGGAAAAAGAAACAGGTTGCCCCGAAACTCTTCTTGCAGAAGGTTCGAAGGGTAGTCGGCTCTTGGCGAAGAAAGCGGAAAGCTGACCGAAAACTCTTTCCGCAGAAGGTTCGAAAGGTAGTCGCGTCTTGGTAGGGAAAGAAGCAGGCTCCCCCGAACCGAATGCCGGAAAGCGGGAGCGGAGAAGCTGAAGTTCGCCGATCATACGGAAACGCCGTAAACCGGATGAGGCGTCGGCGACTGAGAATGCAACTTATGAACCTTTAATGAAAGGCCGCAGTTGATCGCTTGCTGCACGGTCGGCGACTGAGAATGCAGCTTATGAACCTTTAATGAAAGGCCGCAGTTGATCGCTTGCTGCACGGCTGACGATTGAGAATGCAACTTATGAATCGGGGAATGTATTTCGTTGCCTCCCCGCATGATAAAAGGAAAAGATAAAATGAAGAATAAAAAACTCAGGCCCGTGATGCTGGCAGGAACGGGAAGCGATGTGGGAAAAAGCGTTTTGGCGACGGCTCTCTGCCGAATCTTCAAGCAAGACGGCTATCATCCCGCACCTTTCAAGGCACAGAACATGGCGCTCAATTCATACGCCACGCCCGAAGGACTGGAGATCGGCAGGGCGCAGGCGGTACAGGCCGAAGCGGCGGGCATTCCTTGCCATACGGACATGAATCCGTTGCTGCTGAAGCCCAGTTCGGAACATACGTCGCAGGTGGTGCTGTGCGGAAAACCCATCGGCGACCGCAACGCTTACGAGTATTTCCGCCGCGAAGGGCGCGAAGAGTTGAGGAAAACAGTGCATCAGGCTTACGATCGGTTGGCGGCACGCTATAATCCCATTGTGATGGAAGGGGCGGGAAGCGTTTCCGAAATCAATCTTCGCGAGAGCGATCTGGTGAATCTGCCTATGGCACGGTATGCCGGCGCCGATGTGATTCTGGTGGCGGACATCGACCGTGGAGGGGTTTTCGCCAGCGTTTACGGCTCCGTCATGCTTCAGACGCCCGAAGACAGGAAGCTCATCAAGGGAATAATCATCAACAAATTCAGGGGGGACATCCGTCTGTTCGAGTCGGGCGTACGGATGATGGAGGAGCTTTGCGGAGTGCCGGTGCTGGGCGTGATACCTTATTATAAAGGAATCAGCATCGAAGACGAAGACTCGGTGGTGCTGGAGCAGAAGAACAGGGAAGCGCTGGCAGGAAAGATCAACGTGGCGGTGGTGCTGCTGAGGCATGTTTCCAACTTTACCGATTTCAACGTGCTGGAGCGCGACGAGCGGGTGCATCTGTACTATACCAACAATGTGAGCGAGCTCTCCAAAGCCGACATCATCATTCTGCCGGGAAGCAAGAATACGCTCGACGACCTGTACGAACTGCGGCGTAACGGTGTGGCTCAGGCTGTTTTGAAAGCTCATCGCGAAGGAGTGACGGTGTTGGGGATTTGCGGAGGCTATCAGATGATGGGATTGGAAGTCGCCGATCCCGACGGAGTGGAGGGGAGTTTCGCCCGGCTTCCGGGTTTGGGGTTGCTGCCCGTAGTCACCGTCATGCACGGAGAAAAGGTCACTCGTCAGGTAGAGTTCGGTTTCGACGGCCGTTCAGCGGTTTGCCGGGGGTACGAAATACATATGGGACGGACGGAACCTGCCGCAGGATTTCCCGCATCGCCGCTCAATATCCTTTCCGACGGACGGGAAGACGGCTATCGTGCCGGCCGGAAATGTATGGGAACCTATATTCACGGCATCCTCGATAACAGGGAGTTTATCGACTTTCTGCTCGAACCTTATGCCGGAAAGCTCGATCGTCCGGCATTCGACTACCGGACATTCAAGGAAGAACAGTATGATAAACTGGCGGAGCACGTGCGCAGTCACCTCGATTTGCGCCGGCTTTACGAAATATTGCAGCAACCATGATTCAGGGACACGGAGACGATTTGTATAAATATGCCGGGCGGATTGTAAGCAACTTCAGTTCTAATGTGTACAACCGGGTAGATCATTCGGGGCTTTACCGCCGCCTGTCGGAGCGGTTGGAGGTGACGACCGCTTATCCCGAACCGGAACCGTACTCGCTCGAAGAGAAGATTGCCCGGAAGTACGGGCTTTCGGCTGCGGAGGTTTGCGTCACCAACGGGGCGACGGAAGCCATTTACCTGATTGCCCAGACTTTCCGTTCGCAGACGTCGGCAGTGCTTATGCCCACATTCAGCGAATACGCCGATGCCTGCCGCCTGCACGGACACAGGGTGAAACCTTTCTTTTCGCCGGAGGCTTTGCCCGATGAGGCGGGGCTGGTATGGATTTGCAATCCCAACAATCCCACCGGCGAGGTTCGCAGGAAAAGGCTACTGGAAGAGCTCATCCTGTCGCGTCCCGACTGCTTGTTCGTTATCGACCAGTCGTACGAATACTTCACCCTCGAACCGTTGTTTACCATGAAAGAGGCGGCGACAATGCCGAATGTGGTGTTGATTCATTCGATGACGAAGAAGTTTGCCGTTCCGGGACTGCGGATAGGATACTTCACCACCAGCGAATCGCTTGTCGTTCGGATACGCAGCCATCGCATGCCTTGGTCGGTCAATGCTCTGGCAATTGAGGCGGGGCATTTCCTGCTCGACGAAGGAGACCGGATCGCTGCCGACGTCCCGGCTCTGCTGGACGAAAGCAAACGTCTGGCGGAACGGCTCGCCGCCACCGGGCTGGTGGAAGTATGGCCCACCGACACGCATTACATGTTGCTGCGGTTGCGTATCGGGAAGGCGTCCGCCTTGAAAGAGTATCTTGCCGGAGAACACGGCATGCTCATCCGCGACGCGTCGAACTTCGAAGGGCTCGACGAACGTTTCTTCCGGATAGCGGCGCAGACGCCCAAAGAGAACGACCGTCTGGTGGAGGCCGTCGGGCAATGGGGAAGGATGTGAGGCGGACGGAGCGGACGAATAAATAGAGGAGTATGAATATTGTCCGGCAAGCTTGCGGGGGTGCGGGGCGAACGGATGCTGAGGAGTGTAAGAACAGAGGCTCTGTTCGGGTAAAACAAAGGCTCTGTTCGGGTGGAACAAAAGCTCTGTTTGAGTAAAGTAGAGCCTCTGTTTGAATGAAACAGAACCTCTTTGGGGATTGAAAAACAGTTCAAAAAATGATACATATAACGGCTTTATATAGCGTGGCAGGCACTCTTTTGCCTGCGTGGTTGCTCGACCGCCTGCTGGGAGACCCGTCTTCTTTGCCTCATCCGGTGGTTGGGTTCGGCAAGATGATCGCTGCGGGAGAGAAACTTCTGAATAAGGGGCGCCACCGGATGCTGAAGGGTGGACTGATGGCTGCAACGTTTATCCTTTTGGTCTACTTCGCCGTTTGGGGAGCGGAGCGACTGCTTTTCTCCTCTTCGCTTGCTCCTTTGGGGTATTTGTTCGATATCTTTTGTTTGTTCTTCTGTCTGGCAGGGACTACGCTGGCAAAGGAAGTGCGGATGGTTTTCGAGGCAGTCGACCGTTCGCCGGAGGAGGGACGCGTACAGGTTGCGCGTATCGTGGGGCGCGATACATCCCGACTTTCGGCGCAGGAAGTGCGTGCCGCCGCTCTTGAAACGTTGGCGGAGAACCTGAGCGACGGTGTCATCGCTCCGCTGTTCTGGTTTCTGCTTTTGGGAGTTCCCGGTGCGATGGCATACAAGATGGTCAACACGCTCGACTCTATGATAGGCTATCACAGCGAACGCTATCTGCTGTTCGGGCGGATTGCCGCGCGCATCGACGATGCCGCCAATTACATTCCCGCCCGCCTCACCGCTTTTCTGATGATTCTTTCCGTCGGAAGGCTCTCGTTGCTGCCGTTTGTAAAAAGGTACGGAAAGGAACATGCAAGTCCGAATTCGGGTTATCCCGAAGCGGCTTTGGCGGGCATACTCGACTGTCGCTTCGGCGGACCTCACCATTATTTCGGCGAATTGTTTGAGAAACCTTATATCGGAACGAACGACCGCCTGCTTACGACCGCCGATATGCGCACGGGCATTGCCGTCAACTTCCGTTCGGAAGTGTTGATGGTGGTGTTGACGCTTTTTCTCAGAACACTCATAACGGCGATATGATGGTGGGGCAAGCATAAAGGACGGGCATCGGGAAAGGGCTGCCTGTGGCTTTGCTGTGTATGTAGACAAGAAGTAGCGGATGTCGGGTGAAGGAGCGCGCGAACCTTGCCTTCACCTTTAATTTTGCAGGATGTCGTTTCTTAAAATTCCAACCTGACCATTCCTCCATACGGGGTAATCTCGTTGAAGGCTTCTTCCGGACGCACCATTCCGGCATAAATCTGGGCGCATTTCAGCACTCCCCCGTGGGCGAAGACAACGGTATTCCTTTCTTCCCGATGGCGGACTTCCTGCAAAAAAGCCGATACGCGCCTGTATTGGTCGGCAAACGATTCGCCGTTGGTCGCCCTCACGTTCACATAATCGCCGTACCACCGCTGAAGATTCGGGTCGTCGATTTCGTCGAAAAGCTTCATCTCCCAGTCTCCGAAGTCGATTTCCATGGCGCGCGGTTCGCGGATGGCATCGGCGAAACCGCAATATTCGGCAAGTCTCGTGCATCGGGAGAGCGGACTGGTGTACGCGCGGTCGAAAGCGATGGAGGCGATACCGGCTTTCACCGCCGCCGCTTCTTCCTCAAACGTGGAGCGCAGCGGTACGTCGGACTGTCCGTAACACATTCCTTTCGGCACATCTACCGAAGTATGTCTGATGAGATAGATATTCATAAGCTATATTTGTGAGTAATAAATGAAAACGATTCCCAGCCAGAAGCTGAGTTCGCAGAGCAGAAACGTCGCTCCGCAGCAGTCGCCGGTATACCCTTGCAGCTTTTTCCGGAACAACGTCACAAGAAACGAGAAGGTGAGAACCGGAAGCAGGCACGCCACCCAATAAAGCGGCGGGAGAAGCAACAAAGGCAAGACTCCGCCGGCGGCGGACAAAGCAATCTCCCGGACACTCATCCGCGTATATACGGTTTTGTTTTTGCTCTCTTCTTCTTTGCGAGCGTAAGGCAGGAAGTTGATCAGCTGCGAAGCGGTGAACTTGCTCCAGGCGTCGCCGCCGAGCAATATCCACGGCGTCATGCTTGCGGGTAAGGTCGTCAGCAGATTGCAGGCAAGCAGGAAGTAAACGATGAGGCCCAGCACGCCGTAGCTGCCTGTGTGCGAGTCTTTCATAATCCGGAGAATGCTCTCACGGTCTCTTCCCCCGCCGAATCCGTCGAAGAAATCCGCCAGCCCGTCTTCGTGTAAAGCCCCGGTAACCAACAATCGCGAAATGAAGGCGAGCATGATGGCGGCTCCTACGGGCAAAGCATGCACCGAAAGCCAAAATACCAACCCCATGATACCTCCGGTGAGCCATCCGCTGATGCTCCAGTAGCTTACCAGATGCTTGAAGCTCTCCTGCGGAACTTGCTTGATTTTCCAGAAGGGCAACCGGGTGAAGAACGTCAGTGCGGCAAGGATGTTGTTCATTGTTTTCGCTTGTCTTAAAGAGGTTAGAAGTATTTGCTGATGGACGCTCCGTCGAATGAGTCCATCTCATTGATCATTTTTACCGCCGATTCTACGATGGGGTAGGAGCAAACGGCGCCGCTTCCTTCTCCCAAACGCAAACCGAGATTCAGCAGAGGATGTGCGCCCAGATAGTCCAACAGAAGCTTATGTCCGGCCTCATCTCCCTGATGTCCGAAGAGGGCGTACTCCTTCACTTCCGGGTAGATGCGGGATGCCGCAAGCATGCAACTGGTCATGATAAACCCGTCTACAAGGACAACCATCTTCAGTTCGGCGGCTCTGAGCATGGCGCCTACAGCCATCACCATCTCGTATCCGCCGAACCTGCAAAGAATTTCTTCGGTGCTGTGGGGGCTCGGATAGTTTTCCATCGACTTCCTCAGAATCTCGTATTTGCGGCTGATGCCCCGCTCGTCCAGTCCGCTTCCGGCGCCCACGCATCGCTCCAAAGGTATTCCGGTGAAAGAGGCCATCCACAACGAAGAGGCGGAAGTGTTGCCTATTCCCATCTCTCCGAAGCTCACCACGTTGCATCCTTCGCTATGCACGGAGTCTACGCACGTCGCTCCCCGTTCGATGCAAAGTTCCATCTCTTCGGGAGTCATTGCCGCTTCGTGCAGGAAGTTGCGTGTTCCTTTTCTGACTTTCATGTCGACTATCCCCTTCTCGTACGGCAGGTCGTAGTCTACTCCGGCGTCCACGACCTTGAGCTTAAAGCCGTTCTGCCGGCATAAGAAGTTGATTCCCGCTCCTCCGCGAAGGAAGTTGCAGGTCTGTTGCCAAGTCACTTCCTTGGGCGACAGGCTTACTCCTTCGTCCGCAATTCCGTGATCGGCGGCGAAGAGAATGTTGTATGGCCGGTTTAGTCGGGGCGAAAGCGTCTGCTGAATCAATCCGATCCGGAAAGCTATCTCTTCGAGGCGTCCGAGAGCTCCTTTGGGTTTGGCAAGATAGTCGATTTTATGCTTCAGCGCTTCTTTGATCGAATTGTCCGGTTTGCGGATTTGAAAAGTTCTCATAAAGTTTTCTTTTTTATTGTCGGTTTACGCCGTCGGTTTAAGGCGTCTGTTTTATTTTCAGGGGAATGCCGCTCACCATCAGGTACACTTCATCCGCTTGCGCGGCTATATACTGGTTTGCCCAGCCTTGCAAGTCGGTGAACTTTCGTTGCAGGCGATTGGTCGAAACACCTCCGAGTCCTATTTCGTTGGTCACGAAGATGAATGTAGCTTCCTGCCGGGTGAATCGGTCGAATTCGTTTTTTACGGCTTCCAACGCTTCCGATACGTGCGCGTCGGAGTCGGTGAAGAAGTTTGTGCACCACAGCGTGACGCAGTCTATCACAACCACTCTGCCCGTTACATCGTGGCGGCTCAGCTCTTTCTCTTCCTCGATGTTGGTCCATTCGCCGCCCCGCCTTTCTCTGTGACGCCGCACTCTCTCCCTGAATTCATCGTCCCATACTTTGGCTGTGGCCATGTACACGGGCGATGAGGTAAGCTCGTGAGCCATATTCTCGGCAAAAGAGCTTTTGCCCGAACGCTGTCCGCCTGTGATCAATATGATTCGTTTCATGTTTCCCTTTTGTATGATGGAGACACAAAGGTAAAAATAATAGGTATATAAACGAAATGATAACGGGAAGAACAGTTTTGAAAAAATACCGGAACCGATGATGAGCGGGGCAGGGAGGTTCTTGGTATAAGTATGTAAAAACGGCTTTGTACCGACTTGCGCGATTGACAATTATCGGATGGCTCTGATACTTTCACCCCTGCGCGAATCCGTACAAATCCGTTTACTCCGTCGATACCGCTCCTTTCTTCCGAAGAGAAAGGACGGAAGAACGCTATTCTTCTTTCAGCGAATCGTCGATAACTTTGATTTTCTGCAATACAAGTTCCAAATCGGCTTTCAGCTTGTCCACCTTCCGATTCAGCTCCGTGAGCAGGCTGCTTCCTTTTTTGGAAGTGGAAGTCAGGAAGCCCAGATTGTTTTCATACGTTTGAAGTTCGCTTTTCATGTTTTCATACGTACGCACCAACTTCTCGCGTTCCCGATACAACGATTGCGAACCGCCTTCTTGCATAGTGCTGATATTGGAGCGGAAATGGCTCAGCTTTTTGTTGGAACTGCTGATGTTGAATCTTCTGAAAAGTTCGTCGATCACGGCATGATACTGCTTGTAGAGCTTGTCCTTCTCTTTGAAAGGAACATGTCCGATGGAGTTCCATTCCTTCATAAGCTCCCGTACAAGTGTTGTTGCCTCATCCGTATCCATATTCTCGTCGATGGCGTTCAGCTTTTCTATCAGCGTTTTCTTCTTCTCCAGATTTTCCGTTTCGATGGAGCGTTGCGACGATGTAGCCTTGTTTTTCTGCTCGAAGAAGTAATCGCATGCAGTAATAAATCGCTTCCATACGGCATCCGAATGTTTTTTGGCAACCGGTCCGATCGTTTTCCACTCTTTTTGAAGTTTGGCAAGTATCTCGGCTGTGGCTTTCCAGTCGGTGCTGTCTTTTAATGCTTCGGCCTTTTCGCAAAGTTCTTTCTTCTTTTCCAGATTTTCGCTCATGCTTTCTTTCAGGCTCTTGAAGAACTCTCCCTTCTTCTTGAAGAATTCGTCGCAGGCATGGCGGAAACGCTCGAAAATCTTCACGTTCATCTTTTGAGGTGCAAACCCGATGGTTTTCCATTTGTTTTGCAACGCGATGATTTCCTGTGTCTTGTTGTCCCAAGCCGAGAATGTCTTCAACTCGTCGTATTCGATGGCCTCTATAATCTCGCAAATTACCGTTTTTTGGTCGAGATTGTGCTGCTCTGCTTCCTTCAACGCTTCGAAATGCTGTTGATGGCGGCGGTTGACTATGGTGGAAGCCGTCTTGAACCGACTCCATATTTCGTCGCGAAGCTCTTTGGCCACAGGCCCGGTCTCACGGAATTCCTGATGAAGTTTCTGAAGTTGGTGGAATGCGGACACCACGTCTTCTTCCGCTCCCAGCTTTTCTGCCGCTTCGCACAGATGAGTCTTTATCTCGAGGTTCTTTTTGAAGTCATATTCACGGAACTCATTGTTCAGCTTGAGCAGGTCATAGAATTTCTCTACATACAGATGATAGCTTTTCCAAAGCTCATTTACCTTTCCTTGCGGGACAGGGTTCGTCTCGTTCCATTGCTGTTGAAGCTTTTTGAATTCCGTATAAGATTTGTTGGGGTCGTCTGCCGATTCTACGAGCTCTTTCAGTTCCTCGAGAATGGAGAGTTTGATTTGCAGGTTCTCTTCTTTCCGGTGTTCCAACTCGGCAGCCTGCAAGCTTCTTTTCTCTTTGACAACTACCATCAGGCGCTTGAACTCTTTCTCTATGGGGTCCTCTTGGGGGACAAAGTCCTCAATGGCTTCGCCATTGTCTGTAAACTGTTTCTTGGCAGTTTCCAGCTCGGTGTTATGTAGTTTGTAGAATGCTTGTTTCAGACTGTCGATAGCATGTCTGCCGGCATTCTCCGTATCTTCCACAAGAGCCTTCAGCCGGTCGAGAATCTCTTCTTTTCCGGTAGTAGCCTGAGCGGTTGCGGGTTGTGTTTCGGCGAAATCTTCTTCAGCCGGAGTTTCCGTATTTGTTTCAGAAACCGCGACTTTTTTCTTTTCTTCTTCTAATTCCCCTGAATGCAAGGGCAGATTAGTGTCTTGGGCGTCCATCATCTCGTATTGGTTTTGGTTACAAATTAATAAAAAAAAACGGTTACTTCATACTTTTTTGCTTCTTTTTTTCGATTCTCTGATTTTTTAAGATAACAGGACGGTAATTCCCATGTACATCATCATGCCGATAATATCGTTGGTAATCGCAATAAACGGTCCCGTGGCTATGGCGGGATCTACTTTGAACTTCTCGAGAGTCATCGGTACGAGCGTGCCGAATATGGAAGCGAACATGACTACGGCAAACAGGCTGATAGACACGGAATAGGTAACCGTAGCCGTTGCGCCGAAGCGGATGAAGTTGTAAGTATAGACAAGTAATGAGATGATAGTGGCATTGATAAGCGCTACCACCGACTCTTTGCCTATTTGTTTGACGGTGTTTTTAGCGTCCAACGAACTGTTTGCCAGTCCTTGCACAATGATGGCGGACGACTGCGTCCCTACGTTTCCGCCCGTGCCGCCGATAAGCGGAATGTACAGAGCCATTTCGGGATGGGCGGCAAACGTAGCGTCGAAGTTGCCCAATATCATGGAGTTTCCGATTCCGCCAATCATCCCGATGAGCAACCAAGGCAGGCGGGCTGTCGTCTGGCGGAAAACGTTGTCGGCCGTTTCCACGCCTTGCGAAAGTCCGGAAGCCAACTGGTAATCGCGTTCGGACTGTTCGCGAACTTCGTCCATCACGTCGTCTACGGTAATCTGTCCCACGAGCCGTCCGATGCTGTCGACTACGGGAATGGCAACCAAGTCGTACTTTTCAATGGCCTGTACCACTTCGTCCACCGGCGTGTCCACATGTACCGAGATGGGATCTTTCTGCATCACATGCTTCACTTTCGATACCGAAGGTGAAGTGATCATTTTCTTTAAGGGGAAGATGCCTTTCAGCCGTTCATCGTCATCGATTACATATACATAGTAAATCTCGTCGAGCTCTTCCGCCTGCTGGCGCATCTCTTTCAGGCATTCGGGCATACTCCAGTTCTCGTTCACCACCACCATCTCCGTGCCCATCAAACCTCCGGCGGTATTTTCGTCGTACTTCAACAAGTCGACGATATCGCCCGCTTGTTCGATGTCTTCGATGTGCGAAAGAATCTCCTCCTGCTTCTCCTCATCCAATTCGCGTATCAGGTCTACGGCATCGTCCGTATCCATGTAATCCACGAAACGCTTCGCGATGGTTTCCGAAGGGAGTATCTCGAGAAACTCTTTCCGGACGTCCTCGTCCATTTCGACAAGAACGTCGGCTGCGGTTTCGTTGTCGAGCAATCGATAAACGAACCGCGCTTCTTCCGGACTCAGGTCGTTGCACAATTCTGCGATGTCGGCCGGGTGAAGGTCGATAAGAAGCTCTTTTACCTGTTCGCCCTCTTTTTGTTCGATCAGGCGCTTCACATTATCAATGTATTCTTCGTCTACCATACTCTCTTACAATTTTACGAATTCGGAAACTCTGTTTGTCAGTTCGATGAACTCCCGCACCGATAATTGTTCGGGACGTTTGTTGAACAATGGGTCGTCGGTCAAGGGGCAGTCTTTCCCTAAAATAGGCTTTATGGAGTTGCGCAAGGTTTTTCTCCGCTGGTTGAAAGTAGTCTTTACCACTTGCTTGAACAGCTTTTCATCGCATCCCAAATCTTCCACTCCGTTCCGGGTCATCCGGATTACCGCGCTCTTTACTTTGGGCGGCGGATTGAACACTTGCTCGCTGACGGTAAACAGATACTCCACGTTGTACCATGCCTGAATCAGGATGCTCAGAATACCGTATGTCTTGCTTCCCGGTCCGGCGGCAATACGTTCTGCCACTTCCTTCTGTATCATCCCTGTGCAGCAGGGAATCAGTTCTTTGTTTTCCAGCATTTTAAAAAAGATCTGGCTGGAGATGTTGTACGGGTAATTACCTGTCAGTACAAAAGGTTTCCCGTCGAACAGCCTGTGCAGGTTCATCTTCAGAAAATCGTCTTCGATGATATGATCTTCCAGCGACGGGTATTCTTTGCGAAGGTATGCCACCGACTCGTAGTCTACCTCCACCACTTTCACCGGCCTCTCCTTTTTTATCAGGAATTGAGTCAATACTCCCATGCCCGGCCCTACCTCCAATACGGGAAGTTCGGGAAACGCATCGACCGTGTCGGCAATATCCTGCGCTACTTTCAAGTCTTTCAGAAAGTGCTGTCCGAGAAACTTTTTAGGTTTTACTAATTTCATTTACCAACTAAATAATTACTTTTGCAACGGACAAAGGTAATTCTTTTAAATGAAGAATGAATAAACTGCAATGAATAAACTGCTAAAAAAGACGCTGAATGTGATGTCGCCGCTCGTTTTGGGTGGCTTTATTTTGTTTTGGGTCTACCGCGATTTCGATTTTGCGAAAGCCCGTGAGGTGCTGTTGCATGAAATGAACTGGTGGTGGATGCTTTTTTCTCTTATCTTCGGAGTGCTTGCTCAGGTGTTCCGCGGTTGGCGCTGGCGGCAGACATTGGAGCCACTGGATGCTTTTCCAAAACGCGCTCATTGTGTCGACGCCATTTTTATATCCTATGCCGCCAGTCTCGTCGTGCCTCGAATCGGTGAAGTGAGCCGGTGCGGAGTGCTGGCGAAGTACGACGATGTGTCGTTCGCCAAGTCTCTGGGTACGGTAGTTACCGAACGTCTGGTAGATACGTTGACCATTCTGTTGATAACGGGAATTACCGTTTTGCTTCAGATGCCCGTGTTCGCCACTTTTCTGCATCAGACCGGCACGAAGATTCCTTCTTTGCTGCATCTGCTCACTTCCGTCTGGTTTTATATCGTCTTGTTCTGCCTCATCGGCGTGGTGATTCTGCTTTACCGGTTGAGGAAAACGATGTTCTTCTACGAGAAGGTCAAAGGGTTTGTGTTCAACATATGGGAAGGAGTGATGTCGCTCAGGGGTGTTCGTAACATTCCTCTTTTCGTCTTTTATACGTTCGCCATTTGGGCATGCTACTTCTTTCATTTCTTTTTTACCTTCTATTGCTTTGAATTCACCTATTCTTTAGGCATGATGCCCGCACTGGTCATGTTCGTGGGCGGAACGTTTGCGGTCATCGTCCCTACTCCCAACGGTGCGGGTCCCTGGCATTTCGCCGTTATCTCGATGTTGATGCTTTATGGTGTAAATGTGACCGACGCCGGAATTTTCGCGCTGATTGTGCACGGAATCCAAACCTTTTTAGTAGTTTTGTTGGGCATATATGGTATGCTAAACTTAAAAACACTCAAAAAATAACATCTTATGAGCACAATTCTTTCTTTGGCTCCACAGAACGTGTGGAAGCATTTCTACTCTTTGACGCAGATTCCCCGTCCGTCGGGACATTTGGAAAAAGTGACGGAATTTCTTGTAAACTTTGGCAAGGAGCTGGGCTTGGAAACATTCGTAGACGAAGTGGGCAACGTGATTATCCGCAAGCCGGCCACTCCGGGAATGGAAAACCGGAAAGGGGTGATTTTGCAGGCACATAGCGATATGGTTCCGCAGAAAAATAACGATACGGTGCACGATTTCGAAAAAGATCCGATCGAAACACTTATCGACGGCGACTGGCTAAAGGCGAAAGGAACTACTCTGGGAGCCGACAACGGACTCGGAGTGGCGGCAATTCTGGCGGTGCTCGAAGCGAAAGACTTGAAGCACGGTCCGTTGGAAGCATTAATTACAGCCGATGAGGAAACCGGCATGTACGGCGCTTTCGGACTGAAGCCGGGAGTGGTAAACGGAGAAATATTGCTCAATCTGGACTCCGAAGATGAAGGCGAACTTTATATCGGCTGTGCCGGAGGGATGGATGTGACGGCTTCACTGAAATATAAGGAGGTAGCTCCCGAAACGGACGATATTGCTTTGAAAGTAACGTTGAAAGGATTGCGTGGCGGACACTCCGGCCTGCAAATCAACGAAGGACGTGCCAATGCCAATAAACTGCTGGTTCGTTTCGTTCGTGAGGTGGTGGCAAGCTACGAAGCCCGTCTGGCAAGCTGGGAAGGCGGCAATATGCGAAACGCTATTCCGCGCGAGGCTCATGCGGTTGTCACTATTCCTGCCGAAAACGAAGAGGAAGTACTGGAGCTGGTGAAGTATTGCGAGAACCTCTTTAATGAAGAGTACGGAGCCATCGAAACTCCCATCACGTTCAAGGCGGAACGAGTGGAGCTCCCCGCAGGTATTGTACCCGAAGAGATACAGGATAATCTGATCGATGCGATCTTTGCCTGTCAAAACGGGGTGATGCGCATGATTCCCACCGTGCCCGATACGGTAGAGACCTCTTCCAATCTGGCTATTATTGTAATTCGTGACGGAGAAGCCACGATTAAGATTCTGGCACGCAGCTCAAGCGACAGTATGAAGGAATTCCTTACCACGAGCCTCGAATCCTGTTTCTCGATGGCGGGCATGAAGGTGGAAATGACCGGCGGCTATTCCGGCTGGCAGCCCAATGTGGAATCTCCGATTCTACATGCGATGAAACTGTCGTACAAACAGCAATTCGGAGTGGAACCGGCAGTTAAAGTAATCCATGCCGGACTCGAATGCGGTATCATTGGCGCTATCCTTCCGGGCCTCGATATGATTTCGTTCGGTCCGACTTTGCGTTCTCCGCACTCTCCGGACGAACGGGTGTTGATTCCTACCGTACAGAAGTTTTACGATTTTCTGGTTGCCACGCTGGAACAAACACCGGTAAAATAACTTTCGCCGCAGTTTTACGGTACAAACGAGTTGTCTTCGGCATCATTCGCTTGGGGATATAGAAGGCTCGGATGCCGATAAAATAGAAAAAGAATGAAATCTTGGGGGAGCTGTGTCATTATTCTGGCACAGCTCCTGATTTTTAAGAAGAAAAGTTTAGCGGAGGACACTGATAATAGGAAAAGCAATTACTCACTAATGTTTTTCTCATGGAACTGACAAGTCTCCGGACTGCGGGCAAACCGTCTTTTAGACGTCCTCTTGCCCTTGTTCTCTTGCGCGTGTGAATGCGCGGATATATTCAATGGCCTCTTCGTTGGTGTCTGTCACAGTAAGGAGGATATTGTTCAGCTTGCCGGAGTCCGACATGTCTTTTAGGAGAGGGTAGACAGGCCTTTCTTCGGTCCAGTACCTTTTGTCCAGAAATATCATGGGGCTCGACATTTCGTAACTCACGTAGTGATTCTGCGCCAGATCTTGGAATATTTCCTGCATCGTTCCTGCGCTTCCGGGAGAGTAAATTATACCGCCTTTGGCAAGTGCCAACAGCCCTTCCTCACGGATGCTGTTCGCGAAATATTTCGCTATGTACGTGGCAAACGGTGTAGCGAGTTCGTGCCCATAGTGCCATGTGGGAATGCCGAGACTGTCATACTTCGGAGACGGAAATCTTTCCATGACTTCGAATGCCGTTTCAAGCCACCCTTTGTCGTTGAATAAAGGCGCTGCCGAAAGTATTTGCAACGCTTCGTCCATTTCCTCATCCGGCCTGCCTGCCATCCATGCGCCGAGGTGTGTCGCCTCCATTGCGCCCGGTCCGCCCCCCGAAAGCATTAGATAACCCATTGTGGTCAGGCTGCGCGAGAGAACAGCTACTTGTCTGTACATCTTATCTGTCCGGCTAAGCGCATGTCCGCCCATTATGGCGACGATACGGTGTCCGGAATAAGGAAGAAGGAATGCGTTGAGGTTTTCGGTAATCGAATGGTCGTGAAGGACCTGAGCCAAAGAGTCCTTGATGGACATCTGTCTGCCGGACTCGATATAGTAGTCATAGACGCGCTTGTCATAACAGTTGCCGTATGATTCGGGATTTTTTTTGTCGTATCCTTCATAAAGCAGGGCACCCGAATAGAGAGTGCGAGGATAAGTTTTGAAAGGAACATTTAAGTGAGGGAAGACATAGTTGCCGTTTTGCAGGTAGCAAGTCAGTTTGCCCGACATCTCACACCCCAGGAACAGACAGTCCTTCCACTTTATTTCCATGATTTCTGTCTCAAAAGGGCGCAGGTTGATACCTTGTACCGCAACGGAGTCTATTCGCTCTCTTTGCATAAGCGCCAAGAGGTCTTCAGTGGTTTCTAACAGTTCCATATTTTTTATGCTTCGTTCGACATTTCGAGTGATACGACAATCATGCACTGGATACAATCTTTGTTCGAAGTACCGTTCGTCTCTGAATCCATATTCAGCTCTTTTCAGGCCTTAAAATAAGCATCCATAAGCAACAACAACTCTTGCTCGCAAAAGTACGCTTTTTCTATCAACATAACGTGACGTAAACACATAAAAATCATAAGGGAACGGTGGCTTTAACAAATTCTTCGGTTTTATCTACCAACTCACC
Source organism: Bacteroides pyogenes (assembly GCF_014196225.1). Lineage (GTDB taxonomy): Bacteria > Bacteroidota > Bacteroidia > Bacteroidales > Bacteroidaceae > Bacteroides > Bacteroides pyogenes_A. The sequence continues at coordinate 21,931 of NZ_JACIDI010000022.1, read as the reverse complement.
GCCCACCTCACCGACGGCATTATCGGAACAATGCTCAGCTGTTTCCATTCGTTATTCTCGCGAAAATAAGTGTATGGATTGTGTCGGTTGAGAATGTTGAAAACGGAAAACGAAAACTCGTTCGTTGTTTTTGCACCTACTCGTTTCAATGTGTAAGCCAAATCAATACGGAAGTAAGCCTTCATTGTAAAGCCGTTTTTGGAGGACATAAGCTGACGGTCGTAAATGTTGTTATAAAAATCCGCCGGAAAGTTTTGTCCGGCCATCAACTGCCCCCAGTACGGCGGAGCTTCGCCCGGATAACTGCCAATTGCCAACGTGGTTCTGTTGCCCGACGAATATGCCAGGACGCTGTTTATAAAGTGTTCAATATCTTTTCCTTTGCTGTTTTTGCATTTCGAAACAGTAAATTTTGTTTGTAAATTCAAAATGTGTCGGCGGTCGAATTTGAACGGAAACGAAACACCGTTATTCACGTTTGGAAATGTTCTGTCTGTTTTCGATAGCGTGTAAGCCAACGTAGAACCAAAACGCCCGCCTTGTAAAGAACCCGACATTTCAAGACCGTAAGACTTCCCTTTTCCCAAATCAATTTCCTCTTTCCACGATTTGCTGTTAAAACCAAAAGCGTTGATGGCGTTTTTGTAGGTCACAATATTCTGCATATTCCGATAATATCCGCCTAAGGAAAGATTCAACTTCGTTTTATTTAAATCCTTCTTCCAAAAAAAACCGAAATAATATTGATGAGTGAGTTCTGCTGGAAACTCTTTCGAGCCGGGTGTCATTATATTCATCGACCAGCCTGTGGGCAAGCCCTCCAAAATGTGGTAGTACTGATTTAGCCGGTCGAACGTCAACTCAACGCCCCAATTATCCGTAAGGAACAGATGGTTCAAAAAATGTACGTCGAAATTGGAATAATTGTCCGTTTCGGTTTTCTGAAACGTGTGCCTGTAACCCAATCGCAGATTAATAAATTTATTGGGATTGTAAACCGTTTCACCGAAAAACGACAGTAAATTATTGGGTAAAGTTTCGGTATGATTAATATCGCTTTGCGAAACAACATACTTTTCGTTTCCGGGCTTGAAGGTCTGTTTTTGGAGTGTAGCACCGCCATTTATCAATAATTTATCGTTCACGGAATAGTTCAGTTTGGCGTTCAACGCCCATTCGTCCAACTCAGAACTTACGCCTAATTGCGATTTACGGTTTTTGTTGTTGTCATCGAAATTTATATCTCTTTGTGCGGAATATACACTTGTGTAGTACGTCCAAACATAGAGATTTAGTCGTTCGTTCCAAACCGAACGCCAACCCAATTTCCCAATCACAGAACGCCAGTTTTGCGCACTTTTCAAACCGTCTTGCGTATAATCGAAAAAGTCGTTGGTAGCGAAAAACATTCCGTCAAAACAATGTTTGTCCGATACTTTGTAATCAACGGTTGAGGTAATGTCATAGACTTGAATGCCCATTTTTTCATCCGTTTTATTAAACAGATTTACGATGTATGGAGCAAATGAAGTTCTACCCGAGAACTGTACCGAAAGTTTGTCTTTGATAAGTGGAACGGATGTGTGAAGTCCACTTAAATAGGGGGATAGCGTGAATTTTCCGTTGAATTTGTTGCCGTACTGCCGTTTTACCGAAACATCAAGTAAAGACGATGACTGATTACCTTTCAACGCCGGAAGTCCGCCCATATAAAATGTAGCTTCATTGACCATATCTGCCGGAAATACCGAAAACATCCCCATCAGATGCGATGAAACGTACATCGGCACATCATTGAAATAAAGTCCGTTGCTACCGTTGTTCCCACCTCGGACAAACAAACCCAGCGAACTCTCAATACCTTGCGATACACCGGGCAAGCTTGAAATATGCCGTAAAATATTCGGTTCGCCTATTACAGAGATACTCGACCCGGCTTGCAGTGCGTTATACTTGTACGAACTCCCTTTGTTCGTGGGACTATAAGCCGAATAAACGGTTACACCGCCCAGTTGAACGTATTTGGCTGTCAAGTAAATGGTGTTGTTTTTTATTTCCCGAAGCTGTACTGCTTTGGTTTCATAACCGATATGCGAAAGGCTGACAACTACGTTTTTATCGCCGGAAATCATAAACTTCCCATCCCCGGAAGTAACCAAGTATTTATTCTGACTGCCGTCGAAATATGAAACGGCGCAATCGCTTACCGGTTCCGATGTGCTTGCATCTTTTACCGTATAGGTTGATTGTCTGTCTTGTGCTGTTACTGTCAATGAAAACAGCGCCAATAGAAGCGTTGTTTTGAGTGTTTTCATATTAATCGGGCAATGAAAGGTTACAATTAAATACCATATCAGAATATGCTCCGAAAATTCCCACACCGTTTTTAATATTGCTAAAAATTTCGCTCTCATCGAGCCATTGCGTTGGATCGTCAAAAGATTCGTAAACCAACATCTTAGCCAAACTTGTTTTCAAATATCGGTCGTATTCGTCTGATGCCGCACGAAAAACTACAACGCAACTGTACAGTTCTTCCAGATAAAAACGACTTGTTGTTTCATCCGCCAACATCCGCAGATAGGCAAAATGTTTTTGGCTTGTTCCGCTCGCTTCATCTATTTGATGATGGTTGAATTTGTCGATTTTGGGGTAATTTGAGCCAATTTTTGAAAGTAGCTGGTATTTGGGGTCGATCACTACCGGACGCATTATTACGTCTTCCGGCTTTTCAAATGCAAAAGCCCAAAACACACCTGCACTGTCTTTTTCAAAATGCCGTTTCCCTTCTCCGTCCAATTCTTTCAGCCGGCGAACAGGCAATCTGTTTGGGAATACGGTTGTTGCGGTAAGCTCTTTTTGTCCCGGAATTTGCGCCACAAGTTTATAGGTCAATCCTGCTTTGGGCCTGTAATGCAGTTCCCATTCCGCATAAGCCGATTTTTGAAATTTACCCACGGCTTTATTACCCTCAAAAAGCATTATCGTGGCGTTGGGAATTTCTTCGTAGTGGTTCTGTCCGTGCTTACTTGTGTAGTTTAGCGTTAGTTTTTGCACTGCATCCGTCGTTAAAATGCAGTTTACCACCGCTTTTCTTTCGCCCGGCGGATTAAAGTCTATCGGCTCTACACATCCGTGTAGAAACAACAATGGAACTGCAGCTGCAAGTAAGATGTATTTCTTCATAAGTGAGTAGGGGATTTTCAGCCGTTACCTTTATGGAATAAGGCATATCGGTTTTGTTGTTGCAGAAATGGTTTTGTTACCCTCCAATTCCAACTGTACAGTAAATTCTGCCGTAACTGATGCCGGAATGCTAACGCCTTTTTTGAACCGCATATACATTCCTGCCGGAGCCATCGGCTGATAAGACAGGTATTGCGAAAGGCTGATATCGGTGGTTTTTCCCGAAACAAGCTGTTTGTTTGACGATATAATGAAATCGTGGTATTTCGGATAGCCTTCCACAATAAAATATTCGTTCAATACTTCTCCTGCTTTTACGCCGAACAGGTCTTGTGAACAGGTTATTTTGATATTTTTTAAGGAGGTAGTGCGGTAGTCGACTTGTTCCAATATTGCTTTCGGCAAAAACGACACGACATCACTTCCCGTATATGTAGTTGTTAGATACTGTTTAATTTTATTCTCTATTGTTGGGTCAGCGGCATCTGTCATAGGAGTTGGAGATTTGCTCAAAGCCATATACGGAGAATTCGAAAGAGGATTGAAACCTTCCGATAAAAATGCTTGTTGATAATTGGGGATAGTTATTTCATCAACATCAACATTACAAGTGGTTATACCTAAAATGTATTCTCCATATCTTACATTACTGTTACCTTTTAAAGGGCTTCTATAAACTGCCGAAACATCGTTTGCTTTAATCATTTCACCTCTTATATTATCTGCCCATACAAAATGGGTTTGACGTGGAAAAAGAAAAAAATTAATTTTTTCTTTTGGCTCAATAGACTCTTTTTTACAGCTTGCAAGTGTAATAGCCATTAAAAGAAATAGTACGATTTTTAGTTTCATAATATGATGTGTTTTATATTTTTAGAATTATCCCAATAGACATGTACCTATTGGGATAAACAAAGATACTATTTAATTTAATTGATTTTTCTAATGTTATGATATATTTCTCTTATGTATCTTCAGAAATAGTAGTTTCTGTTTTTTAAGTACGATATATTCTTTTTCACGTAGCTCAGGGGTGGAATCAGGATATATGTACTCATAAACGTCACAAATAAAAGGTACAAAAACCGGGCAATTTTAAGCTGACAGAGATATTATTCGTATAAGCTAAAAAAAGAACTTTCAAGAAGCATTGTATTGAGATATAATTTATATCTTTGTAGAAACAATATTTTGTTTGTTATCCGTGTAATAATAGATTTATGAATAATATAATATCGTTTAATGTATCGACTCCCAATGATGTGGCAAAACAAATTGCAGCAAGAGTAAAAGCACGGAGGTTGGAGTTAAACCTAACCCAAGAAGGCATAGCCACAAGAGCCGGCCTTAAGTTCGCTACTTACCGTAGGTTTGAGCAGACAGGAGAAATATCCTTGAAGGGATTGCTTCAAATTGGATTTGCCTTAAATGCGCTATCCGAGTTTGATGCTCTTTTTGCACAAAAGCAATATCAATCGTTAGATGATGTATTAAACGAACAAAGTATTATCCGCAAACGAGGAAAGAAAAATGAATAGTATCAAGCAAATAGAAGTAATATACAACAATCGGCCGGTCGGTCGTCTGGCTTTGACCAAAGAGGGATTATGCGCCTTCGAGTATTCAGCCGAATGGCTTGGCTCCGGTTTTTCTATATCACCGTTCGAATTGCCCTTGCGAAGCGGTGTCTTTATAGCCAAACCCCGTCCGTTTGAAGGAGGATTCGGCGTTTTCGATGATTGTCTGCCTGATGGATGGGGCCTGCTTATTTTGGACAGATACTTGCAACAAAAGGGTATCAATCCACGGACTTTAACTTTATTGGATCGCCTTGCATTGGTAGGCTCAACAGGACGCGGAGCATTGGAGTTCCGTCCGGACAATAGTGTTGTGGCAAGATGGGATTGTGTCGATTTTGAGAAGTTGGCATTGGAAGCAGAACAGATATTAGATAGCGAAGATTATACGGGCGAAGGTATTGAGGAGTTTCAAGACCGTGGCGGTTCACCCGGAGGCGCACGACCTAAAATCTTCGTTCGCTATAATGACAAGGAGTGGCTGGTAAAGTTCCGTGCCAAACAAGATCCGCAAAGTATAGGCATAGATGAATACCGTTACTCGCTTCTTGCCAAGCAATGTGGAATTGAAATGACAGAAACACGTCTCTTTGAGGACAAGTATTTTGGAGTAGAACGATTCGACCGGACATCAAACGGCAAATTGCATGTGGTTAGCGTGGCCGGCCTTATCGGTGCCGATTATCGTTTGCCCGGCATTGATTACACGCATATCTTTCAAGTTTGCGCTATGCTGACACATAGCGTAGCCGAGCTTTGGAAAGTCTACCGTCTGATGATATTCAACTACCTGATAGCTAACAAAGATGACCATGCCAAGAACTTTGCCTTCATTTATCGTGATGGCGATTGGCATTTTGCTCCGGCTTATGACTTGCTGCCAAGCGATGGAATCAATGGATTTCGTACTACTTCGATTAATGATAAGATTGAGCCAACCAAGGATGATCTTTTCGCAGTCGCAGTGAAAGCGGGGTTGAATGAGAAAGATATTGTATCTGATTTTGAAAATATTAGGAATTTTATAGCGTAGTAAATATTGAAATAATATTGAGAAAACACCACCGCCAAGGATTTTGCGGAATTAGACACTTTATTTCACTTCAACCGAAACAGCAAGAAAGCCAAAGCACTTCACAGGCAGGTAGAAGTATTTGAGAAAAACGTAAAGCAGGAAGCAAGTATCTTGGAACAGGAGGAGAGGTCGAAAAAAAGACAAAGAAATGTTGGAGAAGAAAATCAGGAAATCGTAAAAATTACCCATTTGGGTATTGTGTGCCTTTTCGGTATTCTCGATCTTTGTATTTTAATTATTCAAACGAAAAAACTTACTTTTAACAACAGGTATGGAAGCGAACTTAGAAGAAAGGTATAGCAGAAATCGGATTTATGTGCGTCCTGACGAGCAGCAACTCATTAAAAACTATCGTGTCTTGCTGGGCGGTGCGGGTATTGGCAGTATCATTGCCGAATGTGCGTTGCGTTTTGGTTTTGAAAACATTACCATCGCTGACGGCGATGTAGTGGAAGAATCGAACTTAAACCGGCAGAACTATCGGATGGAGGACATCGGAAGGTCTAAAGCCGAAGCGTTGAAAGAACGACTATTAAGTATCAATCCCAATGCCCATATCACAGCAATAAACACTTTTATTGATGAAAATAATGTAGAAAACTTGATAAAAGAGCAAGACATTGCTATCAATGCTTTGGACTTCAAATCAGACATCCCGTTTGTGTTTGACGAATGGTGTCAGAAATACAACGTTCCGGTTATTCATCCGTATAACATCGGTTGGGGCGGATTGGTGTTTGTGGTTGAACCTACGGGCTTTCCGCTTTCACAATTTTCGCGTGATCCAAAAGATTTCGAGCTTCGTTTGGTGGAACATGTAACCAACTATTTTAAATTTTGGGCGCAACCTAAACCGTGGATAGAGAAGATAGTAATGCAGTATAAAAACGAGAAGTCTGTATTACCGCCCCCACAACTTTCCATTGCTTCGTGGATTGCAGGTGGATTGGTTACCAATATTCTGTTTTGGATTGCCACGGGACAGAAAGTGAAAACATATCCCAAATTTTATCTGTCATCCATAATCGACGATAGAAATTAAGCGGAAATACGCCACGAAAGTAAAATGTGCACCGACTAAATTATTTTACGATTTTTGGCATAATTGATCGCTTCAACAATGTTTTCCACACCCAATTTTTCCAAAAGACTTTTCCTGTAAACCTTTACCGAATCAAATGAGCGGTTTACTTCATCAGCAATCTCCTGCATTGTGTATCCCATTGCCGAAAGTTTGAGAACATCCATTTCCACCTCTTTCAGTTCTGGGTGTTTTTTTTGTTTCCATTTTTTGGTACCGCGATTGTAAACCCATAAATCTTTTGTTTTGTTTTTTGACATTTCGATATTGCCGCTTTTAGCCGCGGATGAGATAGACGCCGCACACAAAGCCAGCCATACCTGTCCTTTTTCCGTTAAGCGAAGCGGGGTTATCTGGTGGTGGATGAGCCACTTCTTTTTCGACTGCCTGTTGATGATGTGAAAATCGTATGATATGGTATAGTCGCGTAATTCTCCTGTAGGAATATCCTGCAAAAACTGAAACCCTGCGGTGTTTATTTCGAGCAACAAATCCAGATCTTCCGGGGGCACTTGGCTGATGTAAAAATTGTACCCCATTACCCGCACTTCATCCGGTGTCATTCCGCACAAAAAGAGCGGATTGTCGGAAACATATAAAAAATCTTGTCGGAAATAATCTATCACATACATGCTTTTGTAGGTAGTGTGCGAAAAGGCTTCGATATCTTCAATGATATGATTGATGTTGTCATATGCCTCATCGGGAATGTAATCAATAGTATTCTCCCCAATAAAAAAGTGTTTTATTTCAGTCATAAAGAAAGTGTTTATAAAATTGCAACAAAGATACAAAAAAAGAGAGCATACCCAATTGGGTAATTCTTTATACTGCAAAGCACAATTACCCAATTGGGTATTGTTGGACGAAACTAGGTGGACTAATTTTGTATTATCAAACTTTTAAATACACAAAAAGGAATATGGACAGATTTATTACTTTTTACGGTGATTATTCAATTTGGCAACTGAAATAAACGCGACGAGCTGCCTATTGCCAGACTGTTCGGAATAGATCGTATAAACAACACTTCATTTAAAGATGACGGGATTGATATATGGCACGTGGGAAGATTTGCTGTAAGTTCCGGTTTGGGGCGTGGCGCTCTTTCTCTCTTTCGCGTACTGATGATGTTTGCCATGGCGCCCATTTGCAAGAAAGAAAAAGCAAACGATGACACTCCCTACTTAATAAGTAAAGGATTGGCATATTGGTATCTATACAAATATAAATTAGAAGGAGCTGCTCTAAAAAACAGAATCTTTCTTTCTCAGAGCATTACATAAAAACACCGAAGACCCTTGTTTATTATACAACATGGCAACTATATATTATCTGATTCCTTTTGATTAAGTTAATAATTAAATAAAGAAAAATCTACACTCATGAAAAAAATGAATCTTATTATCGTTCTTTTGTTCGCACTTATTACGAATAATTATTCTCAATCCATTGTTAAGGGGCGTGTAGTAGATAAAGATGGTGCACCTATTCCATACACATCTGTAAGGCTCTTGGATACGGACTCGACATTTGTAAAAGGAACGGCTACAGATACTTTGGGGGCTTTCCAATTCGAAAATGTCTCCCAAAACCGCGATTTAAAGTTGGCTTTCACCAACATTGGTTATGAGCCTGCACTTCTTTCCATACATACATCCAAAGATGTACTTGAAGTACCTCTTGTAATGTTAAACCCTGGTTCTATTCTACTCAAGGAGGTTGAAATCAAGGCGCAAAGTATTATACGCTCAGGGGAGAAAGTTCTTATTATTCCTGAAAAAAAAATAACACAGCATTCTAAAACCGGTTATGACTTACTGTATAATTTGATGATACCCGGCATTCAGGTAGACAGACATGAAGGAACAGTAAAAACTATCGGAGGAAACGTTACTTTGTATATCAATGGCAGAAAAGTAGATTATCGCGAAATACAAAATCTCAATCCGAATAGTGTGGTAAAAGTTGAATATTTTGATAACCCTACAGGTAACTATTTAGGAGATGTTGCATCCATAAACTATGTAATTAAAGAAGCAACATCAGGAGGATATTTAGCTTTTGATGCCAAGCAAATAATTGGTTTTTTGGGAGGAGACTATAATTTTGTAACAAAAATAGCCGATAAACAAATCGTTTATACTGTTTTTGGTGGACACTCAATGGAGAGATACAACGGAATTGAAGCTAATGTGAAAGAGACATTTATTTTCCCCGGTTATACCGTAAATAGGAACGGAATTACTAAGGATGCTTTGTCCAACAACAATCATCAATATCTGCAATTTATGGTGCAAAATCAGAATGAAAAAAGAGCATTATCAGGCAAAGTTACATTCGTCAGAAATGAATCACCCAATAATATTCAAAATAATGAACTGGAATACAGCGGATATTACAATAAAAAAATTAGTTCACATTCCAACAGAAATCAATTGGGTTGGATGCCTTCTATTGAATTGTATAGCGGGTTTAATCTACCTAACAATCAGCACTTAAACGTATCTTTATATGGCTCTTTGGCAGACAATAAATATGAAAGAATGTATTCCGAACCAAATTTTATCTCGCAAAGTACAACGAAAGAGAAGTTTTATAACATAAATACTTCTGCAAATTACAACATTCAGTTAAAAAACAACAATTCGTTTGCGGCTCAATTTCATCACTTCCACAAAATAAGCATTGCAGATTACAGCGGGGATTATGACATATCCCAACGATTGTGGTCTGGCGAGACACTCCTATTTCTTGGCTATAACCAGCAAATTGGACAAAGACTCCATTATTCTATTCAGCCCGGAACTTCCTTGTTGCAATATGCCTTAAAAGGAGATACCCCTAATAGACAATACTCTGCACGTTTAAACATGTCTTTGATGTACATGTTATCTCGACAACAGCAAATTCGCCTTGTAGCAAATATAGGTAATAGTTTTCCTCAAATTGCGACTCTAAATAGAGTAGATCAAGTAATCGACTTTTTGCAAATAAAGCGAGGTAATCCTAATTTAAAAAATATGACATTGTATAATAATGGGATAATATATAGTTTATTTTCAGAAAAATTCAACCTGCAATGTATGGCAATCTACAACTATTTCAAAAATGCCTATTCCATGAATTATTTTGCAGAAGGCGACAAAATGGTTGCAAGTTTCGGAAGTGAAGATAAATATCAGCAAATTATTGGTGTATTGTCCGGCACATGGAAACTCACGAATAGCGTTCATCTAAAAGGTGAATTAGCAGGTATTAGAACTGTAAATACGGGTTCTGTTAATGTGTCTCAAAACAGTCTTAAAGCTAACCTGGATATCAACTATTATTTGAGAAACTTTATTTTTAATATATACGTAAAATCCTCCGTTCGAGAGTTAGAAATGGGACCAATCAGCACCTATAATGCCCCCAAATACGGAGCATCTGTACAATGGAGCCGTAACAGGTGGCATATTGAAGGTGGTGTTAATACGCCCTTTGTCAAAAAATACAAAATAGTGAATGAGGTAAACCATCCATCTTATAAATCAGAGAACACTCTTTATAGTCGTAATAATCAGAATTTCGGATATATCAAGGTTAGTTATTCTTTGAATTTTGGAAAAAATGTAGATAAAGAGCAAAGACAAATAAATACAAATATTGATACTGGTATCTTAAAAGTAGAATAAGCAGTATGTTTTATAAATGAAATTAAGTATGCGTAGATATTTTAAAAAGTCATTATTGGCGATTGCTGTACTATTTTTATCGTCTTGTAATCAAGAACGTGAAATTAATAATGAAGTGATTTAAACTAATTGATCCAATGAGAAACAGCGTACTAATAGCTAAAATTGTTATATTATGGGTGACCAAACTCATTCATAACAATATCCCTATGTACGCTGTGTTGGACAAAGATACAATAAAAAGTGAAATATTGCCTCATTTATGTGTGGCCAAACGTGGTTTCGTAACTCAAAGTAGTCTTGTTGAAATCGTAAATGCCATTCTTTATAAACTGAAAACGGGGTGTCAGTGGAAATATTTACCTGTAGATTCCCTGTTCAGTGACAAGGTTCTGACCTATGGTTCGGTATTCTATCATTATAACAAATGGAGTAAAAAAGGTGAATGGAAGTCTCTTTGGCTTCATTTTTTGGATAAGCACCGTACGAAGTTTGATATGTCAAGTGTAGACCTTGACGGAAGTCATACGGTAGCTATGCGTGGTGGAGAGGAGGTTGGTTATCAGGGTAGAAAAAAGCGCAAGACAACCAACGCTCTTTATATTACAGACCGGCAAGGCATACCGGTTATCATGTCTTCACCTAAAAGCGGCGAACATCATGATACTCATGACATAAAAAACGTAATCCGGTCTATGATGCATGACCTTGGGATGCAAATGTCAGAACGGATGGTCTTTTCTTGAATGCGGATGCCGGATTTGACTGTACAGCTCTCCGAAGTGTACTTGGCTGTCATAGAGTAGTCTCCAATATCTGCATCAATAAAAGAGACGGGACTCCCAATAATACCATTGTGGACGAACTGTTGTATGCTGAACGTTATGCCATTGAGAGGACCGATGCATGGATGGACAGTTACAGGACTATTTTAAATCGATTTGAAACAACGGTTAGGAATTGGGAATCATGGAACTATATTGCGTTTATGGTAATTCTGCTAAGGAAATGTTTGAGAAAAAGAAAAGTTTAAATCACTTCTATTAAATAGCCTGTTTTAAAACCATTATTAACTAAATCCACAAAAAAATGGAAAACAAACACATGCGCTCACTTACTGAGCAAGAACTTCAAACCATCTACGGTGGGAACATCTTTAAGAGTATCTGGAATTGGATTAAAGAACACATCTTTTTAGAAACGTCTGGTGACCCAAATGCAAGAATAAGGGGAGGAATTAGATTCTAATTACGTTATTTATAATGATTTTTTATAGTATATATATGCGTTTGCTTTTGTAATCTAAAACGAAAGATTTTCCCCATAGAAATTCGGCATTTATGGTAGGATATTTCTCTTCACTTAATATAAAATTCAGTTTGAAATTATTTTCGCCAATTTTAAGTTCAACGTCCTCGCATACATTTGTCTTTTCACGAATCAAGGCTTGAGCAATGTCTCCACGTTCTAATTCGATTGTTTTGGTTGGAGAAACTCCAAAGTGTTTTGGTAAAAAATTTCTTCTACTACCTGAATCAAATAGTATACGGGTATTTTTCCCTGCAACTTTTCCCTTCAAAAAGATACTATTCAAAAACGCATCGGAATAGTCCTCGTGGTTTTTCCATTTAAGCGTGCCTTGTATTTTCTTCATAGAACTTTCGCACCGAGTCATAATCATTTCTTTTAAATTAAAACACCAAAGCTCTTTTTTTAGAATATCCCCTCCAATAATGAATTTAGGAGCATGATGTTTCAATTTATTTACCAAATCCACAACAAAGCATCTTGTCATGGGATACGAAACACCACCAATTGAAAGGCTATCTAAGTTCAAACTAATAGACTTTAGCGATTTTCCTAATGCACTTTCGATTATTGCATTACTTTCTTTTAATAAAATATTACACGAGTCAACTGCAAAAGTAGAATCAATCATACAAACAGATGCGCCTGTATCTATTAAGGCTGAAACATTCCGAGAAACGCCTTTGTGTGATAATGTTACATTTGTGTACATCATATCTCCTTTTATAGTTAATGTACTTTGGGCATAGAAATTAAGCGTGAACGACACGAGCATACTGCAAATAAACAGTAAACGATATTTCATAACTATAAAGTAATTAAATTTATGACATTATTGTGATGATTATTTCGAGAATATAAGTCTCAGTTGCAAAATTAGTAATTTCTACCCTAAAGTCGATATTATAATACTCCCCAAAAACCGGACAACAAGTTAAGATATGACGATGAAAGAAAAACATTATCTTTAACAAAAAAAACTTATGTCTACAACAAGAAGAAAATTCAGCAAAGAGTTCAAAGCGAAAGTCGTTTTAGAATCTTTAAAAGAGCGCGAAACATTAGAAAGTTTAGCCAAGAAGTATGAACTGTTGCCAACGCAGATTTCGGCATGGAAAGCCCGGGCACTTCAAAATTTCGGTCAAGTATTCAGTTCCGACAAACAGCAGGCAAAAGAAAAACCGGTTGATATTGAAAAGTTTTATTGGCAAATCGGTCAATTGAAAGTTGAGAACGACTTTCTAAAGAAAAAGTTGCAATGAGAAGTGCTGACGAAAGAAAAAAGATGGTCGATACCAATCACGAGATACTGTCTGTTAGCAGGCAGCTAAACTTGGTTTCCATTGCCGGCAGCAGTTTTTACTAAGTCCCCAAAGGCGAAAGCGAAGAAAACCTGGCAATTCTTCGTTTACTCGACGAGCAGTATTTCAAAACACCCTTTTATGGAGTTTTACGGCTCACGGCGCTGCTCGTCGGCTTTGGCTGTAAAGTCAGCCACAAACGCGTACGCCGATTGATGCAAATACTCGATTGGAAAACCATCTACAGGGAACCCAAAACAACAATAGGAAACAAAGCACACAAAAAGTATCCCTACTTGCTTCGAAACCTGAAGATAGAGCGATGCAATCAAGTTTGGGCAACCGACATCACCTTCATCCCGATGAAAACGGGTTTTATGTATCTGATGGCGGTAATAGACTTGCATAGTCGCTACGTGCTTCATTGGTCGCTTTCCAACTCAATGAGTGCAGAATGGTGTGCAGGAGTTTTGAAAGAAGCAATAAGCAAACATGGTAAGCCTGAAATTTTCAACACCGGCCAAGGCAGCCAATTTACGAGCGATGCATTCATCAAAGTGCTAACCGACAACGAAATAAAGATTTCAATGGACGGCAAAGGGCGCGCTCCGGACAATGTTTTCATAGAATGTCTCCGGCGCAGCGTAAAATATGAGCACATCTATTTGAATGTTTACGAAGATGGTGTATCTTTGTGGAAAGGGTTGAACGGATATTTTCGGTTTTATAACCAAGAGCGTCCACACCAATCCTTATCATACAAAACTCCTGCTAATTGCTATTATGCCAATGCGGCTTGAAAAATGAGAAAAAACTATCTTAACTTAAAGAGAAGCCTGTCCAATTTTGACTTTGCTTGCCTTTGTAGCAGCGTGGGTTAGAGATAGACCATTACTGGCTGTATTTGATGATGGGACGAATGGGATATCCACTTCAGTTTTTTTAGTGATTTGGTCACTCATTTGGTACGGCATTGGATATTCCTCCAGAAAAAAATATAAAATTGAGAAAAAATACTATCGAGAAAAAGCTTCCAACCTAAATGATGAGCAGTTTAATAGATTTTTTAAGGACTATTATATATCCAAGAATGCCAAAATGCTATTCATCGTGTTTCTAACAGCAATCCCGTGGTATATACTGGGTTATGTTAGCGGACATTTGACTACAAAAGATTGGTGTGTTATTGCCATACTTATCTTCTTGACTCTCTTGGCTTTCGGGTTATATAAAATCAAGCAGGTTCGCTAAATATTTCCCAAAGAAAGATTTCAAACCGTCCCGCGTGTCTTTTAAAATATGCAGGGCGGTTTATTATATTAGCTGGATCCGAGCTCCATTCAATATCGTTTGAGTTTAAAATAGAAAAATGGGGGATGGAGAGGTTCAGGTTGGGAGTGTGAAGGGTATAAGAAAAACCTGACCGATATATCCCATATAGTGCCTATAGCAAGAAAATTACAACTGAATCCTGTTTCCATTTACACAAAATTTTGGACAGTGTCGATTTCCCCTTGAATCAAATTCTGCAAAACGGTTGTATGAAAAAGCTTTGGGGAAATAGGATTTTTGCGTAGTATGAAAAGAAGAAAAAGTAAAATGTTTTCATAATCAAAAATAACGAAAAAGACTCTCGATCCTACCTCTTAAACGCCTTTTTCGAGGCTTGCCGGAGACGCTATCCCGAAAAAGGCGTTTATGCGAACTTTTTCCTCGATTTAGCAGTTCGGACTTGCTCGTAAAGGAGTTTTATGAGTTTTTTGTTTCTGTATATCAATGAGTTGCCAAATGTGAAAGCGAGCAAAACGTCTTCGAAAGAGGTTTTTTGAAAACGCCAAAACGTCAAAACGTCATTATGACTGTTTTACAAACGGTGAAAACGAATGGGATCGTTATGAGGAAGGAAAATAGCTTTGGAAAACAGCTCCTCGCTTTTGGAACTAATTGTTTAAAAATATTATCAATTTAATAGGCGAATGTATCATGAAAGATTGATGGTAGTTTAGAGTAAATATGAGGGCAACCTCGAACACGTAATACAACTCGTGCTCTGTTACTGCAAACACGGCGGGTTGTTACTCAGCTCTTATCGATGAGTATGTGGCGATACATCTTCTCCTGCTACAAACACGGCCGCTTGTTACCTCTGTCGTGAGCTGAAAAAAACAATTTCTTTGAATATTCCTGACAAAAATGGAGTCTTTTCCGGCCATTTCCCATCCGTTTCTTCCATGGAAGAGACATGCGAAGTCGCGGAAGCAGCCAACTGAAAAATAATATACCGGAAAGATGAGAAAATGTAATAAATGATTTGATAATCAGAAGTATAAAGCATGATATTCATGAAAAGTGGTAAAAAAAAGGGGATATAGAGGCGTTTTGGCATTTTGGCGTTTTCAAAAACCTTAAAAAATCTCCGGAATGCTCCTTCAATCAGTCTGAAACAAAATATCGGGAAATGGTAATTTATAATTACGATTTTGTTTGGAATAGGGCTAGACTTTCGATGAAAGCCTGCGGAGCCTGTTTTCGAACCCCAAATCAATAAAGGTCAATGACGGTGAAGGTCTCGAAAAACACGGCGGGCTTTGAAAAAAAGGCGGCGGGCTTTGCACTCAAACACGCTGATGTTTGAAAAAAAGGCGGCGGGCTTTCAACTCAAACATGCTGATGTTTAAAGAAACACCAAAGAGCGAAGATGTGCTGAAAGACGAATAACTTTGTACTCAAACACGCTGATGTTTGAAACCAAAGGCGGTGGGTTTTATCAGATTTCAGTTATTTTATTGATACATAAAGTTTTTTTGTTCCTCGACACTCTGTTTTCTGCAGAAAAATTCGTTACTTCGTGAATACTTAGTTCGAAACACTCAATCTGTTGACAATATGCGAATCAAGAATTTTGTTCTTTTACTGATGTTAGGAATCATGGGAAAACCGGTGTTGCAGGCACAAACCTTCGACGGATTGTGGAAGCAGGTGCAAGAGGCGGAAGAGAAAAGTCTGCCGAAAACAGTGATCAGGCTTACCGACGAAATTTTTCGGAAAGGTGAAAGGGAGAAGAATACTCCTCAAATGCTGAAAGCCTATATGTGGCGGATGAAGTATAAGGAAGAGCTGTCCCCCGATAGCTTTTATGTCGGCTTGAAAGGTCTGGAGGCTTGGGCGGAGAATGCCGGAAGCCCGGCAGATCGCTCGGTTCTGCATTCGCTCATTGCCGATATATACTCGCACTATGCCGGGAGAAATGCCTGGCAACTCGGTCAGCGGCAGGAAATTGCGGTGGAAAGACCGGCTACGGATGATATACGCGAATGGCCGGCAAATATCTTTGTGCAGAAAGTTCGGGAGCATGTGCAGGCTGCCATCGGCGATTCTTTGTCGTTGCTCCAGACGTCCACCGGTTCGTATCTTCCTTTCGTTGTGCAGGGAGAAACGAGCGAATATTTTCATCACGACCTTTATCATCTGCTGGCTTCGCGGGGTATCCGCTCCTTGCGGGAGATAAAGGAGGTGGACCGTTCGGGGAACGTGAAACGGGATATAGCTTCTATTTATGAAAAGGTGACGAACACTTATCATAAGCGCGGCGATAAAGAGGGATATGTGCTGGTGAAGCTCGAACGGTTGAAGTGGGAGAACGGTGAGGCCGGCGGTTTCCGTCCTTTATACGCCAAGAAAGGGCGGGCGGATAAGGCGGCAGATGCCTACGATGGAGCTTTGGAGCTGTTGAAAACGGAATATGGATCGGTAGACGTCTGTGCGGAGGTGTATTTGGCCCAAGCGCTTTATGCCGTCGATAGAGACAAGGCTGTCAGGGCTTTGCAGCTTTGCGACGAAGCGATACGCCGCTATCCGAAATACCGCCGTATCAATGCGCTGAAGAATTTGAGAAACAATATTTTATCTCCTTCTCTGACGGTCAGTACCGAGCAGGTTGCTTATCCCGGAGGCGATATCCAAGTGAAAGTCAACCATAAAAACGTGGATGCTTTTACACTGTTGCTTTACTGCAACGGGAAAATAGTGATGCGCGAGCGGTATGCCTTGAAGCGTCCGGATGATTATCTGCCTCAGGACACGGTTTTTACCTGTAAGGCGCCGGAGGCGGGGAAATATGAGCTTCGCGTCGTATCCGATCCGCGTTCTAAGGATAACGAGGCAAGGGGATTCCATGTCACCCGATTCAAAGTATTGGTCGGTACAATGCCGGACGGCGGATACGAAGTGCTTACACTGGATGCAAAGACCGGTCATCCGATACCGAAAGCATGGGTGGCTTTCTACGATTCTTCGGAAAGAGAGTTGCTGAGAGTGGAAACCGGTTCGGACGGTAAGGCGAATGTTGTTCGGAAAAAGGGCTTCCGGTATTTGAAGGCCGGCAAAGGCGGGGATGTTGCCATGCCTCCGCAATGGCTGTACAACAATGGCAGATATGGGAGGTATAGCGATGAGGTGCGAACGGTGGAAATGCTTACTTTGCTGACCGACCGATCCGTTTATCGTCCCGGTCAAACGGTCTATGTAAAGGGGGTGGCTTATACCCGGCAGCAGGAGAATGCCCGGGTGATGAGCGGACGCGAATACACGTTGACATTGAGAGACGCGAATAATCAGGAGGTGACGAAAGAAGAAGTGCGAACCAATGAGTTCGGATCGTTTACGGCAAGTTTTACGCTTCCTTCTTCGGGGCTGAACGGGATGTATGCTCTGAATGCCGCCGGGACGGTAGTCAGCTTCCGTGTGGAAGAATACAAACGCCCTACGTTCGATGTGGCATTGGAAAAGCCAGCGGAAGGTTATTGCTTGGGCGATCGGGTAATGGTGAAAGGAAAGGCGTGTGCGTTTAGCGGCGCTCCATTGTCCGACGTGCCGGTGAAATATACCGTCAAACGCCATGCTTTCTTTTTCTGGCGTTCTATGGGCGCGGAACAGATTGCTTCGGGCGAGGTGACTGCCGATGCGAACGGAGAGTTTTCGATTCCGGTCTCTTTGGATCGGAAAGAAGAGGATAGAGACAGGGATGAGGACGATGTGTTCCACCACCGTTATTACCGTTATGTGGTAGAGGCTGTAGTGACAAATCAGGCCGGTGAGACACAGTCGGGTACACAGGTGTTGGTAGCGGGCGACCGGTCGTTGCTCGTATGGGCGGCGTTGCAAGAGAGAACCTGCAAGGATGTGCCCATCCGTCTCACCTGCAAAGTGGAAAATCTGAACGGTGTGCCGGTGGCGGTGGAAGGCACGTATGCTTTGTTCCGTGCGAAAGATGCCGAAGCGAAAAGCGTAGAAGAGAAGCCGGTGCTTTCGGGTGTATTTACTTCCAACAAGGAAATGGAATTTGACTGGAAACGAATCCCTTCGGGGCAGTACGTGTTCCGGATGTCGGTGAAAGATAAAGATGGAAAAGAGGTGACAGCCGAAGAAAAAACGGTTCTTTTTTCTGCTTCCGATAAACGTCCGCCGGTAAAAACTTCCGTTTGGCTGTATGAGGACAATACGAAGTTCGACGCCTCCCATCCTGCGGTGTTCTGTTTCGGAACGTCGGAGCACGACGCTTATGTGCTGATGAATGTGTTCGGGGGTAATGAGCGGTTGGAAAGCAAGGTGTTGAAACTTTCCGATGAGATCGTACGGTTCGAATATCCGTATAAAAAGGAGTATGGAGACGGGATTCTCGTTCATTTCTGCATGGTGCGCGACGGAAAACTTTATCAGCAGGAAGTGAGGCTCGAAAAGCGGAGGCCTGAAAAGACGCTTGCCATGAAATGGGAAGTATTCCGCGATAAGTTGCGTCCCGGACAGCAGGAAGAGTGGAGGCTTACGGTGCGCACGCCGCAGGGCAAGCCTGCCGTTGCCGAAATGCTGGCAACCATGTACGACGCTTCGCTGGATAGAATCTGGAAACAGACGCAGGGTTTTGACCTGTATTACGATCTTCGCATGCCTCGCTTCGGATGGAATGCCGGATATTTGGGAACGAATGCTTTTTACGGCAGGTGGGAACGGAATCTGCTGAAGGTGGATGGCTTGGTATACGATGCTTTCTCGTTCCCTCGCGGCTATGGTTATTGGGAGAAAATAGTTATTACCGGATACGGTGGGAAGACTCGTGGCGGAAAGTCGAAGAATCTGATGATTCGGGGTGTGGGAGTCGTGGAGGAAGCAGCCCCGATGATGCTGGAATCTGCCCAAGTGGCAAGAGACGGTTTTGCGGCGGATGCTGAGGTGAAGACGGAGACGGATGATGCCGGAGAAGAACTTCTTTCCGAGAGCCCTGCTTACCTTCGTACCAACCTTGCCGAAACCGCATTCTTCTATCCGCAGCTTCGCACCAATGAACAGGGCGAGGTGGTGATTTCTTTCACCATGCCCGAAAGCCTTACGCGGTGGAACTTCCGTGCCTATGCCCATACCAAAGAGATGATGACGGGCGTGTTGAACGCGGAAGCCGTGACAAGCAAAGAGTTTATGATTACTCCGAATCTTCCCCGATTTGTAAGGGTAGGGGATGAAACATCGATTGCGGCTTCCATTGCCAATATGACGGAAACGCAGCAGAGTGGAACGGTGAAACTGACGCTTTTCGACCCGTTGACCGAGAAAGTAATCAGTACTCAGGAGCAGGATTTTGTGGCGGATGCAGGGAAAAATGCGGGTGTGAACTTCCGGTTTACGGCGACCGACCGTTACCGATTCATCGGCTGCCGGCTGACTGCCGAAAGCGGTGCGTTCAGCGATGGAGAGCAGCAGTTGCTTCCGGTGCTCAGCAATAAAGAACATCTCACAGAAACGCTTGCCATGCCCGTTCGTGGCGAACAGAAGCGTGTATTCTCATTGGATAAACTGTTCAATGAACGTAGCGAAACGGCTACAGACCGCAGGCTGACGGTGGAATTTACCGGAAATCCGGCCTGGTATGCCGTGCAGGCGCTTCCGTCGTTGGGAATTCCCGAAAGCGACAATGCCATTGCGTGGGCTACGGCTCTATATGCCAATACGCTGGCTTCTCACATTATGAACAGTCAGCCGAGGGTGAAGAGCGTATTCGAAAGTTGGAAACTGCAAGGGGGGACGAGAGAGACCTTCCTGAGCAATCTGCAAAAAAACCGGGAACTGAAGAATATCCTGCTGGCAGAATCGCCTTGGGTACTCGAAGCGCAGACGGAGCAACAGCAAAAAGAGCGCGTATCTGCTTTGTTCGATTTGAACAATCTCCGCGACGGCAGCCGGGCGATATTGGCTAAATTGGAGGAGTTGCAGGAAGCCGACGGATCTTGGGTATGGTATCCCGGTATGAGGGGCAGCCGGTATGTAACGACTTATATCGCAGTGCTGAACGCCAGACTGGCGCTGCTCACCGACAAGCGCCCGGAAGGAAAGGTTGCCGGTATGCAACGGAAAGCATTGGATTACTTGCATCGTGAAGCATTGGAGGAGTACAGGGAGCTGCTTAAATTAAAGAAAAAAGGCATGAAACTTCAGGGTATTTCGGGAATGGCCTTGCAATACCTTTATCTGATGGCGGTTTCGGAAGAAGCGGTTCCCGCTGCCAACAAAACGGCATACGCTTATTTCCTTGCTCAGACGGAGAAATTGCTTTCTTCGCCTGATATGCCGACTAAAGCGATTGCGGCGATTGTGCTCGATAAAGCGGGACGTAAAAAAGAGTCGCAGGCATTCGTAGCTTCGATAAAGGAGCACCTTACGAAAACGGATGAGTTGGGAATGTTTTTCGACTTTAACGAGAATCCGTATTCATGGGGCGGAATGAAATTGCAGGCGCATGTCGGTGTGATGGAGGCCCTCATGCTGACAGGAGGGAACGACGCGACGGTGGAAGAAATGAAGTTCTGGTTGCTGAAACAGAAGCAGACTCAGCAGTGGAGCTCTCCGGTGGCTACGGCGGATGCTGTGTATGCGCTGCTGATGAAAGGAGCGAACTTGCTCGACAATCCGGGCGACGTGCGCGTAGTTATCGGCAATGAGGTAATCGAGACCTATTCGCCGGCTAAGACTACCGTACCGGTGTTGGGCTATGTGAAACGTTCGTTTACAGAGCCCGGAGTGCTGGACGCGCGCACCGTAGAGGTTGAAAAACGCGATCCGGGCATTGCGTGGGGAGCGGTCTATGCACAATACGAATCGCCGATTGGCGACGTGAAGCAGCATGGCGGTGAGCTGAACGTGCAGAAGCAACTGTATGTGGAACGTACGATGGAAGGCAGGCCGCAGCTGCAACCCGTGACCGAAAAGACGGTGTTGCAGGTAGGCGATAAAGTAACTTCCCGCCTGACAATACGTTTGGACCGTACGATGGACTTCGTGCAGTTGAAAGACCAACGTGCCGCCTGCTTCGAACCGGTCGGTAATCTGTCCGGTTATCGTTGGGACAATGGTTTCGGATATTATGTGGACGTGAAAGACGCTTCCTCCAATTTCTTCTTCGACCACTTGGGCAAGGGAGTTTATGTGTTGGAATATACCTGTCGTGTCAGTCGCCGGGGAGTTTACGAATCGGGCATGGCCACCATGCAGTGCGCTTATGCTCCTGAATATGCTTCACATTCCGGATCGGAAAGGGTGGAAGTGAAGTAGGCATATCGGGCCGATGCGCGAATATATGGAGATTGAATTCTAAGTCCTCTCCAAACAATATCTATAAAATCTTACCCAGGTTTACGAATATTAACGTATCCTTGGGTAAGTTCTTATATAGACATAAC
>NZ_JACIDI010000021.1 GCF_014196225.1 Bacteroides pyogenes | reverse complement strand
ACATTTCAATGACCTCTTTAGTGTTTTCGAACCGACTTTTGCCGGTTCTATTGTTTGACTTTTAATTTTTCGGTAAAAATTTACCGAAGTATTGAACTGAGTCAACCGACTTTGAAAATAAGCCGTAAAGTGGTCAACTAAAAACATTAAACCACAACTAAAAACATTAAACCACAGTTCCATGTGGTTTCATCTATTGAAACTTTTGTTTCCGGCTATTGAAGCTTTTATTTCCCACTATTGAAACTTTTGTTTCCCCGGTGGGAAACAAAATGATCGCTCCATAGCCTTGGAGTTTCCGCCGCAGTATCCGGCATTCGAATCTTCATACACCTCCGAATCTGCGGCAACCCGCTGCTTCAGAAATTATGTATAAAAAAAGAGGGCCGTCTATTGCCCTCTCTTTTTATAATATCAATTCAACTATTACTTCTGTTCGCTCCGTTGCGTGGCAGAATAGTTGATCTTTAGCGCATAAGCTTTACGAAGAGCATTCTTCACATCTGTCACAATACCCATCTTCGTTTTCTGATCGACTTTCAAAGAAACTGTCATATTTCCCTGATCGCTTTCACTCATACTAGAACGTTCCTGAAAGATAAAATCCTGTACTTCTGAAACCTCAGCATAGCTGTCGTTCAATTGTATACGGCTTTCAGTACCCATTTTAGCACGATATTCCTGAGTCGGTTCACCAATGTAAATGAACGTCACCAGCGATTTCTTCTCCAATTTTTCAAGTTCAGTACCTACCGGAAGCTTAAACTGCACCCTTAAAGTTACCTCACGCATTGTTGTTACAATCATAAAGAAGAACAACAAGGTGAAGATTAGGTCAGGCAAAGAAGAAGTGTTCAACGCCGGCATCTCACGTTTACCAGTTTTATTAAATTTTCCCATTACTTCTTTTTTTCTCCGTATTTTTTAGGTTCTGCTTCTGAAATACGCTGCGGGAAGATTTCACGAACAGCTTTTTGTTCCTCTTCGTTCAAATCAGCATAATTTCTCTGAAACTTGGATTGAGACAATTCATTCCTTAACTCATTGTATGCAGCAACCAATTCATTCTGCACACTAATATATGCCTGATAGGAAGAACCACGGTCGTTTTGCAAAGAAATTACATGCTTATCGTTAACAAGAGACGGGCCAAAAAACGCTACATCCTTTTGTGTTTTCTCCGGTTTAGACTCTTCATTATTAACATTAGCAATAAACTCTTTGGCCTTCTTTCTCAGTTGTTCGATACTGATATAATCATTTCCGCACATCAAGGCGTCATCCTTATTCAGATACACCTGCAAAATGTTGCGTTCCTTGATTTTATCCGTATTCTGCTGATCTTGCTCTTCAGGTGGCGGAGGCAACAATCTTGCCAAACCACGGTCTGTATCCATTGATGTCGTAATCAAGAAGAAGATAAGCAACAAGAAAGCGATATCTGCCGTAGAACTTGAGTTAATATCAGGAACTTTTCTTTTTCCTTTTGCCATTGTAATTACTTATTAAATTGAATATCCCTTTGAATTAATCAGGACAATCTTTTCTTTATACCGCTTACAATGATTGCAACAATCGTCACAAACAGCAAAGTATAGATAGTATAAAGGAACATATCTGTCAACCTCAACCAGAAAGGAACATTATCCGTTCCGCCATAACCTTGGATATTCATCGGCGTACCATCACCCATGGCCCAAGCCACAACGAGAACAATAACTAAAAGTACCAATCCAAGCAAAGATTTTATAGCATTTGCAGGACTAACTTTCATAGCTGATGCAAATTGGAATACAGCAGCGACAAGAGTAGCTGCAATGGCCAAACCAAGCAATCCATACACCAAGAAGAGTAAGGCATTGGTTTGAGCCGGCTGCCACATTTCGGGATCTACACCCGGAATGAGTTCTGCGCCTTGAGCGTCTCCACCGAAGTAAAACAGACCCAAGACAATCAGAATGACAGCAAACATCGCATACAGAATGTAGTACGAAACTTTATATGTTAATTTACTCATCTCAGATTATTTTTTGTATTTCAAATTATATTTGATTACCATGTCAAGCAAAGATACGGAAGAGTCTTCCATTTCGCTTGTAAGAGCTTCGATCTTCGAAAGAACGTAGTTGTAGAACACCTGAAGAATCAAAGCAACTATCAAACCGAAGATAGTAGTAATCAAGGCAACTTTCATACCACCGGCCACAACTGTCGGAGAAATATCACCCACTTGTTGGATCTTATCAAAAGCCTGCACCATACCGATTACAGTACCCAAGAACCCGAGTGAAGGTGCAATAGCGATAAACAGTGTAATCCAAGAACATCCTTTTTCGAGGTAACCGGCTTGTACGCCACCGTAAGAAACAACAGACTTTTCAACAACATCAATACCCTGATCGATTCTCATCAACCCCTGATAATAAATAGAAGCGATAGGACCTCTTGTATTGCGAGCAATATCTTTAGCAGCTTCCACATCACCTTTCTCCAAAGCAGCTTCTATAGATGCCATGAATTTCTTTGCATTGATTTCGGCTAAGCTCAGATAAATGATACGTTCAATGCAAAAGGCCAAACCAATAACCAAAGCAATAGCTACCAAACTCATGAAAGAAGCAGTTCCTTCAATGAATTTCACCTTAAGTTCCTTATGAATGCCACCCTCTCCTGAAGCAGTATCAGCTACAGTTTCAGCAGCAACCTGTTGGTCGGCAACCTGTTCAGTAGCAGGATCTTCTTGGGCCTGAGCAAATTGAGTTGTGCCAAATGTCATGGCTCCAACCACAGCAACAATTGCAAATAACTTTTTCATTGTGTGTCTAATTTTTAAGATTAATTAATTAATTGTTATTTTGTATTTATTTCTCATTAATTTTCCAATTGCGGAGAGAGGGGGATTCGAACCCCCGATACACTTTTGGCGTATACACGCTTTCCAGGCGTGCCTCTTCAACCACTCGAGCATCTCTCCCTACGGGGTTTTCGGATTTTCAGCTACAAATGTATCCTTTTTTTTTTTTTCATGAAGCATTATCTCTCTTTTATCTTGAATAAACGTACCAAATTAATATATTTTAAAACCTTTCCGTCCTTATTTGCAGAATGCAAACACTTTTAAGGCATTCATGGAAGTTACCCTTGCAACATACTCTGGTGTCATTTGATAAATTTCCGCCACTTTCAACAATATATCTCTTACATTTGCACTTTCGTTTCGTTTTCCCCGGTTCGGAACCGGAGTCAGATAAGGGGAGTCTGTTTCAAGAACCACCCTTTCTAACGGAACGGATAACAAAACCTCCGGCAGAGTAGATTTTTTAAATGTTACAACTCCATTGATACCTAACATAAACCTCTCAAATTCGAGAAGTTGAGTTGCTTCTTCAGCAGTTCCGGTAAAGCTATGAAATATTCCGGTAAGCGGTATAGACTCAAACCGTTTCATTATTTTATATATATGAGAGAATGCATCGCGCGAGTGTATAATAACAGGCAAATCATATTCGACCGCCCATTCCAGTTGCTTTTCAAACGCTGCCAGCTGTTGATTGAAGAAAGTCTTGTCCCAATAAAAATCGAGTCCGATCTCACCGATAGCAACAAACTGCTTAGACTTTCCAAGTCGCTTACGAACTATTTCCAATTCGTTTTCATACCACTCATCGACCGACGTAGGGTGTAAGCCGATCATGGGATAACAATACTCCGGATATTCGGCACAGACAGCCAGCATCGAATCAATAGTCGTACTATCTATATTAGGCAAAAAAATATGAGAGATTCCGGCAGAGCGCGCCCGCTCCATTACTTCCGGCAAATCTTCTGAAAACTCATTTAAAAAAAGATGGGAATGCGTATCTATTAACATAAAAGTCACTTTTACCTATTCATTTCTCACCGGAACGATAATAATATACCAAACCATAATCCCGGCATTTCTCCAATCTGCTTTCATTGGGTTGGACTTTTCCAAACTTAGACTCCACCTGATTCCATATATCCAAAATCAATTCGTCGGCACGCCCCCGCATAGATGCAAGATCTTCCAAACTACGGGCTGTGGCAGCCTGATAGTTTTTCTGTCGTTCATAGCTGTCGAGAAAAATATCGTAATGCACTTTCACACGCGCAATAGTAGGATTATAAATGGGTATCCCTCCTTGCGAAATACGCCGCTGTTCTCCTTCTATTATTCTTGCCCCCCATTCTATTAATGCGTATTCGCTAAGCAGATCGGGCACTGCGTTTACATCCGGCAAGCCATAAAGTTCTTTTTGCGAGTCTTTAATTTCATCCCTAAGCACGGCTAAATTAAACACTTGTATAAAATGTGATATATAAAGCCTCGCCGTCCTGACATTTGCCTGATGCTTGCGACTGGCTTTAGACTGTGCAGCGTAACACTGGACATAATAGATCTGTGCCGCTTCGAACTTCGACAAAAAGTTACGGGCTTCAAACAGAGTTTTCAACGAGATAGCCAAGTCGTTCACAGAATATACATCTCCCTTGCTGACCGCTGCTTTCAACGCTCTCACTCTGGCTTGATCAGTATTTGGCAATCGTCTGTAAGGCATACCTCTTTCAGTTGTTTATATCTCACGATACATGAGAAGTTTCACTACATTTTTCAATTCATATTTTTTCTCTTCGATCACACTTACAGCATTTAAGCTCTCCATAGCCAGATCGTAGTATTCGCGTATCTTGTTTTCACAGATTTTCCGGATATTCAACCGATCATAAATAGAAGTCACCGCTTGGATTTTCTCAACCGGATCAAACGTCTCCGCATCCAGCCAAAAGTTCAAGTTTTTTCGTTCCAGTTCATCTACACGTTCAAGGGCTTTAATGAGCATATAAGTTTTTTTGTTACAAAGAATGTCTCCACCTATTTTTTTTCCGAAGACTTCCGTATCTCCATATATATCCAACAAATCGTCTCGCAATTGGAAAGCAATCCCTATCCGTACACCGAATTGGTATAAAAAGTCAGCATCCAGAGCGGATGCTCCAGCCAAAATTGCACCGATTTTTAAAGCAGAAGCAAGCAATACCGCAGTCTTCAAACGAATCATATCGAGGTATTCAGCTTCCGACACATCTTTGCGGAATTCGAATTCCATATCCATCTGCTGTCCTTCGCAAATTTCAAGTGCAGTGCGGCTGAACAGGTCGAGAACTTCTTTTAAATATTCAGGAGCACAGTCTGTCATGTATTGATACGCCATAACCAGCATTGCATCACCGGACAATATAGCCGTATTATCATTCCAAATCTTATGAACAGTAGGTTTTCCTCTTCGCAAATCTGCGCGATCCATCAAGTCATCATGCAGAAGCGTATAGTTATGATATACTTCCACTCCGGTGGCAGGGGCATAGACCGAAGCAATATCTTCTTTATATAAATTATAAGCCATCAGCATCAGTACCGGACGTATCCTTTTCCCTCCCAAAGAGAGAACATATTCGATCGGTTGGTAAAGTCCTTCAGGTGTACGGATGAATTGAAGTGCGGCAATATGGCTGTTTATTTTGTCGAGAATCTGGGAGGCTGTAAACATGATAATGAAAATAATATAAAAATGTGATGAACAAAAAGAGGCTGCTTTCGAGCAGCCTCTTTATTTATCTGTGACGTGATATAAGATTACTGCAATCTGAACATTACAGGAACCGTATATTTTACACGCACCGGTTTACCGCGTTGCATACCCGGCTTCCATTTAGGCATCGTATTAATCACACGAAGCGCTTCCTTATCCAAATAAGGGTCTACGCTGCGAACAACTTTTGCATCTACGATACTACCGTCTCTGTTTACTACAAACTGCACGATCACACGTCCCTGCGTTCCATTCTCCTGAGCGATAGTGGGATATTTGATATTCTTTGCCAAATATTGCATTAAAGCGGCCTGCCCGCCGGGGAACTCCGGCATGTGCTCTACAACTTCGAAAATCGTTTGTTCTTCCGGCTCTGTTTCGACAACTTGTACAGGGACATATTTCACTTCAACTTTCGGAGCATTGTCTTCATCGAAAATAGCTGTAGGTTCATCTACCTGAGCTTTATCATCTACAATTTCCAGAAGCTCGGCCACCTTCGGCGCTTCAGGAGGAGGTGGAGCCTGCTGTTCGGGGGTTTCGGTAATCGGAATAATTTCCTCTTCAAACACGACATCGGCCACAGCTTGGCTGGTATCAATTTTAATGTCACGGTGCGACCATTCGAACGCCACGAACATAAAAGCTAATACAACCATGTAACCAACGAGCAGCCAAGTGGTCTTTTTGCCTTCCAAGTCTGCTTTGGGTGATTTTTTAACTTCCATAAATTTGTTAATATAATGATAAAAAATGTGTCTTCAGCTATTTGTCTTCGGGCAAATATAATACATTTTCAAATAACCGACTTCTTTATTCCCCCTTTTCGAATTGCTTTTTATTTTTTTTAAGGTTCGCAGGAGAAAAGATGCAAGTTAAATCCTTCAGGAATAATCCAAAGACCTGCACTTGAAGCGATTTATCCTGGTTCTGAAACGTTTGGAAAAGCAGATAAAAAGAGAAAACTATTCACAAGCTATTCTCAGACTACTTTAATTAATTGCAGAAAAAGCGAACACAAATTGTGACTGGAGTGAAAGCGAATACTCTCATTGATATAAAGATGTGCATTTCTATCACGTTCAACCGGTCGCCTCTATATTCATCCATCACACACGTTCATGAGGCGCTCCCGTAAAGGAGAACCGAAAATTCCACGCTACAGTCTGAAGTTCAATGCCGGCATACAGGCTGCATAGTACCTCTCCATCCGAAAGTTCCATGCTCCGGGCTGAAACCGACATACCCTTAATCTATGTGTAGACTCTCGCTATAAAACAATTAAAAAAACAACGGAACAAAAAGCAAGCATGGTTCGTTTTTTAAAAAATAACGTATCTTTGGAGCATTAATTCAAATAAAAGACATAACGAGAGATGAAAAAAATAACAATAGCAATAGATGGGTTTTCCTCGTGCGGAAAAAGCACCATGGCAAAAGACCTTGCCCGGGAAATAGGCTATATATACATTGACAGCGGGGCGATGTACCGCGCCGTCACGCTATACAGTATAAGGAATGGGATCTTCGACGGAGAAACGATAGATGCCGAAAAACTGAAAAAGGCGATAAAGGATATCAAAATCTCGTTTCGTCTGAACCCGCAAACGGGACGCCCGGACACATTCCTAAACGGCGTAAATGTGGAAAAAGAGATCCGTACGATGGAGGTTTCTTCTAAAGTCAGCCCAATCAGTACTCTCGACTTTGTACGCCATGAGATGGTAGCTCAGCAACAGGCAATGGGAAAAGAAAAGGGCATTGTGATGGACGGACGCGATATCGGAACAACTGTATTTCCGAATGCCGAATTGAAAGTTTTTGTTACAGCATCACCTGAAATACGTGCTCAAAGACGTTACGACGAGCTGAAAGCAAAAGGTGAAGAGGCCTGTTTCGAGGATATACTGAAAAACGTGAAGCAGCGGGACGAGATCGACCAGAATCGGGCAGTCAGCCCATTGCGCAAAGCGGAAGACGCGCTGCAGCTGGACAATACGAACCTGACAATCGAGCAACAAAAGGAATGGTTGATGAAACAATTCCGGTCAGTTGTCGGTAACGATAAAACAATCGCATGATCAAAATAGAAATAGATAAAGGCTCAGGCTTCTGCTTCGGAGTAGTAACCGCCATTCACAAGGCTGAAGAGGAATTGGCAAAAGGAAAAACTCTATATTGTTTAGGTGATATCGTACACAACAGCCGGGAGGTAGAGCGACTGAAAGCAATGGGATTGATTACAATCAACCACGAAGAATTCAGACGGTTGAGAAATGCCAAAGTGTTGCTTCGC
This sequence comes from Bacteroides pyogenes, assembly GCF_014196225.1. Taxonomy (GTDB): domain Bacteria; phylum Bacteroidota; class Bacteroidia; order Bacteroidales; family Bacteroidaceae; genus Bacteroides; species Bacteroides pyogenes_A. The sequence continues at coordinate 45,240 of NZ_JACIDI010000021.1, read as the reverse complement.
GCGCATGGAGAGCCGCCCGAAACTTACGAAACCGCCCGCAAAAATAATATAGAGATCATCGATGCTACTTGCCCGGTAGTGTTGCAACTACAAAAGCGTATCAAGCAAAGCTTCCTGAATGACGAACGACAAGACAAACAAATAGTCATCTACGGGAAGAACGGACATGCGGAAGTACTGGGATTGGTGGGACAGACAGACGGAAAGGCGATTGTGATTGAGAAAGCGGAAGAAATCGGAAAACTCGATTTCAACAAAAGCATACGGCTATTTTCGCAAACCACTAAATCGCTGGATGGATTTCAGGAAATAGTCAGTCGCATCAAAGAGCATATTTCGTCCAAATCGGCTTTTGAGTATTATGACACGATCTGCCGGCAGGTAGCCAACCGCATGCCCAAACTTCGCGAATTTGCAGCTTCGCACGATTTGATCTTCTTTGTCAGCGGAAAGAAAAGCTCGAACGGAAAAATCCTCTTTGACGAATGTCTGAAAGTAAATCCCAACTCACACCTGATCGACGGTGAAGAAGATATTGACCCTGCTTTGCTCCGTAATATCAATTCCATCGGTATATGCGGCGCGACTTCCACTCCCAAGTGGCTGATGGAACGGATATATGCTCATATCCGCTCGCTCATGGACAAATAAAGAAAAATTTCCAGTTCTGATACTATTTGGACTTTTTAATACTTTCTTCACACTAATAAAATCAACTCGAACATCGCATTCAACTTTTTATCGTACATTTGTCACGTCGAACTAAAAATAATTAAACGTTTGTTATGGCAACAATTAAATGTATCGGTATTCTGACTTCCGGAGGAGATGCTCCAGGCATGAATGCCGCCATTCGTGCAGTGACACGTGCGGCAATCTACAACGGATTGCAAGTAAAGGGTATATACAGAGGATATAAAGGGCTGGTGACAGGCGAAATCAAGGAATTCAAAAGTCAAGACGTAAGCAATATCATCCAACTGGGAGGAACTATTCTTAAAACGGCTCGTTGCAAAGAATTTACCATCCCCGAAGGGCGTAAACAGGCTTACGAGAATATGCAAAAAGAAGGGATCGATGCTTTAGTCGTGATTGGCGGAGACGGTTCACTAACAGGAGCACGTATATTAGCACAAGAATTCGATATTCCTTGTATCGGTCTGCCGGGAACAATAGACAATGACCTTTACGGTACGGATACGACGATCGGATACGACACAGCCCTAAATACAATTCTGGAGGCGGTAGACAAAATACGTGATACGGCAACTTCACACGAACGTTTGTTCTTCGTAGAAGTGATGGGGCGCGACGCCGGTTTCCTTGCGCTGAATGGAGCCATTGCATCGGGTGCAGAGGCAGCTATCATCCCCGAAATCAGTACCGAAGTAGACCAATTGGAAGAGTTTATAAAAAACGGATTCCGAAAATCAAAGAACAGCAGTATCGTGTTAGTGGCTGAAAGTGAAATCACTGGAGGTGCCATGCACTATGCAGAGCGCGTAAAGAACGAATATCCGCAATACGACGTGCGAGTAACCATTCTAGGGCATGTGCAGCGCGGAGGAAGCCCCACCGCGCACGATCGCATACTGGCAAGTCGCTTGGGAACGGCAGCCATCGAGGCGCTGATGGAAGACCAACGCAATGTAATGATCGGTATCGAACATGACGAAATAGTCTATGTACCCTTCAGCAAAGCGATTAAGAACGATAAACCTATCAAGAGAGACCTCATCAGTGTTCTAAAGAAGCTATCGATCTGACAGCACATATAGCAGAAAAAGGATGTTGAAGCACCGCCTTAGAATACTCCCTTTTACAGAGATCGGTAACAAGGATAATTCTATGAAAAGAGTGTTACAGCATCCTCTTTTATTATATCCTGCATCATGAACAACTCAATCAAAAAGCCCGGTATTCGTCTTCCGGCAATAACAATTGCAGAATCGAATGGAATACGAGCATGAAAGAAGAAATTCCAGCAATAAACCGAAAAAACAGAAGTAGTCCGGATAATATTCAATTTTGGGGACTGTCCATTATTTTGTGTAAACGATAATTCGGGTCGAGATTTAGTCGAGTGCTAAATCGACACTGTCCAAAATTTTGTGTAAATGGAAACAGGATTCAGTTGTAAGTTTCTTGCTATATCTGGATCCTGTTTTCAAAAATAAGCATAAATTGATTCATAACCAATTCCCAGTTTTTTATTGGCATTGTCCACTTCTTTTCTATTTCTTGCAAAGCTAACCAAACAGACTTGCGAAGAGCATCATCTGTAAGGAATGCCATCTTTGTTTTCGTGTATTTACGGATTTTCCCATTGAGATTTTCAAATCAGATTGGTCGTATAAATAATTGTTCATCTCTACAGGAAAATCAAAGAAAGCCGTTAAATCGTCCCAATACGATACCAGCTCTGCAAGACATGTCGATACTTTGAACCCTACTTTCGCTCGAAGTGCGATAATGCCGATGCCGCCTCTTCCCGGTTGACGGAAGTATATATTTCCCTCATGTCATCCGTAAATCCCCTCATATCCTTCCAAACCACATACTTGCAGGAGTTGCATATTTGATACACAACACATATCTGGGGTGGTGGAATGGGGAAAAACCGTTTTAATGGTGTCAGTGAAGCCATTGAAATTATCCGTTACAGTAATGAGTATATCCTCAACACCACGAGTCTTTAAATCAGTCAATACCCCATCCAAAACGAAGAACTCTCACCTTTGCCTATCCACATTCCAAGAACTTCCTTATAGCCTCTGTCGTTAAGTCCTACGCATAGATAAACCGTTTTGTTGATTATCTTGCCTGATTCTCTTACTTTGAAGACAATACCATCCATTCAGACAACCATATAAAGGCGATTTTGCTATTCAAGGGCGAATTGGGTGGCTTTATTGGTGATAATGGATATGGCGCTCGTAGAAAGGTTTACTTCGTATATATCACGCAACTCATCTTCTATATCTGAAGCGCTCATTCCTTTGGCATAGAGTGAGATTACAAGCTTTTCAATAGAAAGACTACGACTCTCGTGCTTGAATAGGGGAAAAATCGCCATTACGCTCACGAGGAACACGAATGGCACTCTCACCATGTTCGGTTTGTATCTTCTTGGGAAAGCTACCATTACGAGAATTACCACTGTTATTACCAGCACAAGAGTACTTTTCATAACCCAGATGGGCGTCAAGCTCACCCTCAAGCATCTTTTCCAATACTTGACTGTGCAGGTCTTTGAGGAAACGACTGACATCCTGATCGGACTTAAACCGGCTTAAAAACTCTTTGCTTAACAGTTCGTCCGGAACTGCTCTGTGAATTTTTGACATAACATCCATATTCTTTTTCAATTGTAAAAGTAAAATAATAACTCGAATATTTTATACCCAAGTTATCATTTACACAATTTTATGGATGGTGTCTCATTTTTACGTTTTTGAGTTGCTCCAAGTTCCAGAAAAACAGTCTCTGCCTTAAAATCGCGTTTGTCTGAACACAATTTTAAGGCAGAGACTGTTTATCGCCCACATAAGATTCTTGCAAACTCCATCCTTAAACTCTACCGAATAGGGCAAGAGACGATTCTTCCCTATATTGAGCATCCACTGACAGTGATCGGATATCTGTCACCGATGCGTCGGATAGACGCTGCGATGTTCGGTGTCCGTTACTAAGCGTAACGGTCAAAAAACGTTATCGTACCAGTATGCCTATTCCCCGAATCAATTATTCTCGGGACGAAGTTTGCGAACGGTGACAGCTGTCTGCCACATCTCGCTTTCTCTCAGTTGGCGTAGCTCTTCGTTCAACTTGCTGCGATAATCGGGTTGCGAATTGCTGTCGATAGAGATTTGCGCTTCGTTGCCGCTCTTCACGCTTTCGTACAATCTCTGCATCACAGGCTTGATAGCGTCGTGAAACGGTCCCATCCAGTCGAGCGCCCCCCGTTGTGCGGTAGTGGAGCAGTTGGCATACATCCAGTCCATGCCATTCTTTGCGAACAGCGGCATCAGCGACTGGGTCAGCTCTTCCACTGTTTCGTTGAAAGCTTCGGAAGGGGTGTGTCCGTTTTCACGAAGAACTTCATACTGAGCCAACAGAAGTCCTTGAATAGCCCCCATCAATGAACCTCTCTCACCCGTCATATCAGAGTACACTTCGCGTTTGAACGTCGTTTCGAACAGATAGCCCGAGCCTACGCCGATACCCAAAGCTATCACGCGGTCGTATGCGCGTCCCGTGGCATCTTGGAAGATAGCGTAAGAAGAGTTCAGCCCCCGCCCTTCGAGAAACATCGTACGCAATGATGTGCCCGAACCTTTGGGGGCAACCAGAATCACATCCACATCCGCAGGAGGAACAATTCCGGTACGTTCCTTGTAAGTAATACCGAAGCCATGAGAGAAGTATAAAGCTTTGCCTGCCGTCAGATGTTTCTTCACCGTAGGCCATACTTCAATCTGGGCGGCATCTGAAAGCAGATACTGAATGATAGTACCGCGCCGGCAAGCTTCTTCGATATCAAACAACGTTTCTCCGGGCACCCAGCCGTCGGCTACGGCTTTTTCCCAAGTCTTGCCTCCCTTGCGCTGACCTACAATCACATTGAAGCCGTTATCACGCAAATTGAGCGACTGTCCCGGCCCCTGCACTCCATACCCAATTACGGCTATCGTCTCATTCTTCAACACCTCCCGCGCCTTTTCCAAAGGAAACTCCTCGCGGGTTACTACGTTCTCCATCACTCCTCCAAAATTCATTTGTGCCATTTTCTTTTCAATTTTCCGTTATTATTTTTTTATCTGCAAATATCACTTTCGAACGGCAAAGAACCTCTTCACCGTTCTTTCTTACCTCAATATGGTATTCATCTTCCGAAGCCTCATCGCAGAAGAACGAAAGCTTGTCTCCGTAATACCCTTCGGCAACATACGCCATCTCAAAGCGGCGGATGCGTTTCTCCCGGTAAAGCTCGATCGGAAACAAGTCCAGAATGTGCTCAATGTAGCGAATGCTGTTCACATGTCCGTTGATATCGATATCGCTGTATTTCGCCGTCAACACAGCCTGTGGCTCTTTAGCGGCAACCTTAATGCGCGAAGGCTTCTCTATCGGACAAGGCGCATCGCATACATAATCCATGATGCTCCCCTCATGAAGAGTCAGCAAATCGGCCGGTTTACGCGTATTCAAGCTAATCATCGCCCACACGGAACGCGCGTATCCTATTTTCCTGCCTTCTTTATCGACAATGGCAAAATTGCGGTCGGTAAACAAGCGGTAGACGTTTTCCACCCACGTTTGGATAGAGAAATCTTCGTATTGGCAGGGCATCTCATCCAACTCTATAGCCAAACGCGAAAGCACCCAGGTATAATTCTCTTCGTTCAGTGTGGCGATTCCGAATCCGCGTTCGGTGGCATGAAAGCCGGCGCAATTAAGCAAGTGATTTCCCAGCACTCCCATAGTCAGCTCTCCGTTAAAGTCGACATGAAAAGGTTCGGCTACAAAATGATAACTCCCAATTTTATTCTCTCGATTCATTTTATTTCAATTAATATTTAAAAACTGCTTCAATATTCTTCCTATGCAAAGCCTGTGTTATTAAAAAACTGGCTTTTCTTGATCAAACAAAGAGGTCCACTGAGAAAAATCCTCTCCTTTCTAAGAACAGGCAACCGGAAACTGCCTTCTGGCTTCCCGCGCCTCCAAAAACTCGTTTACCCGTTCGAAACAGCTTGTCGTGATAGCCACACGGCCGGAACGTACGAACTGCAAGACGCAATTCAACTCTTTCAACTCCTCATAAAGAGCCGTTATATCTTCACTCTTTCCATTCTTTTCCACAACGGAAAACGTCGGGTTCACCTCCACAATGCGCGCATTGTATTGCCTGATAACTTTCGACGCCTCCGGATTCTCCTGAAAAGCAGGAGTAGCTACCTTATATAACGCTATCTCGTGCGAATAAATTTCATCCTCCGTAAAAAAGTGGGCCTGAATGACATCGATCTTCTTTTCAATCTGCTTCGCCACTTTTTCAATCGTATCTTTATCGGTCCAAGCCGTAATGGTATATTTGTGTACTCCTTTAATAGACGAGGCCGAAACATTCAGACTCTCTATATTGATTTGGCGACGGGTAAACACCGCAGTCACCTGATTCAGCAATCCGGCAAAATTCTCGGAATGAACAATAATGGTATATAATGTTTTCTCATTCATAACTCACTCATTTATCGATTCACATGCTTAACACTCCAGCAACATCTGGTTCACCGAACCTCCCGGAGGAGTCATCGGCATAACATTTCCCTCCTCCTGCACGCAAGCTTCAAGCAAAAACGGTCCATCTGTTGCCAGCATTTCGTCCACTGCCGCTTTCAGTTCTTCACGTGCAAACACTCTTCTGGAAGGAATGCCGTAAGCTTCCGCTATCTTCATATAATCCGGATTCTGCATCGGGGTAAAAGAATACCGCCCGTTGAAAAACATAGCCTGCCATTGGCGCACATTTCCCAAAAAGTTATTGTTCATGCAAATAATCTTCACGGGAGCTTGCTGTTCCATAATCGTACCCAACTCTTGAATATTCATCTGAAGTCCGCCGTCGCCCATAAACGCGCACACTGTCCGATCGGGACGTCCGAAGGTTGCCCCGATGGCTGCGGGAAGACTGAAGCCCATCGTTCCCAATCCGCCCGAAGTAACGATGCTGCGTTCTTGAGTATATTTAAAATAGCGGGCGGCCATCATCTGATTCTGTCCGACATCGGTCACCAACACTGCCCGATGGAGTGTCGCCTCGCTGACAGCCCGCACCACTTCTCCCATACTCAGCTCCTCCGAAGCCGGATACAGTTCGGGGCGAATCACCCTTTCTTCTTCCACCTGCTCATATTCCCCGAAACTATCGATCCATTCGGCGTGTTTTTTTTTCTTCAAAAGACGGGCAACTGCCGGTAAAGTTTCTCTGCAATCTCCCAAGACAGCCACATCCGCCCGTACATTCTTATTGATTTCTCCCGGATCGATATCGAAATGAATCACTTTCGCCTGTTTGGCATAAGTCGCCACATTGCCCGTCACCCGATCATCGAAACGCATCCCGACAGCAATCAGTACGTCGCACTTATTGGTATTCATATTCGGTCCCAGATTACCGTGCATTCCCAACATTCCTTTATTAAGAGGATGCTCTGTGGGCAAGACAGAGAGTCCGTGCAATGTACAGCCGGCAGGGAGGTCGGCTTTTTCAATAAAAGCAATAAGTTCTTTTTGGGCGTTTGCGAGTTCCACGCCCTGACCGACCAACACAAACGGACGTTCGGCAGCGTTTATCAGTTCAGCGGCCTCTTTTACAGACGCTTCATCCGTATCGGGCACGGGTACATAGCTGCGTACAAAGTCAATTGCAATCGGTTCGTAATGAATCTTCTCCACCTGCGCATTCTTCGCGAAGTCGAGAACCACCGGACCGGGACGACCGGAACGAGCGATATAAAAAGCGCGCGCCACCGCCCATGCCACGTCTTCTGCCCGGCGAATCTGATAGCTCCATTTACTGATGGGCTGAGTAATGCCTACCAAGTCTACTTCCTGAAAAGCGTCCGTTCCCAAAAAGCCTGTCCCCACCTGACCTGCAATCACAACGAGGGGACAACTGTCTATCATGGCATCCGCAATACCTGTAATCGTATTGGTAGCGCCTGGACCACTGGTTACCAGACACACTCCTACCTTGCCTGATACACGGGCATATCCTTGAGCGGCATGAGCAGCTCCTTGTTCATGACGAACCAAAATATGGTTCAACGTATGTCGAAAGTCGAACAAAGCATCGAAGGTAGGCATGATAGAGCCTCCCGGATAACCGAAAACAGTAGTTACCCCCTGATGCTCCAAAGAGCGCATCATCGCTTCCGCTCCTGTTATAAAGTCTTTCATAAGTACATTCCGAATTAATAATTAAGGTATGGAAACCGGTTCAATTTCTATAAGAAAACCAACAGCCACGCATTTTATATACAATTGAAACAGCTTCTTATCTAACTCTATTCACTAATCAATCAGTCTCACCGCTCCTTTATCAGCCGAACTCACCATAGCGGCATAGGCTTTCAGGCTCTTCGGCACATTCCTGTCACGAGTGACCGGAGTCATCGGACGAGCAGCCAATTCTTCCTCTGTAAGCCTTACGTTAATCTTCCGGTTTGGAATATCAATGTCAATCACATCGCCATCCACTATCTTTCCTATATTTCCCCCGGCAGCGGCCTCAGGCGAAATATGCCCGATGCTCAGACCGGAAGTCCCGCCGCTAAAACGTCCGTCGGTAATTAAAGCGCACTCTTTGCCTAAATGACGGGACTTAATATAAGAGGTAGGATAAAGCATCTCCTGCATACCCGGGCCTCCCTTCGGACCTTCGTGTGCAATCACGACTACATCGCCGCTCGCCACCTTACCCGAAAGGATGCCTTCACAAGCCGCCTCCTGCGAATCGAACACTTTGGCGGGACCTGTAAACCGCCATATACTCTCATCAACTCCGGCAGTTTTCACCACACATCCATCCTGCGCAATGTTTCCTTTCAATATAGCCAATCCGCCATCCTTGCTGTAAGCATGGGCTATATCTCGTATACATCCGTTAGCACGATCCGTATCCAACTCGTCGTAATAAGCGTTTTGTGAGCCGAGTATCAAATTAAATGTTTTTCCGGGGGCACTCGCATACTTTATCAATGCCTTCTGACAGACTTTCGGATTCGTCACAGCATAAGCATCAATGGCTTCTGATAACGAAAGCCCATCTACCCTCCTTACGGAGGTATCGACCAAACCGCCTTTTGCCAATTCATTCATAATGGAAAGAACACCTCCCGCACGGTTTACATCCTGAATATGATATTTCTGCGAGTTAGGAGCTACTTTACACAAGCAAGGAGTCTTGCGGGAAAGCAAGTCGATATCGTCCATATTGAAGTCTACTTCTGCTTCGCGAGCAATCGCCAACAAATGGAGCACGGTATTAGTAGATCCGCCCATTGCGATATCCAGTGTCATCGCATTCAAAAAGGCCTCACGGGTAGCGATACTGCGCGGGAGCATGCTATCATCTCCCTTCTCATAATACTTCATGGCATTTTCGACAATCAGTCGGGCGGCATCTTTAAACAGCTCTTTACGATTTATATGCGTAGCTACAATGGTTCCATTGCCCGGGAGCGCCAAACCGATCGCTTCATTCAGACAGTTCATGGAGTTGGCCGTAAACATACCCGAACAAGAGCCGCATGTGGGACAAGCATGTTGCTCGATACCTTTCACTTGTTCATCAGTCACATTCTCATCCGCCGACCGCACCATGGCATCCACCAAATCCAGTTGTTTCCCGTTCCATTCGCCTGCCTCCATCGGTCCGCCCGATACAAAAACTGTAGGAATGTTCAAACGCATGGCAGCCATCAGCATACCCGGAGTAATCTTATCGCAGTTGCTGATGCACACCATGGCATCCGCTTTATGCGCATTAACCATATATTCCACGCTATCGGCTATGATATCTCGCGAAGGAAGGGAATAGAGCATACCGTCGTGCCCCATAGCGATACCGTCGTCGATAGCAATCGTATTAAATTCTGCTGCAAAACATCCCATACTTTCAATCTCAGTTTTCACAAACTGACCTATCTCATGGAGATGCACATGACCGGGCACAAATTGTGTGAATGAATTTACGATAGCTATAATAGGTTTTCCCATCTGCTGCCTTTTCATCCCGTTAGCCGCCCACAATGCGCGTGCTCCTGCCATTCGACGCCCTTGCGTGCTAAACGAACTACGTAACTGCTTTTTCATTTCAAAATATATGTTTAATGAAAAAAGCCTTTCTCACAACTGTGAGAAAGGCTCCTACAACTTATTATGCTCGAGATATGTATACATACAAAAACCTTCCTCACATTCCTGATGAAACCACCACGACGCGAATAATATGCAAAATTGCAAGGTTAATAGATGTATGTAGCGCAATCATTATATACTTTAATTTCTTGTTTGCAAAGGTAAGGCCTTTTTTATTATTTCCAAACAAATCAATTAAAAAATGAAGATAAAAATGGTTATTCGTAAGAATAGATAGAGATTTACAGGTCATTTTATTACTTCAATATATATGATTGGAAGCTTAGGTTCATAGTATATAAATCGGTATATTTTCAAAGAAAGGCCCTTAATAATCTGAAAATTATCTTCTGCTCACCGTAGAGAAACAAATAATTCGTATCTTTGTCGCCCCGTTTTTGCGGGATTCATTAATTAGAAATATTAAAAAATCAGATGGAAACAGCAGAAAACAAGTACATCACCGTTGCATACAGACTATATACAATGGAAGATGGTGAAAAAGAATTGTTCGAAGAAGCAAAAGCAGATCATCCTTTCCAATTTATTTCCGGATTGGGAACAACACTTGAAGACTTCGAAAATCAGATAACCGTTTTGTCGAAAGGAGATAAGTTCAACTTTACCATTCCTGCCGACAAAGCTTACGGAGAGTATGACGAGCAACATGTCATCGAACTCCCCAAGCATATCTTTGAGGTAGACGGCGCATTCGACAAAGAACGCGTAAAAGAAGGAAACATTGTACCTCTTATGACTGGAGACGGACAGCAGGTAAACGCAAACGTAGTGGAGATCAAGGAAGACGTAGTCGTAGTAGACCTGAATCACCCTTTGGCGGGAGCCAGCTTGATTTTCGAAGGAGAGGTGATTGAAAATCGTCCTGCCACGAATGAAGAGATTCAGGAACTGGTAAAGATGATGAGCGGCGACGGTTGTGGATGTGGAAGTTGCGATGATCACGGATGCGGCGATGGCTGCGGATGCGAAGAAAACAGTTGCGGATGCGGAAGCGACTGCGGTTGTGAAGGAAGCTGCCACTAAACCCGTGCCAATCTACTTTTAGATGCGGCCAACAAGTTTATGCAAACAGCCGGATTACCTGTCCGGGTAGCCGAACTTGTAGATAAAACCGGAACTAATTCATTTTAAACCTTACCCAAGTTTACGAACTTTAGCGTATTCTTGGGTAAGTTCGTATGCATGACCGCCCGAGAATGGCGGGTTTTATTTATGCGTCATAATATCCAACACCATCTTATCTGTTTCATTCATTCCTTTCGAACCTATTTGGGTCAAGTTACGAATACTTTGATCCACATCTTCATCAATAATCCCCTCTACAGAAGTGACACAACGGTCTTCCATCGCCATCATTGCCGACAATACAGCAGTAGAAACTCCTGTCGTCACTTTCAAGGCACAACTCGGTTTCGCCCCGTCGCAAATCATTCCCGTTAGGTTTGCAATCATGTTTTGAACGGCAAAAGCCACTCGGTCATAATCCCCTCCCATCAACCAGGTTATTCCGCAACTGGATCCCGTAGCTGCCACTACGCAACCGCAAAGAGCTGACAAGCGTCCCAAGCTTTGCTTGATGTAAATAACCGTCAGGTGGCTAAGCACCAAAGCGCGAATCAACTCTTCTTCGGTCTTGCCGTTTTCTTCGGCATAAATCACCACCGGCAACGTAGCAGAGATTCCTTGATTTCCGCTGCCCGAATTGCTCATCACGGGAATCATTGCGCCTGCCATACGCGCGTCGCATGCACCTGAGGTATAAGAAAGAATACGTGAAAACACAGTATCGCCCAGCACTTTACTTCTCTGTGTCCCACAAAGCATTTTACCCAACGAGTGTCCGTAATCGCCCTTGAAAGACTGCTCCGCCGCTGCTTTATTCAAACGGGCCGTATCCAAAATAAAACGAATATCGTCCAACGGAGTGGTCAATGCGAATTCGTACACCTTACGCAGATTGAGATCGAGCGTATGCTCCTTGTCTTCTTCCTGAGACACCTGCTGCACATCAAGCAGCACTTCGCCATCACGAGCCAGATAAACGAACGAAGTATGCCCGCCCGCAATAATGGCAGTGGATTTCCGTCCGTTTGCCTCGCAAATCACTTCAATATAAAGCTTTTCGGATATGTCTTTTTTCAAAGCGATATGAATGCGTTTCTCATCAATTAAGCGTTTGCCGCGTTCTACCGCTTCGGGCGTACAGTCTTTCAGCACTTCCAGCTGGTAAGCGGATTTACCGATCAAAGCTCCCAAAGCTACGGCTATGGGAAGCCCGATCATTCCCGTTCCAGGTATTCCCACTCCCATCGCGTTCTTCAGAACATTGGCACTCAAGAATACATTCACCCGTCCGGGCTTACAATCCAATAATTCGGCAGCCTTGGCAACACACAAAGCAACCGCTATCGGTTCGGTACAGCCGATAGCAGGAACCACTTCTTCCTTTATCAGCTCTATAATCTGTTTTCTTTCTGATTCGGTCATAAAGGTTTTGTTTATTCAGCTACAAAAATAGGAAATAATAGATTGATATGTATATTTTCTGCATCTTTATCTTTTTACTTTCAGGGATCAAGAAAGATTTCCCAGCCGATATAACCCCACGGGCGTATATCATTCGATTCAGAATCAAGAGTTAGCAGAAATAACCAAAGACTCTCATAAACATCACAATACCGGCTCGTCCTCCGGACCTGCATCGGCTTCCAGATCTGCATACCGCCAACAAGGGTTTCACCGTTTGCTCACTCAGCCTACAAAGAAGTAAAACAAAAGATTCAACTCCCAAAAGATGAAACAACAAAAATCAACCGAAATAGATTGAAATAGAAAATTCAACCGAAATAAGTTGATAATACGAAGAGTGTTATTATATTTGCTAACAAATCAAGCAAGAAAAAAGCTATGGACATAAAAGGAGTAATTACCGGAGACATTGTAGGTTCCACACATATCGCAACAAAGTGGCGGGAACAGCTATTGAACGATATACACGACATCATCACCGAACTGACGCAGATAGACGCTTCACTAAGAATAGAATTCTACAGAGGAGACAGTTTTCAGATTGTTTCCGGAAACCCGCAAGAGACTCTCAGAATTGCCATTCTTTTACGGGCTCGCCTTATCAGCAGCACTCCGAAAGGAATGCCATCCTGGGACGCTCGCCTGTCGATAGGCATAGGCGAAGTATCTTTCACCTCAGAACATATCGTCACTTCCGACGGGGAAGCTTTCCAGCTCTCAGGAAGAGGTTTGGACGAAATCGGCAAACAAAGGCTGCAAATAAAAACCAAATGGGAGACAGTAAACGAAGAACTTAAAGTAAGCACATCGTTTGCCGACGACATTATTTCCGGTTGGAGTGTCACGCAGTCGAAAGCGGTTTATTACGCATTGCTCAATCGGGCAGCAACACAAAAAGAAATCGGGCAGCAAATCGGGAGTTCATATCAAAATGTAAGCAAGCTATTGGTAAATGCCAAAATCTCACTGATAGAAATGTATATAGACCGGTATTCAACACTCATTCAAAAGAAGTTATCAATATGCACACACTAACGCTCATCAAACTGCTCTTCGCTCACTTCATTACCGATTTCGCACTCCAGCCTCAAAAGCTGCTTGAAGCAAAGAAAGAAAAAGGGTTTCAAAGATATCTCGCCCTTTTCATCCACAGTTTTCTTCATGCCTCAACGGTTTACATCGTACTCGGGGAATGGACAAACTGGATTGTCCCCACCATCATCCTGCTAAGCCACTGGGCTATCGACTGGTTTAAAGTGTGCCGTCCCAAAGAAACTATGCACATGTTTCTTTCAGACCAAGCCGCTCACATCACTGTCATCGGCTTTATATGGCTTCTCCTTTTCTCCGGAAGCGCAACCTTAAAAGATTGGCTCGAACAAAATTGGGACAACAGAAGTTTTTGGATAATTGCCACTGCATACATATTCGTATTGCACCCTACTTCCATTCTATTGGGGCAATTTATCAAAAGATGGATTCCTCATCCTCCCAAACAAGAAGAGCAACAAAGCCCAGAGCTTAAAAAAGACATCGAGGAAATGAGTCTGCCGCAAGCAGGGAAATGGATAGGCTATTTTGAACGCGTACTGATACTGACCTTTATACTGACTCACCATTACGAAGGGATAGGTTTCCTCTTGGCTGCAAAGTCTATTTTCCGGTTCGGAGAATTAAGCAAACCGTCCGAATTAAAAATACGGAATACGTACTGGTGGGCACGCTTGCCAGTTTCACCATTGCCTGCCTCGTAGGAGTTATAGCGGAAAAGCTGCTTTAAAATACTGTTTACACACCCCGACTGTAGCAGAAGTATTATAAAGAAAAAGAAAGAGGATATCCTTTTCGGAAACCCTCTTCTCATGTGACCCCGGTGCGATTCAAACGCACGACCTTCAGAACCGGAATCTGACGCTCTATTCACTAAGCTACGGAGCCATTCTTTTTCTAATGCGAGGACAAAAGTAGAAAAAAACTTCGCATTTTCCTAATGATTTTTTCTTTTTTATATTCCCTGCAATATAAACTTCTCTACTACAATTGATATTTTGAAACATTACGGAAGGTATATTCAATCGAATTGATAATCTTTTGGAGAAAACGAAATACTCCTATCAATATAATTTCTACCTTTGTCGACAAATAACATATTAAGATATATGAGCTACTTGATAAAACCTCAAAACTATAAATCCTTGCTCGACTTAAAACAAACCGAGCTGGGAATAAAAAAAATAAAAGAGTTTTTCCAACTCAACCTGTCGTCGGAGCTGCGTCTTCGCCGTGTCACAGCCCCTCTCTTCGTACTGAAAGGGATGGGGATCAATGATGATTTGAACGGAATAGAGCGACCGGTTTCTTTCCCGATCAAAGATTTGGGAGATGCGAAGGCCGAAGTGGTGCACTCGCTGGCCAAATGGAAAAGACTGACTCTGGCCGATTACAACATCGAACCGGGATACGGCATTTATACCGATATGAACGCCATCCGCGCAGATGAGGAGTTGGGAAACCTTCATTCACTTTATGTCGATCAGTGGGACTGGGAGCGGGTGATAACGGATGAAGACAGAAACATAAATTTTCTGAAAGAGATTGTCAACCGCATCTATGCAGCCATGATCCGCACAGAATATATGGTGTACGAAATGTATCCACAAATCAAACCTTGCCTGCCCGCGAAGCTGCATTTTATTCATGCCGAAGAGTTGTACCGGCTCTACCCGAAGCTGGAGCCGAAGGATAGGGAACATGCCATCTGTCAGAAGTACGGAGCGGTGTTCATCATCGGCATTGGTTGCGAGCTGAGCGACGGGCAAAAGCACGACGGACGCGCACCGGACTACGACGACTATACTACAAAGGGGTTGAACGACTTGCCCGGACTAAACGGCGATTTGCTGCTTTGGGACGAAGTGTTGCAACGTTCCATCGAACTTTCATCCATGGGAATCCGTGTGAACAAGGAGGTGTTGCTGCAACAGCTTAAGGAAAAGAATGAAGAAAGCAGGCTCGAACTATATTTCCACAAGCGGCTGATAAACGGAACGCTTCCTCTCTCCATCGGCGGAGGCATCGGACAATCGCGCCTTTGCATGTATTATCTTCGCAAAGCCCACATCGGAGAGATACAAGCCAGCATTTGGCCCGATGAAATGCGCCAAAAATGTGAAGAACTCGACATACACCTTATTTAGCCATGAACGTTCAGATAGAAGAAAGCTGGAAAAAACGCTTACAGCCGGAATTTGAGAAAGACTACTTCCGCGCATTGACGGAATTCGTCAGAAATGAATACACCCAACACCGGATATTTCCACCGGGAAGACTGATATTCAACGCTTTCAACCTTTGCCCGTTCGACCGGGTGAAAGTTGTGATCATCGGGCAAGATCCGTACCACGGACCGGGACAAGCGCACGGTTTGTGCTTCTCGGTGAACGACGGCATTCCCTTTCCCCCTTCACTGGTCAACATTTTCAAAGAAATAAAAGCGGATACGGGCATCGAACCACCCGCTACAGGCAATCTCACCCGATGGGCAGAACAAGGAATACTCTTGCTCAACGCTACGCTTACTGTAAGGGCGCACCAAGCCGGCTCTCATCAAAGCCGTGGATGGGAAGCGTTTACAGATGCAGCCATCCGCTCTCTGGCAGTAGAGAAAGAACATCTGGTATTTATTCTATGGGGAGCATATGCGCAACGGAAAGGGGCTTTCATCGACCGCAACAAACATCTGGTACTCACTTCGGCACATCCGTCTCCGCTTTCCGCCTATAACGGCTTCTTCGGCAACAAACACTTCAGCCGAACAAACGAATACTTAAAGGCACACGGAGAAAGCGAAATAATCTGGTAGCAGAAACCACTATCCTTCAACAAACTTATGGTAAGACAGCTTAATACCTATGCAGAAACAGACATTGCCCGAATCACATGCCCGCCTGTCAACCATAAAAGCTGGTTATGGATTGTATTAGGAATAGAGGTACCGTTTCACTCATATATATCTACCGTATTGAGTATATATATCTACCACACTGGGTATATATGTCCACCGTACTGAGTATATATATCCACCGCACCGAGCATATATGTCCACCGCGATAACAAGAAACATCCACCAATTGCAGTAAGGAACGACAACCGAGAAACGAACAAAGACATTCCCCACGAAGAAACCTCTGCAAAACTCCCGGCAAAACTCAAAACCTTTTGGCAAAAAGTCAAAATCGAAAATTCGGTTTGAGAGAACCTCTTCTGCTCTGATTGTTGGCTGATAGAAAAAAAAAGAGTAATTTTGCCGCTGTATACAAAACATCAATTCTATCATTCATGAGCAACCAACGATACATGATGAGAGGCGTCAGCGCATCCAAAGAAGATGTGCACAATGCCATCAAGAACATAGACAAAGGAATCTTCCCGAAAGCTTTTTGTAAAATCATTCCCGATATATTGGGAGGCGATCCCGAATATTGCAACATCATGCATGCCGACGGCGCCGGAACAAAATCGTCGCTGGCATATATGTATTGGAAAGAAACGGGCGACTTGTCCGTATGGAAAGGAATCGCACAAGACGCGCTGACCATGAACATCGACGATTTGCTCTGCGTGGGAGCGGTAGACAACATTCTGGTTTCTTCTACCATCGGACGCAACAAGTTGCTGATTCCGGGCGAAGTGATTTCCGCCATCATCAACGGAACGGACGAACTTCTGGCCGAACTCCGCGAAATGGGGATAGGTGTATATGCAACCGGCGGAGAAACTGCCGACGTGGGCGACTTGGTACGCACCATCATTGTCGACTCTACAGTGACCTGCCGCATGAAACGAACGGATGTGATAGACAACGCCAACATCCGGCCGGGCGATGTCATCGTAGGACTGGCCTCTTACGGAAAAGCGACTTACGAGAAAGAATATAACGGAGGTATGGGCAGCAATGGATTGACGAGTGCCCGCCACGATGTATTCGGCAAATATCTTGCGGCGAAGTATCCCGAAAGCTACGATGCGGCCGTGCCCGAAGAGTTGGTATATTCGGGAAAGCTGAATTTGACCGATGCGGTGGAAGACTCTCCGCTGAATGCAGGAAAACTGGTGCTCTCTCCTACCCGCACATACGCGCCCGTAGTGAAAAAACTCCTCGATGCACTGCGTCCGGAAATACACGGAATGGTGCACTGCTCAGGCGGAGCGCAGACCAAAATCCTACACTTCGTAAACGAGGTACGCGTGGTGAAAGACAATCTTTTCCCTGTTCCTCCTTTATTCAGAGCCATTCAGAAGCAAAGCGGAACGGACTGGTCGGAAATGTACAAGGTATTCAACATGGGACATCGCCTCGAGGTTTATCTTTCGCCCGAACACGCCGCGGAAGTCATCTCCATCTCCGAGTCTTTCGGCATTCCCGCGCAAATTGTCGGACGAGTGGAGGCAAGCGACCGAAAAGAGTTGATCATTCAAAGCGAATTCGGAGAGTTCAGATATTAAATAAGCCAATAAAATGACCGTAAAAGAAGCTATTCTAAAAAGCCTTGAAGAACTTGAACAAGGAGGAACTTACAAAGAGGTATTCCAACATATCAAGGAAAAAAACTACTGTGATTTCAGCAATGCTCAAACACCGGAACAAACAGTTAGTGCAAGATTGGGTGGCTTTATCAGGCATGGAGATAATCGGGTTAAGAGAGTAAAGAATAGCGATAACACCTATAGCTATTACTTAGCCCAAAACGAGAAAAAAATAAATACTCTTCCAATACTCTCTAATAACAACAAAACAACAGATAAAGTAAAGCATTCCTACAAGGAAAGAGACTTACACCCTTTATTAACTACTTTCCTGAAAAACAACAATATTTACGGGAAAACGATCTTCCATGAGCAATCCAATAAACATGATGAATATCAAAAATGGGTTCATCCAGATATTATAGGAGCCAAATTCACAGAGTTTGGGAATAAAACATGTCAAGACTTTTTCAAGGCAACGAATCACACGAATGCAGTTGAAATATATTCCTATGAAGTAAAGAAAGAACTAACATCGGATTATGAGCTAAAAAAAAGTTTTTTTCAAGCTGTATCAAACTCAAGCTGGGCCAATTATGGTTTTATCGCAGCTTTCGAAATAGGTAGCAACCTACTAGACGAACTGGAACGATTAAATCACTCTTTTGGAATTGGAGTTATTCATATAATGCCCAACCCATTCGAAAGCAAACTATTGTTTCCTGCCAAACACAGATCCTTAGACTTTAAAACAATAGAAAAACTATGTATTATCAATAAAGAATTCAATAAATTCTTCGAGCAACTGGAGAAAATTATTACAGCAGAACCTAAATTTGCAAGAGATGTAAAAAAAGGCATGGAAGATTTATGCGATAATTACTTCAAAAGAGACGAGGATTCAAAAATCTTCTCATACTGTAAAGAAAAAAACATCCCCATCTCGATAGAAGAGGATTTATTATAAATCTCTTAATCTAAAAAACTTTCATGGACAACAATACTATATTAGAAAAGCTCGACGGACTTGTAGCCCGTTTCGAAGAGATTTCCACATTAATCACCGACCCGGCAGTGATTGCCGACCAGAAACGCTACGTCAAACTGACCAAAGAGTACAAAGAGCTGGACGACTTGATGAAAGCCCGTAAGGAATACATCCAGTTGCTGGGCAACATCGAAGAAGCCAAAAACATCCTTTCCAACGAATCGGACGCGGACATGCGCGAGATGGCGAAAGAAGAGATGGACAGCAGTCAGGAGCGACTTCCTTTGCTGGAAGAAGAAATAAAGCTGATGCTCGTGCCCGCTGATCCGCAAGACGGGAAGAATGCCATTCTCGAGATACGGGGAGGCGCAGGCGGCGACGAAGCAGCTATCTTCGCCGGAGACCTTTTCCGTATGTACGCCAAATATTGCGAGACCAAAGGATGGAAGCTCGAAGTATCCAGCGCCAACGAGGGCACATCCGGAGGATACAAGGAGATTGTTTGCAGCATAACGGGCGAGAACGTTTACGGAACGCTGAAATACGAGTCGGGCGTGCACCGCGTACAGCGTGTTCCCGCTACTGAAACACAGGGACGTGTACATACGTCGGCGGCATCGGTAGCAGTACTGCCCGAAGCGGAAGAGTTCGACGTAGTGATCAACGAAGGAGAAATCAAATGGGATACGTTCCGAAGCGGCGGCGCCGGCGGACAGAACGTAAACAAGGTAGAGTCGGGCGTACGTCTGCGTTACATTTGGAAGAATCCCAACACGGGAGTTTCCGAAGAAATCCTCATCGAATGTACCGAAACCCGCGACCAGCCGAAGAACAAGGAACGCGCCTTGGCCCGTCTCCGCACGTTCATCTACGACAAAGAGCACCAGAAATACATCGATGATATCGCTTCCAAGCGCAAAACGATGGTTTCTACCGGCGACCGTTCGGCAAAGATACGCACTTACAACTATCCGCAGGGGCGCATCACCGACCATCGCATCAATTATACCATATATAATCTTTCGGCTTTTATGGACGGAGACATCCAAGACTGCATCGATCACCTGATTGTGGCTGAGAATGCGGAAAGACTGAAAGAAAGCGAACTTTAAAAAAAACAGCAATATTATCATGAACAAGCAGCAGTTATTCGAAAACATCAAACGCAAGAAGTCATTTCTTTGCGTGGGACTGGACACCGATATCAAGAAAATCCCCCAGCACTTGCTAAAAGAGGACGACCCGATATTCGCTTTCAACAAAGCCATTATCGACGCAACGGCCGATTTGTGCATCGCCTACAAGCCCAATCTGGCTTTTTACGAAAGCATGGGGGTAAAAGGATGGATTGCTTTCGAAAAGACCGTTCAATACATAAAGAAAAATTATCCGGACCAGTTCATTATCGCAGACGCCAAACGCGGTGATATCGGCAACACTTCGGCGATGTATGCCCGTACATTCTTCGACGAGCTGGATATCGACTCGGTGACCGTAGCCCCGTACATGGGAGAAGACAGCGTAACTCCTTTTCTTTCGTACAAAGGCAAATGGGTGATTCTATTGGCGCTTACTTCAAACAAAGGCTCTCACGATTTTCAGCTGACGGAAGACGCAAACGGCGAACGCCTGTTCGAGAAAGTGTTGCGTAAATCGCAGGCATGGGGCGGAGACGACAGCATGATGTATGTAGTAGGAGCTACGCAGGGACGGGCTTTCGAAGACATTCGCCGGATTGTTCCCAATCATTTCCTGCTTGTTCCCGGCGTAGGTGCGCAAGGCGGATCTCTCGAAGAGGTATGCAAATACGGGATGAACGGCACTTGCGGATTGATTGTAAACTCTTCACGCGGCATCATTTATGCCGACAATGGCGAGAAGTTCGCCGAAGCCGCCCGTATCGCCGCCCAGGAAGTACAGAAGCAGATGGAAGAACAATTGAAAGCGATAATCAAATGATTCGTGACGAGGATGTTGTTGCTCCATTAACCCGTTAAATATCGAAATTGTGATCCACGAAAGAAAGATAATCAACGATCCGGTATTCGGATTTATCCATATCCCGAAGGGACTCTTATACAACATTGTCCGGCATCCCCTGTTGCAGCGTCTCAACCGCATCAAGCAGGTAGGATTGTCTTCGGTGGTATATCCGGGAGCACAGCACACCCGCTTTCAGCACTCGTTGGGAGCTTTCCACCTCATGAGCGAAGCAATCACCCAACTGACATCGAAAGGCAATTTTATCTTCGACAGCGAAGCGGAAGCCGTGCAGGCGGCCATTCTGCTTCACGATATCGGTCACGGGCCTTTCTCGCATGTGCTCGAAGATACGATCGTGAAAGGAGTGTCTCACGAAGAGATTTCACTCATGCTCATGGAGCGTATGAACAAAGAGATGAACGGACAGCTCAGTCTCGCCATTCAGATTTTTAAGGACGAATACCCCAAACGCTTCCTGCACCAGCTCGTCAGCGGACAACTCGACATGGACAGGCTCGATTATCTCCGCCGCGACAGTTTCTACACGGGAGTCACCGAAGGAAATATCGGTTCGGCGCGTATCATCAAGATGCTCGATGTGGCAGACGACCATCTGGTTGTCGAATCCAAAGGCATCTATTCCATAGAAAACTTCCTTACGGCACGCCGACTGATGTATTGGCAGGTATATCTGCATAAGACATCCGTAGGTTACGAGCGCATGCTTATCAGCGCCTTATTGCGTGCCAAAGAGCTGGCATCGCAAGGTGTGGAGCTGTTTGCCTCTCCCTCGTTGCATTTCTTCCTGTACAACAACATCGACCATTCGGAGTTTTACAACAACCCCGAATGCCTGGAGCATTTCATCCAATTGGACGATAACGACATATGGACAGCCTTGAAAGTATGGAGCACACACTCCGACAAAGTTCTCGCCGTTTTAAGCCAAGGCATGATCAACCGGAACGTTTTTAAAGTGGAAGTTACATCCGAACCCGCCGGTGAAGAGAGAAAACAAGAACTCATATCACGAATCAGCCGGCAGCTGAACATCTCACTTTCCGAAGCAAGCTATTTCGTCTCTACCCCCGGCATCGAAAGAAATATGTATAATCCCGCAGACGACAGTATCGACATTATCTACAAAGACGGAACAATAAAGAACATCGCCGAAGCATCGGACATGTTGAACATCTCGTTACTGTCGAAAAAGGTAAAAAAATACTATCTCTGCTATCAGCGATTAGACAGGTAACTATAAAATAATCATTCCGGAATACGGAAATATGGAAAAAAAGTCCGTTATTTGTGGACTAATTTAATTTTAAAATAAAGATATGGAGTTTTCGGCTAAGCAAATTGCTGCATTTATCCAAGGGGAAATCGTAGGAGATGAAAATGCGACGGTCCATACATTCGCTAAAATAGAAGAGGGAATACCCGGAGCTATTTCTTTCTTATCGAACCCCAAATATACACCTTATATATATGAGACGCAATCCAGCATCGTACTGGTGAACAAAGATTTCATTCCCGAACATGAGATAAAAACCACTCTCATCAAAGTAGACAATGCCTACGAAAGTCTGGCAAAGCTACTTAATCTCTACGAAATGAGCAAGCCAAAGAAACAGGGGATCGATCCCCTGGCTTTTGTCGCTCCCGGCGCGAAAGTGGGCGAAAATGTATATATCGGCGCTTTTGCCTATATCGGTGAGAATGCGGAAATCGGAAACAATACTCAGATCTATCCGCACACCTTTGTGGGCGACGGCGTTAAAATAGGCGACAACTGCCTGCTTTATTCGAATGTCAACGTTTATCACGACTGCCGCATCGGCAACGAATGTATTCTTCATTCGGGAGCTGTGATCGGTGCCGACGGATTCGGATTCGCTCCCACTCCGAACGGATACGACAAGATACCGCAAATCGGTATCGTTGTCCTGGAAGATAAGGTAGATATAGGAGCAAACACCTGTATAGACCGCGCGACAATGGGCGCTACAATCATACACAGCGGCGCGAAGATAGACAATCTTGTACAGATTGCCCACAACGATGAAATCGGTTCGCACACCGTGATGGCCGCCCAAGTGGGCATCGCCGGTTCTACCAAGATAGGAGAATGGTGCATGTTCGGCGGGCAGGTAGGCATTGCCGGACATATTACGATAGGAGACCGTGTAAATCTCGGCGCTCAATCGGGCGTTCCCGGAAGCATCAAATCCGACAGCCAGCTGATAGGCACTCCTCCTATGGAACCCAAGCCGTATTTCAAGGCAGCGGTCATGTCGAAAAAATTGCCGGACATGTACACTGAGTTGAGCAGTCTGCGCAAAGAGTTAGAAGAATTAAAACAACTACTAAACAAATAGCCAATGTTGAAACAAAAAACGCTGAAAGATAGCTTTTCACTGAGCGGAAAAGGTCTTCACACTGGACTTGATCTTACCGTAACATTCAATCCAGCTCCCGATAACCATGGATATAAGATCCAACGTCTCGACTTGGAGGGACATCCGATTATCGATGCTGTGGCCGATAATGTGACGGAAACTACCCGTGGAACGGTATTATCGAAAAACGGAGTCAAAGTAAGCACCATAGAACACGGGATGGCAGCCCTTTATGCTTTGGGAATAGACAACTGCCTCATTCAGGTCAACGGGCCGGAATTCCCCATTCTCGACGGTAGCGCACAGTATTACGTGCGGGAAATAGAGCGCGTAGGAACGGAAGAGCAGAATGCGGTAAAAGACTTCTATATCATCAAATCGAAAATAGAAGTCCGTGACGAATCAACAGGTTCATCCATCATCGTGCTTCCCGACGAGAATTTCAGCCTGAACGTTCTGGTGTCTTACGATTCTACCATCATACCGAATCAGTTCGCCACGCTCGAAGATATGGACAAGTTCAAAGACGAAGTGGCAGCCAGCCGTACTTTCGTTTTTGTCCGCGAAATAGAACCGTTGCTGTCGGCAGGACTCATCAAAGGAGGCGACTTGGACAACGCAATCGTTATTTACGAGCGCAAAATGTCGCAGGAGAACTTCGACAAGCTGGCGGATGTCATGGGAGTATCCCGCATGAACGCCGACCAACTGGGTTATATTAATCATAAACCATTGGTATGGCCTAACGAATGCGCCCGCCACAAACTGCTGGACGTAATCGGCGACCTTGCTCTTATCGGCAAGCCGATTAAAGGACGCATCATCGCCACCCGTCCGGGACACACGATCAACAACAAATTCGCCCGTCAGATGCGGAAAGAAATCCGGCTGCACGATATTCAGGCGCCTGCTTACGATTGCAGCGCCGAACCGATAATGGATGTGAACCGCATCCGCGAGTTGCTTCCTCACCGCTATCCTTTCCAATTGGTGGATAAGGTTATCGAAATCGGCGCCAACTACATTGTAGGCGTTAAAAACATCACTTCCAACGAACCATTCTTTCAGGGGCACTTCCCGCAGGAACCCGTCATGCCGGGCGTTCTTCAGGTAGAAGCAATGGCGCAAGTAGGCGGTTTGCTCGTACTGAATTCGGTAGACGAGGCAGAGCGTTACTCTACCTACTTCATGAAAATAGACGGTGTGAAGTTCCGCCAGAAAGTAGTTCCGGGCGATACGCTCATCTTTCGTGTGGAACTGCTTGCTCCGATCCGTCGAGGCATTTCCACCATGAAAGGATACGCTTTTGTCGGCGAAAAAGTAGTTTGCGAAGCGGAATTCATGGCGCAAATAGTAAAAAACAAATAATACATTTCCAATCAGTTATGATAAGTCCCTTAGCTTATATACACCCCGAAGCAAAGATAGGAGAGAACGTAGAGATCGCGCCTTTCGTGTACATCGATAAAAACGTAGTAATCGGCGACAACAACAAGATCATGCCCAACGCCAATATCCTGTACGGTTCGCGCATAGGAAACGGAAATACAATATTTCCGGGCGCGGTAATCGGAGCCATTCCGCAAGATCTCAAGTTCTGCGGCGAAGAAAGCACGGCGGAGATCGGAGACAATAACCTGATACGCGAAAACGTAACCATCAACCGAGGAACATCGGCTAAAGGGCGAACCGTAGTGGGGAGCAACAACCTGCTGATGGAAAGCGTGCATGTGGCCCACGATGCAATCATAGGAAACGGCTGCATCATCGGCAACTCTACCAAGATGGCCGGAGAGATTGTCATCGACGATAATGCGATAGTGAGCGCGAACGTACTGATGCACCAGTTCTGCCACGTGGGCGGATATGTCATGATACAGGGCGGCTCGCGTTTCAGCAAAGATATTCCTCCTTACATCATCGCAGGGCGCGAACCCATCGCATTCTCGGGTATCAATATCATCGGACTGCGCCGTCGCGGTTTCTCTAACGAAACAATTGAAAACATCCACAACGCATACCGCGTCATTTACCAAAGCGGGCTCAACACGAGCGACGCTCTGAAGAAGATCGAGGATGAGTTTGAAAGGACGCAGGAAATTGATTATATCATCAACTTCATCCGAAGTTCGGAACGCGGAATCATCAAATAAGAACTCAAAAAACTAAGGCAACATGATATACAGATTTACAATCATATCTGATGAAGCCGACGACTTTGTCAGAGAAATACAGATTGATCCGGAAGCTACATTCTTCGACTTTCACAAGGCGATACTGGAGTGTACCGGTTACACCGACAACCAGATGACTTCGTTCTTCATCTGCGACGACGACTGGGAGAAAGACAAAGAAGTGACATTGGAAGAGATGGATGACAATCCGGAAATGGACAGCTGGGTGATGAAAGACACACCGGTCAGCGAACTGGTAGAAGACGAAAAGCAGAAGTTGCTGTACGTGTTCGACTACATGACGGAACGTTGCTTCTTCATCGAATTGTCCGAAATCATCACCGGAAAAGACATCAAAGGAGCTAAATGCACCCAAAAAAGCGGAGAAGCACCCAAACAGACTGTCGATTTCGAAGAGATGGCCTCAACGGGCAACTCGCTCGATCTGGACGAAAGTTTCTACGGAGACCAGGATTTCGACATGGAAGATTTCGATCAGGAGGGATTCGATATGGGAGGAGATGCCGGCGGATCTTTCGATGACGACAAATATTGAGCAACGGACATTTGACTTAAAATTTCCATCGTATTGGGTACTCTCATCGTCCTCATAGGTCCTACCGGAGTAGGAAAGACAGAATTAAGCCTTCGGTTAGCCGAAGGCTTTCAAACTTCTATTGTTTCGGCCGATTCCAGGCAACTTTATGCCGACCTGAAAATCGGAACAGCCGCCCCCACTGAGGAACAATTGAAAAGAGTTCCCCATTATCTGGTCGGCACACTGCGGCTGACCGACTACTACAGCGCCGCGCAATACGAAGCGGAAGCGATGGAAATTCTCAACCGGCTATTCACCCGGCGAGACGTGGTGATTCTTACAGGCGGATCGATGATGTATGTGGATGCCGTCTGCAAAGGAATCGACGATATTCCCACCGTGGATGAAGATACGCGCCGGACTATGCTGCAAAGATATGAGACGGAAGGATTGGAACCACTCTGTGCCGAGCTCCGTCTCCTCGATCCGGAGTATTACCGCATCGTAGACCTGAAGAATCCCAAGCGCGTGATCCATGCGCTCGAAATCTGCTACATGACGGGGCGTACCTATACTTCTTTCCGCACCCGGCAGACAAAGGAACGCCCGTTCCGCATCTTGAAAATAGGATTAAAGCTCGACCGCGAAGAACTTTACGGGCGTATCAACCGACGGGTGGACGAAATGATGAAAGACGGGCTGCTGGACGAGGTTCGTTCGGTGCTTCCTTACCGCCACCTGAACTCGCTCAACACAGTAGGCTACAAAGAACTCTTCAAATATCTGGACGGCGAATGGGAACTTCCGTTCGCTATTGAAAAAATCAAGCAAAATTCCCGCATTTACTCCCGCAAACAGATGACATGGTTCAAGCGCGACGAAGAGATACGCTGGTTCCACCCCGAACAGGAAACGGAGATTCGCGCCTATATTCAGGAAATGCTCTGACGGCGTAAAAAGGAAAAAGAGACTGTTCCCCGTTTCGCCCTTCCCCCATGCTTAATGATGGCTTTTTCCCCACCGTTGCCACCATGTTCTTCACAAGCTCCGGACTCAAAATACCCGCAGCCGGAGAGTCCGCCTCTTTTCCGTCGACAAAGAACAAAGGCTTATCCGTTGCCGGCACACCGATTAAAGAAACCCCATCCGTACGTCCGGAATCCGTATGAAGATGATCGCCGAAGCCGATGACGGACAGTCCGCTCCGTAATGCTATAGCGAGAAAAAAGTTTCCCCAATGGGAAACTTTTGTTTCAATAGCGGGAAACTTTTGTTTCCCCAGTGGGAAACTATTGTTTCATCGGTGGGAAACTAAATGAAACATACGGCTTAGGAGTCAACACTGTGTTTTTAGTTGACCACTTTACGGCTTATTTGCAAAGTCGGTTGACTCAGTTAATACTTATTTTTATTACAAGTTGACGCTCGTTTTGGCTTATCCGAGTCGAAGAACTGATACTGCAACATCCTGTCGGGCTTCTTAAGAGTCAACACTGTTTTTATTTGAGGACTGTCGGCGCAATATCCTGCGTGGCGAAGTAAATCTTTCTCCCACACAAAGAAATTCTTCCGTTTGAATGAAAAGATGATTTTACAATCCGTCCGATACGGAAGCTATCCGCAAATCTTATCGAATATGAAATGCCCGATGAAGAACAAATCGGCCATGAAGACAAAACTGAATATCAGAAAAGTAAAGCAGGTGCTCCAACGAGCGCCTTTCTCCTCCCCTCCCCGCTTGATGCGGAGCAGCGAGCTGTACAAACAGTCGCCGGCTATGAAAAGCACGAAAATACTCGGTATCAGGTCTCCCCATGAAGTAAGCCACAAGCGATCTCCTTTCCCCATGAGGAATGTCAACACCACCGCCAATAGAAAGACAGAGGCGTATTGCAGATCTTTTCGTTTCGAGTTCATAACGTCCGGTTCTAAAGGTTTATAGACAAAGATAAAAAATCTCCATCAATAATCCATCATACAAGCCGATAAAAACAAAGCATGTTTTGCCGAATCTAAGTTTATTGTTACTTTTGCAGGTATGAATAAAAAAATATAACTACATATCAGAACCATGAAGAAGATAAGTATCGCCCTTTTTCTCTGCCTGCTTTGTCTCGCCGGAATGGCGCAAGGCAAAAAGAACCTGAGTCTGGAAGAAGTGACATCGGGACGTTTTCGCCCCGAAAACATACACGGAGTAATCCCGATGCCGGACGGAGAATATTATACGCAGATGAACGACAGCCGTACGCAAATCGTGAAATACTCGTTCAAAACGGGCGAAAAAGTAGAAGTGCTGTTCGATGTTTCCACAGCCCGCGAATGCGACTTCAAGCATTTCGACAGTTACCGGTTTTCACCCGACGGACAGAAACTGCTGATCGCAACAGAAACCCAACCCGTGTATCGACACTCGTATACGGCCGTGCACTATATCTATCCGCTCAAACGGAACGATAAGGGAGCAACCACGCACAACATCATCGAAAAGCTCTCCGACGGAGGACCTCAGCAGGTTCCGGTCTTTTCGCCCGACGGAACAATGGTTGCCTTCGTACGGGAGAACAACATCTTCCTCGTGAAATTACTTTACGGCAACAGCGAAAGCCAAGTAACCGAAGACGGTAAAAGAAACGCTGTGCTGAACGGAATACCCGACTGGGTATATGAAGAAGAATTCAGCTTCAACCGGGCATTGGAGTTCAGCGCCGACAATACGATGATTGCCTTCGTACGCTTCGACGAATCGGCGGTTCCCTCCTACTCCTTCCCGCTGTTTGCCGGACAGTCGCCTCATCTGAGGCAGTTTGACGATTATCCCGGCGAATACGTCTACAAGTATCCGAAAGCGGGATATCCTAATTCGAAAGTAGAAGTACGCACATTCGACATAAAGTCGCGCGTCACCCGCACCATGAAGCTGCCTCTGGATGCCGACGGATATATTCCCCGCATCCGCTTCACCCAAGATGCTGGCAAACTGGCCATCATGACGCTGAACCGCCATCAGGACCGTTTCGACCTTTATTTCGCCGATCCCCGCTCCACGCTCTGCAAACTGGTGGTACGCGACGAATCGCCTTATTACATCAAAGAGAATGTTTTCGATAATATCCGCTTCTATCCCGAAGGCTTCAGCATGCTTAGCGAACGCGACGGATACAGCCATTTATACTGGTACAGCATGGGCGGAAACCTCATCAAGAAAGTAACCGACGGCAAGTACGAAGTAAAAGAATTTCTGGGATACGACGCAACCGACGGCAGCTTCTACTACACCGCCAACGAAGAGAGCCCGATGCGTAAAGCCGTTTACAAAACGGACAAGAAAGGGAAGAAAACCAAACTCTCGCAGCACGAAGGCACCAATACGCCGCTGTTCAGCCAAACGATGAAGCACTACATGAACAAGTTCTCCGACCTGAAAACTCCCCTGCTCATCACGCTGAACGACAACAACGGGAAAACGCTGAAAACACTCGCAGACAATAAGGAGCTGCAGCAGACGCTGGCAGAATACGCCATTCCGGAAAAAGAATTCTTCAGCTTCCGGACGTCCGACGGCGTGACGTTGAACGGATGGATGATGAAACCGATCGGTTTTTCGGCTTCGAAGAAATATCCGGTTCTTATGTATCAATACAGCGGACCGGGCTCTCAGGAAGTGCGCGACACTTGGAGCCTCAGTTGGGAAACCTACATGGCGACCCAAGGATTCGTAGTGGTTTGCGTAGACGGTCGCGGAACCGGCGGACGGGGAGAGCTATTCGAGAAATGCACTTACCTGAAGATCGGCGTACAGGAAGCCAAAGACCAAGTGGAAACCGCCCTCTATCTGGGGAACCAACCGTATGTGGACAAAGACCGTATCGGCATTTGGGGATGGAGCTACGGAGGATACATGACGCTGATGAGCATGAGCGAAGGAACGCCCGTATTCAAAGCCGGAGTCGCCGTAGCCGCTCCCACCGACTGGCGTTACTACGATTCGGTATATACCGAACGATTCATGCGTACGCCGAAAGAGAATGCCGAAGGATATAAGGCGTCTTCGGCATTCACCCGCGCCGAAAAACTGCACGGCCATCTGCTTCTC
The DNA here is from genome assembly GCF_014196225.1 of Bacteroides pyogenes. Classification (GTDB taxonomy): domain Bacteria; phylum Bacteroidota; class Bacteroidia; order Bacteroidales; family Bacteroidaceae; genus Bacteroides; species Bacteroides pyogenes_A. The sequence goes on along the minus strand of NZ_JACIDI010000021.1, from coordinate 15,059 downwards.
GTACATGGCATGGCGGACGATAACGTTCACTTCCAGAATTGTACGGAATATGCCGAACATCTGGTGCAACTGGGCAAACAATTCGACATGCAGGTATATACCAACCGCAACCACGGCATATACGGCGGAAAAACGCGCCTGCACCTGTACACACGCCTTACCAACTTCTTTAAAAACAACCTGTAATGGCTGAGAGAGCACGCAAACCGGAATGGCTGAAAATCAGCATCGGAAGCAACGAGCGGTACACCGAGACGAAAAAGATTGTCGACTCGCACTGCCTGCATACGATATGCAGCAGCGGACGTTGCCCGAACATGGGCGAATGCTGGGGGAAGGGAACGGCAACATTCATGATAGGCGGAGATATCTGTACGCGCAGTTGCAAATTTTGCAACACGCAAACGGGACGCCCGCGCCCGCTCGATGAGCAGGAACCCGTACACGTGGCGGAATCTGTGGCGCTGATGAAGCTGGGCCATGCGGTGGTAACCTCCGTCGACCGCGACGACCTTCCCGATCTGGGTGCGGAACATTGGGCACGCACCATTCGCGAAATCAAACGCCTCAACCCTCAAACCACACTCGAAGTACTCATACCCGATTTTCAGGGACGGATGGAGCTGGTGGATAAAGTAATCGAGGCAGGGCCGGACATCATTTCACACAACATGGAGACGGTGCGGCGCATCAGTCCGCACGTACGCAGCGCAGCCGACTATGAAACCAGCCTGCAAGTCATCGGACATGTATCGAAAAGCGGAACGAAATCGAAAAGCGGCATCATGGTGGGTCTGGGAGAAAGCCCGGAAGAAGTGGAAACATTGATGGACGACTTGCTGGCAGTGGGATGCGGCATCCTCACCATCGGGCAGTACCTTCAGCCTACCCGCCGGCATTATCCTGTGGCAGAGTATATTACTCCGCAACAGTTTGCACGATACAAACAAACCGGATTGGCAAAAGGATTCAAAATTGTGGAAAGCGCCCCGCTCGTCCGCTCCTCATACCATGCGGAGAAACACATCGGATAAAAAACAAAAAAGATTCATCGGTTGTTTTATGAAAAAGACTGACGCATAAAACAAAGATGAACCACAAAGGAATACTGTCGTCCGCATTCAATATGTCACTGGGTTTTATCCCCGTTATCATATCCATTCTGCTATGTGAAATCATAACGCAAGACATCGCCGCCTATACCGGTACGGGTATCGGCATAGCTCTCATATATCTGCAGTCAAGACGAAAAGGAATTATTGTACCCAATTTTATATTATACATTTCAACGGGAGTACTGCTGCTTCTCTCACTTGTCAATATAATTAACAACAATTACATTCCTGACGGTTGTTTTCCTGTAACTTTAGAGATATGTATCCTTATCTTTATGTTGATTTTATACATGCACCGGAAAAGGTTCATCAACCATTTTCTGGGTCAAATAGAATCGTGCAATAAACGGCTGTTCGCACAAGGAGCCGAATCTGCCGTCGTATCCGCACGAATCGTTCTTTTATTCGGAGCATTGCATTTCATCGTCATGAGTATTATTCTGGCTGTTCAATGTCCCATAAACCGGACAAGCACGTTCATCCTCTACCGGATATTCCCTCCTGCTGTCTTTATTGCAAGCATTTTATTCAATCAAATCGCCATCCGGTACTTCAACCACCTGATGTCTCACACCGAATACGTACCTATCGTGGATAGAAAAGGGAAGGTGATCGGGAAAAGCCTTGCCATAGAAGCAATCAACTACAAGAACGCTTACATCAACCCCGTGATACGGATAGCCGTATCCGTCGGCGGGATGTTGTTTCTTTGCAGCAAATCCATGTCCGCCATTCTGGATAAAGGGAAGATGGATATTCCCATGGAATGTTACCTTCGTTACGGAGAAACATTATCGGAAGGCGTATCCCGCCTGCTGCGAAACTCGCTTCCTCAGGCACAGGAAAGCGAACCGACGTTCAACATTGTATACCATTTCGAGAACGAAGTAACCAATCGGCTCATCTATCTGTTTATTATCGACCTGAAAGACGACTCGATTCTCTGCAACACGCATTTTAAGAACGGCAAATTATGGAGTTTCAAGCAGATTCAGGAGAATCTGGATAAAGGTTTCTTCAGCAGTTGCTTCGAAGACGAATACGAACACCTGAAAGAAGTCATTTGTATAAGAGAAAAATACAAGGAATCTTAGACAGATCGGGTACATGCCCCTTCCATTCTTTTACGCTGCGAGTCTGAATATATTCGCCTTCACAGGTGATATCGGCAGCGATGCAAAGCTTCGTTTGCGGACGGCAATGCTGCAAAATGTCGTCCATCATCTTATGATTGCGGTAAGGGGTTTCGATGAAAAGCTGCGTCTGGCTCTCGGCATAGATGCGCTGTTCCAACTGTTTCAACCGTTTGATGCGTTCGGCGGGATCGATAGGCAGATAGCCGTGAAAAGCAAAGCTTTGCCCATTGAACCCCGACGCCATCACCGAAAGGATAATGGACGACGGACCTACCAAAGGAACGACTTTCAGCTTCTTGCGCTGGGCAATGGCGACTACATCCGCGCCCGGGTCGGCCACAGCGGGGCAGCCGGCTTCGGATATCACTCCCATCGAAGAGCCTGCGAGCAAAGGTTCCAGATACCCTGAAATGGCTTCGGGCGACGTATGTTTGTTCAGAGGATAGAAAGTCAGCGCGTCGATATCTATTTCACGGTCTGTTTTCTTCAGAAAACGGCGGACCGACCGGATGTCTTCGACAATAAAATGCCGGATGTTGCGAATGATTTCTCTGTTGTAAGGCGGCAATACCCGATCGATCGGCGTATCGCCCAGCGTTACTGGCAATAGGTAAAGAGCAGTTTCCATTTTCTTGGTTTGAAATTTGAAATAATTAAGAGTCAGGACTTCATATAGCCCGACTCTTTCAACATTTCGTGATAATCGGTCGTTTCCAGCAAGTCTTTTATTGTGGCGCGCTTATGCTTTTTCATATAAGCGGATACGATTTTCGCGCCCAACCAAATTCCCACCGACGGCGGAACGTCTTTTTCCAAGAAGTCGACAGAAGGGGCAGCCTTCATGTAATAACGGATAATCATCGGATCGCGCGCGTACAAATGGTCGTTATCACGAATATATGCCCAAACATCTTTCTCGTTCTTCTTGCACCAGGCTGTTTCTTTGGGTGAGTACCCCATCGTCTGACCGATATCACGGTAGTCCAGCAGGCTTTGCACCACATAATTGATTTTACCGTAGTGTATCATCCAATCGACGAGGCAAGTACTTTCACAATACTCCATCCCGTAACGGCTGAGAAGATAGAATACCAAACAATCGGGCACAATCCGCTCGGGACGCATGGAACGACACTGATAGTCGTAATAAAAACGTTTGTAAAGCGGATAATCTTCTCCCATGTATTTGTCGAGACTGATTCCGAGCAGGGTATCGATCAGAACAATGGACTCGTTGAATGCGGATACTTGCGAGTAAATGAATGGCACTTGCGTGTCGGGGACTTCTTTTTTCAGCTTTCCGAAGCCTTTGGTCAGTCCTTTCTCCACCTCTTCCAAATCGGGGAATTTATGATCCACATCGTTCAGCAGGCGCAAGAGAGTAGTATCCGAATAGAAATGTTGCAGGCGTTGCGCAATGGTGTCACCGTCCACGGTCCCGATAGCCAGTACGTCTTCGATCAGGATTTTAGTCGGCAACTGATAATCCATCGTTATTTTCTGCATAGCAGAAAAGCTGTTGGAGCGAACATACTCGCCCAACAGCTTGTCATATCTCAAGACCGAAATCTCTTCTTCTTTCCGGTCTGTCATTTTCCCGGAGCCTATCCGGCAAGAGCCGAGAAGGATGGCCATCCCTACTATAAGAAGAGTATTCCGTTTCTTCATCTTTACTTATCCGTAAATGATGTTGCCTTCTTCGTCTTTGTACTCATCCAATCCCTTCTCGTAGGTAGCCATCGCCCGAAGACTCATTCCGATACTGGAGAATCCTCCGTCGTGGAACAAATTCTGCATGGTCACTTTACGTGTCAGGTCGGAGAACATGACGATACAATAATCGGCACATTCTTCAGCGGAAGCGTTACCCAGCGGAGACATGCGGTTGGCGAAATCGTACAGCTTATCCATTCCTTTCACACCCGAACCGGCTGTGGTAAACGTAGGCGATTGCGAAATAGTATTCACACGTACATTATGCTCGCGGCCATAAATATAACCGAAGCTGCGGGCGATGGATTCCAACAACGCTTTGGCATCCGCCATATCGTTGTAACCATAGAAGGTGCGTTGTGCCGCCACATAGCTCAAAGCGACAATCGACCCGTAATCGGCAATCGCATTCAGCTTCTTCGCCGATTGAATCATCTTGTGGAATGAAACGGCGGAAATATCCAACGTCTTATCCAGCATTCCGTAATCAAGATCATCGTAAGTACGCTTCTTCCGCACGTTGGGCGACATACCGATGGAGTGCAGTACGAAATCTATCTTTCCTCCCAACACTTCCATGGAAGTCTTGAACACATTAGCCAGATCTTCCACATTAGTAGCGTCGGCGGGAATCACCCGGCAATTCAGCTTCTGGGCCAAAGCGTCGACTTCACCCATACGGATAGCCATCGGAGTATTTGATAATGTTATTGTCGCTCCTTCTTCCACCGCGCGCTCCGCCACTTTCCAAGCAATGGACTGGTCGTTCAACGCGCCGAAGATAATCCCTCTTTTTCCTTTCAGTAAGTTGTAACTCATATTTCTTATAACGGTTAAATTTTGTGCAAAGATAGGAACTTTCTGCATAAAAGCATGAGAAGTGTGCAAAAATCAAGCAATAAACAGGGAGCCACATCTTCTTTTTCCGGAATAGAGTTCGATGTGGCTCCCGCAGGGTTGTAATTATAGTTTAATCCTTCTCAAAACTGCCGTTCTCGGTTTTCTGCGGCATATCTTCGAGAGAGTATTCAGGGAGGTTGCTTTATTTCACGGTCACATTTATCATGCCCGAGAGTTTATTCTTGTCGGTCACCGTAACCGTGGTCGTTCCGGCTTTGACGCCTTTGACCACCACTTTGCCGTCTTTGACCGAGGCGGTGGCCGTTTTCATGTCTTTCACCGTAACGGTGTAAGGCGCTGCACCGTTTTTAACGGCGATTGTCTCTTGCTTACCTACACCGACCGTCACCGATTTCTTGTCGAAATCCAGACCGGCGTTTCTCTTTTCCGTCACCGTCACCGTCAGTTTGCCGTTCATTCCTTTCTTGTCCGTCACCGTGATTACGGCATTCCCCGCTTTGACGCCTGCAATGGTGATTTTGTTCTTGTCCGACTTCACAGTGGCTATCCGTGTGTCGCCCGACTTGACTGTGTAAGGGGCCGTTCCGCCGCTCACCGTCACCAAAGCCGTCGAGTTGACGGTAACTTCCACTTTGGCAGGATTGAATCTCAGCATCTGCACTCTGGGGATTTTATTGTCATCATCTTTACTACACGAAGAGGTTGCAAGTACACAGCAGACCATCGCCGCTGCAAGTCCGAAAAATTTCATTTTGAATTTCATTTTGTTTTCTTTTAGTTTAACTTTAATATTTCCAAGAGCTCTTGTTTGTTAAATAGGCTTATGGCAGAAATATTGCATGCGTGTCCGAGATTTTTTTTTTACCTTTGCACATGGAACAAGAATGCTCACTCGCTGACAACATAAATAAAAAGCCAATGAAAAAACTGGTCATCTTCGATCTCGACGGAACGCTGCTGAATACCATAGCCGACTTGGCAAACAGCACCAACCATGCCTTGAACAAGCTGGGATACCCCACGCATGAAACGGCAGCATACAACTTCATGGTGGGAAACGGCATCGACAAACTCTTCGAGCGGGCATTGCCCGAAGGAGAGCGGACGCAGGAGAACGTCCTCCGTGTACGCAATGAATTCATCCCCTATTACGATGTTCACAACGCCGACGACAGCCGTCCTTATCCGGGTATTCCCGAGTTGTTGCAATCATTGCAGTCGAAAGGCATCCAAATAGCCGTAGCCTCCAACAAATATCAGGCTGCCACCGAAAAACTCATTGCCCGCTACTTCCCGGAGATACGCTTCACGGCCGTGTTCGGTCAGCGTCAAGGAATAAGCGTGAAGCCTGACCCCGCCATTGTTTTTGATATTCTGAAACTGGCAAATATAAAGAAAGAAGATGTGCTTTACGTCGGCGATTCGGGAGTAGACATGCAAACAGCTGCCAATGCAGGAATCACGGCCTGCGGGGTGACATGGGGCTTCCGTCCGAGACAGGAGCTGGAGCAGTTTCATCCCGCATATATTGCAGACAGCCCGGAAAAAATAGCGGACTTGGTGTAAGCATAAAGCCGAGGGGATGATTCGGGATATGAGGATGCCTTTAAGCGTTCTTCGGAGAAAACGTATGCCGGACTGAAAACAGCACGGTATCCGGACTAAGGGTATCTTAGTGGCATATTTTCAATTGCTGTCCGTACCTCCGGCGTTTTCCCGGGAGAAAGCCTCCGTTTCCTCTTCCAGAACAGCCTGCAGGGAATCGTTGTCCATCAGGAACAAAGCCGGATATTCCTCCAGAATGCGGTCTACCATAGCCAGTTCGTACGCATAGCATTCCTGCATGCGCAAGTAAGCGGCGCATAGCGCATGCAGGCTTGCCCCCTCTGAGTTTTCAACGATTTCAGACTCTTGCAGCTGCTTCAGGCGGGCATTGAACAGACGGGCCTTTTTCAGGTCGCGTTTGCGCCAAAGGTATATTTGCATGAGATAATAGACTTGGAGCTTGGCGTAGAGAACCGACAACTCCGTGCGTATGTTCGCATTATGGGATAAAAGAGTGTCCATGATTTTGAGTTTTGGGATATCGGCCGGCTTCACCACATCCCGATGCGGGAAGTGGCGATAAGGCAGGCAAGCTACGGGAGCAGCCCCGTCTCTTCCAGCGTACTGTACGAACCGACCACACGCCCGTCCGGATTCACTAATACAAGGGTAGGTGTAAACGCCACACCGTAAGCCTCGAAGTCGGGACTCCGGAAACCACGGGAATCATGCAATTTCGTAGCCCAAGGCAATGAGGCGGCACGGGAAGAGAATGTGTGTTCGTCTTCGTCCGAAGCGATGGAAACCACACGAATGCCTATTCCTTTAAGGGTGGCGTAGAATCCGCACAAGTCCCGCAGAACGGATTCGCAGCCGGGACAATCCGTCTCATAAAACAGCAACAACGTGGGGCCGGACGATACCGACGGGACAGTACGTGATAGACAGGGAGCCCTCTTCCCCACAAGCAGCAGGCGGGTGAGCAGGCGGCGGGCAATGTCGCCCGGATGGGCAGGGTCGGCATCGATGCCCATGCAGGCGGCGGCGGTTACCGCCGCCGCATCGCTCATGCCATGCCCCGACAGGCATTCCGCCACAGGGCGCAACATCTCTTCCGCACACCGCTGCCCGCCCGCGCCGATCAGCCGGGCGGCAAGGCGTTTCATATCGGTGCAGAAACGTTCGGAAGCAAGAGTGGTTGCCACCTCGGGTTTCTCCGCTTTCATCACTGCGTCGTATAAGATGTACGAATCTGCCCATACACGCATGTAGTCGTATCTGTGGGGAAAGGCGAGGAGCGTGTCGGGGGGGAGCGTGTCCGTTACGTAATGCTGTTCACGGCGCAGGGCAGGCGTGTCGTCTGTCACAAGAGCATGTAGCAGCCGCATGTAGCGGCTTTCTATTCCCGTTTCTTCTCCTTGTTTCCGGCTCCGGCATCCGCAGCAGAGGGCGGACAAGAGGAAGAGAGCGGGCAATAGAGCGAGGAAGTCATGTAGTTTGTTCATAGGTTCTTTTAAGTCTGCCCGGCGGACTTTTAAGTTTGGCCGGTGGTTCTTTTAAGTCTGACGGTCGGGGCTTTTGAGTTTTTTAAGTCCGGCCGGCAGCTCTTTTAAGTTTGGTCTGTGGTGTTGCCGGAAATTCCCTTGTTTCCCTTTACCTCTCCGGAAATCCCGGCATCGGGAGTGTGAGTACACGACATTTTATGAGGCAAAAAGAGAGGAGAGGAAAGTTTCGGGCAACACCGCAGCTGTTTCACGGATTTCACGGATGAAAACGTCTTGCAGGATTCTGTGCCCTGCAAGCCCGCCTTTTATGCGCCCGGGTCGGGAGCCTCGCCATGTCCGCCGGAACCTCCTCCCGGCGAGGAAGTGCCGCCTCCGGTTTCCGGCTTTTTCTTCGACGGTTTTCCCTGCCACTCGGCAAAGCTGATGTCGCTCACCAGTGCCCGGGTGTATCCCGTCCCGAGGTCCTTCCGTTCACGCGCGGGAGTGAAGCGCACGCGTATCCCTTTGAAAAGGTCTGCGTTCACGTCCTCGGCACGGTCTACCGTTTTGCCTACCACTCCTGCGTAGCGGAACGAACCCAGCCCGTCGAGGCTCACGCTTCGTCCTTCGGACATGATTTGCGACATCACTTCCGGCAACGCGCGGACAACGGCGTGCACGTCCGCCGGCGATAAAGTACTCTCGCGCGCAATGCGGCGCGCCACTTCCTGCGTGCCGGCAGGCTTGCCCACGGTCACTACTTGCGGATAATACTTCACAGGTCGGTCTTTGAGCTGTGATTTCTGTTTCTTGAAGAATAGCATTGTAATAAATTATTTAAAGATTAAACAATAGCCTGCCCGCCTCGCCGGAACATGCCCCTGAGATACTTCCGAAGGGGTGTTGTCAAGGTCGGACATTTGACCATGTCAAGAATGGACTCTTGACTATGTCGAGGTCGGACTCTCGACATAGTCTAAGTCGGACACTTGGTGTCGCTTCCGGCCGGACGAGTGGGCGTGAATTCTTATTTGTCATTATTTCTAACTTCGTTAGCCTCATAATCGTGTTTCCCTGCGGGCCCCATGAAAAAAACTTGCACAGCATCGATGTGCCATAAGCCGATGCGGGAACAGAGGATGCCGATAAAATCAATCTCTACGCACGAAACGAAGAGGGAGCAGATTCTCCATATAGGCACCCAGCCCTGTCTGATTTTTAAAATCTAAATTATAGTTAGCACCAGGCAATGATGGATTATAGTCAAACAATTCATTTGCACCCGGATAAAAATTATATTCATATGTGGAGCCACTATTCTTGGGCTTATAATAATGTTGTCCGCCCACAAATAAATCTGCAAAGGTAGCCCCATCCCTTTCTATCATAACATCATAAAAATGAGATGACGTAAGTCGCCAAGGCATATCACTGGGACCGAACCAACCATGACTACTCGTAGCCTTGCGCAATAAACCTTTTTTCCCCCATGGGCCATTATATCCCCAAGACCAGTTATCTCCTGTGTCCGGATTTACCCACCAATGTAATGTCAGCCAATCTGACGCTCTCTCGTAAGCGTTCATATGCGTTCCGGGCTCTCTTAAAGTAGTAGCAATGTGAATGCAAGATTGATACTTATTCGGTATGCCGATGTTCACCGTAACAATCGGCATACGTCCTACATGGGCGTGCATTTTTTGACCATTGGCGGCAGGTATTTCTTGAACACCGGAATTCATACTGGGGTTAGTACAATTCTGATATGACCAAAACGCGGATATGTTATCTTGTTGTTTTCTTATATAAGAAGCCAGTCGCGGCAATCGTCTGTATTCCCAATTCTGATAGTCGCCCGGCCAAAACTTGTCGGAAGTTCTGCCGCCAATTGAGCTCCAATCCGGTGAAGGATTTACTACGGGGCCATTCCCATCAAAAGCGGGATGATAGGACAGTACGCCCGGATCCTTCTGCCATTGCAGCCAAAACCATTTCTCTGTTCCTATACCTGTTCCTGTACCATCCGAAAACGTCGTTTTCCTCAGGTTATAAACATCCATGTACGTAGGAATATCCCAGCCTGCCGGAAAGCCGGCTTTATCTCTCCGGACAGCATTCCATCCGTTCCACAGATATCTTTTGTGCGTTCTGCCCGGCAAGGGGGGCAATTCAGCGTCCGCAGTGCCTTCGCGCGAGTTTTCCAGCATCCAGCACTGCCCGTTGGGGCCGCCAAAACGGTGTGTGTAATAGTCGTTATTGCCGATACGCATCTTCTTGGGCACACCGTTCTTGCCGCAGGCATCGGGTTGCGAGAGATGAATCTTGTAGGTCAGATTGCCGGCCACAAGATTCATTACCGCCGTGCGGTCTGTACGTCCGGGGTTAACGCCCACGCTGAGCGTCACAGTGGCAGGTGTGCCGTCGGCGCCTGAAGTTCGCGAGAGGTTTACCCAGTCAGGCTTGCCATCGATACGCCATCCGCCTGTGTTTTCCGTGCTGAGCGTGAGGGTCTGCGTACCGCCCGTTTCGCCCGCCACATTGGGGTCTCCCGGGAACTGAAATACCCGCTTGTCCACCGTCAGCCGTTTGTTCCCTTCAACCTTCACCTCTTCCTGCACTTCGTTCCACGGAACGATGCGGCATTTGAGCGTGTGGTTGCCCTTAAAAGCCTCCTCAGGAGTGTCAGCAGGTAATCCCTCCACACTTTCTACTTGGATTTTATATTCGTGGTTGCGCAGTATGTCCATCCGCACTCCCGTTCCGTAGTCCTTGAAGTCGAGGCGGTAGTAGCCGTGTCTCTGTGGCTTGGGAGGGATGAAACCGGTGCCGTGCGACTTCACGTATACGATCAGGCAAAGGTCGTCCAGCGCATTCCCGCCGGAGGGATGCACATTGTTGTCTACCTCGCACAAGTAGAACGACTTCTGCTTGCCTTCGTAGATACCGATACGTCCAGGTGAGACCTCACTGTTCAATTGGACGAATGTGCCCCGAGGCGGGCGGGCGCCGGCGGGCACGGTGGGGGCGTTCACTTTACTGTCCGTCCTGTTGTAATTGTCCGGAGCGATGCGTCCCTTCTTCCGGTAGTTGTACAGCCGCAGTTGGTCATAGTAAAAGAAAAAGCCCTTAGGGTCGCTCTGCGGAGGGTTCACCAGCGTAAACTTGGCTACCGAACGTATCATCGTCACTTCTTTGGGAGCGCCGGAAGGGGAAAAACCTTCACCCACCACTTCGTTGGGAAGCTCGCCCCACATGGGTATGCCGTTCGTAAGGTCGGGAGAAACCTCCATCGCCACATCGAATGTTAGGCGGCTCATCACCGCTTCTTTTTGCTCTCCATATACAGCGCCGAGCGCGTCCACCTGCGTGCGAGCATTGGCAAGCACCACAAGCGTCTGCGCCTCCGGACTCCCCATCAACTTCACTTCCACGCGTCCCTGTCCCGGAGTTATTTGAGTGTACACTCCGCGAGAGCGATAGAAGAATGTTCCTTTCTTTATATCCGTAGGGTCTGCGGGATCCGTCTTGAACGAAAGCACGTCTACGGTCTGTATGCCGGTCTCGTCCACGGCGCGGGTCATTGGTGCGCGGGTAGTTCCGGCGGTCGTTTTTTCTTCGGTGGGAGCACTGTCCGCCGTGTCCGCGTCCATCCAAAGTTCCGTCACCGACATTCCGGGCTTCTGCGAAGCCTGCATGCCGGAATAGGGCTTGGCTGCAGCTGTTTTGAAATTCAGGTAAATAACGGCCGTATGCCCATCGGCTTGCGGTGCAGGCTGCTTCGAATCGTCGCTGCAAGCAGTCGTGAGAACTGTCGCCATCGCAACCCACAGTGCAACCGAGACATGTCGCCTCCCCAAGCGTGAGGCACGCACCAAACCGGCCAAACCGGATATTCGAGATTTTATTTTCATCCTTTTATTCATCTGTTATTAATACATTCATTATTCCTAAACATGTCAGCATCTTTAAGCCGAACAACCGTAGATATCATTTTTATTCATTGGAAAAGAGACGTATTGCAAATCCCCCTTGCATGTCTGTTCCACCGCTATACAGACGTATGTTCTGAGAATAGATGCAGCTATAGGCAAGCCAATCTTGGTTAGGAGAAAGCGTGCTCGTCCAATAATAACCTATTATACCACGCTCTCTGAGAAAGTTGTCAGATACAGCCGATGGTTTAGCTTCACTAATACTCCCGGGAATAGGGAAGATACGAGTGATAACCGTGCTGGGAGCCTGAGCGTTCCACCAGCTCTCTTGCGCAATCTTTGTCTTTAAGTCGGGCAAAGGGGTTTGGTTGCCAACATAAACGCACTGTATTTTCAAATAGTCGGTAGTATTAAGGTAAGTAGTCATTGCACCCACCCGTTCGTAACGATAAGCGCAGGCCATGCTGTTGGTGGCGGCAAGAGGCACTCCCGGATCATCGCTGCCTGTAGAAGTGCCTTTTTTGAACCGCAGAGCATAACAGATGCCATTACCTGCGGAATAGAAGTCGGAGGCATAAGTTTGTAGAGTTTCTCCGACCTTGACGGCCTCGGCCAAATTTGGATAGTCTATCGCGCTATTATATTGTACTTCGTTTGAATAGCAAAATGCACCTGTCAATTCTTGACGCGAAGGAATGTGATATTTTTTCCCTTCACCGGTAGTGAAGAAAACATCATTCATGATATTCTTGGTAGTTGGATTATAAGTATTATCGTGCTTACCCTTACATACATAACCGTTATAATAGCCGCTTTGGTCATTAGCATGGCTTGTGGCCCAACGAAGAGCCATATCGGTCTGTGCGGAGGTGGGGGAAAGAGGGACTGACTGTCCTCCCAACCAAGGGGATCCATTGAGAGCTTTATTAAAGGAAGAACCATACTGATAACCACCGGCGAGGTTATATTCCGCCGCATATTCCAAAGGCAATTTGCCGAGTAATATCACCTCTATTCTGCGCTGAAGCCTGCCTGCCTGTATTTCAAAGTAGCCGAACTTCCATCCTTTCCCCTGTGTCAGAGCCTGTACCTCGACAGTAGTATTTGCCGCTCCGACGGTTTGAGATGGTGTGAGCCATGCGGAAGCCGGAAGCGGTGTTCCGTCATATTGATAAGCTGTCAGCTTCCACCCGGAAGGATAGTTGGTGTGCACTGAAAAGCGGTTTTCCGAACTGGCGCTTGTATGCTCGCCTTTTAAAAGAATCGCCGTTCGGGTCACGGCAATATACTGCCCCATGTCGTTGAACGTCACATCCGTGAACGCTTCATCTATCACGACGGGCGTCACCACGATGTTTTGGTTGGTATGGTTTTCCGGGCTTTGTATTGCCTCGCTCAAAGTAAGGAATCCCGGCCCTTTCACTTCCTTGATGGTGAAGATATAGCGGTGGTTGCGCAGGATAGGCATGGGTTTTCCTTTCTCATAGGGTGCCACGTTTCCACCCTTGATGCCGTCCCAAGTATAGTCCATGCGGTAGTAGTATTGTCTTCCCTGATAGGCAAGAATCATCACGATGCAGGGGCGGTTGTTGCCGGAAGTGGTGAGGGTTGTAGAGGTTGCGGGCTGTTCGTTCAGATAATACGTTATTACCTGAACTCCGGGATCTCCTGCTCCCAAAAGCGGATCGCTGCCATTGGCTTTTTGAAGTGTGCCGGGCAGAGTGGGAACCATGTATCCGGACTGCGGATTGCTTGTATTGTATGTGGCGGGATCGACCCAAACACGCCCGTTTCCCGCGGGATTGACGAAGTAAACTTCACCCACTGTAGTAGCTCCCGAAGTTGTCGGATTGATGATGTCCACACGTGCCAGCATGCGGATAAGAGGTATCGCCTGCGCAATGGTTTGCGACACGCCCGCTTCCAGCTTGATACCCTCAGGCGGCGCATACTCGCTGTACATCGGGATGTAGCTGTCCGGTTCTGTCCCTCCCTTTTGTCCGAATTTGCCTATGGCTTCCACCTGCTTAAGATCGTCGTAGGTAGAGCCGATATTGATTCCGGACAGTTCCGCTTCAGCATTGGCTACGAGAGCTATACGTTTGTATGTCCCTGCGGTGACGGGTATGCTGAAGATTTTCGTATCCGGAGCGCCGCCGTCAAGGAGCGAGGTGTAGGAGATATTCTTTTTCACCTTGACTTTCTCCGTGCCGCCTTCATCGGCGAACATCAGCACGGTAATCTTGTCTATTTTTTCCTCATGTACGCCCGCACGGGTATTTGCTGCCCGGAAATCGGGAATGTGAAGGGTAAGCGTCACTTCGGCCGTTTCACCTTTACCGGGCGCAGGGGGAGCAGGAAGGATGGGATCGTTTTGCTGACACGAGAGTACGAGCAGCAAGAATAACGAGACCGACAGCAGGCTGCGAAATGGTATGATGATTGAATTACTTGGCATAATATATTGTTTTTATGATTTGCATTTCATGATTGATGACGTGTCTTTCAGACTCCTCCCGGCTTCACATTCTGGTTTTCCCAGTCCTTAATCGTTATCTTCGCGTGTCCGTTGGTAAATGTAATCTCGATGGGAATCACGATTTCGTTTTCATCCCCTATCTGTATGTTGTACTTCCTGAGAAGGTCTGCTATCGAGATGGGCGGCACGATGTGGTTTCCCGCGTTGTCTTTGAGTTCTATCAGAGCGGGCGTGTCCGCTCCGAATCTCGGCACGTCTATCACGGCTACGGCCTCTTTCTTCGTCCCGTCGTATTCCACAGTCGGTACGTATGTCTTTCCCTGCTCCACCGGAAGCACTTTCCATTCTCCCGTGTCGTCATCTTTCATCGGACGCAGTGCGGATGCCAGACCGCCCATCTTTAATTGAGGTTGCAGGCTTATCCCTTTCAGCAGCACGCTCACGCGAATGGTCTTGGTGCTGAACTTGACTTCGGTCTCCACACCCGCGTTCCGCTCGTTCACACTCAGGTCCGCCGTGGCGAACAGTAGCCTGTCGAGCGTAGGGATCTCTTGTGAAGTTGCGGCTTTCGGATGTTCAAGGAACAGGTCGGCAATGGTTTCCCCTGTTTGGAATCCTCCGAGCCTGCTGTTTTCTGCCGATGCGTTCGCCCAGCAAACCACCGTGTACTCCCCTTGGGGAAGGTAGAGTTCCGTCCCTTGAAACTTCATGAGTTCGCCTTTGGAGATTGTCAGGGTCTGTTCTATGCTCCCGTCCGGACGGTAGACGCACAGTGTCACCTGCTCCACACGCTC
>NZ_JACIDI010000020.1:38156-58602 GCF_014196225.1 Bacteroides pyogenes | reverse complement strand
CCAGACCCGCAAGTTATTGACAAACTTTTCAAAGAACTCATTTTATTTACTGCCAGAGCCGCTTAGCCTTGGCGAATTTTTAACGAACTATTAATCTTACATATTCATCAAAGAAAAAATTGCAATCATGTACTGCATTTTATTAAAAACACCTGCTTACTCCCAAATCAGCTTCTTACCATTGGAGTTCTTGAAACTTTATTATAATACGGTACATTATCTCAAAGTTTGAGGATAAAAAGCAACTCGGATCAAAAAGATTCGAGTTGCTTTTACGCAAATTTGTGAACAGTATCTAAATATCTTTACTTGTTCATCATCGCATCTATTTCCTCAAACTCTGGTCCCATATTTAAGTTATAGTATACCCGGTAAAGGCCTTGTATCCATAGGTCTTGTTGATCAGGTTTCAATGCTCTGGCTTTCTCATAATAAGGTTTTGCCTCCTCATATAACTTCTTTGCTACAGCTTGTGCTTCTGCATATTTGGGATCGTTAATGTCAGTTGTTGCCTTATCCAAATAATCCTGAGCCTTCATTAAAAATACCAGACCTGCATTTGAGTATGCTTCTGCATATTCAGGATCGGAATCAATTGCTTTTTTATAAAAGTCAATAGCATTGTCATATTCTTTCATATTATGATAAAGATATGCCTTCACATATAAATACAACTTGTTGCTGGGATCACCAGCCAGCATCTTATCTGCAAATTCCATTGCTTTGGCTGCTTGGTTAGTTCCATTATAGTAGTCTACTAAATTTGCAAAGAAATAATCATTGCTGGGAAATTGAAGAATGCCATTTTCTAACGTTTTGATCCACGTAGCAGTATCTCCTTTGGCTTTATAAGCTTCAGCCAACAACTGCATCGCAAATTTACCGCCATCTTTATCTGTCAAAGCCATCGGCGCATATTTCAACACCGCGTCTTTATTACCTACCCTATCAGCGGCCAAAGTTGCATAATAAGCTATTTGTGGTAAAAGAGTATCGTTCTTCGCTAGTTCTTTATCCGCCAACATAGGATAAGAAGCTGACTCTACGTAAGTCCCAAAGAATTTCAGAGCTTCATCGTTCTTATCCATGTTAAAGAACTGAATACCACCATTAATCAAATTGGGACGTTCGGCCAACATACTGGCTGCATTGTTTTTTCTGAATTTGTTCTTGATTTTACCTTTTTCATTAGGCATTTGTGCCAAATCGTCACATTTCACAAAGTATTCATACATTTTCAAAATACTGTTGTAGACCTTTAATGTATCGTAGGGTTTTCTCAAAAAGGCATTTTTCATTTGCTCTTCGTTGATACGCTTTTGAATGAACCCGGCCACATCCCATGTTTCGGCAAGCCCCTTTGTTTCGGGATTGTTCATGGCTTCATTAATCAATTGCTCAGCTTGATTAAAGTTTGGTTTTACTTCACTGGCAATACTTTTTGCTTCTTTCACATTTTTCATTTGAGCAAATGAAGCGCTGACGGCCATTAATAAAACCATCGAAAATAATACTCTTTTCATAATTGTTGCTCGATTAGTTATTAATAATATGTCTATTCTCTTTCCTTATCGTTATTCTCATTCGCATTATCATTCTCCGACTTCTCCACCGTTTCATCAGTAGTTGTTTTTCTTTCCGTTTCTTCTTCGAGTACTTCGTCTTCAAGACTGTCTGTCGCTACTTTACAAACAGAACCAATCTGATCATTGCGTTTTTCAAGATTAATCAAACGAACTCCCTGAGTGGCACGTCCCATTATACGAACGTCGGCAACTTTCAAGCGAATCGTAATACCTGATTTATTAATAATCATCAGGTCGTTTTCGTCCGTAACGGATTTAATCGTAACCAGCTTTCCTGTTTTCTCAGTGATGTTCATAGTCTTAACACCTTTGCCGCCACGATTTGTCTTACGATAGTCTTCTATTTCAGAACGTTTGCCATATCCTTGTGCGGAAACCACCATGACAGATTCCGTATCAAAATCTTTAAGGCAAATCATTCCTACCACTTCATCTTCTCCGTCATTATCCAACGTAATGCCACGTACTCCAGTCGCAGTACGTCCCATCACGCGTACCGTTGCTTCGTGGAAGCGAATGGCTCGCCCGTTCCGGTTGGCTATGATAATTTCATTATTTCCATTTGTCATCCGAACCTCAATTACACTGTCATCTTCACGAATAGTGATGGCATTCACACCGTTTTGACGCGGACGGGAATATTGCTCAAGCAACGTTTTCTTGATAATACCTTTTTTCGTACAGAACAAAACATAGTGAGTGTTGATAAACTCGGTATCTTCCAAACTCTTTACACGGAGATATGCTGTTACATTGTCATCCGAGTCGATATTCAACAAGTTTTGAATGGCACGCCCTTTAGAGTTCTTCGTTCCTTCCGGTATTTCGTACACTTTCAGCCAATAGCATTTTCCTTTTTGAGTAAAAAACATCATGGTGTTGTGCATTGTAGCAGGATAGATATGCTCAACGAAATCCTCGTCACGGGTTTCTGTCCCTTTTGAACCTACCCCGCCACGGTTTTGTGCTCGGAAATCCGCCAATGGCGTGCGTTTAATATATCCCAAATGAGAAATTGTAATGATCATCTGATCATCTGCATAAAAGTCTTCCGGGTTAAACTCTTCTGACGAGTAAACAATTTCAGAACGGCGTTCGTCTCCATACTTCGCCTTTACTTCCGACAATTCTTCTTTAATTACACTGCGGCATACTGCATCATCGGCGAGAATACTTTCTAAATATGCTATTTGCTTCATAATTTCTCCGTACTCGGCATGAAGCTGGTCTTGCATCAGGCCGGTCAATTGCCTCAAACGCATTTCCACAATAGCACGCGACTGTATTTCTGTCAGACTGAAACGCTCCATCAAACCGGCAATTGCATCATTCGGTGTCTTGGCGGCACGAATAATGCGAATAACTTCATCTATATTATCAGAAGCGATAATTAAGCCTTCGAGGATATGTGCGCGCTCTTTTGCTTTGCGCAAGTCAAATTGAGTACGACGAATAACGACTTCGTGCCTATGCTCTATGAAATATTTGATCATATCCCTTAGGTTCAAAGTCTTTGGTCTTCCGTGTACTAATGCGACATTATTCACACCGAATGATGTTTGAAGAGCAGTCATTTTATACAGCTTATTCAAGACAACGCTTGCATTTGCATCACGTTTCACATCAATTACGATGCGCATGCCTTCACGATCGGATTCATCATTTGCATTCGAGATACCTTCTATCCGTTTGTCATTGACAAGATCCGCAATATTCTTAATGAGATCGGCCTTATTTACGTTATAAGGAATCTCTGTTATTATAATCTTATCGTGCGTTTGTCCGCTTTCTATCTCTGCCTTTGCGCGCATAACCACACGTCCGCGCCCTGTTAAATATGCTTCACGCACACCGCCCATACCATATATATATCCTCCTGTCGGAAAATCGGGGGCTTTAACGAAATTCATCAGCTCTTCGACTGTAATTTCCGAATTGTCGATATAAGCCTCGCATGCATCGATTACTTCAGAAAGGTTGTGTGGGGGCATATTGGTAGCCATACCGACAGCAATACCGGAAGCTCCGTTTACCAAAAGGTTGGGGATGCGTGTCGGCATCACCTTGGGTTCCATCAGCGTATTGTCAAAGTTCGGATCAAAGTCAACGGTTTCTTTGTATAAGTCATCCATCATTGCTTCCCCAAGCTTGTTCAAACGGGCCTCCGTATAACGCATCGCTGCGGGGCTGTCGCCGTCTACCGATCCGAAATTACCCTGTCCGTCTACTAAAGGATACCGCATAGCCCACTCTTGAGCCATACGAACCATCGCCAAATATACGGAAGAATCTCCATGAGGGTGATATTTACCAAGCACTTCACCCACTATTCTGGCAGATTTTTTATAGGGTTTATCCGATGTATTGCCCAGCTCCATCATTCCATACAAAATTCTGCGGTGAACGGGCTTAAATCCATCCCTAACATCGGGAAGAGCACGCGAAACAATAACCGACATAGAATAATCTATGTACGACGACTTCATTTCCTCCTCGATATTGATTTTTATAACTCTCTCTTGTTCAAGCATTTAAAAGGAATATTAATTATACAATCTATGGTTTGTGAAAAACCATGCTAAATTACGACTTTTCCCGAACATACGAAAGTTTTTTCAAAGAAAGTTTATCTTCTCTTATCAAGCAAATTGCTTTTACTAAGCAGCGGAAGTCCTAATATTAAAAGTAAAATATTAAAAACAAAAGTCAATTTAATAATGTATATATGATTATTGCTTACATCTTAATGTTACATACTAAAAGTAAAAAATCATATTTTATGGCATACGATTTGCAATATAAAAAATACAAAGCATCGCACATGCTCAATTAAATGTGTATATTTGCAGCATGGAATATAAAATTCATAGAAGGAAAGGAAGAGTATGAATAATCAATTCTCACAAAGAGTTTCAGATATTATTGTATATAGCAAAGAAGAGGCCAATCGTCTAAGGAATAGCTATATAGGGCCCGAGCATCTTTTATTGGGAATAATTCGGGAAGGTGAAGGAAAAGCTATCGAGATATTATCGAAACTTAATACAGATTTAGCTGTTATAAAACATCAAATTGAAGATCATTTGAAAGCAGAAGCCAATAATATGCTGCTGCCGGATTCGGATATATCGCTATCCAACGAAGCGGAAAAAATATTGAAAATGTGCATTTTAGAGGCTCGTGGAATGAGGAGTAACATAGCAGATACAGAACATGTTTTACTCGCTATTTTAAGAGAAAAAAAGAACATGGCCGCTTCTGTGCTTGAGTTGAACAATGTAAGTTACGTAAAAGTACTTGAACAAACCTCGTTGCAGCCGGATTTGAATTCCGGCATGGGATTTCCAGAGGAAGAAGACGATGAGGATGAAGAAGAAATGCCTTCTTCCCGATCCGGGAATACGGGCAGTCGCGGGGATCGCCGGCAGCAGGCGCAAACTGTTTCCCCAAAAACATCCAACGATACGCCGGTACTTGACAACTTCGGCATAGATATGACGAAAGCAGCCGAAGAGGGACGTCTTGATCCGGTGGTCGGACGGGAAAGGGAGATTGAGCGATTGGCACAAATATTGAGTCGCCGCAAGAAAAACAACCCTATTTTAATAGGAGAACCCGGAGTCGGAAAATCAGCCATCGTCGAAGGACTTGCTTTAAGAATTACGCAAAAGAAAGTGTCTCGCATTTTATTTGATAAACGCGTAGTAACACTTGATATGACCTCAGTAGTGGCCGGAACCAAATACCGAGGACAGTTTGAAGAGCGCATTCGCTCGATCCTGAACGAATTGCAGCGAAATCCGAACGTTATCCTGTTTATCGATGAGATACATACGATTGTCGGGGCAGGTTCGGCAGCCGGTTCGATGGATGCTGCGAATATGTTGAAGCCGGCTTTGGCCAGAGGAGAGGTGCAATGTATCGGCGCTACGACATTGGATGAATATCGCAAGAACATTGAAAAGGACGGTGCATTGGAACGCCGCTTCCAGAAAGTAGTGGTAGAGCCTACCAATGCTGACGAAACCCTTCAGATTTTGCGTAATATTAAAGAAAAATACGAAGATCATCACAACGTAAACTATACGGATGAAGCATTGGAGGCTTGCGTGAACTTGACAGGACGATACATTACCGACCGCAATTTTCCCGACAAGGCCATCGATGCTTTGGACGAAGCCGGTTCGCGGGTACATCTTACCAACGTGAATGTTCCTAAAGAAATTGAACAACAGGAAAAACTGATTGAAGAAGCGAAAACCAAGAAAAACGAAGCTGTAAAATCACAGAATTTTGAACTTGCCGCCAGCTTCCGGGACAAAGAGAAAGAGCTCGCTTCTGAGTTGGAGTTAATGAAAAAGGAGTGGGAAGCAAGCCTGAAGGAGAACAGGCAAACGGTTGACGCTGAAGAAATTGCCAATGTGGTCTCCATGATGTCGGGTATCCCTGTGCAACGTATGGCTCAAGCCGAAGGTCTCAAGCTGGCAAGCATGAAAGAAGAATTGCAGTCGAGAGTCATTGCTCAGGATGCAGCCATCGAAAAGCTGGTCAAGGCTATTTTAAGAAGCCGTGTAGGGCTGAAGGACCCCAACAAGCCGATCGGAACTTTTATGTTCTTAGGCCCCACAGGCGTAGGTAAAACTCATCTGGCCAAAGAATTGGCAAAGCATATGTTCGGTTCTTCCGATGCGTTGATACGTATAGACATGAGCGAATTCATGGAGAAATTTACGGTTTCGCGTTTGGTCGGAGCTCCTCCGGGGTACGTCGGCTACGAAGAAGGCGGGCAACTTACGGAGAAAGTTCGCCGCAAGCCCTACTCCATCGTTTTGCTCGACGAAATAGAGAAGGCGCATCCCGATGTTTTCAATCTCCTTCTTCAGGTAATGGATGAAGGACGATTGACTGACAGTTATGGCAGAATGGTAGATTTTAAGAACACTGTCCTGATCATGACTTCTAATATCGGGACACGGCAGCTGAAAGAATTCGGGCGCGGCATCGGATTCGCCACGCAAAGCCGGCTGGATGATAAAGAGTTCTCGCGAAGTGTGATACAGAAAGCATTGAACAAATCATTCGCGCCTGAATTCCTAAACCGTGTGGATGAAGTAATTACGTTCGACCAACTCTCTTTTGAAGCAATAAAAAAGATTGTGGACATTGAGTTGAAGGAATTGTACTCCCGGATGGAAAGCATTGGATATAAACTCGTTATCGATGAAAAAGCGAAAGATTTCATCGCCGGAAAAGGATACGACGTTCAATATGGAGCACGCCCGTTGAAACGCGCCATCCAAACCTATCTGGAGGACGGACTGTCAGAGCTTATCGTTTCCGCCGCAGTAAAAGAGGGAGATACCATACAAGTGGTTCTAAATGAAGGAGAAGATAAACCGGAAATGAAAGTTATTGCCGGATAATCTTTCTCGATTAGAAACAGATTTAATTACCGTGTCAAAATGTCAGTCCTTATGGTCTGGCATTTTTTTTGCCTTTTCAGGGCAGAATATGATAGAAACGAATTTATAAACAATCTAAAAAAATACACGTTATCATGCAAAAAGGAAATATTGGGGTTACTACAGAAAATATTTTCCCTATCATTAAAAAGTTTTTGTACAGCGATCATGAAATTTTCCTTCGTGAATTGGTGTCCAACTCCGTAGATGCTACTCAGAAATTGAATACGTTGGCCTCGATGGGTGAATTTAAAGGCGATCTCGGCGACTTGACAATTCGTGTCGAATTAGGTAAAGATACCATTACCATCTCCGATCGGGGAATCGGTCTGACCGCCGAAGAAATCGAGAAGTACATCAATCAAATTGCATTCTCCGGCGCCAACGACTTTTTGGAGAAATATAAAAATGACGCCAATGCCATTATCGGGCATTTCGGATTGGGCTTCTATTCGGCATTCATGGTTGCCCAAAAAGTAGAGATTATCACCAAATCTTATCAGGAAGGTTCGCAAGCCGTAAAATGGACGTGCGACGGAAGCCCGGAGTTCACCATTGAAAACATAGAGAAAGCCGATCGCGGAACGGATATCATATTATATATCGACGACGATTGCAAAGAGTTTCTCGAAGAAGCGCGCATTTCCGCCCTTTTGAAAAAGTATTGCAGCTTCCTCCCCGTGCCCATCGCATTCGGAAAGAAAAAAGAATGGAAAGACGGCAAGCAAGTGGAAACAGCAGAAGACAATATCATCAATGATACGACCCCGTTATGGACACGCAAACCGAGCGACTTGTCGGACGAAGATTACAAATCTTTCTACAGACGCCTGTACCCGATGTCCGACGAACCATTGTTCTGGATTCATTTGAATGTGGATTATCCGTTCCACCTGACCGGTATTCTTTATTTCCCAAAAGTAAAAAGCAATATCGAACTCAACAAGAATAAAATCCAGCTGTATTGCAATCAGGTGTACGTGACCGATTCTGTAGAAGGCATCGTGCCCGATTTCCTGACTTTGCTGCACGGCGTTATCGATTCTCCGGACATCCCTCTGAACGTGTCGCGTTCTTATCTGCAAAGCGATTCGAATGTAAAAAAGATTTCGACCTATATCACCAAAAAAGTGTCCGACCGCTTGCAATCGATATTCAAGGCCGACCGCAAACAGTTCGAAGAGAAGTGGAACGACCTGAAGATATTTATCAACTACGGCATGCTTACTCAAGAAGACTTCTATGAGAAAGCACAGAAGTTCTCCCTGTTTACCGACACCAACGATAAGCATTACACTTTCGAAGACTACCGCACGCTTGTTAAAGACAACCAAACGGATAAAGACGGGAACCTCATCTATCTTTATGCGAACGACAAGGATGAGCAATACAGCTACATCGAAGCCGCAGAAAGCAAAGGATACAACGTACTGCTCATGAACGGGCAACTCGATGTGGCAATGGTGAGCATGCTGGAACAGAAGTTCGAAAAATCCCGTTTCACGCGTGTAGACAGTGACGTGATCGACCGTCTGATAATCAAAGAAGACCATCGAGCCGACAATCTCGAGCCGGATGAGCAGGAAGCGCTGACTGCCGCTTTTAAAAGCCAGCTGCCTGAGATGGAAAAAGTAGAGTTCAATGTGACCACACAAGCATTGGGCGAAAATGCGGCTCCTGTTACGATAACTCAAAGCGAGTACATGCGCCGGATGAAAGAGATGGCGAATATTCAGGCAGGAATGAGTTTTTACGGCGAAATGCCCGATATGTTTAATCTGATTCTGAATGCAGACCACAAACTCGTGAAACAAGTTTTGAAGGAAGAAGAAGCTGCATGCCGATCTGAAGCGACTCCTGTACAGGCAGAAATGGATGAGGTAAACAAACGTCTCGACGAACTGAAAAACAGCCTGAAAGATAAAAAAGAGGAAGAGATTCCGGCAGACGAGAAAACCCGCCGGGAAGAACTCGAGAAAAAATTGAACGAACTGAAGGCGAAGAAAGAAGCCATATTTACTCAATATGCCGGCAAAAATAAAGTAATCCGCCAACTGATCGACTTGGCGTTGCTGCAAAACAATATGCTGAAAGGCGAGGCGCTGAACGACTTTGTTAAGCGCAGCATCGAATTGATTTAAGCGTTTTGCCGACGGAAAATCGAAAGAGCACTTGATACAAAATGTGTCAGGTGCTCTTTTTCATTGGAAAACATTTATAAAAAAGAGAGCTTTTCGAAACTATTGCATATATTTGAAGTCAGAATAAATACGTGAATCCGGTACAAAGAAAAACGGATGCTATAGAGCGGCCGGGCAAAGGCGCATTATTTCATTTAGTTTCATGCTGATGAAACAAAAGTTTCCCGCTTGGGAAACTTTATTTTCCCCGTGGGGAAACTTTTGTTTCCCAAGCGGGAAACTAATGGGGCGCTATATGATTTTAGAAAGCCTGCACACCGGACGACCGAAGCAATAGGAAATGCCTGCAAATTGCACCTTATCCCGGGTTCACGCAATAAACGAAAAATAAAAGTTCACCCCTGAGATATGAGAAAAACTTTTTTTGTCTTTATCGCTTTCATTTTATCTATGCCTACCCTATCCGCCCAGAAAGTGGGGCTTGTGCTAAGCGGAGGCGGAGCCAAAGGGCTTACACATATAGGCATCATCCGTGCTTTGGAAGAGAACAACATCCCCATCGATTACATTACGGGCACTTCCATGGGAGCCATCGTCGGCTCTCTTTATGCCATGGGATATTCGCCGGACGAAATGACAGAGTTGTTAAAATCCGAAGAATTCAAACGATGGTATTCGGGTGAAATAGAAGATAAATACATGTACCATTTTAAGAAAAACCTGCCCACACCCGACTTTTTCAACATACGTTTTTCTTTTAAAGACTCGGTGAATGCCTTTAAGCCGCAATTCCTTCCGGCCAGCGTAGTCGACCCCATACAGATGAATCTGGTTTTTGTCGATCTATATGCGCGTGCCACGGCAGCTTGTAAAGGAGATTTCGACAAACTCTTCGTTCCCTTTCGCTGCATCGCTTCGGATGTGTATAACAAAACACAACTGATCATGAAAGACGGCGACTTGGGAGATGCCGTAAGAGCTTCCATGAGTTTTCCTTTCATGTTCAAGCCTATCGAAATAGGTAACGTACTGGCATACGACGGAGGTATTTACAATAATTTCCCCACAGACGTTATGAGGGAAGATTTTCAACCGGATATTATCATAGGCAGCGTCGTATCGGCCAATCCTACCAAGCCCAAAGAAAACGATCTCATGAGCCAGATAGAGAATATGGTAATGCAAAGAACAGACTATTCCATGCCCGACTCAATAGGAGTCTTGCTTACATTCAAATACGATAACGTAAACTTAATGGACTTCCATCGGATCGACGAACTTTGCGATATTGGCTACAACCGCACCATCAGCATGATGGATTCCATTAAAAGCCGTATTCGCCGACGCGTGAACATAGACAATATACGCTTAAGAAGAATGGTGTACCGCAGCAACTATCCCGAACTCCGCTTCAAGAACATAATCATCGACGGAGCTAATGCCCAACAGCAAATCTATATAAAAAGGGAATTCCACCGGTCGACCCATAGTGAATTCACGTACGAAGATTTGAAGCGAGGTTATTTCCGTCTGCTTTCGGATAAGATGATTTCCGAAATCATCCCGCATGCTGTCTACAACCCCGAAGATGACACATACAACCTTCACTTGAAAGTAAAACTGGAAAACAACTTTTCCGTGTGCTTGGGAGGAAACATATCCACTTCCAATTCCAACCAGATTTATATGGGAGTCAGCTATCAGGATTTAAACTATTATGCAAAAGAGTTTCTTCTGGATGGTCAGATCGGAAAAGTTTATAATAACGCGCAATTTATGGCAAAAATCGATTTTTCCACAACAATACCCACTTCCTATCGTTTTATCGCGTCGATTACTACTTTAGACTATTTCAAGAAAGACAAACTGTTCTCCAGAAACGACAAACCTGCATTTAACCAGAAGGATGAACGCTTCCTGAAAATTCAGGCCGCACTGCCCTTTCTGTCGAACAAACGTGTGGAGCTGGGAATAGGCATGGCTCGAATGGAAGATAAATACTTTCAGAAAAACATTATCAATTTTGAAAAAGACAAGTACGACAAAAGTCGCTATAATTTACTGGGCGGCTCCATCAGCTTCAATGGAAGTACGCTTAATGCCCGCCAATATCCCACACAAGGGTATCACGAAGCGCTTATTGCACAGGTTTTCACCGGAAGAGAATATTTTTATTCGGGAAACGCTGCCGATGAAAATAAAAACTACAAAGAACGGCATTCCTGGCTGCAATTATCGTACATGAAAGAGGCATATCATAAAATGAGCGACCGCTGGACATTGGGCTGGCACTTTAAAGCTTTATATGCTTCAAAGAATTTTTCTGAAAACTACATGGCCACAATGATGCAAGCCTGCGAGTTCGCCCCTACACAACATAGCCGACTCAACTACAATGACGCTTTCCGCGCCAATCAGTTTCTGGCAGCCGGCATTCGTCCCATATACCATATCAACCAAATGCTTCATCTTCGGGGAGAATTTTACGGCTTTATGCCCATTTACCCCATCGAACGCAACTCCCAGAATAAAGCATATTATGGAAAAACATTCTCAAAATTCGAATATCT
This sequence comes from Bacteroides pyogenes, assembly GCF_014196225.1. Classification (GTDB taxonomy): domain Bacteria; phylum Bacteroidota; class Bacteroidia; order Bacteroidales; family Bacteroidaceae; genus Bacteroides; species Bacteroides pyogenes_A. The sequence continues at coordinate 46,843 of NZ_JACIDI010000020.1, read as the reverse complement.
GGGAGAAGCGTCGCTGGTCTGGCAACTGCCTTTCGGAAATATTTCCATGTACGTAAACCACTATAGCTCACCGAAAAGAGAATGGAATGTCGGATTAAGCATAGGCTGGCAACTCTTCAATTACCGTTTTATCGAATAATTTTTTATTCAAAAAGTCGCCGGAAAGCTTGTTAATTCGGTAAAAAACCGTATCTTTGCACCCGTTAAAACAAATCATCGGTCGCGTAGCTCAACTGAATAGAGTAGCTGACTACGGATCAGCCGGTTACAGGTTTGAATCCTGTCGCGATCACTTTTATTTGAATTAACACAATGGCCGCGTAGCTCAACTGAATAGAGTAGCTGACTACGGATCAGCCGGTTACAGGTTTGAATCCTGTCGCGGTCACTTTTATCACATTCATTGGTCGCGTAGCTCAACTGAATAGAGTAGCTGACTACGGATCAGCCGGTTACAGGTTTGAATCCTGTCGCGATCACAAAAGGAGAATTAAAGAATTCTCCGTTAAGCAATAGGTAGGAAACAGCCCAAGCAAACGCAATTGTCGTAAGCTTGGGCTGTTTCCTTTTTCCGCCCACCGACTGAGCCGGGCATCAATATAAAAAACGTCACGCTTCCACCTTATACATGTATCATAAGCGGTCCCCTACAAGAAAACGTTTTCTCTCTGTCCCTCTAAACCATACCCGAAACCCAATACCCGGAGATCCCCGAATACATGTTTTTTGAATCTCCCCATAAGCACCGGCTTTGATACAATCTTAAGTTGTTCAAAACGGCAATCGAAAAAAAATAAAAAAGCGATCGGAAAAACGACCGCTTTCAAAGTACACCCTCAGGGATTCGAACCCTGGACCCACTGATTAAGAGTCAGTTGCTCTACCAACTGAGCTAAGAGTGCGACAGAATCACCATCTGCAATCTTAAAATTGTACACCCTCAGGGACTCGAACCCTGGACCCACTGATTAAGAGTCAGTTGCTCTACCAACTGAGCTAAGAGTGCATCAATTCCTTGTTTGCGGTTGCAAAATTAGTCCTTTTATTTTATTTAGCCAAACAATCGGACGGCTTTTTCAACAACTTTTTTCTTCCATTATTCGAACACATAAAGTTCGGAAGGCGTATTCCGCTTTAAAGCAAGCAATTGCACATCTTTACCTACAATAACGCCCTTAGTTCTCAATTTCCACTCTACCGTTTTGTACGCTAATTCGGGGTGGTTGTTATCTTTGCTTAAATGGCACAGCCAGATATAACGCAGCTTTTCTGTAATGTTCTCCGCAAGAAACTCTGCCGTGTCGGCATTGCTCATGTGTCCGGTCTTACTGACAATTCGTTCTTTCAGATATTTCGGATAAGGCCCCATCATCAACATTTCTTCATCATAGTTTGCCTCCAGAATCAGGTAATTGGCCTTGCAGATATAATGCGCCGCCGTAGGCGTAATCTCGCCGAGGTCGGTTAAAAAAGAAAACACCTTACCTCCCACTTCAACGCAATATCCTACATTATCTGTTCCATCATGAGGCACTTCGAAAGATTCCAGACGAAAATCATCCACCAAAATCGGTTCGCCTTTCTCCAGATACCTGACCGACGAGCTGAGCTTTTCCGTCATGCAATAGCTGCGATTGATACCCGCATGTATACGTGCGGTAGTATATACCGGGATATTCATTTTTTCGCCCAAATGTCCTACCGCTTTAATATGGTCTGCATGGTCGTGCGTAATGAATACGCCGCATATGCTTTCCATCGGGATGCCATATTCTTTCAGTGTTTTTTTTATCGTTCTGATACCTATTCCGGCATCAATCAGTATTCCGTTATTTTCAGTGCCCAGATAATAGCAGTTGCCGCTACTGCCACTTGCCAGGCTTATAAATTTTACTTTCATGTCCTTCTTATTATAAAACAAAATGCCGTCAGCTTTTCGGCAAAGCGACGGCAAATATACGTAAAAAAGAGAGACTCACCGAGAAGACTCTTTCTTTTTATCTATAGATTCGGTGATTTTGGCAAATGCCAGCAAGGCTATTGCAGCCACCAATCCGATGGCGGCAAAGTAATACCAAATGTAATGTGCATTTACACTCGCCTCCTTCCATGCTTCGTGAGAATCGAACAATATAGGATCGGGACAATACTCGGTCAACAAAACTCCTGCTATCCCAAAGCCGAACACGGAAGACAAAAATGAGTGCAAATGACTGAATCCCAAATACATGCCTTCTTCCCCTTCAGGCGCTTGCAAAGAAAAATACTCTAAATAGCGCGGAGAAATAAAACATTCGGCAAGGGCCTGTACTACAATTCCGGCAATCATCATCAGAGTGATATTGCTCATCCCTGCAATAAGGTCGTTGCCAAGCAAGTTTCCGCAAGCCATAAGTAAAGCGGATATCGGAATCAGAAACATACCTACATTCATAGAGGTAATAGCGCTTCGTTTGGCCATCAGCCGCGTAACGAAACTCACACAGCACACAACGACGAAAGGGTTTACATTGGCGATCCAACCGGGTTTAGCCGTTTCACCGGCCATCCGTATCACATATTTGGGCATCGTGGCATATAGTTGCTGTTGTACCATCCAGAACCCTGTAACGATAAGAATAAGAATCAAGAGGCGCCAATTCGTCAGAATACGCACAAATCCCTGCCTTATTTCACGCAGGCTCTTTCCTTCACCTGCCGTATGGCTCGATTTATACAAGAAAAAAACGGCGATCAGAGCAATAAGCGTCATACTTCCGGCAAAGTAATTTATATAGATATAAGCTTTTTCGCCAATCACATTTCTCAAAGGATCTATGATTGTTTTGCCCGTAAAAGCTCCGATATTCACCATCATGTAGAAAATAGAATATCCGCGTGCACGGGTTGCTTCGGTCGTTTCTTTAGCAACAGACGCAGAAATAATCGATTTGATAAACGAACCGCCTATTATAAGAACGATCAACACCGGTACGATCATCCATCGAACGGGGCTGTCGGGTAATCCATTGAAATGAGTTGTCACACCGTAAGTCACCAATCCGGTGGCCTCGAGCAAGGTCGGCAATACACCCAGTCCCAAATATCCGACAGATAATAAGGAAAAAGCTATAATCATAGATTTGCGGAAGCCTATCTTGTCGGCATAAGCTCCCGAGAAAATGGGAAGCAGATACAATCCGCCCGAAAAAAGGCCCGAAATCATACTGGCTTCAAAATCATTAAAGCCTAAAATTGTAGACAAATAAATGGTAAGAACGATAAAGATGGCATAATAAGCCATACGCTCAAACAGTTCGACTGTGTTGCTCACCCAAAAGGCTCTTGAAAATCCTTTGGCCTGGCGTTGAGGGGAATTGTTCATATGCTACGTTTTGTTAAAATGTTAATTTGGCACAAAGATACGTTTTTTTAACGTACTGTCCGTATCTTTGCGCGCAATTACGTATCTAATTTATATATATGATCATAGCAGTTGATTTTGACGGAACGATTGTAGAACATCGTTATCCACATATTGGCGAAGAGATTCCATTTGCAGTCGAAACACTGAAATTGTTGCAACAAGAAAAACATCGCTTAATTTTGTGGAGCGTGCGCGAAGGGCAGTTGTTAGACGAAGCGGTAGAATGGTGTAAAAGGCGCGGACTGGAATTTTACGCAGTCAATAAAGATTATCCTGAAGAACGACAGGGACATCAGGGCTTTTCGCGCAAATTGAAAGCCGATATGTTTATTGATGATCGCAACCTTGGGGGGCTTCCGGATTGGGGGGTGATCTACGAAATGATAAAAGACAAAAAAACATTTGCCGAAATCTACAGCCAGTATCCGGCAGAGGAGCCTCTACAGAGCAAAAAGAAACGATGGTTCTCTTTTTAGATATCGCTTCAAATGCCTCATTCTTTTCATCCGGGAATGGTGCTTCTTTGCAAATCGTTTGTGCGATAAGTTGATAAAGGAATATCGACAAAGCCACAGTGTAGATACTTTTTTTTGCCGGGAACACGAACAATTCTAACAAGCTTCGTGTTTATTTAAACGTAGATAATCTCAAAATAAAAAATTATGATTTATAAATTATTATTTCCGACAAAGCCTAGTCAGAACGACATTTCTTTTTTGTTGCTGACAGCCCGAATCGTTTTCGGATTCTTGTTTTTATATCATGGAGTAGCCAAATGGAATAATTTCGAAAATTTATCCGCTTCTTTCCCCGATCCTTTGGGAGTAGGAAGTTCGGTCTCATTGGGGTTGGCCATCTTTGGAGAGCTGATATGTTCCGTCGGATTTATCATTGGCATTTTATATCGCTTAGCCATGATTCCTATGATTTTCACGATGGTAATGGCTTTTTTCGTGATTCATGCCGATGATCCGTTTGCAGTAAAAGAATTGGCATTTGTATATCTATTCATCTTTATATTAATGTATATTGCCGGCCCCGGTAAATTTTCAATCGATTCTTTTATCGGAACAGCAATTACACAAAAGCAAAGAAGGTAGAATAATTGCTTTCATCAGTCGAAAAAAGATTATACTTGCAAGATATTCAGGGAAAAACATTTTCATTTTATCCACCCTTTTAAAAACTTTATTAGCTATGAAAAAGAGTAAACTAACTTTAGTGGCATTTATGCTGAGCGGAGGTATACTGCTAAGTTCGTGTGTAGGTTCATTCAGTCTGTTCAACCGTTTGAGCTCATGGAACCGGACTATCGGTAATAAATTCGTAAACGAGCTTGTTTTTTTGGCTTTTAACATTGTGCCCGTATATCTTATTGCAACTTTGGCAGATGCGCTGGTTATCAACTCAATCGAGTTCTGGACAGGTTCGAATCCCATGGCCAACGTGGGCGATGTGAAGAAAATCAAAGGCGAAGACGGGAGCAATTATCTGGTAACAACGCTTGAAAACGGATATTCCATTACAAAAGAAGGCGAAAGCGCTTCGATGGATCTCATTTACGATCAGGAAAACAATACATGGAATGTGGAAGCCAACGGAGAAAAGACCGAACTTTTGAAGATGAACAACAACGGAACAGCCGATTTATTCCTGCCCAACGGAGAAAAGATGAATGTGACGCTTGACAATCAAGGAATGATGGCTGCCCGTCAGGCTGTGATGAGCAATCAGATGTTCGCTGCCCGATAAAGAATCATTGGTAAGAAGCAACACAAGCTTTCTCATCGAAAAGGCTGTATGCTTCTATCGAGACAATACTGAAGCGCAGATTTACACGAACCGCATGTACGAATTCATGCAAGCGATGTGTGTAAATCTGCGTTTTTATTTCTATCAGAAAGGATATCCCACGGCAAAGTGGAAAGCAAAATCGCGGCTGAACTTGGGTGAAGTAAAAGGATAACGATCTTTACCGCTTTCATAAACAGGATTAATCGCTTTCATTCCTCCATCGAAACGGAGAATAAAGAAATCCAGATCCAGTCGAAGTCCCAAACCGTAAGCTACAGCAATTTGCTTATAAAACTTATTGAATTTAAATACGCCTCCGGGCTGACTGTCGTAATTGCGAATGGTCCAGATATTTCCTGCATCCACAAACGCAGCTCCCTGAAATTTCCAAAACAAACGGCTCCGGTATTCGATGCTGGCATCCAGTTTAATGTCTCCCGACCGCTCGAGCAAACTGTTCCTCTCTTCCGACTCTTTGAAAAACGAGCCCGGTCCCAACGTACGTACCCCCCATCCGCGTACACTATTTGCCCCACCCGAAAAATATTGTTTCTCAAACGGTATGGTTTTTGCGTTTCCGTAAGGAACTGCCACCCCTATTCCTACATGAAAAGCGAACCAATTTCTATGATCGATTCTTACATTCTTTGAAAAATCGAACTCTCCTTTCATATATTGTGCGTAAGGAATTCCTAAAATAGCATATTCTCCATCACTGTTCTTACGGATATGAGCCGCTTTCGACAGGGCATACATAATATTTCCCGCCGACTCCAGGTTGAAACGTATCGAATAAGAGTTGGAAGCTATCGTATTGTTCAGGATAGAACGCCCTACACTGCTATAGTAATAATTATATCCCATATTAATAATCAGGCGATCCTGATAGCTGTATCTGAAAAGATCATTCTTGTCAATATAGACTTCTTTGAACTTCTCGGAAATCCAAGGCAAATACAGGAAACCTATATTTATCAGGTCGAACCGATGCTGAATTTTCTGGCGCCGGCTCCACTTATAACTCCAAAAGGCCGAAGCCATCGTGCGCGAGAACTCGGGGCGCATCTGATAATTATACTGTAATCCCACTTCGGTAGTGGCCCTGATCCTGCGTTTATAATCCGAAGAAAGAAAAGGAAACAGGAAATTGGGGAAGTTAATGCCGGTTTCCACTCCATATTCCGTGTAATTATTATTGGAATATCCGGCTTGAAGTCCGGATATCACTTCATAAGCTCCCCTGAATTTAATCATAAAAGTCTCCGAACCGCGAAAGATATTCCGGTTTTGAAACGAGACAGAAGCGGCTGCTCCCAAATCTCCGGCAGAGTTGGTTCCTTCTACTTCAAAAGCAACGGATCTATGTTTGCTTTTAGTCAGCATCACGTAGCAGTTCAAAGCTGCGGTATCTCTTGCCGAGCTCTCGAGAAAACGGATATTGGTATATTTCAAAGCGGAAAGGCGGCCGAAGTTGGAATAAGTTTGCTGCACATGCGACTCGTTATACATATCGCCCGGGGCAAAGCGCAGATTATCGACAAGCACCTTCGGACGCAAATAAAGTTTATTTTTGTAATAAATCGGGTATCCCTTATAGTGTACCGAGTCGTTGCTGTTCATACTGCTTGACAAAGACTGCAATACATCATAATCGGTAATAAAATGAATCTTGTCGATCCGGTATTGTTTATGAGGTTGCACCGAATCGACGGAACTCGCTTTGAATCCTTGCAAATGCAACGTCAGGTCTACCTGATAAGTACCTCGGACGGTATCGGCCGTGTAGGCAATATAATCCTTATTGAACTTATGGTAACTGTTCCACAACAAATAGCCGGTAATTCGCTGGCGCTCTTCATCCAAGACGTTTACGTCCAGATTCATCCCTCTTTTCAGCAGGCTGTTCACCGAATCCGGTTTTAAAAGACCGGCTATCTTAGCATCTTGTATATCGTATTTGACAGAATTCACCGTATAAGGTTTCCCCACTGTCACATCGAAGAACTGCTTGATTTTTTTCTTCTTGATTTTTGTGGAACGCTCCACTGTAGCGGCCATGTATCCCATGTTATGAACCGCCTTCGCTATTTCCTCCTGCGAGCGTTGCGCCTCTTCTTCGTTGTAAATCACCGGTGCGTCGCCGATTCTACGCAGAAAACGGTTCCATTTCGTAGAGTCACGTCCCGAAAGGTTGTAAATATAGAGTTGGGTTTTAATAAGGTTGAACCACTTCGAATTCGGATTCTGCCGCACATACATGCGCAAAGAGGAAGGGCGCACATCTTTATTGTCCGTACGGATACGCACTTCGTCGAGCAGATATGAACCTTCCGGCACAAACTTGGTGGAGGAACACGAAGCCAGTGAAAAAAGAATAGTTAAAGTCAAGAGTTTACGAATACGTTCCTTCATACGCGGTTGCCATCCAATATGATGGGAAATTTAATGCATACAAAGATAATTGATATTTCCAGATGCAAAAAATAACAGGATAAAAACTTTGAAAAGAAGAAAAATAAGAAAATCAGACAAATAAAAACAGAAAAGTAAAGACGGATTGCAAATATCTTTATAGCTTTGCCGTAAAGTATGACAGAATGGGCACATTAAGCAAAAACAAAATCAAATATATCCGTTCGCTGGAAGTAAAGAAAGTACGAAAAGAAGAGCGTGTTTTTTTGGCGGAAGGGCCTAAGCTCGTAGGCGATCTGCTCGGACATTTCCACTGTCGCTTTTTAGCCGCTACTTCTTCATGGTTCCGAAAGCACACAGACGTATCTGCCGATGAACTGATCGAAATCTCTTCGGAAGAACTTTCCCGCGCCAGCCTTTTAAAGACACCGCAAGAGGTACTTGCCGTATTCGAGCAACCGGTATATGAATTAAGCGATCGATTCGTCCGCCGTTCGCTTTGTCTGGCTTTAGACGATATTCAGGATCCGGGCAACTTGGGAACAATCATCCGGATTGCCGATTGGTTCGGTATCGAGCACGTCATTTGCTCGGCAAACACGGTGGATGTATACAATCCCAAGACGATTCAGGCAACCATGGGGGCAATCGCACGAGTAAAGGTACACTACATTTCACTCCCCGAGTTTATCCGTTCATTAGGAGACGTTCCTGTATTCGGAACTTTTCTGGATGGAAAGAACATATACCAACAGCCTTTATCCGCTCATGGACTGATTGTGATGGGAAACGAAGGGAACGGAATAGGAAAGGAAACCGGAGAATTGATTAACCGCCGCCTCTATATACCCAACTATCCGGAAGGGCAAGAGACATCCGAATCGCTCAATGTAGCCATCGCTACCGCAGTAATTTGTGCCGAGTTCCGGCGACAGGCTGCATGGAAGTAAAATCGAAAGGATAAAATACGCAAGGGTACAAGAATATGCTTTTTTCTTTCAAGGCTTTTATTGTTGCCTGAAAGTGTCGGGATGACTGCTCGCAACCATCTTGATGGTTGCGAGCAAAGCCCGCC
>NZ_JACIDI010000020.1:0-38059 GCF_014196225.1 Bacteroides pyogenes | reverse complement strand
GCCGTGTTTTTTTCAAAGCCCGCCGTGTTTTTTTCAAAGCCCGCCGTGTTTTTTTCAAAGCCCGCCGTGTTTTTTTCAAAGCCCGCCGTGTTTTTTTCAAAGCCCGCCGTGTTTTTTTTCAAAGCCTCCAATTGTTCTGCGGAAAACAAGGCAATCACTCCCGGAATCCATTCCACCGACTCAACTTCATGCGTCAATGGAGCTATCGCTTCCACGAACCCTTCGTCGGAAACGGTTACGACTTGCTGTTTCAGGAACCCTGTACCGGGCAAGTAAAGATAATGAGAGGCAAAATGTTTCATAATGAACAATCAGCGACGCGTTTGAGATCTCTGTTGGTGGATTCTGCGTTGATTTATTTCCCGCTCCTTTCTTTGCTGTTCCTGCTCTTCCTGAATATGGCGCTCCACTTCTATCTGCTCCTGCCTTTTTTCGGGACGAACACCTGTGCGTCTGCGGTTCATTTCTTCGGGAGACAAACGTATGGGATTTTCTTTAGGCTCGGCTTGCTGCAAAGAATCGGAGGGTTGCGCAGAAGGTTGCTGCTTCAACGAGTCGGTTTTCAGTTTTTCCGCCTTATTCACCGAGTCTCTCGCAGCGATGGAAAGCGTGTCCGTACAATGATAGCGAAGAAGGCTGAACCGGTCCGCCAACAGCGTTCCTCCTTGCAACGAATCGTTCGACGCATAATAAATAAAACCTTTCACTTCTCTTATCGTACCCAGAGTATCGGCAAACAGACGTATCCGGTAAACACCCGGGCCATCTATATGTTCCAAACGGCTGATCGTATCTTTGTCGTATACGATCTGCATCGCCATGGCAGCCCCTCCGGTCGAGTCCGCAGGCATCGTATGCAGGAAATGATACCGTGCCTCCCAAACCAATGTGTCGCGGTCTTTGTAATTCGAGTCGCCCGGCAACACGAACGTATAATAATTATTCAACTTTTTGCCGGTCAGCCGCAACATCCGCCTCCAAGGCCATACATCTATACTATCCCCCGGCTCGCTCATCTTCGGCTTTTTGTCGCGTAGCGCAATCAGATGATTTATTTCATCCTGATTGGCTTTCATCCGTTTATTGATTTTCTCATAAATTTTGGAAAGGACTTCCGTATTTCGCGTGTACCAGACAAGGGAAGAGTCGAACACGGCTTCCGTAGTGCCGTACTTTTGAAATACGGCGTCAATGTACAACACCTTTTTATAGCTTTCGTTATAAGGCAGATAATCGCCCATGGCTTTTGCAATATGATAATCATAAAGCAAGTTTTCCATTTCCGGCTCCGACAATACATTGTCGGGTCTTTTCACTTTGCATGCCGTTAAAGAAAACGCAAGAAACGAAACGAAACACAGATGAAACCAAAATTTATTTTTCATTGCTTACAGCCGCTTTTTCATCTCTACGGGATGAATGACAAGATTCGTTCAGGTATTTACTATAGAAAATCAACAAGGCGATAATGCCGCAACTGATGGCGGCGTCCGCAAAATTGAAAATCGGGCTGAAAAAGATGAAATGCTCTCCTCCCACAAACGGCATCCATGCCGGCCAATTGGTTTCAATAATCGGAAAATAGAACATATCTACCACTTTCCCGTAAAACCAACCGGCATATCCCCCGTCGTGGGGCATGAAAGAGGCTATCTGAGAATGGGTACTTTCATTGAAAACGACACCATAGAAAACACTGTCGATGATATTTCCCAAAGCGCCCGCCAGAATCAAGGAAACACAAACGATATATCCGGTTTTCAATCCTCGTTTGACAATTTTGTAAAGATACCAGCCGATAAGTCCGACGGCAAAAATACGAAAAGTAGTCAAAAAGAGCTTTCCGATAAATTCCATACCGAAAGCCATCCCGTTATTCTCAGTAAAATAAATATAAAACCAATCGGTCACTCGGATACTTTCGTGCCAATACATGTGAGTTTTAACCCATATTTTGATTACCTGGTCGATAATCAGCACCGAAAAGATAATGAGCAGGGCCGTTCTCCCTTTCGTAAAAAATTTCTTCATTATTTTCAATTGACAAAATTACAAACTGTGGACTACAGGCAAAACAACGAGCTACAAGTTGCCGTGCGTAAATATTGCGCAGCTACTTGTAGCTCGTCACTCGTAGCCTTCAGCTATCTGTTATCTTTTACCGCTGTTTTTAGCTTCGATGCTCAATGTAGCATGAGGAACAGCGCGCAAACGTTCTGCAGGAATCAGTTTTCCCGTTTCGCGACAGACACCGTAGGTTTTATTCTCTATACGAACCAAAGCGGCCTGCAATCCTTGGATGAATTTCAACTGGCGTTGTGCCAGGCGTGTCGTTTCTTCTTTAGAAAGCGTATTGGCTCCTTCTTCCAACACCTTATATGTGGGAGACGTATCGTCGGTGTCATTGCCGTCCAATCCCATCAAGCTCATTTTCAACTGTTCGTAATCACGCTGAGCCAACTCCAATTTATCCATTATGATGGCACGGAACTCCTCGAGCTCCGCATCCGAATATCTGGTTTTCTCTGCCATATCTTCACTGGTTTAAAAGGTTAATCAATATTTCATTCAGTATTATTCTTTCATTACATCTACAAACAACGAAAAATCATCGAAACTAAGTTCTACCCCATCTTTTACTTCGTCCGACAATTCGAGAGAGGTGCCTAAAACTTGGTTGCAAATATAGCCATTATATTCATTTACCGCATCATCTGTTTGCTTATTTTTCGAGATTGTGATTTTAATCTTGTCGGTTATCTCGAATCCGCTCGATTTGCGTATGTTCTGAATACGATTTACCAATTCACGGGCAATGCCTTCACGGCGAAGTTCTTCTGTAACCACTACTTCGAGCGCCACAGTCAGCTTGCCTTCGTTGGCAACCAACCAGCCGGGAATATCTTCGCTGATGATTTCCACATCCGACGCTTCGATTGTCGCTTCCATTCCGTCCAACGACAAGGTGTAACGGCCGTCTTTTTCCAGCCGGGCAATGGCTTCCTGAGACATTTCGGCTACGGAAGCGGCAACCGCCTTCATCTGCTTTCCGAATTTGGGTCCCATCTTCTTAAAGTCGCACTTCACTTTCTTCACCAGAATGCCTTGAGTATCGTCAACAAATTTAATGTCTTTTACATTCACCTCGCTCATGATCAGGTTTTTCACTGCCTCGATGTGCATTTTTTGCTCTTCATCCACCGCCGGTATCATAATGCATTGCAGCGGTTGACGCACTTTGATATTGACTTTACGGCGCAGAGCCAATACCATGGAGGTGACATCCTGCGCCATCTTCATACGGGCCTCCAATTCTCCGTTGATCATTTCTTCCCGGTATTGCGGGAATTGGGCCAAATGAACGGAAACAACCTGCTCATGGCCGGATGCGGCAATCAAATCGGTATAGAGACGATCGGCATAGAACGGGGAGATAGGAGCCATCAATTTGGCTACGGTTTCAAGGCAAGTATACAATGTCTGATAGGCGGAAAGCTTATCTTGCGTGAATTCGCCTCCCCAGAAACGTTTGCGGTTGAGACGCACGTACCAGTTAGATAAATTGTCGTTCACAAAATCGGCAATCAACCGGCCTGCCTTAGTAGGCTCATATTCGTTGTAGCAGTTGTCTACTTCCTTAATCAGGCTATTCAGTACCGATAAGATCCAGCGGTCGATTTCCGGACGCTCTTCCATCGGCACATCCGCTTCTTTATATTCGAATCCGTCTACATTGGCATAAAGCGCGAAGAACGAATATGTATTGTACAGTGTTCCGAAGAATTTGCGGCGGACCTCCTCTACTCCCTCCACATCGAACTTCAGGTTATCCCACGGGGAAGCATTGGTAATCATGTACCAACGCAACGGGTCGGAACCGTATTTCTCGATAGTGGCGAACGGATCGACCGCATTGCCCAAGCGCTTCGACATTTTGTTTCCATTCTTGTCGAGCACCAGTCCGTTGGAAATAACCGCTTTATACGAAACACTGTCGAAAACCATGGTCGCAATGGCGTGCAGAGTAAAGAACCAACCGCGTGTCTGGTCTACTCCTTCGGCAATGAAGTCGGCGGGATATACCTGACGGTTGTCCAACAATTCTTTGTTTTCGAACGGATAATGGATTTGAGCGTAAGGCATGGAACCCGAATCGAACCAAACGTCGATAAGGTCGGATTCGCGCTTCATGGGGCGGCCATCTTTAGAAACAAGAATAATATCGTCGACATACGGACGGTGAAGGTCGATCTTCTCATAGTTCGCTTCGGTGTATTCGCCCGGCACGAAACCTTTTTCCTTGTACGGATTCGACTTCATGAATCCGGCAGCCACCGATTTCTCTATTTCGTTATAAAGTTCTTCTACAGACTCGATACATTTTTCGTCCGAATAATCTTCTGTGCGCCAGATAGGAAGCGGCGTTCCCCAATAACGCGAACGGCTCAGGTTCCAGTCGTTCAGATTCTCCAGCCACTTGCCGAAACGTCCGGTTCCGGTAGATTCCGGTTTCCAGTTGATGGTTTTATTCAGTTCCATCATTCTTTCCCTGCAAGCAGTGGAACGAATAAACCAGCTGTCGAGCGGATAATAAAGTATCGGTTTGTCCGTACGCCAGCAATGCGGATAATTGTGGACATGCTTCTCGATCTTGAAAGCCAGATTGCTCATCTTCATCATCATGACAAGGGCGATATCCAGCGACTCCGCCGCCTGCGCCGCGTTCTCGTCGTACTTTCCGTCGACGGTAAACTGGGGATCGTAAGCATTCTTCACCCATGCTCCCTGATATTCCTTATATTTGTCTGCATCTATACATTCTTTGACGAATGTTTCGTCCAGTTCATCGAGAGTATAGAATTTGCCGGTGAGATCCACCATCGGGCGGGTCTCCCCTTTTTTATTGATCATGAAAAGAGAAGGGATGCCTGCCGCACGTGCCACATTGGCGTCGTCGGCACCGAAAGTAGGCGCGATGTGTACGATACCCGTACCGTCTTCCGTCGTTACATAATCGCCGGGAATGACACGGAAACCGTTATCGCTTCTCGTCCAGTTTCCTTCTTCGGATACTTCTACCGGCTTCACCCATGGAATCAACTGTTCGTATTCCATGCCGATAAGGTCGGTACCTTTATATTCGGCTATTACTCTGAAAGGTACGAGCTTGTCTCCCGCTTTATAATCTTCGAGCTTCAGCTCGGCAGCCTTCGGATTGAAGTGCGCGTTCAGCAACGCTTTTGCCAGAATCACGGTGATGGGATCGCCTGTATATGCGTTGTACGTCTGCACGGCAACGTAATCGATTTTCGGTCCTACGCAGAGTGCCGTATTCGAGGGCAGCGTCCACGGAGTCGTAGTCCAGGCGATAAAATAAGGAGTTCCCCATCCGGCCATTTCCGGTTTGGGATTTTTTATCTTAAACTGAGCGACAACAGTGGTATCTTTTACATCGCGATAGCATCCGGGCTGGTTCAACTCATGAGAGCTCAGGCCTGTTCCCGCAGCCGGCGAGTAAGGCTGAATGGTATATCCCTTGTATAGCAAACCTTTCTTGTAGAGCTGTTTCAGCAGCCACCATAAAGTTTCGATATAACGGTTGTCGTAGGTGATGTAAGGATGCTGCATATCCACCCAATACCCCATTTTATGTGTCAGGTCTTCCCACTCTTTGGTGTACTTCATCACCTCCTTGCGGCAGGCGGCATTATATTCGGCAACGGAAATCTTTTTTCCGATATCCTCTTTCGTAATGCCCAACGCTTTTTCCACGCCCAGCTCCACAGGAAGACCATGCGTATCCCAACCGGCTTTACGCTTTACCTGGTATCCTTTCATCGTTTTGTAACGGCAGAAGATATCTTTGATGGTACGAGCCATTACGTGGTGAATACCCGGCATACCGTTTGCCGAGGGGGGCCCTTCGAAAAAAACAAACGAAGGACAGCCTTCACGTTCTGTCATACTTTTGGCGAAAACATGGTTCTCGTCCCATTTCTTCAATACCTCTTTGTTCACCTGAGAGAGGTCAAACTGCGAATACTCAGTAAATCTCTTACCCATGAGTTTATTTATCTATTTAACTATTTTACAATTACCGTTTTAGGAATATCCCATTTTTAAGGGTGCAAAGTTACAAAAAACATTTATTTACTGATATAAAGACGAAAGGAAAAAATAAAATTCTTCTGTTTCCCGATCATTCGGAAGAAAAAAATCAGTTGCCCGACAGAGTGCGTTCGGACAACTGATTCAACTTTATTCAAGCAGAGCTTTATTTCAACAGACTATTTATATTACAATGTATATTTCATTGTAAAACAGCGATATAACAGATTGAATAACATTCGGAATTATATACGATACAGAAAGGAGATAGAATCGCTTTCCGAAGATTATGTTTTCTTTTTCCGGTATCGCCACTTTTTTCTCACAAACGATGCCGTAATCTGCTACAAGTCGTCTTCCAACGCGGTACTCTTTGCGTAAGCGGTGCTTTTCGCTTCGAAGAAATCGGTTTTCACCATGTTGGCATTCGAATATTGCGACACCCAATGCATGCTTTCCGGCTCTTTCCGGTTGTCTTCGTACAAAGGGTCGAAGCCGAGACTGCTCCAACGCAGATTTCCAAGGAAGCGAATGTAGTCGGCAATCATCTTCTTATTCAACCCTTGTATATGATCACCTATCACATATTGCCCCCAGTCTATTTCCTGCTGCACGCCTTCGCGCATCATGGCCTCGTATACTTCCACCTTATCGGGAGTGAACAAATCGGGTTCTTCTTTCTTCAGTTCCAGAATAATATTGCGGAACAACCAGAGATGCGTATTCTCATCACGGTTGATGTAGCGGATTTCCTGAGCCGATCCGGACATTTTCCCGTTGCGGCTCAGGTTGTAGAAAAACATAAAGCCGCTGTAAAAGTAAATGCCTTCGAGAATATAATTGGCGATGAGCGTCTTCATGAGCGTAAACCCGTCCTGACTCTCCTGAAACTCGTTATAGCAGTTGCCGATAAACGTATTCCGCTTCAGCAGATGCTCGTCGGTTTTCCATTGATACAGAATTTCATTCCGTTCTTCGGGGCTGCAAATCGTATCGAGCATATAACTGTAGCTCTGACTGTGCACACATTCCTGAAACGCCTGAATATGAAGGCAAAGGTTCACCTCGTTGGCCGTGATATACTCGCTGATGGTTGGCAGGTTGTTGCTCTGCAAAGAATCGAGGAACACGAGGAAACTCAGAATCTTGTCATACGCAGTCCGCTCCGCTTTGTCCAGATGCGGATAGTCTTTGGTATCTTGCGTTAAGTTGATTTCTTCGGGTATCCAGAAGTTGTTCATCGCCTGACGATACCAATCGCTTACCCACTTATAGCGCATGTTGTTGAAGTCGTTCAGGTTGGTTGTATTTCCCCCCACCATTCGCCTCAGCCGTATTTCCGTGTCGCCCTGCGGATTGAAGAGGGCATTCTTCTTTAATTTCTTGATTTCCATCATTCTATTTCTTTTTTATTTTTCTTCTTCTTTAAGATGCACAGCTTTCGCATTCTTCCACTTCCAGCGATTTGCCGCGCACGTAATACAGTGTCTTCACGCCGCACTCCCATGCCAGCAGATATAAGTCGAGAACCTGACGCATACTGAAATCATTGGTTATATAAAGGTTCAGACTTTGAGATTGGTCGATATGCAACTGACGAATGCCGGCGGCGCGGATGCTCCATTGCTGGTCGAGCAAGTAAGCTCCTTTGTACATCCAGAAAGTTTTGCCGGATAAAGCCGGAGCCACACGGGGAAGCATCGCCCCTTTCTTCTCCTCCAGAAAGAAGCGTTTCATTACCGGATCGATTCCTGCCGTAGTTCCCGCAATGATGCCGGTGCTGCTTGTAGGAGCGATAGCAAGCAAATAAGCGTTTCGCATGCCGCATGCGGCAACCTTTACCGCCAGTTCGTTCCAAGCCTGCGAAACGTACCCCCGTTTGGAGAAATAGGCTCCGGTCTGCCAGTCGCTTCCTTCGAAATAAGCATAGCTTCCTTTTTCTTTTGCCAGCTCGGCACTTGCTTCGATAGCGGCATAGTTGATGTTTTCGAATACCTGATCGGCAAAGCGGAGATGTTCTTCGCTCTCCCACGCAATGCCCCGAATCGCCAAAGCATGGTGATAACCGCTCACTCCCAGTCCGATGCTGCGATAGCGATGATTCGTTATCTTAGCGTAAGGAAGGGGATAAAAGTTCAGATCGATCACGTTATCGAGTGCGCGCACCACTGTCGCCACCTTCTCTTTCATCTGCTCCTTGTCTTCCAACGGCAGGTGTCCCAACGACAGGCTGGCAAGGTTGCATACGACAAAATCGCCGGGACGGAAAGTGTTTACCACGATCGTATCGCCCTCTTCCGACCGGATTTCGGTGGAAACCGTTTCTATGGGCGACATATTCTGGGCGATTTCCGTACACAGGTTGGAACAATAAATAATGCCGCGGTGGTTGTTGGGATTGGCCCGGTTCACCGTATCGCGGTTGAACGTGAACGGAGTGCCCGTTTCGACCGCCGATCGCAACGTCAGCCTCACGATATCCTTAATGCTGATGGTACGTTTGGAGATGCGGGCATCCTTTACACAGTCCAAGTATCTTTTCTCCCACTCTTTCCCGTAATAATCTTCCAGACAATAACCTTTGATTTTCAGAATCTCATTGGGACAGAATAAATGCCAAGTCTGGTTCAGATCCTCTTTGGCCATTTTCCAGAAGAGGTCGGGGTAGCAAACGGCCGGGAAGATGTCGTGCGCTTTCATGCGGTCGTCTCCGTTGTTCGTGCGGAGCTGTAAAAATTCGGGCAGGTCTTTGTGCCAAACATCGAGATAGACGGCTACGGCGCCTTGCCTCATACCCAGCTGATCGACCGCAACAGCCGTATCATTGACCAGTTTCATCCAGCGAATGACTCCGCCCGCCACTCCTTTAAAGCCGCGAATGTCACCGCCGGAGGCACGAACCTTACCGAAGTAAAGCCCCATTCCACCGCCGAACTTGCTGACGATCGCAAAGTTGTCGATACTTCTGTAGATTCCTTCCAGACTGTCGGGAACCGTATCGATGAAGCAACTGGAAAGCTGGTGATAAGGTTTACGCGCATTAGCCAGCGTCGGCGTAGCCATCGTCACTTCCAGCCGACTAAGCAAGTCGTAGAACTTACGAACCCACTGAAGCCTGTCGTTCTTTTCGGGCATCGCCAGATGCAACGCTATGCCGAGGTACATTTCCTGTACCGACTCCACCGGCTCGTGCGAATGGGTGCGGATGAGATAACGTTTCGCCAATAAATCCAGTCCCGAATAGTTCAGCAACTTATCCCGTTCGGGCTGCATAAAGCCGGCGGCCTCCTCAATCTCTTCCTGCGAATACGTGTTGAGTATATAGCTGCCATACAGTCCTTCTTTCGTAAGATAGCGCAATTTGTCGTAGAAAGAACCGATTCCCGCAGCTTCGGCTTGCCGTTCGAGCTTTGCCTTCAACTGATGGGCGAGCAGGCGCGCGGCGATGAACTCCCATGAAGGCGCATCCTGCGTGGTAAGTTCCACAGCCGCTTTGATAAGCGCTTCCAAACGTTCGTCGGTGGACATTTCCGGCTTGCAAAATCCGGAAAACTTCTCGGCAAGCAGGGTCAGGCTGTATTCGCTTTCGGGAAAATCCGCCTGTATGCCTTTAAGCACGTGCGTAATGCTTTCATCACGCAGTTCGCCTGCAATGTTGTTCAGTGCTTTTCTGCGCTCGGTGCGTTGCCAGCGATACAGGATATAGTTTTTGGCCTCGGCATAGAAACCGTGCTCCATCAACACCTTTTCTACTTCATCCTGTATCTTTTCTACGCTGCGATTGTCTATGCAGTCACGGACAAACGACTCCACTTCGCCGGCCATAGCGTAAATGACCTGATCGGCGACTTGCTGCCCGGTGCTGGAGAAACTTTTCCGCATGGCGACGGCAATCTTTTCTTTGTCGTAAAGCTCCGTCGTCCCATTTCTCTTGATTATTTCCATGAAACGTTTTTAATGAATTATGAAATCTTTCGCACTGCTTCCCTATCCCACGAGTAGAAACAGCCTTTGATGAACGGCAGGTCTTCTGACTGACTCCTCATTTCCGATACCTTCCCGGCGCTTCGTCTCCTCAAAGCAGCCAGTGGTTATTATAGTATTTATCGTAATTTATAAACGGAGCTTCACAGCAGCGGGACTGTCCGGGATTTGCACCCGATTCCCTTTTCATCCGGATAGAGGAAGAACTCTGCCCGGAACCAATTCGGCAGCAAAGATAATGGAATTTGGCATTTATTGCATCCAAGCCGGCACAAATCCTTTCTCTTTTTTCCGAAAGCGGCTTTTCTTTTCCGCACTTTTTCTTCCGCAAAGCATCTGCGCACCAACCTTTCCGTGCGATGGGGAAAGGCAGCGCAACACCCGGCGGAGGAAACGAACAAATATGTCCGGAAGCGCGCATCCGCAGCGGGCGCAAAAGAGATATGCCGACCTTACGACTCCCCCGCCTGGCATCCGCCGAACTCCCGAAGCCGTTTGGCTGCTATCCGTTTTTACTTTATCTTTACCGAAAATATATGAACGAAATGGAAAATCATCCGGTCATTTTATCCGTTGCCGGTTCCGACTGCTCCGGAGGAGCGGGAATACAGGCGGACATGAAGACAATCTCGGCATTGGGCGGGTATGCGGCAACCGCCATCACGGCGATTACCGTACAGAACACGTGGGGCGTAGCGGCGGTACATCCGGTTCCTGCGGATGTCGTACGCGGGCAAATAGAAGCGGTGATGGACGATCTGAAGCCTTCCGCCGTGAAAATCGGGATGATTTATGACGCCGATATGGTAGGAACCATAGCTGCCTGCCTGCGGAAATACCGTCCGGCACACGTTGTTTACGACCCGGTAATGGTATCTACCAGCGGGAAAAGGCTGATGACGGAAGAAGCCGTCGGAAGGGTGAAGCAGGAATTGTTGCCCCTCACCACCCTTGTCACGCCGAACCTTCACGAGGCGGAAATCCTTTCCGGCGAAACGGCGGAGGGCCTGCAAGAGATGCGGGAGGTTGCCCGTAAGCTGGCAGATACTTACCATACTTCGGTGTTGATAAAAGGAGGACATCTGCCGGGCGACAAGGCGTTCGACCTGCTTCGCGCCTCAGGCACAACGCTCGGCTACGAGCAACCGAAGATAGAAAGCCGCAATCTGCACGGAACGGGATGCACGCTTTCTTCCGCCATAGCCACTTATCTTGCGCGGGAATGTTCTTTGCAAGATTCGGTGCGGCAAGCGAAAGACTACATCACCCGCTCCATCCTCGCCGCAAAGGAACTGAACATCGGACACGGCAACGGTCCGTTGTGGCATTTCCACAAGTGAATTGCACAAAAAAAGGATTTTTGTGCCGTCGTATTGCAAAAAAGTATACCTTTGCGATGCAATTAACAATAAATTAAAATAGAAAAGACATGAAAGCATTCGTATTTCCCGGTCAAGGCGCCCAGTTTGTCGGAATGGGCAAAGACCTGTATGAGAATTCAGCTTTAGCAAAGGACTTGTTTGAAAAAGCCAATGGTATCCTCGGATACCGTATCACAGATATTATGTTCGAAGGAACGGACGAAGACCTCCGTCAGACAAAGGTAACCCAGCCTGCCGTGTTCCTGCATTCGGTTATTTCCGCGCTTTGCATGGGCGATGATTTCAAACCTGAAATGACCGCCGGGCATTCGCTCGGAGAGTTTTCGGCATTGGTGGCCGCCGGCGCGCTGAGCTTCGAAGACGGTTTGAAGCTGGTTTACGCACGTGCGATGGCGATGCAGAAAGCCTGCGAGAAAACGCCTTCTACAATGGCCGCCATCCTTGCGTTGCCCGACGAAAAGGTGGAAGAGATCTGCGCCTCAGTGTCTGCGGAAGGCGAAGTGTGCGTGGCTGCCAACTACAACTGCCCGGGACAAATCGTAATTTCCGGTTCGGTTCCCGGCATCGAGAAGGCGTGCGAACTGATGAAAGCAGCCGGAGCCAAACGCGCGTTGCCGTTGAAAGTCGGCGGAGCGTTTCATTCTCCGTTGATGGATCCCGCAAAGATAGAACTCGCCGCAGCCATCAATGCCACCCATTTCCACACTCCGAAATGCCCGGTATACCAAAATGTAGACGCTTTGCCGCACACCGATCCGGAGGAAATCAAGCAGAATCTGGTGGCGCAACTCACCGCTCCCGTACGTTGGACACAGACTGTTGTAAAAATGATAGCCGACGGCGCGACAGACTTCACCGAGTGCGGTCCCGGCGCAGTGCTTCAAGGGTTGATTAAAAAGATCGACTCTACCGCAAATGCGCACGGTATCGAATAAACAGGCGTAACTTCGGGAGATTCGTTTCGCCGAAAAGCAAATCGGCTCGAAACCAAGCGAAAAGCGGCAGAGAGCGAAAAGAAATTTTGCGGGAAACGAAAAACGAATCGGCGGGGAACCTGACGAGAAATTTCCCAAACGCGCAACGTGGATTGATACAATAATCACAAGATTTATAAGCGAGTGATTATTTAGTTTCCAATTTTACTCCATGCGGATTTATACAATGACCGCAAGCTCAAGGGCTTGTCTCCTATGTATAAATCCGCATTTTTCTGTTTCCGCCATACGGAATCCCGTTAATTCCACTGCTTCACCGGATTCGTCCCGGCGGTTTTAAAAGTCGTGGTTTGTGTCAGTAAAACCTAACGCTTCATCCGGTTAGAAACTCTTCCCGATTGACGAAAGTCCGGCGCAGGACAGATGAAAATTCCACCTGCTCTTAAATAGAGAGTCTATTGGGGCCGAATAGAAGTTCTGTTTACTCCGGACAGAAGCTCTGTTTTCGAAGAATAGTACCTCTGATTTCGAAGAACAGCACCTCTGATTTCGCAGAACAGAGCTTTGGCTTTCATCAGTGAGAAGCTCTGTTTTCACCCGGCAAAAGCTCTACATCACCTCGACAGAGTCTTCGTTTTTAATCCGACAAAGTGATAGCTTTCATCAAAAGCCTGCCGATTCAGTCCGGCAGAATCATGCTCTTTCTTCCAGACAAAGTTTGTCTACGAGCACACCTATTTCAACACATCCCGCAGAGAATCACACTTTTTCGGGAAAAATCTCCCCGCTTCAAACCGGCAAAACCCCTGTTCCGTTCCCGAAAAAAGCAACGCCCCAATTTGGAACACTTCTGTTTGTTCAAAACCTGTTCTCCTCAAGCTTTCCGGAAAATCTTGTTTCAGACTGCTGCGCCTCTGTTTCTTTCCCCAAAAAGAAGATGAATGAGGCATCCCTCTCCTCCATCGCATCCAAAATCTGCCACAAATCCGCCGATCCATCACCCTCGAAGAGAGCTTTCGCCAGCATACTGCCACTCGGAATACGTATTGCCGCCCGATTCACAGCGCAGAAAACCTCAAACAACGCCATATCATCGCAGTTTCAACCGTATATCCGTTCGGCCGGATTGCAAATCGGACAAAAAACTATCCCCTATCCTTCCGTTACTTTCAATAAATTCATTAAATTCGTGGCGAAGTAAATGAAAAGCAAGAGTAGTTAGTTATGAACGAGAAATGGAATAGCCGAAAATATCAGATAGGCTATGCGCTAAGCGGGGGATTTATCAAAGGATTTGCTCATTTGGGAGTCATGCAGTCCTTGTTGGAACACGACATCAGACCGGATATCATCTCCGGAGTAAGCGCGGGCGCGCTTGCGGGGGTGTTCTGCGCCGACGGCAACGAGCCTTATCAGGTTATCGAATATTTTGCAGGACATAAGTTTCTCGACCTTACCAAACTTACGATTCCTAAAAGGGGATTATTCGAATTGAGCGAATTTATGGACTTTCTTCGCACCCATCTGAGGGCCCAACGAATGGAGGAGCTGCAAATACCGCTGATTGTCACAGCCACCGACCTCGACCACGGGCGCATGGTACACTTTCATCGCGGGCCGATAGCCGAACGCATCGCAGCCTCCTGCTGCATGCCCGTGATGTTCGCCCCCGTGAAAATAAACGGTACGAACTACGTAGACGGGGGGCTCCTGATGAATCTTCCCGTTTCTACCCTTCGCAGAGTATGCGACAAGGTGGTCGGGGTAAACGTAAGCCCGCTCATGGCGGAAGACTATAAAATGAATATCCTGACCATCGCCATGCGTTCTTTCCACTTCATGTTCCGCGCAAACACTTTTCCCGAAAGAGCAAAATGCGACTTGCTGATCGAGCCGTACAACCTGAACGGATATAGCAACACGGAACTGGAAAAAGCGGAAGAAATATTCAATCAGGGATACGAAACCGCCAACCGGCTGCTCGGCTCGTTGCTCGAAGAGAAAGGGAAAATATGGAAGTAAAGCCGTTGCGCTTTGCAATACCCAAAAAGAATATCGACACTGAAGAAAAAAACAACATAATGGACAACGAAAAGAAAATCATCATCTATCAGGTTTTTACCCGCCTGTTCGGAAACAACAACAACCATTGCGTGCGCAACGGGGATATCGTTACCAACGGTTGCGGTAAAATGGGAGACTTTACGCTCAAGGCTTTGGGAGAAATCAAAAAGACGGGAGCGACGCATATCTGGTATACCGGCATCATCGAGCATGCCACGCAGACCGATTACCGCCGCTACAACATCCGCCCCGACCATCCCGCCATCGTGAAAGGAAAAGCAGGCTCGCCCTACGCCATTAAGGATTATTACGATGTAGACCCAGATCTGGTGAACGACATACCCGAACGGATGAAGGAATTCGAGAATCTGGTTCGCCGCACGCACCGTGCAGGACTAAAGGTGATAATCGATTTCGTTCCGAACCACGTGTCGCGTCAGTACCATTCGGACATGCAACCCGACGGGACTGTAAACCTCGGAGCCAACGACGACCCGGCGCAATCATTCAGTCCTTACAATAACTTTTATTACATTCCCAAAGCCGAACTCCGCGGACAATTCGACATGACGGCGGGAGCAGCGGAACCTTACCGGGAGTTTCCCGCCAAGGCGACAGGCAACAACCGGTTCGACGCGACGCCAACGGTGAACGACTGGTATGAAACCATAAAGCTGAATTATGGCATAGACTATCAGAACGGAGGCACGTGCCACTTCTCGCCCACTCCGGATACATGGTTCAAAATGTTGGACATACTGCTGTTCTGGGCTTCGAAAAAGATAGACGCTTTCCGGTGCGACATGGCGGAAATGGTTCCCGTAGAGTTCTGGGAATGGGCGATTCCACAAGTAAAAGAGGCTTATCCCGACATCCTTTTCATCGCCGAAGTCTACAATCCCGCCGAATACCGTAATTATCTGCAACGGGGAAAATTCGATTACCTGTACGATAAAGTCGGCTTGTACGAAACACTTCGCAATGTAATCTGCGGCTTTCAGTCGGCAACAGCCATCACCCAATGTTGGCAAAGCCTGAACGGAATAGAGAAACAGATGCTCAACTTCCTCGAAAACCACGACGAGCAGCGCATCGCTTCCGATTTCTTTGCGGGAAACCCGCGCAAAGGTATTCCGGGTCTCATCGTTTCGGCCTGCATGAACACCAATCCGATGATGATCTATTTCGGACAGGAATTCGGCGAACGGGGCATGGACAACGAAGGATTCAGCGGTAAAGACGGGCGAACCACCATATTCGACTATTGGAGCGTGGACACCATCCGAAGGTGGCGGAACGGAGGCAAGTTCGACGGAAAGATGTTATCCGAAGAACACAAGCGTTTGTACACCGTCTACCGGAAAGTGCTCACCCTTTGCAACGAAGAGCAAGCCATCGCTCAAGGGCTTTTCTTCGATCTGATGTACGCGAATATCAACGGATGGAAGTTCAACGAACACAGGCAGTACACATTCATGCGGAAGTTCGGCAATGAGTTGTTGTTTTTTGTAGTCAACTTCGACAGCCAGCCGGTCGACGTTGCCATCAACATACCTTCGCACGCTTTCGACTATCTGCAAATGCCGCAGACCGACGTCTGCAAAGCCACCGAACTGCTGACCGGAAAAGAGGAAGAAATCAGTCTGCTGCCGTATAAAGCCACAGAAGTATCCGTAGGCGGATACAGCGGCAAAATACTGAAAATCATCTTTTGACGGCTTATTCGGGGATATATCACAAAACAACAGCTTTACACCGCCCCGTCGGAATCCCGACACGAGAACAACCGGTGTAAAGCTGTCGCCTGTATCCTACACATCTCCGCTCGCCTACTTCTTCTTCCTCAGCACCACTGCGGTACGGGCGGGGATATAAAGTTTCAGCCATTCTTTCTTTTCTTTCTTATACAGAGGGTCGGCGATGGTAAAGTGAACGACGGAATCATCGGCGAAACCGTTTCCGCCAAACGACACGCTGTCCGTATTCAAGATTGCTTCATACGCTCCGGGAGCAACGAGGAAACCATAGTCGGTAAACGACTGCTTCGGATTGAAGTTGAATACAAACAGCAAATCCTTGCGCGCGTAAGCCAGAATCTGATCGCCGTCGTTGTGCCAGATTTCCTGAACCGGCGTTGCCTGAAAGTCCTTCACGCTTTTGATGGCCTTCAGCATTTCCCTGTCGAAATCCCCCAGATAGTGATAAGCCAGATTCTTATTGTCCACCAAATCCCACTGACGGCGGGCGTACTTATACGACCATCCGTTTCCTTCACGCGGGAAATCGATCCATTCGGGATGCCCGAACTCGTTTCCCATAAAGTTGAGATAACCGCCGTTGATAGTGGATGCGGTCAACAAGCGAATCATTTTGTGCAAAGCTATTCCTCTGTGAACCACATAATTCTCGTCTCCCTTCTGCATGTGCCAATACATATCGGCATCGATCAGGCGGAAAATGATCGTCTTATCGCCTACCAATGCCTGATCATGACTTTCGGTATACGAAACGGTCTTTTCGTCCCGACGGCGATTGGTCACTTCCCAGAACATGCTCGAAGGCTTCCAGTCCTCGTCCACTTTCTCTTTGATCGTTTTAATCCAGTAATCGGGAATATTCATCGCCATGCGGTAATCGAATCCGTAGCCGCCGTCTTCCGCTTTGGCGGCAAGTCCCGGCATCCCCGATACTTCTTCGGCAATGGTTATCGCCTTCGGGTTCACCTGATGAATCAACTTATTGGCCAACGTCAGATAACAAATGGCATTATCATCCTGATGACCGTTGAAGTAATCGCCGTAATTGCAAAAAGCCTCGCCCAATCCGTGACTGTAATAAAGCATGGAAGTAACTCCGTCGAAGCGGAACCCGTCGAATTTGTACTCTTCCAACCAATATTTACAGTTAGACAGCAGGAAGTGAATCACTTCGTTTTTGCCGTAATCAAAGCATAGAGAGTCCCAAGCCGGATGCTCACGCTGCTCGCCCTGATAAAAATACTGATGAGGATCGCCGGCAAAATTGCCCAATCCTTCCACTTCATTCTTCACGGCATGCGAATGTACGATATCCATGATGACGGCAATGCCCATTTCATGAGCCGTATCGATGAGTTCTTTCAGCTCATCGGGAGTGCCGAATCTTGAAGAGGCTGCGAAGAAGTTGGAAACGTGATAACCGAAACTTCCGTAGTAAGGATGCTCCTGTATGGCCATAATCTGAATACAGTTGTATCCGTCTTCGGCTACACGCGGAAGAATTTTTTCGCGGAATTCGGCATAGCTGCCTACCTTCTCTTCGTTTTGCGCCATTCCGATGTGGCATTCGTAAATAAGCAAAGGAGAAGTGTTCGGCTTGAACGCTTTCTTTCTGAATCGATACGGATTCTCGGGCGCCCATACCTGTGCGCTGAATATATGAGTGCGTTCATCCTGAACCACATAATTGGCCCATGCCGGAATGCGTTCGCCCTGTCCGCCTTCCCAATAGATGTTCAGCTTGTACAAATCGCCGTGATGAATAGCTTCTTCGGGGAGATTGATTTCCCAGTTTCCGTTTTTCAGCTTTTTCAGCTTATAAGCAGCCTGTTCTTCCCAGTTATTGAATGTGCCTACAAGATAAATATGTGTAGCGTTTGGCGCCCATTCACGGAAAACCCATCCTTGCACTGTGCGATGCAATCCAAAATAAAGATAACCCGAAGCAAAGTCGGCAAGGCTTTGCTTCCCTTTGTCGGTCAACTCGGCTTCCTTTTTCAACGCATGCCCGTAACGACAGATAATCGCTTCGGCATAAGGTTCCAGCCAGGGATCATTTTTAATAAGATTCAGAGTCTTTTCCATATCAGAGCAGAATAAAAGGTTATGCTTTCACTTTTACGATTACTTTTTTCACGCCGTCGGGGGTAATGCCGGGCGCATGTCCGTCTTGCGGAAAGAAGATAGCGAACATCCCCGGTTTCAGGGAAACGTAGGTTTCGGCCGCTCCGTCGAAAAATACGATATCGTCTTCGGCATTAAACGGAGCGTCTGCCGGAACACAACGGGCCAAAGGAGTATACCCGATGACTTCAGTTCCCGACAAAGGCAGCTGAATATCGATAAACTCCCTGTGGGCTTCGAGCCTGGCTTCTTCTTTCTTTTTAGGCTTTGTCCGGACGATATTGACTACCAGCTCTTTCCCTTTCACTTCTGTTTTGCCCGCTTCCATGGCTTGCAGGTCGTGCGATTTCAAAAACTCGACAGCTTGTGCGAACAAAGGATTCAAAGCCACGTATTTCTCAATGTTTTCTAACGTATCTACTATCATAATAATCTCTCTTTTTAATGTATATATTTTAAAGTTTCAGTCATTCGAAATCATCGATGGTATAGTTGATAAAATCGGCAAAACGCTTGAATTGCCTGAACACCTTTTCTATTTCGTCCAAAGCGCCGGGACGGGTGAAAAAGTCGTCGGGCACTTCATGCGCGCAAATATATTGCTTGCACTTCAAATAGTCGATGTAAGGAAAGTCTTTCGGAAATCCTTTCGGAGCAGTCTTCAGAAAATCATCGCCCACAACGGGAAAATATGTTTTAAACTCCGGATCTTCTACAATCGAGATGTATTCTTCCACGTTGTCGTAAATAGATTGTCTGACGGCTTTCAACACATTCGGGGGCAAGCAGTAGCTTCCTCCCGCGAGCATACACCCGCCGGGCTGCAAATGTATATAATAACCGCAATGATCGGATTTCTTGCCTTTCGCATTGATGTAGCCGCCGAAATGATTCTTGTAAGGGGTTTTATCGGCAGAGAAGCGTGTGTCGCGGTAAATACGGTACGTACAGTCTTTCGGCCGGATTCCCCGGATTGTTTCGTCGAAGAGTGAGAGACGTCCGATGACGGCCTCCAGCAATTTATCAAACTCATTGCGGGCTGTCTCATATTCTTCCCGGTGTTCGTTAAACCATTCGCGATTGTTGTTCGCCGAAAGATCTTTTAAAAACCGGAAGATAAAAGGTGCATTCATTTTAATTGTTTTCAATGATTCACCTACAAACGTACGAATTTTATTTTAAAAAACACACAAAACAGGCAATTATCGCTATAGCATTAAGCTGTTTCCGTCCACCGGAATAATGAGTCGCTCCCAATCGATCAGGGCATTGAACAGCATGATACGTGAAAAGCAGCCTAATTGCAGCCACGTGATTTCCCGTTCTACGATCAGACCTTTATCCAAAAGTTCCGCACGCTTGGTACCTTTCAGCAAAGGAAAAGCCGGAGTACACCACTTGTTGCCGTCGTAAAGGGCCACATTGGCTATCGAAGTGTCCGTCAGGTATCCGTTCCTCACAATCAATACATCATCTGCCCGACCTCTTTGCCCGAACAAAGCATTCAGTTCGCTCCGGTCGGCACTTTTATAAGTATAGTCGATCGTGTCCGAAGCAATCAGGCGCAAGGAACTTACCTCCCTCATCCGGTAAGGAGCGTATGTCACCTCTTCAATCTCTTCGCCGTACACCACACGGCATTTATAAACGCCTTCCGCAGAAGGTGGCGAGACCATATCGGACAGGGCAACCGGAGCGGAATCTTTCCCGAAAGCCGCACGCGTGCGGTTGAACCGCGCGGCATGATAGTCGAGATTGCATATCCGTCCGTTCTCTATCCTGATGGTTTCAATAAATAGGCACATATACTTTTTGCTTCATTTCATCATACTCGCTTTTCGCTTCACTCCGGCAAGTGATGCCGCCCCCGCTTTTGAAAAAGAGCTTTCCTCCCTCCTGCTCCACAAAACGTATCATGACGGCGCTATCCAGTACGTCGCCATCGAAATATCCCATGACTCCGGTATAAAACCCTCTTTCGTAAGTTTCCGCCTCGGCGATAATCTCCGTTGTCTTCTTTTTAGGCGCGCCGGTAATCGATCCCGCAGGCAAAAGCCGAAAGACAATTTCTCCCAGTCTTTCCTGAAAACGCTCCGGCAAAACTCCCTGAATTTCGGAACTTGTTTGAAGAATCCTTCCCCGATTGGTCTGCAACTCGTCTATATATCGGTAGCGGGATACCGCGACTTGTTCGGCTACCATGCTCAGGTCGTTGCGGATCAAATCGACAATGGTGGCATGTTCGGCAGTTTCCTTCGGGTCTTCCATCAACATCCGGGCCGCATCGGGCAGAGTGGCGTCGATGGTTCCTTTCATCGGATAAGAACTTATTCTCCCCTGCCGTATCCGGACGAATATTTCGGGAGAGAAAACAGTGAACGAGTCTTTTACCCAAAGTTTATACAACGCTTTCGACCGGAAGAAAATGTCTTTCAAACTCAGATTTGTCTCTATCGGGGTGCAACAAGTCAGGTTGGTCAGAAAACTGTTTCCCGCCAGAATATTTTGCCTGACCACCTGAAACGAACGCCGGTATGCTTCGAAAGATTCCGGAAAAGATTTCCATAAAACGGGTTCCGCCGAAGGAACCGAACACTCTCTTCGGTCTTTCCCGCTAAGGTTGCTGAAGCCGTTCAGGTCATACAGCACTTCGTTGCCGTCTACCGACGACACTTCTTCTATATAAGAGGCGTTCCGGGCATAATTAATAATAAAAACGAAGGGTGAACCGCTCTTCCCCAATTCATTCATCCGACCGATAGCCTGATTTTTGGTATATAATCGCATATAGCTTTCTTCTTGTTGAAACAAAATAAAGATGAGCAAATGTACGAAACAGAATGCGATAAAAAAACACATAAGGTTGCTTTTTTATTCGTTACCGTGGTTCGGAAAAAAGGCGGCGGGCTTTGAAAAAAACACGGCGGGCTTTGATTACAAACACGGCGGGCTTTGAAAACAAAGACGGGCGAGTTTCAGAATCAAGCATGACAGGCTTAGAGATGAGCAGAGAATCTTTGAAGAAAACCCGATAACGAAATATCATTCAATCAACTTGAGAATATTGCTTTACCTGCTTGGAAATAAGGACAATTCCACCTTTTTCACTTTTAAACGGCAAGCAAAAGAAAGGGGCTGTCCCATTTCGGCCAGCCCCAACTTCCGGAAACAATCGCAGAAAAGAATGTTTCCGCTATGCGAGTTTCATCAAAAATTACATTGCGCTTTTCACCTGAGTAAGCATCTGCTTTATTTCGGCTCGCTCCGGAGAAACTTTCGCCGCTTCTTCCAAGTAACCGGCCGACTCTTTGAATCTGGCATCGGCAACCGCCTTTTCAGCCGCATATTTCTCCGCATCGGTATTAGCCAACGGAGCGGCTTTCTTCAGAATATCGGCACCATTGTTATAACACAGAACACCAAGGCTGTACAAAGCATCTGTTTTATATTTCTTGTTGTTCAGCGTGCTTACTTTTTTATAACACTCTTCGGCTTCGGCAAGTTTACCGGCTTTTTGGGCGTTAACTCCTGCTTTCAGCAGATAAACGCCATAGTTTTTTTCCAGTGCCTCGTTGCCCGGGACAGCCTTTAGCCCCTCTTCCAAAGTTGCCACATATTCATCATTTTTTTGTTGCGCTTCCAAAGCCATCGCTTTGCGGACGTATGAATTTCCCGTATTATAATTCTTCTGAATAGCTATATCGAAATAAGTTGCGGCTTCCGCATATTTCTTCAGCTTATCCGCTGCAATACCGCAATAATAAGCCACTGCAGAGTCATTATTATCGGTAAGTTTCAGATATTCGCTGAACTTTTCATATGCCACCGGATAGTTTTTCGCATTAAACGCGCTTCCCCCTTCTTTTTTCAATTGGTTAGGATCATTTTGTGCAAAAAGACCGGATACAGTTATACAAAAGACAAATAAAGGAATTAATTTCTTCATAATTTTAATGTGTTTTTAGTTATTATTCTTTCAAAAGTAAAAGTAATAATAGAAAGGCGTATAATGATTTTTGTTTTTTTGTATTTTTTTTGAATGTTATATGGCGTTCGTTCCTTTAGCCGGAAAACAAAAAAAGCAGCTACCGGAGTAACTGCTTCACTGTGATTCCGAAGCGATTCGAACGCTTGACCCACGCCTTAGAAGGGCGTTGCTCTATCCAGCTGAGCTACGGAACCATCCTTAATTGCGGTGCAAAGGTAGTGTTTTTTATAGAATCTCAAAAACATTCCGCCATTTTTTTATGAATAAAAATCTTTATTATTTATTTGTCAACCGCTTACCGATCGAACGTCTTATCGGAAGAATATTGCAATACACGTGTTACCGGGAAAATTGAAAGAAGAAATCCGGATAGAGATATATATTTTTTCCAAAATCTACAATCCCATCGGCAAACCCGACAAGTACCAACATACAAACAAGAGGGTCCATACCAATAATATACACAATGAATACCTCCATGTGTATTTCAACAGCGAACCATAAGTGATGTTTTTATCGTATTGCCGCATGTAAGTCAGCACCAGAGGCATATAGAACAGAAAAGGAGTGATGGCGTTCGTCGAACTGTCTCCGATTCGGAATGCACATTGAGTGACGTCCGGAGAAATACCCATTTGGGCAAATATCGGAATGAAAATGAATGACATGAAAGTCCACTTCGAGGTAGCGGATACCATAATCAGGTTGACAAAGGCGGTGAAGCCGATGAATAAAACAAGCGCGGAGAGCGGAGCGGGTTCAAACGAAGACAATAAATCGGCTCCCATGATGGCCAGGCATTTATCCAGATGGGAATATTCGAAACAAGCGAACATTTGCGCCGCGAAAAAAGCGATGACGAAATAAACGCCCAATAGCTTTATCGGCAGGGTAAGGCCTTCGATCACATCGTTGTCGCCACGATAGTTGCCGGAGCTGAACCCGTATGCCATACCCGTGATTCCTATTCCCAAAGAAAGCAGGAAGAGAATGCCCGCAATGAAAGGCGAGTGCATGAGTCCGCCGTTTACACCGCGCAGAATGCCGTAAGAAGAAAAAGTCAGCCATAAAATGATCGCCACATAAATAGCCGCCACAACCACCGACATCATGATTCCCCGGCGTTCTTTGCGCGATAAGGGCCGATAGGCTTCTACTTTCACCTTTCCTCCGTATTCACCCAAAGCAGGAAGCAGATAACGTATGGTAACCCAATAAACGACACCGGCAATCACCGCAGTCGACACGCTCATAAAGAAGTAATTGCAGAGCGGTTCTGTGTTGCCTTGATATCCGATCAATGTCAAGGCTGCTTCCTGAGTGATATGGGCCAGCAGAGGATCTACCGTACTCAGCACGATATTCGCGCTATAACCGCAAGCCACCGACACGTATGCCGTCACAATCCCTGCTATGGGGTGAAGCCCCACCCATTGAAACAGCATCGCTGCAATAGGGAGCAAAATGATATATCCGCCGTCTCCGATGGCATTCGACAGCAGCCCCAGAATAATCACTCCCCAAATAATCTTCTTTTTATCATGGTTCTTCCCCACCCCCATGCGGATGCATGCATCAATAAAGCCGGAGTGTTGCGCGACTCCCAAGCCGAACATGGCGATAATCACCATGCCCAACGGGGCAAACCCCGTAAAATTCTTGATGGCATTCCGCAACCACCAGCGAATCCCTTCGGGACTCAGCAGGCTTTGCACACGAATGTCTTCGCCGGACTGCGGCAATGTCACCTTTAAACCGTAAATATCACATATCCACGATAAGAAAACGACTGCCAGCGTCAGCAGGAAAAACATCGTCGCCGGGTGAGGTATGCGCCATCTATTCTTCATCCGCTTCCAAATTATCCAGATCAAGAATACGCAATTCCAATGCCCGCACAGCCAGACGGGTGGCATTTACCCCGACACGCTCTCCGTTCGGGAAAAGCCGGCCGATAAGATCGTTCTGTCGCTTTTCCAACGATTTCACACCGAAAGGCATTCCTTTCAGGTTGGCGATCATTTCTTTAGTATATCCCAAAGCCAGGTGACGGAGGAAACGCTCGTCGTATTCATCGATGTCGTAGTTTATCACGGCTTCCTGCCGTTTGGCGTCATTCACCACCGACTGTTTAAAACGGTCTACGATCTTTTCCAGAATAGGATAGTTGAACACGAGCTTCTTTCCGTCCATCACCGCCTGAACATCCGTTTTAGTGAGCAGTTCGCCCGTTTTTAGAATGATTCCGTCGGCTCCGGCGTTCAGCACGTCGACCCATAGTTTCTCATTCAATATTTCGCCGGTAAAGATAAGCACGCGCACGCCCTTATAACGTTTGAAGATGTTTCGGCAAATCTCTACCCCGATAGTGGTAGAGCCCCCGAGTCCGAGATCCAACAACACCAGATCCGGCAATTGAACCTCCATCAACGGCCAGAATTCGCTTTCGGTCATGGCCGTACCGATGACTTCCGCATTCGGAATCTCATGACGGAAAATCTCTTCCGTCCCTTTCAATTCCAGTTTTACATCTTCTACAATGATGACTTTAAACTTTTTTTCTTCCATTTTCTCTTATTCAAATAACTTTTTATGTGTGTTTCTTTTATTTGCGGGGAACAGTAAAGTAAACGGTAAACCCGCCCTCTTCGGCAGGCTCCGCATTGATGCGGCATCCTCTGCGTCCGGCAAACTCGTCATGATCGCGGATAATCTGTTTGCAGACCAGATATTCCGTTCCTTGCAGCTCGCCTTTGCTTCCGGACGTCATACGCTCCAAATCGGGATAGAAAAGCCTGTTCAGTTCGTCTACGCTCTTTTCGCGGCGGGTATCGGTGAAAAGAAAACGAACAAACTCGTCTTCCACGCGAACCTCCAAACGAATCACTCCTTCGCTGCGTACTGTGAGCGCTTCGTCAATCAGGTTTTCCAGCAAGAAGCGAAGCTGATTGACATCACCCAGCACTTTTGCTTCGGCGGATACCGTAACAAACTCGATTTTCTCTTTCAGGTTCTTCGATACTTTCCGGAAATATTTCGCGGCAGCGTCCAGAAGTTCCCGCACCTCAACCGTGCTTCTCCTGAAAGTCACCTCCTCCAGTTGCCGCGACGCGCACGAACTCAATATCGTAAAAATGCCCTTATAGTATTCAATCAATTCGGTAATGGTTTCCACAGCCTCTTTCTCTTCATCCGCAGGAAGATTCTGCCAATGAAGCCGTCCGATGATTTGCTTGATCTTATTGGGATAATACACCGTCTCGTGCTTAATCGTCGACAAACAATTGTCGAGCACCATATTCTGCACATGAAGCATGCTGTCTTCCCATGAAGCGCGCCGGGCTTCCTCATGCGCCGACTCGATATCCCTGTACTTGGTAGCCAGTTTTACTACCGCGTTGAATACGACAATAGCCACATAGCGGGCGATAAGCTCGAGAAGCAGATGATCGGTCTCCTGTTCTGTTCCTTCTCTTCGTTCCAGATAGAAGACTCCCACGCACTGATGCTCTCCTCCCGCCTCCACCATCAAAGGCAAGGCCCGGCGGTTCTCCTGATAAAGATACCTGCGAACGTCGAAACACTGCTCCACCAATTCCGGCATTTCCCCGCGGGGATGTGAAGCATACTCCAACTGATGTGTGCTCTCATTGTATACGGCAATTCCCATCCTGTCGATCGAAAGCAGTTCGTTCACCGCTCTGAACGACTTATCCACAATGCTTTGCGGAATCTCCCGAAGCGTGTCTTCTTCCCGTTGAAGCGCTTCGGAGTTCTCCTTGGGCCGAATCAAAGAAGCCGCGAAAACTTTCTGATTGATCTCGAGCACTTGCTCCAGATTCAACCTGTTCTGCAGCCGCTTTCTTAAATATAGGAAATAATAGCCGACGAGAGAGACGATCAGCAAAACGATGCAAAGGATAATACCCACGATTTTGTTATTGTTCGACCGTTCCAATTGCCTGCAATAGCCTTCCAGACTTTTATCCTCCCCCTGCAACTTATACAGGTCGGTAAATGCGGCGTTGTTGTAACGATAGGCATTGATCCGTTTCAAAGCCAGAAAAGCGACAGCCGCTTCATTGCGTATGTCGAGAATAACATGGTAGTCGGAATCGAAAAGTTCGTTCCACCAGACAATCTCCGCTGCGGTCCCCTCGCCTTCCAACGTCATGTACCGATGCGGACGGGCGCTCCGCGAATACCTCTTGTAATGAGTATTGAGCAGGGTCATCGCAGAGTCTATATATTGCAAAGCCGTCTCGTACTTTTTATCCACATTGGCAAAGTAGGCAGCATTGGCATAATCGGAAGCCTCGTCCAGCAACTCTTCGTAAACGGAGTCGGCAATATGGGGCATCACGGTATCCGTTTGCGGATTTGCCGGATGAGATTCATGCACGCACGACGCAAATGCGAAGGGAACCAACATGCAAAGCAATATTCCCAGCGCCTTTCGCACTCCCAGAGGCAACCGGAAATAAAAACGGCTTCCTTTACCCGGCTCACTTTCCACGTCAAACAAGCAAACCCGGAACAGTTCGTTCGTTTTTTTGTATTTCTCGATAATTCCCTTGCAATTCATCAGTCCGAACCCGCTCCCCTTGTTTTCTTTCAGTTCTTCAGGATCGGCCGCATCTTTCATGCCTATGCTGCGAGAATCATACACCTTTTCACCGATGATGTGGGCAACGTCTTCCGCCGAAAGCCCTCTTCCGTTGTCTTCAACCGAAATCTCCACATACTCGTCCGCCGCCTTTGCGTAAATCTTCACATGTCCCCCCTCCGGAGTGTACTTTCGAGCGTTCTCGGCCAGCGTATTGATCATGAAAAGCGTCAACGCCCGGTCGGCTTTCACCATAAAGTCGGTAGGCTCTATCTCCAGTTTCTGCTTTTTCATCTCGAAGGCTCTGCGCCCCTTTCCCACCAACTCAAAAAGTTCATCGAGCCCGAATGTTTCGATATTGAGGCTGAGCGATCCCTGCTTCATCTTGATCCACAAGGCAAGTATATCGTTATATTCATTGATGGTAGTCACCAGTTCATCGATATACTGATACTTCTCTTTTTTTATCTTTTCATTATTGATATATCCCTTGCCGGTCAACTTGTGAACCTCGTTCAAAATACGGTCGATGTAGGGAGTTATACCGTTCACGATGGCCATACAAGCCTTCTTTTCCAGATTCCGGCGTTTATTTCCGGCAATGTGCTGTTCGTAAATATACCGTTGCTTTTCCAATTGGCTGCGTTCATCGCTCAACACCGCAACCATCTGCTCATTGTCCACCGCCCATTCGATATAAGGCTGCAATACATGCACCAATGCCCTTTCATCGCGGCTTAAACGACCCGACGGAACCAATGCCGCTTTCCCGTCTTCCGGTATTTCCAAAGCCATCCTGCCTTCTCCGAACAGTTGATCGATTCCTTTCTGAATCAACGGTACGTCCATCGGTATGGAAGACGTAATATCCTTACAAAGGGAAAGCACCCGTTGCAGACGTTCTATCTCCGCAAGATTGGTTACTTTGGAACGTTTATTGAAGAACCACCATAAAATAATAACCAATACCAGTCCGGAGATTACCAAAAGAAGAACCAGCGTCACCTGTCTCGAACCGGCTTCCAGCGAAAGATATCGGCTCTCCAATTCTTTATCCTGACGGGTATAATTAAGTATATCCAGATAAATATTCCGGTTGTAATCGGAAGCGGCCTTTTGTCCCAACCCGGCATACGAAACGCTTAATTGCTCCCTGATACGCGCTATCCATTCCGGAACGGTCTTTGTCTTATTCTTCCCAATCCATGCCGCACCCATCTCCCAAGTCGTATCCCGTTCGGCATAAGGAAGCAGTTTATCCGGCATATCGCTCGAATGATAGTATCGGTAATGGTGCCGGTTCACGCACTCCAACGCTTTCGACAAGGTATCCAAGGCTTCCGCATAATGCCCGTGCACATTCAGGTACCTGCCGATGGTGACATAGGCTCCCGCTATCTGGTACAAGTCATCGTACGCACGAAACTTCTGCAAGGAAAGCTGAGCCAGCCGCAAAGGGAGAAGCGAATCGTGCGGATATCCGAGCTGATTCAGCGCATGCATTCTCCGGCTTCCGAAGAAATCTATATTGCCGGAAGGAATCATCAGATTGGCAAGTCCCTGCAACCCATTGCCTTCAAAATAAATCCGGTTGCTCTGAACCGACAAACGCCAAGTCAGGTACAGTTCGTCGAACTCATTCAGTTTCTGCTCGTCGGGTGTTCTGCCTTCGGTAAGCGAAGCCGATCCTTTTATATAGTGATAATATAACAGCTGGCTCGTATCATTCCGCATCTCTTCTTCCGTGATTTGTCCGAGCGAGGCCCATGCTTCCCGACGCTGTTGGAGATAATAATAATAAATGGAAGAAACAATGTGAAATTCTGAGAAAGCATAATTCATACGAAGTCTTTCATGGCGTCCGGTAAACAGGTCGCTGTCTTCACGGACGCGCTTCATCCGCCGCAAAGCGCTGTTGCGGTAATCATAGAACTCTTTGTTCATGGCCTTCCGCTGATAGATCTTCATCAATCCGATGTCGGCAATGAGCAGTTCCAGTTCGTTTTTGGTCAGTTTATACACTTCTTTATGAAGCGCTTCGGCGCGGTCGAAGTCCATCCTCATGAAAGCGCAAAACCCCAGATTGTTGCAAGCCTCCGCTTTCCCCGAATTATAAAATTTTACTTCCCGGTAAGCATAGTCGGCATATTGATAGGAAGAGTCCAGACTGCGGTAACGAAAAGCGTAAGCTTTCCCATTCAACGAATCGATGAGGCTCACCTCTTTCGTCGGCACCATGTCGGTACACGAAAAGAAAGAGGCGAAAAACAATACGCCTGTTATGATATATACAGAAAAACGCGGGGCCATTTCATCCGTTGTCTATTTTCAAAAAGCAAATCTACAAATATTTCCGATAAGTTGGAGAGAAATCGTTTTTTTCTACAATAAGTCTTTCAAAATGATAATAGAAATTCCTACCTTTGCAAGGAAATTAACAAACAGGTAACAACCATTATACAATGAGCGAAAAAGAACCTTTTATGATATTTTCGGGAACAAACTCGAGATATCTGGCAGAAAAAATCTGCGCAAGCCTTAATTGTCCTTTGGGAAAAATGAACATCACCCATTTCGCCGACGGCGAATTTGCGGTATCTTACGAAGAATCTATTCGCGGAGCACACGTATTTCTTGTTCAATCCACTTTCCCCAATTCCGACAACTTAATGGAGCTCCTCCTGATGATCGACGCCGCCAAGCGGGCATCCGCCAAAAGCATCATAGCAGTCATCCCGTACTTCGGATGGGCGCGTCAGGACAGAAAAGACAAACCGCGCGTATCTATCGGCGCGAAACTGGTGGCCGATCTGCTTTCGGTAGCGGGAATCGACCGCTTGATCACGATGGATTTGCACGCAGACCAGATTCAAGGGTTCTTCAATATTCCGGTCGATCACCTTTACGCTTCGGCCGTATTCCTGCCGTACATCGAATCGCTGGAACTGGAAGATTTGGTGATTGCCACGCCCGACGTAGGAGGTTCGAAGCGTGCCAGCACATTCTCCAAATATCTGGGAGTTCCCCTGGTGCTGTGCAACAAATCGCGCGAAAAAGCCAATGAGGTGGCTTCCATGCAGATTATCGGCGATGTGGAAAACAAGAATGTGGTTTTGGTAGACGATATCGTAGATACTGCCGGAACGATTACAAAAGCGGCGAACATCATGCTGGAAGCCGGAGCCAAATCCGTGCGCGCCATTGCCAGCCACTGTGTAATGTCCGATCCGGCGTCATTCCGCGTCCAGGAATCGGGCTTATCTGAAATGGTCTTCACCGACAGTATTCCTTATTCCAAGAAATGCGTGAAAGTAAAACAGCTGAGCATCGCCGACATGTTTGCCGAAACGATTAAAAGAGTGGTAAACAACGAATCCATCAGTTCGCAATACATCATCTGACCGGACGCGCAAACCGGAACAATCATCGTGATGTTTCATTTGTTTCATGCCGATGAAACTTTTGTTTCCCACCGGGGAAACTTTTGTTTCATCAGCATGAAACTTTTGTTTCCCACCGGGGAAACTTTTCTTCCATTTACTTCTTCATAAAGCACATGTGGTTTAATGTTTTTAGTTGACCACTTTACGGCTTATTCTCAAAGTCGGTTGACTCAGTTAATACTTATTTTTATTACGAGTTGACGCTCGTTTACTTCTTCATAAAGCGACGGCATTGTCTCTTTCTCCCGCAAACCGGCACTTCCGGTTGCCCTCTCTCCGTTTTATTTGCAAGCGGGCTGATTCGAAAGGCAGGGAAATCTGAAAAACCGGCAAAGGTCGATAAAACTTGTCAACCCGCTGATCAGGAAGCAAAGTTTATCGCATAAAATTTCTACCTTTGCGTGAAACCAATCTTTACCGGAATGAAAAAGCTGATTCTATTCTTTGTCTTGTTATGTCCGGCGGTGTATCTTTCCGCACAAACGGAATTTCCTTCCGATACGCTGCGCCGTTCTCCTTCGGCAAACATCAAAGAGTTCGGAGGCTTTCTGCTGGATATGGGATTGATGAGCGTGCTTCCTCCTACCCTCCCCAAACAAATGCAGGAGATGCCTTCGAATCTTACGAAAGACTACAACAAACTGTTTTTTCTGAATAACGATGCCAGCTATACACAAGGATTCAGCAGCGCATTTTCTCCTTTTTCTTCCGGGCTGACAGGAAGATACGGCAGCTTCTCCCCGTCGTCCGACTATCTGCAAATGGGCAGTTTCAAACTAAAGAACGGTATGCGGATAAACACGTACGGGAATTATAATTCCAAAGGATGGAGAGTGCCCGACCGCAACGCGCTTCCCTGGGAAAGGAACAAATTTCAAGGAGCTTTCGAGCTCAAGTCGGCGAACGGGCATTTCGGCGTCCGGCTCGAGGTGCGGCAGGGAACCAACATGGGGTATTGAGACAATTCGGAGACGATGCGCCATGCCGCGCCTGAGCGGGGAAGCGTATGCTTGAAGCGCATCAAGACAATCCGGCGGCTACGCCCACGGCTTGGCGAATGCGGTCGGCCATACCGATTCCTCCTTTGATATTTCCCGCCAATATAAGTCCCGGATAAGCACGTTGCAACTTATCGATGATTTCGAAACGGGCGCCACTGCCGACATCGTATTGCGGGATGGCCCGGCGGTGACGGAAGATGCGCACAAGATCGGGCCGAACATCTTCGGGATAACCGAGCATGGAATGCAGCGTCTCCCTTACCATCTGCTCGATCTCCTCATCGGTTTTATCCAGATATTCCGGATGTCTCACCCCTCCCACAAAATAAGAAAACAGCATGCCTCCTTCAGGAGCGCGGCCGTCAAAGCAAGAAGAAGGAAACAATATGCCCAACACATCTTTCTTCTCGCACGAAGGAACAAGTCCGCCGAAAGCCGGATGCTTCTTTCCGCCTGTGTCATGCAGACCGACAGCAATTTGCATGATGGGCGCATAATGAAGGGCGGCAATCTTGTCCATGTCTTCTTTTTCCACGAACGGCAGAATCTGCGGCAACGCGTACGCTCCGACGGTAGTCACCACTTTCTCGCAATCGATGCACTGCTTCTCTCCGGCAGCCGACAGAAAAGAGACTCTCCAACCTTGCGCGGCAGGCTCTACCGTCACCCCTTTCACAGACAAGGTTATCCGGTCGTTTCCAATCGCCCGTCCCAACGTCTGAACCAAATGACCGAATCCTCCCCGCGCCGAAAACACTTTCTTCGTAGCCAACCTGTCACGCTCCGTCTTGGGCGCTTTGGCTTTGGCTATCGCTCCCCGTATGAAACTTCCGTGATTCTGCTCCAGATTGTACAGTTTCGGAAGGGCATAACGGGTGACCAGCCTCATGGGATCTCCCGCATATACGCCCGATAAAAACGGATCGACGGCATAGTGCAGAAAAGAGTTTCCCAGACGGCGACGGGCAAGCAGCCCGACCGGTTCGTCGGGATCGGTTCCTTTCGGACGAAACGGCTCGCCCAATATCCGAAGCTTGTCTTTGAAACTGAACAAAGGCGTGCAAACAGCCGACAGAAGCCCCGAAGGCAACGGGCGGAACTTTCCTTTTTTCCAGATCAACCTTCTTTTGGAATCTTCACAAGCCGTCTCCAGCCGGCATTCAGGCGACAGGCTTTCGAACAGTTCGGCTACTTCGGGATAAGAAACCACCCCCGTGTTCGGGCCGCTCTCGAACGTAAACCCGTTTTCGGTATACGTCCGTATCTGTCCGCCAATGCGGTCTTGCTGCTCGAGTACCTCCACGTCTTTATTTTTACGTGCGAGTTCGTAAGCGATGGTCAGGCCGGTCAGCCCGGCTCCGATTACCACAATTTCACGACGACGTGTCGAAGATGTATGTATATCATTCATAACTTGACAGAGAATTAAATAGGTTTGGAAAAAGACCGGGTGGAATGCAGCATCAGCCTGTCGAGCGAGGCTGCTACGTTCCGCACGAACGGAGAACCGGAAACGGTCATTGCCAGTTGCCGCTCGTCAAACTCGATCAATCCGTCGGCGGCAAATCCCGAAAGCGTATCTTCATCGTAAGCGGTGGCGCCTTTCACCTCATCGGCAGAAAGGTGCAAACGTCCGGCGAGTTCGTTCCAATCGATCCGGTAATTGCACATCAGACTCTCGATCACCTCGCGGGTTATCTGTTCCTCGCGGTTCAATGTATACCCTTTGACGATGGCAAATTCATTCCGGTTCATCGAATCGATATACCTGCCGATGTCTTTCGTGTTTTGTGCGTAAGCTGTATCCAACTGGCTGATGCCGGTAACCCCGAAGGCGTACACCTGTGCCGTCGTCCGGCGGGTACAATATCCCTGAAAATTGCGGTGCAGCCGATGATTGTCCAAAGCTTCCCGGAGTTCGTCGTCGGGACGAACGAAATGATCCATGCCGATGGAGCAGTACCCCGCATCGTGCAACAACGAAACTGCCTGCGTAAAGATACGGCTCTTC
Organism: Bacteroides pyogenes; assembly: GCF_014196225.1. GTDB lineage: Bacteria > Bacteroidota > Bacteroidia > Bacteroidales > Bacteroidaceae > Bacteroides > Bacteroides pyogenes_A. The sequence continues at coordinate 4,656 of NZ_JACIDI010000020.1, read as the reverse complement.
TCCTCACCGACGGGAAGTCCCGCCTTCTCGAGAATAAGCTGCCGTTTGTTCACCCAGGGAACGTGGGCATAGCTGAAAGTGACCAGACGGTCGGGAGCCAGCCCGATGGCTTTGGAAACAGTACGTGAGAAAGAATCCGCTGTTTGTCCGGGCAAACCGTAAAGAAGGTCGAGGTTGATGCGCGCACCCGTTTCACGAATCAGCGAGAAGATTTCTTCCATCGGCAGCAAAGAAGGACGTCGGTTGACCGTTTTCAATACCGCCTCGTTAAAGTCCTGCACGCCTATGCTGTATCGGTTGAATCCGCAACGCGTAAGTTCCCGCCAATCTTCCCGGTTCAAGTATCCCGGATGACATTCGATGGCTATTTCGGGACGTTCGATGGTACGGAATCCGGACAACAAATGCTCATTCAGTTCACGAATCAACGGCATCGGCAAGGCAGTCGGGCTTCCTCCTCCGTAATGAATCTGAGAAACCAGCCTGTTCTTGTCGAGCAACGGAATCAGCAGGTCGATTTCTTTGTGAAGAGCCTTCACATATTCTTCCACTTTCTCGGGACGAGCCATCGGGAAAGAGTTGCATCCGCAATAATGGCACAGATGACGGCAGAAAGGAATGTGAAGGTAAAACGAAACATGATTGTTTTCGGCTGTGTTCGACAGCTTGACGGCATCCGCATACTCCCTGCCGGAATAGGATTCGAAGTAGTTGGCGGGAGGATAACTCGTATACCTCGGGACCGGGATATTGTATTTTTCTATGATGCTTGAGTTCATTCGATTGATTTTTGATAAGAGTCGGTACGGAAGAAATAACGGATATACAACAAAGATACAAGAGCAAGCGCCACTTCAACCGAAAACAAGCCTTGGTATCCGAGGCGATCGGCTATCGCGCCGCTCAGCAAGGCGACCAATATTCCGCTTAAATGGGTCAGCACGGTCTGAATGGTGAAGTCGGTCCCTTCGCACCCCGGACGCACACAATCCATCGAAGTGGTATAAACCACGATGCTTGCCATCCCGTAGGCGCTCCACAGCAAAACAATGCCGACGCAGATGGCTGCCGTAGACGGATGAAACCACGATAAGCTCCAGAAGTAGACGGTAACGGCAAGCGTGAATACGGCAAAAAGAAAGCGGGCTTTGTGCCGACCGATGCGGCGGACCGCCAGACCGGCGAGAAAAGAAACGACAAAAGCCGCCGCCGTGCCCAACACACCGCTCAGCACTCCGATCTCTTTCATCGAATAGCCCAGATCCACCAGATAGGGCCGAAGGACCGAAAGTATGCCGATAAGGCTCGAATAGTAGAGCACAAGAAATCCGATCTGCGGCCAGATGCTGCGGCGGGCAAAGAACCATATGAAATCGGTAAGCCGCGCTCTGCGCGAAAGTTCTTTGGGGGCTATACGTATCTTCTTGTTTAATAGTAAAGGGATGACGGCGATAAGGACAAATACGCTCAGGCAGGGAAGCACCACATTCCATCCGTAATGCTGCAACACGAGCAGCAACACTCCTCCCCCGATGAGCGTTCCGCCGAAACTGCCCATCGACTGCATGCTGTTGACCATGCTTTTATCCTGCTTGCCGAAAGAAAGCACAGCCAGCGCGTCGGTCGCTATATCCTGAGTGGCGGAGGCCACGAGGGAAAGAAAGACAAGCAGCAGAATAAAATAGAAGTCGGATTCGAGATGAAGCAGGCCTGCCAACAGGATCAGCACGGCATATACGATTTCGGAAGCAATGATAAATTTCTTGTAATCGCCGACCGTAATACATTGACGGTCGACCACCGGCGACCATACGAACTTCAATATCCACGGCAGCTTGATGATTTGCAGCATCGCAATAGACGAAAGCGAATAATCCGCCTGACGCATCATCACCTGTATGGCGGTGGAGAAAAAGCTCATCGGGATGGCTTGGGCAATATACAGGCAGAAGAAAGTACCCAGACCGAATACTTTCTTCCGCGAATGGCACATGACAGTCAGATTCATTCTCATTGGCGCCTTGTTTACAGATCGACAATGAGCGATACGCCTGCACTGCGAGGCTTGCCTCCCTGCGCATAGCCTCCCGCCCTGAGCCGTGTATAATAACTCAGATAGAACGTATCCGTCAGATTCTTGCCCCATAGCTCGCAAGTAAAGCGTCCTTTGGATGCGCTGACCTTGGCATTCAGCAGGCCATAGAAGTCTTGCCGCACGTCGTTCGTCTCGTTCCAGTAGAGCGGCCCGGCTCCCGTAAAATTGGCATTGAAAGACAAACGGTCGAATATCCGTCCTATATTATATAAGGTATAGGAGGCATTGACGGACAACGTATGTCTCGGAACCAAAGGAAGGAAATTGCCCGAATAATCGGTCTTGGCATCTTCCATATTCTGCTGATAAGAAAGGAAACGGGCGTAGGTATAACCATAATTCACCTGCACGGCAAAGTTCCGCAACGGCTGTCCTTGCAGCGAGCATTCAAAGCCTTTGCTATCGGAATGCCCGGCATTTCGGGTGACATTCCCCCGCGGTATCCGCTGATCGTACTGCTGGTCTCTCCAGTCGACATAGAAGATGGCTGCCTCGGCGGTAAGCCTGCTGTCGAACAAGGCGGCTTTCGCTCCGATCTCGTAATTCCAGTTATATTCCGGCTTGAAAGTAAATTCATCGTCCTGCGTGAACGTGACGTTGAATCCGCCTGCTTTGTAACCCTTCGAAACGCTTGCATACGCCATGCCGGAGGCTGGAAAAATGTATTGCAACGAAAACTTGGGAGTGAGCTGGCTGAAATGAAGCTTGCTGTCTACCCGCTGTGTTTCTTTCCGTTCTCCCCCGAACGGATGCTTGTAGGCTGCGTAATGATCCGAAGCATGCTCGTAATCGTAGCGCACTCCCACCGAAGCCGAGAGGCCTGCGTAGATGTCATACGTGGACTGATGGTAGAAAGCAATGCCGGTGGTGGGAATATCGTAGTATTTAGGCGTACTGTATCCCTGCGCCAAAAAGCTGACCTCCACCCGGTTATCCACCTTTTGATAGAAGGCAAAGAGTCCGGCTATCCAGCGATAACGGCTTTCATTGTTCGATTTGAACGTAAACTCCTGACTGTACATATTCTGCTTCAGGCGGGTATCGGCAAAGTATAAAGATTCCGGCGTAAAATCCTGATCAACCCCCAATTTCCCGTCGATGTACTGGTAAGCCGTCTGGCTGTTGAAGCTGAATTTCTCCCCTTCATAGCGGAAGTTCAAGCCCGAAGTCAGCAGATTCCGTCGGTAACTGCTGACACTGTCGTAGTTCACCGAAGAGAGTTTTTCGGTCTTCACGTCGTAAGCGCCGTACGGGAAACCTCCCTGATCGGTATAATCGTAAGCGGCGCTGAGCCGTGCCGTCCATTTGTCCGCAGGCTTCCATACCACTCCCGTGCGAAGGCTCACGTCGTCTGCCTTGTTCGCTTTCTTTCCTGTATACAGATTGGTAAAGACGCCGTCGTTGCGGTGGTAATTCCCCGTAACCGAAAATCCCAGCCGGTCGTTCAGTCTGGCATACGAAGAAGCCATCAGCAGCACATCATTGCGACTGCCGTATCCGACTTTGAACCGAGTGTTCCGGTAGTCGAGCGGAGAGCGCGTGTAAACGTTGATGATTCCGCCTATCGTGTTGCGCCCGTATAGCGTTCCCTGCGGGCCGCGAAGCACTTCCACCGTACTGATGTCCGACATATCGACATCGAAAGCCGAATTCTCGAAATGAGGCACTCCGTCTATGTACAATCCTACCGAAGGGGCACCGCGTCGCGATCCTACGCCGCGGATGTAAATGGGCGAACCTTGCTTGGAACCGTAATCAGGCATGTAAAAGTTGGGAAGCATGGCACTCAACTCTTTGATTCCCCGCACCTCATTCTCTCTCAGAAAGCGGCCGTTGATGGAAGAAACCGATAGCGGCGAACGGTTCAACTTATCTTGTTTAAAACCTACCACCGTCACTTCTTCCAAAACAATCCTCTTGACTGCTACGGTATCGAGGTCGGTGGCAGAAAGCCCGAAAGGCAGTAAAAAAAGAGCGGAACAAATAAACTGTTTCATCATATACTCATCAAATTTCCCGCAAAATTAAAGGTTGACCGCCTTGTACGCAATCCTCATTTCTTAGGATTTTGAAATGATTATTAGCACACACATACGCATAAAATTAAATTCTATATTCTAAAACTTATATACTATAATTATTAGTCTTCAATATAATATTATCTATTATGTAATCAAAAATATATTATATTTGTATATAATTATTCATACATCATCCAAAACCTATCAAAACAAAGATGACAAGTAAAACAAAGAGAGAGAAAGAAACAATAATTATCAACATTAAAAAACAATGAAAAAGAAACAGAGAAGAAACGATTTGATTGGTTTTATGCATGAACTTATATCCCATTTGCATGCAGAAGGACGCTACGGCACCGCACATGTGTATCGGAGCACGTTGAGACGCATCATCGAGTTTGAAGGAGGACGCAAAGAAATCCCTCTTACAAACGTTACCACCTGTTGGCTGAATGCCTTCCAAAATTATCTTTTGAGTCGGGGAGCCGGTTCCAACACCATATCCACATACATACGCATGCTACGGGCTACCTACAACCG
>NZ_JACIDI010000019.1 GCF_014196225.1 Bacteroides pyogenes | reverse complement strand
AACGATTTATTTGCGTGTTCGGGATTAACCCAGACCCGCAAGTTATTGACAAACTTTTCAAAGAACTCATTTTATTTACTGCCAGAGCCGCTTAGGCTTGGCGAATTTTTAACGAACTATTATCATATATATATATATCCGATAAGTTTTTTAGCTACGACTTATATAACGCTTAGCCGTTTTATAGTAAAATTCATTCGTCTGCCGTTCGGGTTTTATTCGTCTCCCGTTCGACAGACGAATAAAACCCGAACGGCAGACGAATGAAGTACAGACGACAGACGAAATAATTCTTATGAAAAAATAGATAAATGCTAAAGATTTTCCGCTAAATATTGGATCGAATTAAAATAATAGAGAAGATTAAAATTAGAACTAATGGAAAAAATCAGTTACAAGTTAGTTTTCAACAGGAAAAAGAAACTTAATAACCAAGGTGTTGCATTGGTGCAAGTAGAGGCTTATTTGAACAAAAAAAAGATGTATTTCTCAACCAGAGTATACCTCAAGCCTGAACAGTGGGACACAAGACGGCGTATAGTGAAAAGGCATCCCAATGCAGATGGGTTGAACAGAATGTTATACGACTATGTAGCGCAAATAGAAAAGGTAGAATTAGAATTGTGGCAACAAGGCCAAAGGATCTGTTTGCATTCGCTAAAACACTTATTGGCTATACCGCAGGAAGCCAGAAAATCTTTTCTTGCATTTTATAAAAAAGAAGTAGAGAACTCTTCATTGAGAGTATCCACTCAAAGAAATCATCTGACTACATATAATATATTAAAAAGGTATAAGAGGTATATTTCCTTTGCGGACATTACATTCGATTTTCTGACCTCTTTCGATCACTATCTACGATCAGAAAGATATCATATTAATACTATAGCCAAGCATATGAAACATCTGAAGCGATACATTAATGTAGCCATTAATAAAGGATATATGGATGTGCAGAGATATGCTTTCAGACAATATAAAATAAAAACGGTAGAGGCACATCATACGCACTTGTCTCCGGAAGAACTTGAACAATTGGAAAATTATTTTCCGGAAGAAAAACATATCCGGCTGAGAAGAACAAAAGATGCCTTTCTGTTCTGCTGTTATGCCGGGCTAAGATATTCAGACTTTGTCAGTCTTAAACAAGAAAATTTAGTAGAGCTATATGGAGACACTTGGCTGATTTTTCAATCTGTGAAAACAAAAGTAGAAATCAGAATACCGTTGTATCTTTTATTCGAAGGAAAAGCATTAGATATTTTAAAACGATATCAAAATAGCCTGAACGACTTTTTCAGGTTACGTGACAATTCAAATATCAATAAAGAGCTACTCCTGTTGTCTAAATTGGCAGGAATTAAAAAAAGAATTTCTTTTCACACGGCAAGGCATACAAATGCCACCTTATTAATATATAGTGGAGCAAATATTACAACTGTACAGAAACTTCTGGGGCACAAAAGTATGAAAACGACGCAAATATATGCCGATATTATGGACATAACTCTTATAAAAGATCTGGAAAGAGTGACATATTAAGTCAAGTCTCTATACCAAGTTCCGCAAAGACTTTGCAGATTTCGTACATTGGCATGCAGACACAGGAAGTAGCGATTAGATCAAATGTAAGGATTGTATTAAAATCTGATGCACAACAGATCGACGAGGTAATGGTAGTAGCTTATGGGACAGCAAAGAAGTCTTCTTTTACAGGTTCGGCAGCAACTGTTAAAGCAGACAAGATAGAACAACGCCAAGTCTCCAATATAACTGGAGCTATGTCCGGTATAGTAGCTGGCGTGCAGGTAACCAGTAACAACTCCGGAGGACAGCCGGGAGTTGCGTCTAAATTGCGTATTCGCGGTGTAGGCTCAATGGCTGCCGGTAATGAGCCGCTGTATGTTATTGACGGGGTTCCTTTCGATGGAGACTTGTCTACTCTTAATCCTGCAGATATTGAGTCGACAACAGTATTGAAAGATGCCGCTTCCAATGCTTTGTATGGTGCTCGTGGCGCAAACGGTGTTGTCTTGTTGACTACTAAAAAGGGAAAAGTAGGAGATGCAGTTATTACTTTAGATGCAAAATGGGGAACTAATTCAAGAGCAGTTCCTAACTACGATGTACTGAAGAACCCGGCAACGTATTTGGAAAAAGCTTATGAAGCAATTTACAATAGCGTGTTCGGGACAAGTAAATATCCCACAGCGGAAGCTGCCCATAAAAGGGCTAATGCCTTACTTCCGACTAATAGTGGCGGTGGATTGGGATACCAAATATATACTGTTCCGACCGGAGAGTATCTGATAGGTATGGATGGTAAGTTGAATCCCAAAGCGACATTGGGATATTCGGATGGGACTTACTATTATACACCGGACGATTGGTATAATGAATTATTTGATAAAGGTAATCTTCGTCAAGAATATAATGTCGCTATTTCTGGGGCTTCTGAAAAAATAAATTATTATATGTCTGCCGGCTATTTGGATGATAGCGGTTTGATTGCAGGATCGGGATTTAAACGCTATTCTACGCGAATAAAGGCTGACTATCAGGCAAAAAAATGGCTGAAGATCGGTGCGAATGTTGCTTATACAAACTATAATATGGAGTATCCGGCGAGTCAGGATAATAAGTCGGGCACTTCTTCTGCCAATTTATTTTATATAGCTAATAATATCGCTCCTATCTATCCGATGTATAGCCGTGATGCGGAAGGTAATATTCGAAAAGACAGCTATGGATTTACTGTATATGATTTTGGTGATCGAACTACCGGGGGGAAATTTAAACGTACATTCATGAGTGGATCTAATCCGGCTGTAATGGTGGAATTAGATAAGCGCAGTTATAAAGCTGATGTGTTAAGTAGCCGATGGTATGCTACTGTAAATTTATACGAAGGGTTAAAGTTTACTTATAACGTTGGTCTTGATGTAGATAATACAACTTATAGACGTTTGTACAATGCGTATTATGGACAATATGCCCAAGTAGGTGGTATCGTATATGCGGGCTCGAATCGCACATATGGTTTTAACCAGCAACAATTGCTTACTTATTTGAAAGAGTTTGGGAAGCACTCCTTTGATTTCCTTATCGGTCATGAAGCTTATGACTATAAATATAATTATCTTAGAGGAAGTAAGGAAAAATTGTTTAACCCATCGATAATTGAGATTGATAATGCTATTAAAAACCCGTCAATAAATTCATATACTCATAATTATGCAACAGAAGGTTGGTTAAGTCGCGTTCAATATGATTATGATGGGAAATACATTTTTAGTGGCTCCTATCGTCGCGATGCCTCTTCGCGATTCTTGAAAGAAAATCGTTGGGGTAATTTCGGCTCCTTGGGAGGGGCTTGGGTGGCAACCAAGGAGGATTTTATGAAAAATCTTACTTGGATAGACTTCTTGAAGTTTAAAATAAGCTATGGAGTTCAGGGTAATGATGCTCTTCTTTTTACAGATAAAGAGACACAGAACTATTATCCCTATATGGACCAATATAAGGTTTCTAATAACAATGATAATTTTGCTACATCTTTGGAGTATAAAGGAAACAAAAATATCACATGGGAAACGTCTTACTCTTTCAATACGGGATTTGATTTTACTTTATTCAAAGAGAAACTAAATGGAGGTATAGAATATTTTAATAGAAAGACTACTGATTTGTTATATTACATGCCTGTAAATCCATCGAATGGATACGCTTTTTATCCGAAGAATGTGGGCTCAATTTCTAATAGTGGGTTAGAGTTTGATCTGAATTACAATATTGTAAAAAATAGAGACATAAATTGGAATGTATATATTAATGCTACATTTATTAAAAATAAGATTAACGAACTAGCTCCGGAGCTAGAGGGAGAATTAATTGATGGGAGCCGTATCTATAAAGAGGGCAAATCAATGTATCAAATGTATCTTAGGAAATATGCGGGAGTCAGTGAGAAGGGAGAGGCTCTTTACTATATCAAAACTAAAGATCCGGATGGAAAAGAAATATTAGGCACTACTACCGAATGGAATAAGGCAGACCGTTTTGAAACAGGTGATTTGTTATCTGATGTATATGGTGGATTCGGAACTACAGTTAATGCTTATGGCTTCGATTTCTCTATTTCTTGTGCTTATCAGTTAGGGGGTAAGATATACGACGGAGCTTATGCCTCATTTATGCATCCGGGAAGTGCGTCTCGTGCCGGTCAAAACTGGCATAAGGATATTTTGAAGTCTTGGTCGGCGACAAACAGTAAAACAGATATTCCTCGAGTTAACGCATCCGATCAATACACAAATAGTGCTTCCGATCGATTTATTATAAGCTCTAATTACTTGGATATTACGAATATCACATTAGGATATACCTTGCCTGTCTCTTTGCTTAGAAAAGTCCAAGTGAATAGCTTACGCGTATATTTGGCAGCAGATAATGTGGCTCTCTTTTCCAAACGAAAAGGGCTTGATCCGCGGCAATCCTACACATCGGCCAATGCTTATACATATTCGCCCATGCGTACGATTTCTGGCGGTATAAAAATTACATTTTAGAATCTTGTAATATTTAAATATTTAAGAATATGAATAAGTATAAGAAGTTTATATATATCCTTCCCACAGCTTTTTTAATGTTGGCAGTTTCATGCACAGATCTTGATGCAGTCCCTGAAGGAGGAACTATGACAACGGATCAAAAAGAAAAGGTTCAATCTTCCGATCCGTCTAAATTGGAGGCTGATGTGACAGCACTCTCGGCATTGCTTACAAAGTATGGAGCTATTTATGACTGGGCTGGAAGAATGAATCATTTTGACTTTGGTTTTTCTTCTGTCTGCTTGATGTTAGATACAAGTGGGATGGATATGCCTTCAGAAAATACCGGATATAATTGGTATAATGATGAACTGTTAATGACAGATCGTACTGAGACTGGGCGTGTAACATATTTTATGTGGAATCAGTTTTATAGTCATATAAAAAAGTGTAATGATATTTTGCAAATAGCTCCCTCAAATACAGAAAGTGTGCTATTGAAAAAATATCGTGGACAAGCACTTGCCAATCGTGCATGGGCTTATTTGAATTTGATACAAATTTATCAGTTTACATACAAGGGCCATGAGGAAGCCCCTGGAGTACCTGTTATTACCGAAGATATGACTGTTGAGCAAATCAATAATAATCCGCGTGCATCGGTGAAGAATGTGTATACACGTATCATGGAGGATTTGAATGAGGCTGTTACTTTATTAACTGAAGATCGTTCTGATAAATCACAGGTGAACCTGAATGTAGCATACGGAATTCGTGCACGTGCTAATCTGTTGATGAATAATTGGCAAGCTGCGGCAGAAGATGCGGGAAAGGCTCTTTTGGGATACTCTCCTTACTCAAGAGAAGCAGTAAGCAAACCGACATTCAATGATGCAAAAGATAATGATTCATGGCTATGGGCAAGTATCGTGACTGAAGAAAATGATATTGTAAAATCAGGTATATTGAATTTCCCATCCATGATGTGTTCTTTTACAGGGAATGGGTATTCCCCCGGTTATGCCGCACGCTATATAAACAGTAAATTATATGATCAAATTCCTGAAACAGATGTAAGAAAAGGATGGTGGGCTGAAGCGGAAGAAGTAATAGAGAATGGAGAGCTTGTAGGTTATGATTTTACAAAGTCTCGTAATGTAGACTGGACTTGGAAAATTAATGAGGGAGGGAAAGATTATAATATTGCTGAATATTTAGGTTGGAGAGCACCTTATTTGAACGTTAAGTTTGGTCCATATAAGAATATTTATAATAATCCGACTAATGCATGTGATTTTCCATTGATGCGGGCTGAAGAAATGATATTGATTAGGGCTGAAGCCTTTGCACAGCAGGGCAAGAATGGAGAGGCAGCAATTGCTCTGAAAGAATTGATGAAAGAACGAGATAAAAGTTGGAATGAGGCAAGTGTGACGGTTGATGATATCTGGCTTCAACGCCGGATTGAACTTTGGGGTGAAGGTTTTTCTTTTTTTGATCTTATGCGTTTGAAGAAACCACTGGACAGAACAGAAGCGAATTATCCTGCAGCTGCCGCTTTCAATCTTCCGGCAGAGTCTCAAATATTTTTATGGTTGATTCCGGAGGATGAAATTAATCAAAACAAAGGACTTAATAAAGAGGACAATAATCCCATAGCGACTATTCCTAAACCGTAGAAGTTGTTTATTATAAGGGCCGTTTAGGAGATCTGAAAGTTTTATGCCAAACTTTCCAATGTTAGATGCTTAATCCTTCTCAATATTATAAATAGGGATATTCGCATATAATAATATTAAAGCCAACTAACTCGCAATAAATTAGTTGGCTTTAATATTATTATATGCGAATATCCCTAACATTGAAAAGAGTAGAAAAAGAAAAAAACAAAGAGTGAGCTTCAAGTTTGGCAACATCACTCTTTGCTTTATAGAAAATTGAGACATTTTCTGAATATCCCACCTTAATAATCAAAAAATGCCAACACCGAATCCTTGAAATTGCAGGCTTATAGAACAGTTTACCGTGATTTCTCAATTCATCAACATTCCATCTTTTACGATATCGGTCAATATCGGTTTCACACCACTGACGAAACACTCAACCGCGATAACCATCAGAATGAGTCCCATCAGACGCATCATTACATTGTTTCCCGTCTCACCCAGCAAATCGACCAAGCGCGTGGAAGCTCGAAGAATGAAAAAAGTAAGTAAATAGATAAAGGCAATTGTACCGATAAGCACTCCTTTCATTTCATAGGTATGGGCGTCCTGCATCAGTACTATGGCATTGGCAATAGCGCCCGGACCGCAAAGCATAGGTATGCCGAGGGGAGTTATGGAAATATCATCCGCATAAGTTTTGATTTCCTCATCTTTCAGTTTCATGGGCGTATATCGGGCCTGCAACATGTCGAATCCTATTTTGAAGATGATAAATCCGCCCGCAATACGAAAGCCGTTGGTGGAAATCCCGAAAAATTTAAAAAGAAATTGTCCGGCAAAGGCAAACACCATTAAAGTGACAAACGAAACGATGGTGGCGCGGCGTACAATACTTTGCCGTTCGGCATCGGTCATGCCGCGAGTCATGGTGAGAAAAACCGGCATCGTTCCCAAAGGATTGGTCAAAGTAAAAAAGGAAGTAAGGCAAAGTAGAGCGAATGGTAAAAGCGCGGTATCCATAATTTTGTCTTTTTATGCATTGATTATTTTCAGACAAAAATACGATTAAATATACTAAAGTTACAACAAATTTATCAAATCTTTTAAAGACCGGATATGATAAGTAGGATGAAAAGGAAATTCCGTACGCCCCGTAACATTATAAAAAACTTGATGCATCCCTACGCCCTTGGCCCCGGTAATATCGGCTTCCCAACTGTCGCCTATCATCAACGAATCGCGCAATCCTGATTGAGTGGCGGATAAAGCAAAATGAAAAATCTCCGGCCAAGGTTTCATCACTCCCAAATCTTCGGACAAGATAAGTTTTTTAAAATAACCGTCTACTCCCGACGCACACATCTTACGCCATTGCAACTCTCGAAATCCGTTCGAAAGTATATACAGATTGTATCGTGGCGCCAAATACTCCAGCACTTCTTTCGCATGGGGCATTAAGCCGCTTTTGGTGGGAATGATTGAAAAGAAGTCGGCAGAATACCGTTTCGCCAACGCCTCATCATGAATTCCTACAGATTGCAAGGGATAAAAGAAACGCATGCTGTTGAGCTCGTCTTTGCTAATCTTGCCTTCTCCGTATTCGCTCCAGAGCTCCACATTCTTTTGTTCATAAAGGGTGTAAAAATGGTCGAACGAATCGAAGAAACGGTCAAAATGATTTGCGCAATATACTTCTTCGAAAGTGTCGCGCGCGTTCTTGGAAAAAGCCCAGATGGTGTCGTCCAGATCAAAAAATATGTTTTTATATCTCACGTAAATAATGAATAAATAGAATAGCCGGTGTGCAAATTCAGAGGCATCGGCACATCGGCTATCCAGTTACAAGAAATAGTCTTCGTTTATTTTACCAAAATAACCAAGTATTTGGATACGCTCCAGAAATCGGCAGCTTCTTTGATTTTAAAAGTCAACTGTCCTTTATCGTCTTTCACGAATTCATAAGAACCTGCGGGGTGATTGGTCAGCAACTCCGCGCGCTTCGAATAAAGCTTGATTTCTTTTGTTGTACGGATGTCTATTTGAGTAAAGTAATCTTTATTGAAATCCGCGCTCTTCAACACGTCTCCGCTTTTCAGTATCTTCTGGTCTTTCAGTTCAGATTTCGTGCCGAATACGAACCAGGCAGTGTTCAAGCTCCTGTCTTGTTCGGCAACGGTCTTCGATTTTGCTTCATTTTCTGAAGTCAAAGCCTCTTTGGCTGCCGACAAATCGCTAACTGCTGCATCCAGTTCTTGAATACGAATGTTCTTGGAAGCCAACTCTACCTGAAGCTCTTCAATGCGCTGCTGCTTGACGTTGAGCTCGGCAGTCAATGATTCTACCGCTTTTCTCAGTTGGGTAGAACTGTATTTACTATTCTTCAGTTGAGACTGTAGTTTCTCAATCTGAGCTTTATTCTCTTCCATCTGTTTAGTGATAAACTCGATATCGGCAGCAATCTTCTGCTTTGCGCTTGCCGAGTTTTCGGTAATGGTGCCACGCTGCAGATCCACACGACTTTCAGCAGCATTGATCTTGCGGAACCCTTCCTGAATTTCGTTGAAAGTTCCCATCATATCATCCAGTTCTGCATTACGCTGTGTCAATTCCAATAAAAGAGAGTCATTTTGGGCCTTCAAATCTTTTCCGCCCCTTAACCCGTCGCACGAAGCCAACATAGCTCCGCATACAAATAAAACTGCTAACTTTTTCATACATTTAATTTTTTAAATAAAATTATTTTTAAATGTCTATTCCTTCTAATACTATAACAATTTCTCCCCGCGGTTCGATAGCGGTAAAGTGTTCTACCAATTCTCCGAGACTTCCACGAACCGTTTCTTCATGAAGTTTGGATATCTCTCGCGAAACCGAAGCTTGGCGTTCAGTACCAAAATATTCGGCAAATTGGGCCAATGTCTTCAGCAAGCGATGCGGTGATTCATAAAAGACCATCGTACGCTTTTCATCAGCCAAAGCTTTCAAACGAGTTTGCCGCCCTTTTTTCTGAGGCAGAAAACCTTCGAAACAAAACTTTTCATTCGGCAATCCCGACGATACCAACGCCGGAACAAAAGCCGTCGCTCCCGGAAGGCACTGTACTTCGATTCCGTTGCGAATACATTCGCGGACAAGCAAAAAGCCCGGATCGGAAATACCCGGTGTTCCTGCATCCGAAATCAAAGCTACCGTTTCACCCGCCTTTATTCTATAAACAACACTCTCCACCGTCTTATGTTCATTAAACTTGTGGTGAGGTTGCATGAAATTCTTTATTTCAAAATGTTTCAGCAAAATTCCCGAAGTGCGCGTATCTTCCGCCAAAATCAAATCGACCTCTTTTAAAACCTTGATGGCACGAAAGGTCATATCCTCCAAGTTTCCTACAGGTGTAGGCACTACATACAGTTTTCCCATACCTTTCGATTATGCCGGTTGATTAAAATATTTTTTCAGTAACTCCAAGAAATCGTTCATCGCTTCGTTTTCCTCCCCTTCTTCCAACTTTGCTTTCGAAGAGAGAAAAGCGATGGCGGCATGATAAGAATTCATAGCTGAAATCTGCCCCACAACACGATTCATCAGCTCGTTATCGCCTCCAAAGATCTCTCGCGCGAAACGAAAAGAATCATTCAAGCTGATGGAATGTCTCAAATCGACAGCGGGCATAATTCTATCACCAAATACAGCGTTGCAAATCAAATCTTTTTTTTCTTTCACCACCGACTCTGTTTCGACTTCAAGCTCGCGAGATATAGGAAGGGGATCGTCCGTCACATAACAAGCAACAGACTCTTTATTATCTGAAGAAGCTACTCCACAATTGGCGCTCAATTCCTCCAATAACTCATCCAATCTTCCGCGCATCTGCAACACATTTCGCGTCATCAGTTCGCGAAAAACTGTGGTTGGTGTTTTCGAAAAAGAATCTGCAAGGCATTTAAGCTCTTGAACATCCAATTCTATATCTGTCAACAATTGTCGTTTCATCTTTTTCTGAATTATAATGCGAATGTATGAATAAATTAGCCAAAACCTTTAAAACATCCCGATTATTTAACGGTTCTTAAACTAAATGTGCAGTTAAAAACTGTATTGAAAATGAGTAAAAAACAAACAAAAACAACGTTTTATAGAAAACCCTTCCATGAAATTGAAGTAAGAAAATCGAAACTAATTCAACGCTATTTTAATAGCCAATGCTTCGACTGATCACCCCATATTGTACATAGAGGCGATACATCCGGCTGAAAGCGTCAACTTACACATTTTTATGATTTGACCAACACACGAACAGACTGTTCTAACGCCAGCAACAGGTTGTTTCACTGATAAGAGCACTTTTATAAGTCAACAGTTCTCAGAGAAAGACATATAGAGAATAAAACATTTGTCCGGCTAATGAATAAAATTCGCAAGGTTTATTATACCTTTGTGCTTAAATATAAAAAGAAAAACATACAAGAACATAATGGTAGTATATTCAGAAGACCACACGCAAGAGACCCGAAGAAGAGGAAGAATTGAAGTTATCTGCGGATCGATGTTTTCCGGCAAGACAGAAGAACTCATCCGCCGAATGAAACGCGCCAAATTTGCCCGCCAACGGGTGGAAATATTCAAGCCGGCCATCGACACCCGTTATTCCGAAGAAGATGTAGTGTCTCACGACAGCCACTCCATCGCCTGCACTCCGATCGACTCCTCCGCCAGCATTCTGCTATTCACCTCTGAAATAGAAGTCGTGGGTATCGACGAGGCACAATTCTTTGATGAAGGATTGATCGACGTGTGCAAACAATTGGCCGACAACGGAGTAAGAGTCATTGTCGCCGGACTGGACATGGATTTTAAAGGAAATCCTTTCGGACCTATGCCACAACTCTGCGCCATCGCCGACGAAGTCTCCAAAGTACATGCCATCTGTGTGAAATGCGGAGAACTGGCATCTTTCTCACATCGTACGGTCAAAAGCGACAAGCAGGTTCTCCTTGGTGAAACCGCCGAATACGAACCTTTGTGCCGAGTATGTTATTTACGCGCGCTCGAACAGGACGACTCAAATAAACAAAGAATTTAACTCCATATTTAACATGAAGAGGAAAAAGATCACATTCGACACGTTTATACGAAGCTCCATCACCATAGTCCTCATTATCGGTCTGCTAATACTCGTAAAACGATTGAGCGGCGTATTGCTGCCTTTCTTCATAGCATGGCTCATCGCCTATATGATATACCCTTTGGTCAAATTCTTTCAATACAAACTACGCCTAAGGAGCCGTGTTCTTTCCATTTTCTGTAGTCTGTTTCTTCTCACCCTTATCGGAGTGGTGTTTTTTTACCTGCTGGTTCCTCCCATCATTTCTGAAATGGGAAGAATGAACGAGCTGATAATGACATATATTACCCACGGAGCAGGCAGCAATATACCTCAAAACCTCTCTGAATTCATCCGCGAATATGTAGATCTCGAATCGCTCAACCGCATATTAAGCGAGGAAAAACTCTTAATTGCCATTCAGGAGGCGGTTCCCAAACTATGGAGTTTAGTAGCCGAATCGATCAACATCCTGTTCAGCATCTTCACTTTCTTTATCATCTTGCTATACATCGTATTCATTCTGTTGGATTACGAATCGATAGCCGAGGGATGGCTGCATCTGCTCCCCAATAAATATCGCAAACTTGCTTCCAACCTCGTCCGCGACGTACAAGACGCCATGAACAGATATTTCCGTGGACAAGCCTTGGTCGCTTTCTGTGTGGGAATTCTTTTCAGTATTGGCTTTCTGATCATCGATTTTCCCATGGCCATCGCTTTGGGGCTTTTTATCGGAGTGCTTAACATGGTGCCATACCTGCAGATCATCGGCTTCCTCCCTACGCTTCTTTTAGCCATTTTGAAGGCGGCCGACACCGGACAAAACTTTTGGGTCATCATTGCAAGCGCAATAGCCGTTTTTGCAGTTGTACAAACCATACAGGACACGCTCCTCGTACCCAAAATCATGGGGAAGATTACCGGACTCAATCCGGCCATCATCCTTCTATCCTTGTCCATTTGGGGATCATTAATGGGAATGCTGGGAATGATCATCGCCCTTCCTCTCACAACACTAATGCTCTCGTATTATCAACGTTTCATTATCAACAGAGAAAAGGTGATAAAACACGACTACATAGAATCAACTGATAATCAAGAAGCAAATTAAAACGGCTGAAAAAAGTTTGCATCTTTTTCGACGAAACACTTGCAGATTAAATAAAAGTAACTACCTTTGCACCCGCAATCGGGAAATAACCGATTCGCAATAAGGATTGATTCGCTAGCTCAGCAGGTAGAGCACAACACTTTTAATGTTGGGGTCCTGGGTTCGAGCCCCAGGCGGATCACTGAAAACAAAAGAAAAATCAAGAAAGAAGGTGTGTCAAAAAGCGCACCTTCTTTTTTATGCACAAAGCCACTTTGGAGCAGTAGAATTTAGTCGTTTGTAGTAAGTCCTGCCATCTTTGGGGTCTTCCCACCTGCGGCGCTTCACTTTAAGAAACTGTCCCCAAATACGCCGGCTTACTGGGAAGCCCGCCGGAATGGAAAAAGCACCCGTAAGGCCATTTTGGGGTTCCTCTTCGGGTGCTTGTTTCTTAAATCATTGATTTTCAATATTTACCAGCGGAGAGACAGGGTAATGAACCTATCTCCTTATGTCGCTTTAATTCAACTCTTTATCAATACGTCAATGCCTTAGGGGGTACAATTTAGGTTTCAAAAAAGACGTTTGTTTGTCGTCCTTTGGCTGTTCATTGTCTGCCTAAAACTTCGGTTCAAAGATACAGCTTCCTTTTGAATTACGCAAATGTCTGAATATAAATATTTCAGCTTAGGTGTAAGGTGCAAGCTATATATATAGATATATACTTGCACCTTACACCTAATTCAGGTTACTCAACTTTGCAATTAGGTTGCACTACCCGATTCGTAAATTTGCAAAAAATGAAGAAACAATAAACGCTATCAATAAATTGCAAGCCTTAAATATTGAGAATATTCAGAGCTTGCCAAACGATAACGGTGTATTGTTATTAACTTTGCAGAAACGATGGATATATGATGAAAAGCAATACTATTCACATTAAGAATATGGTTTGTAACCGTTGCATTATGGTTGTAACAGAAGCACTGAAAAGAATGGATTTTACTCCACTTAGTGTTGAACTGGGGACAGCTATTTTGCAAGAATCGATAAATGCAGAGGAACGTGCTGCCATAAAGCCTGTTCTTGAAGCATACGGATTTGAGTTGATAGATGATAAACGGATGCAGATTATCGAACAAATAAAAGTTGCGGTGATTGAATTAGTGCATTATAACGATAATTCGTCCAAGACAAACCTGTCTGATTATCTTACGGATAAGTGCCATCACGATTACAGTTTCCTTAGCAAGTTGTTTTCCGAAGTGAATGGCATAAGTATAGAAAGATACTACATTATTCAGAAAATAGAACGTATAAAGGAACTGTTAGTGTATGATGAATTATCCATTAGCGAAATTGCTGATAAGCTTAATTACTCAAGTGCAGCACATTTAAGTACGCAGTTCCGCAATATGACTGGTATTTCTCCAAGCCAGTTCAAGCGTTTAAAAGGACACAAGTTGAAACCTTTGGATGAAGTCTGAAAGATATAAGTCATATCCATAATTATGTAAGAGCCGGAAGATAAAAGCATCCTACCTTTGCAGCATATAAAAATCATCAATATGGGAAAAGGTAAGAACATAAAAAATACATATCCGGTTTTGGGTATGAGTTGCGCTTCATGTGCGGCTCGTGTGGATAAAACATTAAATGGTTTGCCGGGAGTATATCAAGCAACAGTGAATTATGCGACTGCGGTAGCACAGGTAGAATATAATCCGGAAGTATGTTCCGATGCAACACTGCAATCTGCCGTACAAGATGCAGGATATGATTTACTGGTTGATACCGGCGAAGACGTAGCCGATAAAGCGGAAGAAATTCGCTTGACAAGATACCGGAAGATAAAAAGGCGTACAGTGGTAGCCCTGCTGTTATCTCTCCCAATTATGGTTATCAGTATGTTTTTTGAAGATATATCCTCTTTAAAATATGTACTTTGGATTCTCGCCACGCCTGTGGTTTTCGGTTTGGGACGTGAATTTTATATCAATGCGTGGCGGCAATTAAAGCATGGCACTTCCAATATGGACACCCTTGTAGCTGTTAGTACCGGAATAGCCTATACATTCAGTGTTTTTAATCTGTTGTTTCCTGATTTTTGGTTGTCAAGAGGGATTGAACCGCATATTTATTTTGAAGCGGCAAGTGTTATCATTGCATTCATCCTGTTGGGACGATTACTCGAAGAGCGCGCGAAGCAAAACACTTCAACTGCCATAAAAAAGTTAATCGGGCTGCAACCTAAGACGGTAACTATTATCGTAGATTCTGATGAACGTACCGTTCCGATAACAGCCGTACAAAAAGGTGATACAATTCTTGTTAAACCCGGAGAACGCATTGCAGTAGATGGCATGGTTGTTACAGGAGAATCATACGTGGATGAAAGTATGTTGAATGGCGAGCCTGTTCCCATGCACAAGCAATCCGGCGAAAAGGTATTTGCCGGAACCATCAATCAAAAGGGGACATTCCGGTTTATTGCCGATAAAATAGGTTCTGACACGATGCTGGCACAAATCATCCGCATGGTGCAGGATGCGCAAGGCAGCAAAGCTCCCGTTCAAAAGTTAGTGGATAGAATAGCCCGATTCTTTGTCCCGGCTATTATTAGTATTTCAATTATAGCTTTTGTTGCATGGATATTTTTAGCACCAACGAACGGCTTCACCAATGGATTGTTGGCAATGGTCACTGTATTGATAATTGCCTGCCCTTGTGCATTAGGCTTGGCTACTCCCACTGCCATCATGGTAGGCATTGGAAAAGGTGCTGAAAAAGGGATTTTAATTAAAGATGCCCAAAGCTTGGAGATTGCCCAAAAGATAGATACGATAATTCTTGATAAAACAGGGACTATCACAGCAGGGCATCCGGTAGTCGTCGAAAGCCTATGGGAAAACGGCTTTGAACATAGCCGAAAAATACTGTACAGTTTAGAGAAGCTATCGGAACATCCTCTTTCGGATGCCGTAGTCAATACTTTGCAGAATGAAAAAGAGATTTCCATTGATAAGTTTGAAAACGTTCCGGGAAAAGGTGTAAAAGGTATAGTAGGCAGTCAGACTTATTACGCAGGCAACCTGTCATTATTGAATGATAACCATATTACGATAGCCAGTCATTTGCAGGAATTGGCAAACAAATGGACACAGGAAGCTAAAACATTGGTATGGTTTGCTGATTCCACACAAGCTATTGCAGCTATAGCCCTTACCGATGAAATTAAACAAACTTCGGCACAAGCCATATCACAACTACAGAAAATGGGTGTTGAAGTGTATATGCTGACAGGAGATAATACAATTTCAGCACAAGCCATATCTCGAAAGGTAGGAATAAACCATTATAAAGCCGGAGTGTTGCCGAACGAGAAAGCTCAATTCATAAAAGAATTGCAAGCGAATGGGAAAAAAGTAGGCATGGTAGGTGACGGAATTAATGATAGTGCGGCTTTAGCACAAGCGGATTTAAGCATAGCAATGGGGCAAGGCAGTGATATTGCTGTAGATACGGCAATGGCGACCATACTCTCATCCGATTTACTGAAAATACCGGAAACCATCCGGCTGTCGCAATTGACGATAAAAACAATTTATCAGAATTTGTTTTGGGCGTTTATTTATAACTTAATTGGTATTCCGATTGCGGCAGGCATATTTTATTCAGTAAACGGATTTCTTTTAAATCCGATGTGGGCAAGTGCCGCAATGGCATTCAGTTCTGTATCTGTGGTGTTAAACAGCTTGCGTTTAAAAAGAAAAAGAATAACTTAATAATCAATTAAAATGGAAACAATGACTTTTAAAACAAATGCCAAATGTATAGGCTGTCTTGCTAAAATAGAAGAAATATTGCAAGATAAAATGAACAGAGAAGAATGGAATTTGGATTTGTCCGATTCCAATCGTCCCCTGACTGTAACGTCCGATAAGTTGGCAGCAGGTGAAATAGTAGAACTGATTAGCAAAGCTGGTTTCAAAATAGAACAAATGAAATGAGAGTAATAGCATTGGTTGAAAATACAAGCATATCCAAAGACTATAAAAGTAAACACGGACTATGCTTGTATATTGAAACAAAAAAGCATAAACTGCTATTTGATTTAGGTTCAAATAGTTTGTTTTTGGGAAATGCAGTCAAATTAGATGTGGATATTTCGGACATTGATTCTGTGATTATTTCTCACGGGCACAATGACCACGGGGGAGCTTTGAAGTATTTTTTAGAAAATAATGCCAAAGCGAACATATACATTAGTCGATACGCTTTTGAGGAATATTATGCTAATATCTTAGGTATGAAATGGTACGTTGGTCTCGATAGAAAATTAAAAGATAATCCAAGAATTATTCTTATCGAGGATGAGTATGTAATAGATGAAGAATTGCAAATATTTTCCAATATAGAGGAACATCGTTATTTACCTACAGCAAACAATAGTCTATTCGTCAAACAAAATGGGACGTATGAGCATGATACATTTAAGCATGAACAATATTTGATTATAACCGAAAGCAATTATAAAACTTTATTCAGCGATTGTGCTCACAATGGAATAGTCAATATTCTAAATAGAGCCGAAGATATTGCAAAACAGGAAATGAAATATTGCATATCAGGTTTTCATCTTTATGACCCATTGAAGAAAAGAACTGAAAACATAAACCTAATTAAAAATATTGCAAATACGTTTTTATGCCGAAATACAACATTTTATACTTGCCATTGTACTGGTGAAGAAGCCTATGGAATATTGAAAGGTATTGCTGACGAAAAAATAAATTATATCAGTACAGGACAAATAATACAGTTATAAGACATAGCGATTTATTTTTTAACTCAATTAATATTATACATCATGGATTTTTTAGAATTAACAAAAAAGCGTTATTCCGTAAGAAGCTATACTTCCCAAGAAGTAGAGAAAGAAAAGTTGGATTATATTCTTGAATGCGCCCGGTATGCACCGTCTGCCGTAAACAAACAGCCGTGGCAATTTATAGTGATAAACAGTGAATTGCAGAAAAAAAAGCTGCAAAAGGTTTACTCTGCCAAATGGTTTGCGGAAGCCCCCCTATATATCATTGTATGTGCAAATGATTCGGTTGCATGGACACGTCAGTATGATAATAAAAATCATGCAGATATTGATGCTGCTATCACTACGGAACATATCTGTTTGGCAGCAGCGGAACAAGGGTTAGGAACTTGTTGGGTTTGCAATTTCGATATAGATGAATGCAAACATAGCTTGGGATTATCTGCTAATATTCACCCGGTTGCAATAATTCCTATAGGTTATCCAGCGGATTCAAAGCACAATCCAACAGCCCGCAAGAGCATTGATGAGATAGTAACTATATTATAACGTCATCATGCCATAGAAAGAGAGAAACAGGGAAATTACCCCCGTTTCTCTCTGCTTTTATAATGACCTTATACCGTTTCTATACTGCTTTAATTCTATTTCACTGCTTTGACGGATTGCAGCATCCAGTTCATTCAATATTCGGACTTTATCATCGGGAATCATACCTACAAAAGGTATTGTATTTGAAACTGTATTTCCCAATAAAGTTGTCCTTATGCTAAGGGCAGAAATAAAGGTTCTCAACTCCAACAGACGTTCCTGCTCCGATGCCTCAATAAATTTGCCCTCTTGTATTTCCTGATAAAGTTCCGATTCGGGAAATACGGTCAAAGAAACGAAGTTTATAGTAAAAGGATGTAGCTGATTAAATATTTCAGCCGTATGGATTGCATTCTGCTGTCCTTTCCCCTTTCCCGCAAGCCCTGTCAGATAAACCAAATTATAACGAATATTGGCTTCTTCCAGCTTTCTGCACTGTTCCAATATATCTGCTGCCGTATTACCCTTATTCATTCTTGACAAGGTTTCATCATCTCCCGATTCCGTGCCAATACTAATACTGTCAAACTTTAAATGACGCAAGTTCTTCAGTTCTTCTACACTCTTCGATTTAATGTCTGCTATGCGGGAAAATGTTCCTATTGTTTCGCAATAAGGGAGATACTTCCGAATCAATAACCCCAAATCCAACAATCTGTTATAGCTCAAAGCAAAAGGATTGGCACCAGTCAGAAAGACACGTCTTGCCTTAGGCTGGTATTCCTGAATTATTTTCAAGTCTGATTCAACTTCCGAAACAGGGGATAATCTAAACTTAGTTCCATGATACAGGCTACAAAATTTGCATTTATGATATGTACATCCTGCTGTTACCTGTAACAGTTGCGAACTTGCTTCATAGGGTGGTCGCCAAATTTGACCGTCAAAGTGCATTTTCTCTATTTCCATACTCTTAATTTTTATAAGTTTCAGTCTTTGCTAAATATTTAGAAAGACCGAAAACTTTGTATATTCAATATATTTAGTTACTTTTGTGCGAACAAAGTTACTAAGATACTTAGTATAAAAAAAGAACTTACCATTAAGTAAGATAGTAACGTAGAGGTAACTATTATTGATTGATAATGAATTAAATAAGAAAAAAAGATGGATGATACTCATTATAGAGAAGCTATTTGTCCTGCCTGTGGAATAATTGACCGTTTCGGTGATAAATGGTCGTTACGCATATTGTTTCTTCTGCATCAGAAGGGAACCTTGCGCTTCAATGAGCTATTAAGAAACACTCCGAATGTGTCACAAAAGATGCTGGCTACAGCATTAAAGAAATTAGAAGCCGATAAGTTAGTGAATCGTAAACTGTACCCGGAAATACCACCAAAAGTGGAATACAGGCTTACATCGCTTGGAAAAAGTTTAATGTCGCCCTTAGATGGTATTATTCAATGGGCTTTGGAACATTCCGATGAAATTTTAGAACACCGTCAAAAAACGGAAAAACAGAAGAAAGTATAGAACTTCAATGTTCTATACTCTCCCTTTTTATCATCTTGCATTCACATATTTATATGAGGATAACAAAATATTGTTATCTATAATTTTAGAACTCTCCAAATACCAATTTGAGCCAAAAGTTTCACCTATGAAACTGATACCTTTACCAAGCATAACAGGAATAGTGTAAAGGGTCAGACTATCCAGCAGTCCCGCTTGAATAAGTGTAGTCAAAAGTTTACCACCACCGACTAACAGCATATCATTATCACTTTTCATTTCATGTACTTTCCGAAGTGGAGCATCTATAAGAAATTCCACTCCACAATCCGGCGTAACATTTGCATCGTGGTGGGAAACTACAAAAGTACGTTTACTTTTATATAACCATCCACCCCAATGCTCAAATAAATAGGTATAAGTATTAGCTCCCATCAGCAAGCAAGTAGCCGTTTCGTATTCTTTTCCAATAAGCGATTTTACATTTGAAGTAATCCAGTCCAGTTCATTGTCCGATGTTGCGATAAAACCATCGAGAGACACAGCGATATGCGCTTTAATTTGTTTCATATTGTTAGGCATTAAACAGTTTATATTTTTACGGGTGACCCGTTTATAATCTTTATTCAAACTGTCCGCCAGTATCTCAAAAAAGAAGCGTGAACTCACACTGCTCCACTACGAGGTACTGGCATACCTAAATGACGAAACAGGCAAGCCCACGCTATGTTAAAACATAGCATAGACATTGCGCTGAAAATCTCGTCATTTTGAAAAGTGCCAGTTTTCGTAGTGAGATATTCGGCGAACGAATATGATATATATAAAGGCAACATCACAGGTTACTGTTCAATCGCCATTATCTTCTATGTAACTTTTGCAAAGTTAGCCAAATCCCTGAAAACTCCTATATACAAAACAAGAAATCCTGCCTTACCTTACGACAAAACAGGATTGAAAGCCATTAGAAAAGAAAAAATTAATCGGTTTTCTCCCGGATTAACTTGTGTACGTCCGTTGCACGGTAATAACATCTGCCATCCAGCATAAGGAAAGGGAGTATTCCCTTTTTCCGATAACGGGTCAGTGTTCGGGGGGCTACTTTTAGCAGCAGGCACAAGTCCTGATTATCCAGCAGTTCTTCGCCATCCAAACAGTTACGACCTTTTATAACTTTGTCTATCTTCTTGTCCTGCATATCGAACCTGTCCATGATACGTTCCATCCATGTGGTAAAATCATCTTTATCTATATACATAAGGCTGTCTGATTAAATTAAACCAATCATAAAATAACTTTGGTTGGACGGGTCTTTAATGATAATGTCCCGTTCCCGCATGAAGCGGATATAGCTTTTGGCGGTGCGTTCTTTCACGTCCAAAATCTGTTGTATCTGCTCGCACAGGTCTATATAGGTTATATGTTCCTGCCTGCCGAACACGTCACGGGCAACCCCGACCAGTTCCTTTTCCTTTCGTTTTTCTTTTTCCTCTCGTGGTTTTTCTCCTTTGTAAAGGTGCATCCCGGCTGCTTTATCCCATGCGAACAGCATCAAAGGAACATCCAACGGGCTACCATCCCTTACTTTCAGGGCTTTTACAACTGACTGCGTAGGTTCATCGTCTTTTTCGATGGAAAGAATTGTAGCCGCTTTACGCTGTAATTCGCTACCCAAGTGTCCCCGTAGTTTTAATCCATTCGGTACGAAATGTAGCACGCAGAGAATACAGGTATTATAAATTCCTGCCAGTCGGTATAGTTCATCTATCACTGCCACACTTTCCACTTCATCATTGGCACTCTTTACAAGGTCGGCGATGCCGTCAATAGCTACCAACTGGATGCCGCCATACTGGTAATAGAATTTATCCATACTTTGTACGATAGCGTGCAGGCGTTCTTTACGGGACATACCCGTCAGACAGAATGCTTTCAGTTCTTCCGGTTTGTTCGGTTGCTTGGCACGTGCCAGCAGGTTACTTACATTTTTGAACAGTTGTACTTCGGACTGTTCCGTATCATAGAGTAATACCGCTTTATGTTTACCATTGGCGGCTATCTGTATGCCGAGCGTATCTATTTCCTTATCCGGTTGGCAGATACAGCCCGCTAACATGGCAGCTATATAATTACTCTTTCCTGTTCCCTCACCGCCTGTAATACCAAACAGGTTTCCCTGTGTCCCTAATGGAACATCTCCGGCAGAAATTATTACCTGCGCTTTTGCCGGGGGATTATTGAAGTCTATTTCGCACGATTTGAGCATAATCAATGCATCACTATATAGGTTATCTAAAAATTCGATAAACAATTTCAGGAAATCTTCACGGGTATTCCCAGCCTTGAAGTAATCGGAAATATCCTTTTCCTCTTTCGTTCCGGGAAGTGGTAAGAGTAGGCGTTTTACTCCCAATTCTTCCAACTGTTTTTCCTGTTTGCTTGCGCTTTCCTTGCCCGTCTTGTCAGTATCATATAATAAGATGATATGCTTAAAACGGAACGTCAATTTATAAATCAGCGTAGGCGGGATAGTCACCGTTTCACTGTTGAAGCAGATAGCATGAAAACCATGTGCCGCCAATGACATGACATCCTTTTCGCCACCCGTGATAAACAGTGTATCACCCTTTGCGGGTAGTTGTTCCAATCCGAAACAATAGTTTTCCCCGAAGTTACCACCATAGAGGAAACGGGTTTTCGAGAATGGACGGTACAGTTTTATGTACCGTTTGTTCTTATACCCGTACATTGGTTCTGTTACGGATGAAGTATAAGTGAACGGTGTTCCATCCGCTGTTACGCTTTGAAAGTCCCGTAAGGAACACACCTTATAAAATTCCAATACTTCCGGTGTGATACCATACTGCTGCCAGTACATCAATTCGGCAAGCGGAAATTTCTGTTCCCTGAACTGGTAGGGTTTGCTTTCCTTTTCAGGTGTTTGCTCCGGCATATCATTTACTATATGGGAAAAAGTACGGGTAACTGGTATCGGATTACCTGTTGCCAGTCCCAATCCCAAATCCCGGTCTATGGTTTCCAGTATTTCCACAAAATCCATTGAGTTGTTGCAGTCCAGCCCCTTTAACTGCCCCACGAAAAAGAAACAATCACCGCTATAACTGTCGTTACCGAAATCTTTCATCTTATAGATACCACTTCGGCGGTCGAAATAGATGTTACAGGACGCTTTGTTATCCTCATAAAGCGGGTTCAAGAAATTGCGACCTATCCGCCAATTACCGGATATGTAATGCTTGAACACGGATAACCCGTTATTTGTCCTTTCTAATATTTCTTCTTTCCTTAACATATAGCTGGTGGTTGGTTATCAGGTCATTAATACTGTCCTTATCTCGTTTAATCAGGCGTTCTTCCAATAATCGTTTTATTTCTCCAATCTTGTAGAAATAATGTCCCTTGATATTGGAATAAGTGACTGTCCCGGCTGCCCGCAAGCGTTGTAATGTCCGGTCACTGATTTTTAGAAATGTGCAGACCTCGTAACTATCTACCCAAATTTCATCCTCATTGGTACTTTCCGCTTCTGTGTGATTAAATATATAATCGGCAATAGCGGTAATCTTGTTGTCTAATTCCTTATAGGCTTTTGACTCAAATGTTATTATCTCCATTTCGCTAACTAATTGATTTGCTGCAAAGATGGCGGGTTTCAAAAGATAAAAATTACAGGGTATAACCAAGTTGGTGAATATTTATTTTTCTCTTTTTCAGTAGCAAAAGCAGGGTGTTATTACCCGAAAATGCCGCATTTCATATCTAAATCGTATAAAAACAAAAACTACCAAGTTGGTAGTTACTTGGTAGTTTTTATGTGGAGTAAATATCTTTATTACAGTTCGTCCGATTCCATTCGCTTTAACAGTTGTTCGATTACTGATGTAAAAAAAGCAGTTCGATTTTTCTTTCTGCTTTTGAGAGTTAGATATGTTCGATAATAATCTCCTAAATCTATATCAAAAGCTGCTTCAATGAAAGCCATGATTTCTTTTATTGTCACATTTCCATTATTAAGTGTTGCAATAGCAACAAGTCCATATCCAAACTCTACCGCATCTGATTTAGAGCCAGTCCATTTCAGATTAAAGTCAGAAAGTGCCGCTCGTATTTTAGATATTTGCATTTTCCTGTCTAACAATTGTAATTGTCTATTGAGATATATTCGTAGCATTTCATTCGACAAAATTTTAGCTACTTTGTAATCATATCCAGTAGAAAAGGCTGGGTCTTTATCTAAAAATGCGCTATCAACACACAATCTGAAATTCGCTTTATATCGAACAAAGTAATAAGAATCTAAGTGGGTTGCTTTCGAACGATAATATTGGTAGAAATCAAGATTTTGGTCAAAGAAATATTTTAAATTATCCAATTGGCAATGAAGATACTCTCGTTGTACATCATCACTGCCAATCGGACGTTTCATCTCAATTCTTGTTATTTTGTAAAAGTATAAATACCGACTAAGAATGTCTGGCTTTATATCTTTAAAGAAATGAATTTCTTCTTCTTCGTTCTGAAATTCATATTTTACAGTCATGCTCCGCAAGTTATCGAATAAAGGTCGTATGACATCTATCATATGCAAAGCATCCTCCACGCAGACATTTTCATCAATGTCAAGCAACTCCATTTCTTCATTTATTCGATGCAATATTTCATTGATATAATCTTGCATGATTGAATTTCGTTATAATCAGAAATTTGCATTTCGGGGTGTACGTGGAAACGGAATAACATCCCGAATGTTTGTCATACCTGTAATAAACAGCATCAACCGTTCAAAACCCAATCCAAAGCCTGAATGGGGAACAGTGCCAAATTTGCGTGATTCAAGATACCACCACAGTTTTTCGGTATTCATATTCAATTCTTTCATTCGCTGCAATAATTTTGTATAATCGGCTTCCCGTTCAGAACCTCCTATGATTTCCCCAATTTTCGGAAATAATACATCCATTGCACGAACTGTTTTCCCATCTTCATTTTGTTTCATATAGAATGCTTTTATCTCTTTAGGATAATCTGTAACAATCACAGGGCGGCGAAAATATTCTTCCACCAAATGACGTTCATGTTCAGGACATAAATCAATTCCCGGTTTTACAGGGTAATCAAACTGACGCCCGGATTCTTGTAAAATCTCTATAGCTTTAGAATAAGGCAAACGCATAAATTCATTATTTGCAACGAAATGTAATTTATCCATTAAACCATTATCTACGTTGTCATTAAAAAAAGCTAAATCACTTTCGCAATTTTCAAGTGCATAACGGATTAGATATTTCAAAAAGTCCTCTGCCAAATCCATATTGTCGTTAATATCATTAAAGGCAACTTCCGGTTCAATCATCCAAAATTCGGAAAGATGACGGAATGTATTTGAATTTTCTGCCCTAAAGGTCGGGCTAAAGGTGTAAATTGCCCCCAATGCTAACGCACCAAGCTCGCCCTCTAATTGTCCCGAAACTGTTAAATTGGCTGGGGAACCGAAAAAATCATCTTTTAATTCTGTTTTGACTTCAAAGAGTTCTCCTGCTCCCTCGCTATCCGATGTTGTTATTATAGGAGTATTGAAATAGAAGAATCCTCTTTCATTGAAATAACGATGTATGGCAAAAGCCATATTATGGCGCATACGAAATATTGCACCAAAAGTATTTGTACGTAAGCGTAAATGAGCTATTTCCCGTAAGTATTCTAAAGAATGTTCCTTTTTCTGTAAGGGGTATTCCTGTGGGTCTGCTATTCCATATACTTCAATATCCCCGGCTATTACTTCTACTTGTTGTTTACCTCCGGCAGACCGGATAAATTTGCCCTTTATACCGATTGCACTTCCTGTAGTAATAGTCTTTAGCATGTTCTTTTCAAACTTTACATGTTCAATCACAATTTGAAGATTGTGTACAGTAGAGCCATCATTTAAAGCAATAAAGCTTATATTTTTACTCTGCCGATGCGTACGAACCCAACCTCTCACATAGACATCAATTCCATAAATATCTGATTTTAATAAATCTACGATTCTTATTTTCATAACATTATTCTTTTATGCAATATCTCTAATACTTATAATAAGAGCATTATTAGACGTAAACTTGTCATTAAGAAATAAATCATAATTCAATTCAACACGAATGCGGTCATCATATATTTTAAGCTGATAAAGCAATGTCCTTACTTTTATATTAATATCTCCATCAGCGGTGATATAATCCGATTCCGTTAATTCCCCATTTAAGAAAGACATTTCAGTAAAAATCGACCCTGTACGATATAAATTAGCTTTTTCCGGGTTGATTATTAGTCGGTTTTCAACAACATGTCCTCCTGCACATAATTCTCGGTATAAAACAGAATGACTACTACCGGAACGTGAATAGTTTCCAATGGCATTAGTTACTATTTTATCCGTATAGTCGTCATACCGTTGAATATTTTGAACGATTATTCTAACATCCTTTTTCATAAATGAGGCAAGTTCTCACGATATTGCCGCAAATAAGATTCATCTTGATTATGAATTTGTTGCTCCAAAAAATGAACCATCTTTTGCTTATCTGTTTTTAAGTTACCACAGACTTGGATTAAGTTAGAAGCTCCATCAGTAGCAAACCTTGCATTTACCGTCAAGTTCTGAATCAGTGTTTTTAACTCCTGCAATTTTTCAATCTCTGTTTCCTCTTTCCAATTTCCTGCTTGAATTTCTTGAAATAGCTGAGAGGTTGGATAGATGGTTAGCATGGAAGCATCTATGATTTGTGGGTGAAGTTGGTTGAAGATTTCCGCAGTTGCCTTTGCGCCAATTTCCCCTCTCCCTGAACCGGAAATGCCAGTCAAGTAAAAGAAATTGTAGCTCATATCCACCTCTTCTAACTTTTTGCATTGTTCGATAATATCTTTAGACAAATATCCCTTTTTCATAAAAACAAGTGCTTCATCATCTCCCGTTTCAATTCCAAACGTAATTCCATCATAACCGAGGTCTTTCAACTCTTGCAAATCTTTGACGGATTTTTGGCTAACATCAGTTATTCTTGCAAAACAACCGATGCTCTGACAGTTTGGAAAATATTCATGTACCATCTTCGCCAATGTTTTGAGTTTATCCACACTAAGTACAAAAGGATTAGCTCCTGTAAAGAATACTCTGTCTGCATCTTTATAGTAGTGATTAGCTTCTTTCAAATCTGATTTAACTTCTTCGAACGGTGACATTCGAAACTTGAAAGGCAAGTCTTCATAAAGAGTACAGAACTTGCATGAATGGTGAGTACATCCTGCTGTAACTTGAATTAAAAGGGAGTATGCCTCATAAGGCGGTCTCCAAATAGTTCCTGTGTAATGCATAATTATTTCTCCTTTTATTTATGTAAACAATGACCAAAAACAGTAGAATATCAACTGTTATTTAGTTTCTTTTTCGATGGCAAAGTTATAAATATACTTAGTATAAAAAAAGAAGTTACTTAAACGTTAGGCAGTTACAAAGGGGTAACTATTTTTGCGTATCAGATAGTTACGTGCGAAAAAAAAATAAAAAAAGATGGGAATGGTATATTTATAGGGTGATGTAGAGGAGATTTATAAAAAGCACCCGGTGTCCCTCCGGGTGCTTCAACCACAAAAATTTCAATTATAAATCTATCTATAATGAAACTTTCTGTGGCAAATATAACGATTTCCATTCTATTTCTTCGGTTTGCCTTTCTTTTCAGGAAACACGAAAGTAACATTGAACTGCCCGTCAAAGGCAAGTGAAGCGTCAAAGACTTTACCGTCCCTGTTCTTGAACCCTTTGATTAGTCCGGTTTTCCCGGTACTCACCAGTTCGGTAATCTGTTTGTCCGTCAGTTGCTTGTCGCTCTTGTTGCGGAAGATGGTAACGGAACAATCCACATTGGAACATTTGGCGACTTTCGGATAGAAAAGGATGCGTCCGGTCTTGCATTTCGGGCAGATACAACCACTACCCGAAGCGAAAGAATGCTGAACGTCCAAAAGTTCAGCCGTGATTTGCCGTGCATACACTTCGATACCTTTACGAAACGTGTCGGGATTCATTTCTCCGCTTTCTATTTTGGCAAGCGTATTTTCCCACATTCCCGTCATTTCAACATCCGCTATCTTCTTGTCCCGTATGATGTTGTAAACGGCAAGCCCCTTTTCGGTCGGGACAAGGTTCTTTTTCTCCCGGACGATATACTGGCGGGAAAACAGCGTCTCGATGATGGCTGCCCGTGTTGCGGGTGTGCCGATACCCGTATCTTTCATGCTGGCTTTCAGTTCTGCGTTTTCCAGTTCCTTGCCTGCCGTTTCCATTGAAGAAAGCAAACTGCTTTCCGTGTGTAACGGTTTGGGCTTGGTCTGTTTCTCCAACAATTCAATGCCGGAAAGCGGCAAACTATCTCCGTCCTGCATGGCTGGCAAAGTGGCGTTATCTTCCCCGTCCTCTTTCTCGCCGAATACGGCACGCCATCCGGCGGACTTGATTACAGACCCCTTGACCGTGAAAAGTGACCCTGCACATTCCAGCGTTACACTGGTAACGTCTTTGACGCATTTTTCTGAAAAGGCTTCCAGCATCCGCCCGGCTATCAGTTCATAGATTGCCTGTTCGTCCGTTTCCATCTTGCCGGGCAGATTTTCCGTTACTATCAAAGCGTGATGGTCGGTTACCTTGCCATCGTTCACGGAATGGGAATTTAAGGCTTTGCCTTTCATCCCGGCAGCATATCCGGCAAAACGGGCGTACTGTTCCAAATCAACAAGACGTTCCGGGATTTCCTCGAACACGTCCTGCGAAATGTAACGGCTTCCGGTTCGGGGGTAGCTGATTAGCTTACCATCGTATAACTTTTGTGCGATGGATAGGGTTTTGTCTGCGGAAAATTTAGTTTGGTATTTGCTTCTTTTTGAAGTGAAGTCAAGTCATACAGCAAGGGCGGTTCTTGGTTCACTTCCTTACGCTCTACGGATTTCACCCGTACCGTTTCCGCTTCCTTTATCCTTTGCAGTGTGTCGATGGCGGTCTGCTGTGCATCGTATTTTTCTACGGATAGGGCAGAAAAAGAGATATTGTCTTTTGCCGACTGTAATTTCAGTTGCCAATACTTTTGCGGGACAAAGTTCTTGTTTTCCAAAAAGCGGGTGCATATCATAGCCAATGTGGGCGACTGTACCCGTCCCAAAGAGAATATTCCTTGTCCGGCTGCCACGCTTAAAGCCTGTGTACCATTAATCCCTATCAAATAATCCGCTTCGCTGCGTGCCTGTGCCGAAAGGAAAAGGTTATCATACAGGCTACCGGCTTTCAAGTTTTGCAGTCCCTCACGGATTGCCTTGTCCGTAAGGCTGCTTATCCATAAGCGGACAAAGGGCTTGTTGCATCCGATATACTGGTAGATGTAGCGGAAGATAAGTTCCCCCTCTCTTCCTGCATCCGTAGCGACTATTATCTTGTCCGACTGGCTGAATACCTCTTTGATTACCTTTAGCTGTTTCAACGCTCCGGGGTCAGCCTTGTACCCCTTATCCGCTTTCACTTGCCGGGGTGTAAGTTGAAAACTCTCCGGGATGATGGGCAGGCTTTCCCGGCGGAAACTCTGTATGCCGTAGGCTTCCGGCATTGCCAATCCTACAAGATGGCCGAACGTCCAGGTAACGAGATACCCGTTACCTGAAAGGTAGCCATCCTGTTTTTCACTCGCTCCTAAAATGCGGGCAATGTCCCTTGCCACGCTTGGTTTTTCTCCGATTACTGCAATCATTCTAATTTCGATTTTAATTGTTCCACTTCTTTTTGTCTTAGGATTTTCCGGTCATAGTAGATGTGATAACCATCTACATAAAATTGTCGGTTCTGCTCGTCTATGGCTTTCCAGTTCGTTTTGTAACAGGCTAAGAGAAACAACACAAAACCGATAACCGGGATAAGGATTAATACCGCTATCATCTTTTGCGTCCCCTGCTTTGTTTTGGTTTGTCCATCTGCTCCTGCTTCTCCTTTTTATCCTGCTTGGTTTTCTGTTTTTCAGTGGGCTTGTCCTGCCCCTTTTTCAAAGGTTCTTTCACTTTCTTGGTGGCTTCGTTGGTCTTGCCCTCCGAATTGACCGCTACCTGTGTGCTGTTCTTGCTGGCGGGGGTAATCTCTTTCACAGCTGAACGGTCAAAACTGGGGTTGTCACTGTAAAAGCCGAGTTTCTTCTTGTCGTGGTTCACCTGAATGTAAGCATCGTATTCGACCCCTCTCTTGTCTTTCAGCCCGGCAACAAAGATGGTTTTGTCATTGACTAAATCCTGCTGTTGCTGGCGGGATAGCTCTATTCCTGAAATGCTCTTGGGGATGGTTACACCGTCACTGGTGACAAGGTTGTTCGGCTGTTCCTGTTTCTGTCGTTGCTCCTGTGACTGTTTGGCATTGGGATAGATAAATTCCAGACTTTTCTTGTCGGCATTGACCTGAACAGTTGCGGAAAAGGGATTTTTACGGTTGGAAATCATGTTTTCAAGGAATACACCCTTTCCCTCCCGTAAGGCTTGCTGCTGTTCCTTACTAAGTTTGACACCCTTTATTTCATCGGGGATTTGGACGCTGCTTGCACGCATGGAAACCAGTTCGTTCGTTACCTTATCCACGCTGACGAAAGAGGGTATCATTTCTCCCGTGATATAGTTTTTCAGGTTTACTATGCGTCCCATATTGCCCGTTTCAAGAAGATTGGCTTTATCCTCTTTGGAAAATTCATGCCCGAAGAACGGACGTTCAAGTTCCGGCTTTTGGCGGATGCCGTGTATCGCCAAAACCACATTCCCGTCTTTGTCATGCCGGAAAGACAGGCGTGCATCCAGTTTCATAATGGCGGAATTGTAGTTTCCTGCGATGGAGAACGCACCGGGTGACTTGTACCCCCTTAGCATGGGTTCTAAAGCCTTTGCCTTTTCAAGCTGTTCTTTGGAAAGCCCGAAGTTTTTCAGGGCTTCCCAGTCCACCTTGTCAGGGTCGATAACATACTTGCTTTTGTCAGGTTGCTGCGGTGCTTGTGCCGTTGCTTCCTGCTGCGGTTGCCGTACCTGCTGCTGTGTTTGGTTCGGTTGTTCGTTCTTCACCCCCTGTTTCAGCGTTTCGGGTGTTACCCGGTAACGTTCTATCTCCGCTTCATTCTTGGCGGTCGGATGGTCGAAGTTGTCCCTGATTATCGGTGTAATCTTGGGAAGTTCAATTTTGGGGATTTTAAAGAAGTTGAAGCGGGTCGGGTTCTTCAACTGGTTCATCATGTTGGAAAAGAAGTTGGAAAAGAAATCGCCGTGACGGTCGAATTTCAGAAGTTCGCTGTTGTTTTCCGGCGGTACGGTTTGGAGTTCCCCGTTTTCATCCACGCCTTTCACTGCGCTGATTGTCTTTTTCTCCTTATCCAGTACAAGAAGAATATCCATCATCTGTTCGTCAGTGGTGGATTTGTTGGCTGTGTTTACATCCATAATGTTTTGAATTTTAGTGAATAAATAAAATTTTCGGAAGTAAAAGTACGGATGAAATAGAGTATATTTAAGGATTTGGGAACAGGTGGCTTCATTAGTCCCCGTTTGGCTTCATTTGTCTCGTATAAAATATTTTTAGTGAATTATTTGTTATGTATTTGCATGTAAAAACATAATATATTAACTTTGCAGAAAAATAAAAGCTATGACTTCATTTAGAAAAGAAATATTGCAGCAAATTGAGCAAATAGATGTCGGACGTATATTTACATTCCGGGATTTATCATTTCCCAATGACAAATTGGCGAATGTGGCTGTCTTCCTTTCGGAACAGAGTAAAAAAGGCATACTGATGCGGGTTGAGAAAGGGGCTTATTTCCGTCCTCGTAAATCGGCTTTGGGATTAGGAACATTACCGGTATATCAGGATGAACAATTCCGCTATATTACCCAAAAACTGGATGGCTATATCACTGGAGCATATATTTATAATAAAATGGGGTTGACCGAACAAGTGGCAACTACCATTACGGTGGCAACCCTCAATCCTGTACGTCGCTTTCGGTTTAAGAATTTGGATGTGGAATGTGTAAAATCCTATACTGCTGCCTACCACGATGAAACGAATATCCCTTATTTGCGGTTATTGGATGCCGTCAAAGATATAAAACATATTCCCGGAAGCACGCAAAAAGATATATATGAGCGTATTAAGAACCAATATTTCAATAGCTTTTCAATACAGGAACTTATAAAAGTAGTATCTTTGGCGAAAGATTACCCACCTCGTGTACGAAAGATAGTAGCGGATATACTGGGTGAGATGGGGCAGTACGACTTGCAGCGGAAAATTGCTAATACCGTTCTACCTACCACAAGGTTTAATTTGAATTATAAAACAACGTAATACTGTATGGATTTACATTCGGATAAAGAAATATTCAAAGAGTTAATCGCATTGGCAGCAGACCATTTCGGTTACGAACAGTCACATATAGAAAAGGATTATTGGGTATGCAAAATACTCAAAGAGATTGCTTTGTCCGAATATAAGGAAAAGGTATTCTTCAAAGGTGGAACATCTTTATCAAAAGCTTATGGCTTGATAGAACGCTTTTCGGAAGATTTGGATTTGTTCGTTTTTACCGGAAATACAGCAGCATCCAAACAAGCGGAAAAAACATTGAATAAGAAGCTATCCAAATTCATAATAGAACAAAACGCTAGCATATACCGTGAAGAATTATCCGAAACAGGTGGAAACTTCCGTAAATTGCTTTTTTCTTATGAGAATGTTTTTAAGGGTGTTGGACTGAAAGAAAATTTGGAAGTAGAAATAAAATCCTGTGATTTATCCGATAAAAAGCAAATGTATTATCCGGCTGATACTGGTATTATCAAAGCAATTATCACCGCTTTTTTGGAAAATATAGAACGACAGGATTTGATTCAGGAATATGAACTGGATGGTTTCAAGATACAATGTATCAATCCAAGAAAAACCATCTGCGATAAAATTTCAAGACTTGTCAAATTGTCTTACAACGAAGATGCTGTAAATTTACTGGCAAAGCATATCCGAGATATTTACGATTTATGCCAGTTGTTCCACACTTCTGAATATAACCAGTATTTGCAATCGGAGGAATTTTTGGAAGCCATGTACTGGGTAACGGTTGAAGATGGGCTGAACAAAAATTCTAAGTCGCATTTATCGCTGGCTGATGCTCCTATTTTTAAGTCAGCAAAAGAAATGATGGCAAAGCCTGAAATTATGGTGGCGTACACTTCCGATTTGAAGAAACTGGCTTTCGACAAACAAAAAATGCCATCAATAGAAAAAGCTATTAGCACAGTGGAAAGCATACATGGAAGATTAATCAAATTTGAAATTTTTAGAAAAAATAAAATATGAGAAGCAAAGTTACAACAAGTGATAAGAGCATTGATAATGCCGGAATCCCATCCGATTATAGGTTAGCTATTGCGGAATATATTTGGAATAGTTTTGATGCTAAAGCATCCAATGTTGATATTCAGTTTGAAGCCAACGAATTAGGACATATTTCCTATTTTGTCATATCAGATAATGGAGAGGGTATAAACTTATCTACGATTGCATCAACCTTTGGAGCATTTCTTGATTCACAGAAACAACAATCGTATCAAAGAACTTCTGATGTTAGAGGGAAAAAAGGAAAAGGACGTTTTTCTTTTATTAATTTTTGTTCCAAAGCTATTTGGAAAACACGATATAAAGCGGAAGATGATTCAATTCTCCAATATGAAATAACAATCAGTGCAGGGGATAAAGACCATTACGAAACTGATAACAAGCAAAAGATAACATCTGGAACTACTGGTACAGACGTGTTTTTCCATGATTTAAAAGATTTTTCAGCCGGACATTTTTATGCTCCATCTTTTAGTGAATTTCTTGCACAGGAATTTGGTTGGTTTTTGTATCTGAATAAAGAGAAAGGTTATACACTAACCATGAATGGGAATGCAATTGATTATGAATATTTAATTGCAGAATCCGAAACTATTAATGAAACAATTTCTGATTATGATTTTGAAATCTCCTATATTAGATGGGAAAAGAACATCGGAGATAAATTTTATTACTATTATTTGAAAAGTGATAAATTTGAATTAGGTAAGGAACTGACATCATTTAATAACAATGCAATTAACTTCTTTCATAGTTTGTACATAGTTTCCCCCTATTTTGACAATTTTATTTTTGAAGAAAAACCTTATCCAAGATTGGACGGAGTAAAAAACCAATCTGATGAAACATATAAAATCCTAAAAAAGAGACTTCTTACTTTATTAAGGGAAAGAGAAAAAAGATTTGTAAAAGAAGATGCCGCCAATAAATTAATCGCAGATTATGACAGGAACGGCATATTACCTGTATTCAGAGATAATAAATATGAAAAAGAACGCAAACAAGATTTACTTAATGTAATCAAAGAGATCTATTGCATACAGCCTAAAATTTTTAAAGGGCTCAAGAGAGAACAATCGCAAACTTGCGTTGGTTTTTTGAATCTTCTTTTAGATACAGACGAAAGAGAAAATATACTCTCGATATTGAATAGTATTGTTTCTATCTCAACAGAAGAAAGAGTACAGTTAGCCCAAACATTAAGAACAACTTCATTAAGCCGCATATTGCGGACAATAAAAATGATAAAAAACAGGTGTGAGGTTGTTGAGCAATTAAGGAATCTTGTTTTTGACTTAAAGAAGTTTTCTACTGAACGAGAGCATATCCAATTAGCAATAGAAGATAATTATTGGCTTTTTGGAGAACAATTTCACTTAGTTTCAGCGGATGAAACATTTGAAAAAGCATTATCCAATTATCTGTATGTACTGGATGGAGAAGAAAAGAAAGAACAAATTAATTCTCCTGAACATAATAGGCGACCCGATATTTTTATGTGTAGAAAGCATAAGGTAGCTGATACAACTGATTTTTCAAATATGTTGGAAGAAAATGTAATCGTCGAATTAAAACGACCGACTGTTACGATTGGAAAAAAACAATTCCGACAAATTGAAGACTATTTAGATTTGATAAAAGGGGAAGAACGTTTTAATAGTCAAATGCGTTCATGGAAATTTTTTGTTGTAAGTAATAAAGTGGATGACTTTATAAAAGACCAATATAAAGCGTTTCAAGATAAAAATAAAAGATTTTTAGTCCATATCAAAGAGCAATTTGAGATTTATGCAATGACTTGGGATGATATATTTCAACTTTTTGAAATAAAGCATAACTTTTTATTGGATAAATTAGACTTCGACAAAAAAACGATTGAAGAAGAAATAAAAATATATGCTAATAATCGTGTGGCAGCAGATAGAATAGTGGATAATGTCAGGAAATTAGAAACTTGGTAAATAACCGATATGAACTTTACAGATATAAGAGAACGTCTTACTGGGATTAGTTGTCCATTTTTTGGCATATCATGGAATCCAACCGAAATTGACCGAACGAAAGCAAATAGAATCATTCGCTTTTTAGAGGATAGAAGAGTATTATATAATCTATATGAACAAGAGTGTCCCGACCATTGTGTTCGCTCTATTATTGAAATTAGGCATTATTTGACAGATAAAATTCAGGAAATTTCGCCTGATACTCAACTTTATGGGTTTGTTAGCGCAATGCGAAAAGCCTCCCGGAAATTCTTAAATCAATTTTCAGACAAGGATAAAGATGTTCGTTTATATATAAATAATTACGATTGTATAAGTAGCTGGAAATTCAATTCAGCTTTAGGTGAGTTAAGAGGTACATTTGGAATTATGATAGCTCAAATAGCGGTTACTTATGGAATTAATGTGGAAGAGGAATTAGCTTCAATTCTTCCTAATAAAGAGGAATAAAGTTTGACATAATCTACAATCATCAGTTGCAGAAATAATCAACATACTAAAAGTACCCCAGTTTTCCAGTTATTAGTTGGAAAATTGGGGTATATATTTTAGTTCTCATCCTTTATCAAATACCGTAATTCAGGGTCATTTTTTATACGGGTGATTTCATCCTCTACAATCTGCTGGACTTCCTGCTTGACCCGGTTGTAATTTGCCTGTATTTCTTCCTGCATCCGGTCGTTCCCGTCCTCGTCCCGGAAATCTATTATTTGGGGCAGTTTCTTGTAACTGGCTGTTTCCCGCTTCACTTTCTCGTTATCCACCACAATTTCCGCATGGAATATTTTTTGCTCGATGCGTTCATCGAAGTTGTCACTGACTGCCCCCACGAACATACCCTGTGTGAGATTGGATATTTTACTGGGTGGTATCAGGCTATCCATCTGCGTGCTGATAGAGGTTGATTTGTCATTCCGGTTAATAGTCATGCTTTGCCGTTTTTGCAGTACCTTTCCGAAACGGTCTGAAAGCGTTTTTGCCGTTTCAGAAACCACCTGACCGGAAAAGATATTACCCACTGTATTTTCAATTACTTTGCTTTCCCTGTCCCCATAATCCCGGCGTAACTGGCTGAAATCCTGAAAGCCCAAACAGACCGCAACCTTGTTGCTTCGTGCCGTTGCTATCAGGTTATCCAGTCCCCGAAGATATACTGTCGGCAACTCGTCAATTATCACGGAACTTTTGAGTTGGTGCTTCTTGTTTATCAGTTTCACGATACGGGAATTATACAGTCCCAAAGCACAGGAATAGATATTTTGGCGGTCGGGATTGTTGCCTACTACCAATATCTTAGGTTCTTTCGGGTTGTTTATATCCAGTGAAAAATCATCACCTGTCATTACCCAATATAAGGCGGGTGAAATCATCCTTGAAAGCGGGATTTTAGCACTTGCAAGCTGCCCCTGCAACTGGTCTTGCGCATTCGATTCCCATGCGTCCATGAACGGTGAAAGGTAGTTTTCCAGTTCGGGATAACTGGTTAAAATTGTGAACGTATCGGCATATTTCTTGTTCAGAAATTCAATGGCGT
This sequence comes from Bacteroides pyogenes, assembly GCF_014196225.1. Taxonomy (GTDB): domain Bacteria; phylum Bacteroidota; class Bacteroidia; order Bacteroidales; family Bacteroidaceae; genus Bacteroides; species Bacteroides pyogenes_A. Next base: position 25,575 of record NZ_JACIDI010000019.1, on the reverse strand, counting down.
GCGGAAATGTACAATACTTGCCACCCTGATAGATTTTCAAAAACCATATTATAGAAGCGAGCAGGATAATCGGGCTTTCCACAAAGAAATCTCCCTGCTTGGTTATCCAACTGCGGTTCAAATTTAACATGATTGTATAACTGGCTTCGTATGCGTCTGATATGTCCGTCATAAACGCCGGATTTATCGGGTTGCATCGGTGGCTTTTACGTGGGTCGTCAAAGTTAATCATGTAGAATTTAGGCTTCACCTTATACCCGTCTAAATGACTGATTAAGTGATTGTAAGCTATCTCCGAAAGGTCAGGAAATTTGTAGTCATAAATATAAACAGCAAAGCCTTTTTCGATTTGCTGTTTTATGTAATTATTGACTATCGCATACGATTTTCCCGAACCGGGTGTGCCTAAAACCATGCTTGCCCTGAACGGGTTTACAACGTTTATCCATCCGTCATTCCATTTCTTTTTGTAGTAGAACCGTGTCGGCAGGTTGATGGAATACTCGTTTTCTATCAAGCGTGTTTCCTGTGCAAAGCTTTCATTCTCGGTATTAAACACGTCATCCATCAGGTTATTTTTCAACAGGCGGGAAATCCATACTCCGGCAGCCAACAGGGAAAGATACCCGGCTGTCATGGTAAAGATATACAATGCCGTGTTTGCCGCCAGTGGCAACGGCATAACCAACAGCCACCAATTCAGGAAAAACAGGATAAAACCGATTGTCAGGAACACATAAATCTTATTCCATGTGATTTTTTCCTCTTTCACTCCTTTTGTACCCAAACAGGAAAGCGCAAGGAACACCACCGAAAAAAGTTTGGTGTACAGGATATTGGAGAACAGCCCGGCGGTACGCTGGAAGTTCAGCAGGATTTTATCGACTACCCCGATATTAATACCCCACTCCCGGAACGACTGGTAACAAAACCAGTAAATGTTTATCACTACAAATAAAATACTGATTGCCCGCATAAAGTCCATGACCTTTGCAAGTCCCCTTAAATCATCTTCATTCTGCATAATTGAAATTTTTAGGATTACTAAATACGTTTTTGTTTCTTCTTCTTTTTCTTTTGGGGTGGTGGAACTTGTCGGTTGTCGGGTGGCGTATCGTCACCACCGGAAAACAGGCTGAACAGTCCCGCAATGGCTTTGTCTGTATTTGAAAAGTGTCCGGTCGGGTTAAATTCCGGTACGTGTTCCTGCGTTTCCTGTTTACTGTTTCCCGTCAAACTGCGGGAGCCAGTAAACAGGTCGTTGAACACATTGGCGGAAAAGTCTTTTCCCAACCGTGACCCGTTCAGGGCGGTACGGTTTTCATGGTCGATGAATGTTACACCGTATATCCTGCCCGTATCGTTCTGCCGGAACAGTACATCTATGCCTTTCCCTTTCAAGTTCGTAATAAACCGTTCCCGATTGCGGGCGGATTTCATCACTGCGCCGACCGTCCGGCGGGTACGCTCTTTCAGGTTCTTGTCCTGAATGTCCTTTGCGGATTTCTTGATGTGCCTTTGGATGGCTTCGTAACCTACCGACTTTCCCAAAGAGGAAGATTTGAACGGGTTTCCCTGTTTCTCCCCTTTGTCATTGGTTGCCGAATAGACAATGCCGTTATAGGGTTTTTCGTTCACTTCCCCTTTCACTTCCTCCGCTTGTACATTATATATAGATAGCAGGGCTTTGTACTCGGTAAAACTTTGAAAGCAGTAACTGCTCACAAGGGCTTTCACCGTATTGGATAACTGGTGCTTTACGTCCCCTGCCCGGTAATCCACCTTTTTAAGTTCGGGGCGTTCGGTTGCTTGTCTCTTCTCTGCCGGATGCAGACCATACTTCTGTTCCAGTTCACAGGTGATTTGTTTGCTGCGGATATGCTCGAACTTGTCATTTATCTTTTTGCCCATATCATCCACCCGGATGGAAACTATATGTATATGATGCCTTGCAATATCTTCGTGCTTGTACACCATATACGGCTGGTTGCCGTACCCCAACTTATCCATATACTCTTTAGCGATGTCCCCAAGCTGGCTATCGGAAAGTACATCGTCCGGATGCGGGTTCAGGGAGATATGGATAATCGGTTTTTCCGTTTTCAGGTCTGCGGGCAGGTGCATATCGAAACATTCCATACAACGCCGGATGCTGAAATTTCCATCCTCGCTCTCGAACATCCGGTTACTTAAAAGTACCTTTCCCTGTTCTTCGTCCACCTTGTTTTGGTTGTAGGAAAGCGCACCGAACAGGGAACTGCCTACGCTTATCTTTGCAACCATCTTGTTTCAAATTCACGGGTCAGTTCAATAATTTGGCGGTTCAGGTCGGCAAGTTCCATCGTTGCCTTTTCCAGTTTATAGAGAAATGCGAGTGCTTTCTTCTCTGAAAAATTGGTATTGAGAGCCTTTACCACCTGATTATAATTCACGGCGATACCCCTGTACTGGGAATATAAAGCGGTCAGCCGGATATAATATTCGACTGCCGCCTTGTCGATTTTTATCACCTTGAACGGTTCGCCGAAGATGCGGGCGGTGATAAAATGCGCTTTCGTGCGCATACCCGACTGGTCGAACAATGCCAAAAAGCGGGCGTGGTCTATCGCATTGAAGCTGATAGAGTACCTGAACACTGCCGGGTCTGCTTTGGGCTTTCGTCCTGCGCCACCCGGACGGGACGCATTTTCATTTTTCTGTTTCATGCTTCTTTTTTTAAAGGGTTACGACTTCGGAGTGACCCATGTCCCGGCTTCGTCCGGGCAAGGCGTTCAAAGCTGCTGAAAGAATTTCAAGCTGCTTAGAACACACCTTGCTATTTGCCAGTGCAAATAAAAATCCATCTACCGATGGATTGGGGTTAGCGGAGATTGGAACGCTCCCGGTTTCGGGGGCTTGGTTAGCCTGACCGATACCTTTCGGTTGCAAAGTAACGGGTATTAAAAATACTGTGAAATAGCAAGTTATAGGACAAGTGAAGACAAACGGGGACATTTGAGGACACCTTTCAAAAGGGGTTGTTTTTCTACGTTTATTTGTCCCGGATTTAAGAAAGAAAGCAATATGGATAGATGGAAATATGTAATGGAAAGCGGACGGAAAGAAAGCGGATTTGAAAACTTGAAAACAAGATTTCAAGATTGCAATCTTTCAGGAGAGCAAGAAAACAAACCGGATGGAATGATTGAAAGGAAACAGTCATTCAATCGGGAAAACAAACTGTCTGCAAGGAAAACAAGCTGTCTTTGCAGAAAGGAAACAATCTTTCCAGCTTTCGTGCTTTCAACATGGAACGAAAGAAAACCATCCGGCAATCTGTACGGACGTAATGAAATAAAGATGTATCACAATAATTCAAAATGACAATGAAGAAAGAAACCTTGTATGTAGCTTTCTCCACCCAAAAGGGCGGGGTCGGCAAAACAACGTTCACCGTCTTGGTGGCAAGTTACCTGTATTACCTGAAAGGGCATAACGTGGCGGTCGTGGATTGCGACTACCCGCAACATTCCATTTCCGCCATGCGCAAACGGGATGCCGAACAGGTGAACGGGGATGAGTATTACAAACAGCTTGCCTTTCACCAGTTCAAGACACTGGGAAAGAAAGCGTACCCGGTGCTTTGCAGTTCACCGGACGAAGCGATAAAAACGGCGGATGAATTTCTTGCGTCTGCCGGGTCGGATTATGATGTGGTCTTTTTCGACCTGCCCGGAACGGTGAACAGTGAGGGCGTTATCAACTCCCTTTCAGGGATGGATTATATTTTCACCCCCATAGCCGCCGACCGGGTGGTATTGGAAAGCAGCCTTTCCTTTGCGGTGGCTATCCATAAACTGCTGGTAAAGAATGAAGCGTGCCGGCTGAAAGGGCTGCACCTATTTTGGAACATGGTAGATGGACGGGAAAAAACAGACCTCTACACCCTGTATGAACAGACTATCGGGGAATTGGAACTACCCCTTATGAAAGTATTTATCCCGGACACGAAACGATTCAAAAAGGAACTGGACGCACAGCGTAAAACCGTGTTCCGTTCTACACTGTTCCCGGCGGACAAACGGCTGGTAAAGGGCAGCAACATGGAAGAACTGATAACCGAAATCGCATACCTTATAAAACTGTAACGATATGGCAAAGCAAAGCGGCGGGAAACCGCAAATTGACGAGGATTTTATGAAAGAGATTATTTCACAGGGCTTGCCCGTGAAGAAACAGGAAACGCCGTCGGCGGCAATGGAAACGGAAATAGAAACACCGGATAAACCGGATGATAAAACAGACAAGCAGGAAACGGCAAGGGAAGAAAAGACCGTGAAAGAACCTGCCCGCCGGAAAAAGAACGCTCCGGGCGATTACCGGGCAACCTATTTCATGCGGGTGGACTTGACCGACCGACAACCGTTATATGTCAGCCGTACCACACACGAAAAGCTGATGAAGATAGTAACCGTTATTGGCGGACGCAAGGCAACCGTCAGCAGCTATGTAGAAAATATCCTGCTCCGGCATTTCGACCAGTTTCAGGACGAGATAAACGAACTGTACGAAAGCAAATTTGAAAAGCCGTTCTGATATGTTGAAATGGTTTATTATCGGAACACTCCTGTATTATGCCATCTTTTTATGGCGATACCGGGATAGCTTGGGAACATGGTTTAGGGGTAGGAAAAAGCAGCCGGAACAACCGGAAAGCAAACCGACTGTGAAAACAGGAAACGGTGATTCTCTTGTAGGTGCAAGTCGTTACCGGATGGGACAAATGAGGACAAACGGGGACATCTTAGGACACCTTTCAAAAGGGGTTGATAATGCTTCTATATTTGTCCCGCAAAGCGATGAAGCAGAGGAAGAAACGGATGTTTCGCCGGACGAAATCGAAGCGGAAGAAATCGCCTGTTACATGGGGGACAGTGAGCCGGAAATGGCACAGGGTATCACGCTGGGGGAACTGGTGCAAATGGTACAAGTCATTCAGGTGGAACAAGCGACCGAAAGAGAGGAACGGCAAGCCGTTCAGACCATCTGCCGGACGGAAACAAACCTGTTTCATTCACTGGTGGAACAGATTAACGGGGGCAGGTCACGGGTGGCGGAACTTTTACAAAAGCATGAGATACCCGTACCCGTCACTGTTCCGGCTGCCGGAAATGATGAAATGGCAGCCTTTGACATGAACGATTTTCTTTAATGGTAAACTTTAAATAAGTAAGATGATGAAACAAAGAGATTACGGTTAAAAAGCAAACCTTTTAGAACATGGGGAACACTCCCCGCAACCACAAAAATTCAATTATTAATCACTCCGCCGGGCGGACTATCCAACCGTCCGGCAATTTAAAAATCAATGTATTTATAATGAAAAAGAAAGTTCTCTTTTCGGCAGCCGTTCTTTGGGCTGCATCCTCCGCTTTTGCACAGGGTAACGGCATGGCGGGTATTACAGAAGCTACCAACATGGTAACCAGTTATTTCGACCCGGCGACAAAATTAATTTACGCTATCGGTGCGGTTGTCGGATTGATTGGTGGCGTAAAAGTGTATGGAAAATTTTCTTCGGGCGACCCTGATACCAGTAAAACGGCGGCTTCGTGGTTCGGTGCGTGTATCTTCCTGATTGTCGCTGCCACCATCCTACGTTCATTCTTCCTCTAAAAGAACGGACTATGGCAGACTATCCGATTAACAGGGGAATAGGTAAGCCAGTTGAGTTTCGGGGGTTGAAAAGTCAATATCTTTTCATTTTTGCGGGCGGGCTGTTAGCCCTGTTCGTGCTTTTCATCATCATGTACATGGTGGGTATCAACCAGTGGGTGTGCATCATCTTCGGCGTTACTTCGGCAACGCTGCTTGTGTGGCTCACATTCCGGTTAAACGAAAAGTACGGGACGCACGGGTTAATGAAATTGTCCGCACGCAAAAGCCACCCTTTCCATATCATCAACCGAAAAACCATATCCCGATTATTCCATTTAAAACAAGCATCGAAATGAGAAATATATTAAAAGCTACCACGCTGGAAAACAAGTTTCCACTGTTCACGGTGGAAACGGGTGCATCGTTTCCAAAGATGCCGACATAACGGTGGCGTTCCGGGTTGAACTGCCCGAACTGTTCACCGTCACGGCAGCCGAATACGAAGCGATACATTCCGCTTGGAACAAGGCGGTAAAGGTGCTGCCCGATTACAGCATCGTACATAAACAGGACTGGTTCATCAAAGAGAACTATACGCCTGACATCCAAAAGGATGATTTGAGTTTCCTTTCCCGTTCCTTTGAACGGCATTTCAATGAACGACCGTTCTTAAACCATACCTGTTACCTGTTCCTGACGAAAACGACAAAGGAACGTAGCCGGATGCAGAGTAATTTTTCCACCCTCTGCCGGGGCTTCCTTGTCCCCAAAGAGATAAAGGACAAGGAAACGGTCACAAAGTTTCTTGAAGCGGTGGGGCAGTTTGAAAGTATTATGAACGATAGCGGTTTCATTACCCTTACCCGCCTGAACTCGGACGAGATAACCGGAACAAGGAAAACGGCGGGTATCGTGGAGAAATACTTTTCACTCTCACAGACCGACACCACCACACTGAAAGATATTCAACTGAATGCCGAAGATATGCGGATCGGTGACGATATTCTTTGTTTGCATACCCTTTCGGATGCGGAAGATATGCCGGGCAAGGTGGGAACAGATACCCGCTATGAAAAGCTATCCACCGATCGGAGCGACTGCCGTTTGTCATTCGCTTCCCCGGTGGGTGTGCTACTCTCCTGTAACCATATCTATAACCAGTATATCTTCATTGACGACCATACGGAGAATCTGAAACAGTTTGAAAAGATGGCTCGCAATATGCACTCCCTTTCCAAATACAGCCGTGCCAATCAGATTAACAAGTCTTGGATAGAGGAATATTTGAACGAAGCCCATTCGCAGGGGCTTATCTCCGTGCGATGCCATTGCAATATCATGGCGTGGAGTGATGACCGGGACGAACTCAAACACATTAAAAATGATGTGGGGTCACAGCTCGCACTTATGGAGTGCAAGCCACGCCATAACACCACCGACACGCCGACCCTGTTTTGGGCGGGCATACCCGGTAATCAGGCGGACTTTCCGGCGGAAGAAAGTTTCTATACATTCATCGAACAGGCTCTTTGCCTGTTCACCGAAGAAACGAACTACAAAAGTTCGCTTTCTCCCTTTGGTATCAAGATGGTGGATAGGGTCACGGGAAAGCCGTTGCACATTGATATTTCAGACTTACCCATGAAACGGGGTATCATTACCAATCGCAACAAGTTCATACTTGGGCCGAGTGGTAGCGGCAAGTCATTCTTTACCAACCACATGGTACGCCAGTATTATGAACAAAATGCACATGTGCTGTTGGTTGATACCGGAAACAGTTATTTAGGTTTGTGTGAAATGATAAACCGGAAAACGCACGGGGAAGATGGGATTTACTTTACCTATACCACTGAAAACCCGATAGCGTTCAATCCTTTCTATGTAGAGGATGGGGTATTTGACATTGAGAAGAAAGAGAGTATCAAAACGCTTATCCTGACCCTGTGGAAAAGGGACGATGAAGCACCCACACGGGCGGAAGAAGTGGCTTTGTCGAACGCTGTTAGCTCCTATATCGGACTGATTACCAAAGACAGTTCCGTTACTCCCTGCTTCAATACGTTCTACGAGTATGTGAGGAATGACTACCGGGCGCACCTGCAAGAAAAGAACGTCCGGGAAAAGGATTTCGATATAGACAACTTTCTGAATGTATTAGAACCTTACTATCGTGGCGGTGAATACGACTACCTGCTGAACTCCGACAAGGAACTTGATTTACTACATAAACGTTTCATTGTCTTTGAGTTGGATAATATCAAAGACCATAAAATCCTGTTCCCGATTACTACGATTATCATCATGGAAGTGTTCATTAATAAGATGCGTAAATTAAAGGGTATCAGGAAATTAATATTAATTGAAGAAGCATGGAAAGCGATTGCATCAGCGAATATGGCGGATTACATAAAATACCTTTACAAAACGGTTAGAAAGTATTTCGGCGAAGCGATTGTTGTTACCCAAGAGGTCGAAGATATTATTTCCTCACCCATTGTAAAAGAGAGTATTATAAACAATTCGGATTGTAAAATCCTGCTCGACCAACGGAAGTACCTTAATAAATTCGATAGCATACAGAACCTTTTGGGACTGACCGACAAGGAACGTTCACAGGTGCTTTCCATCAACCTTGCCAACCATCCCAACCGGAAATATAAGGAAGTTTGGATAGGCTTAGGCGGTACACAATCCGCCGTATATGCCACAGAAGTGAGTTTGGAAGAATATTACACGTTCACAACGGAAGAAACGGAAAAGATGGAACTTTTCACCTTGTCTGAAAAGTTGGGCGGCAACCTCGAACTGGCTATCAAACGGCTTGCCGAAAGCAAGCGCAATCCCGAAAAATAATCAATTAACAATTTAAAAATCAATCAGTATGAAACATTTAAAATTCTTGTTTCCGGTGCTGCTATGCACCTTGTTACTGGGGCTCTCCTCCTGTAAGGAAACGAACGCCGACCGTCTTAGGGCAATGCGTGGCGACTGGGAAAGCATAAAGAACCGTCCGGCGTTTACCCTTTTTGAAGAAAACGGGCAATACAGGGTAACAACCTATCGAAAGACCTACCGGGGAACTATCCAAACGGAAACCTATCAGATTTCAGAACAGGACGGAAACCTGTTCATCGAAACGGGGCTTTCCGTCTTGCTGACCTACGACAAAGAGAACGACCGGATTCTTCTTTCACCCGGTGGAGAATACAAACGGAGTAAACAACCAATAAAGAAATAAGCGTATGAGAACAAAGATTATAATGCTGCTCGTAGTATGCAGCCTGTTTACCGGAAAGGTAAGCGCACAGTGGGTGGTGAGTGACCCCGGCAATTTGGCGCAAGGGATTATCAATGCGTCAAAGAATATCGTGCAGACATCATCCACCGCACAGAATATGATAAAGAATTTTCAGGAAACGGTAAAGATTTACCAACAAGGTAAGGAATACTATGACAGGCTTAAATCAGTGCATAACCTTGTCAAAGATGCCCGGAAAGTACAAAAGTCCATCCTGCTTATCGGGGAGATTTCAGATATATATGTGAACAGTTTTCAGAAGATGCTTTCGGATGAAAACTATACACCGGACGAACTTTCGGCGATTGCCTACGGCTATACCCAACTGTTGCAGGAAAGTTCCGATGTGCTGGAAGAAATGAAAAGCGTGGTGAACATCAACGGGCTTTCCATGTCGGACAAGGAACGGATGGACGTAATCGACCGGACGTATAACGCCATCAGGAACTATCGGGACTTGGTGAGTTATTATACCCGCAAGAATATTTCCGTTTCCTACCTGCGGGCGAAAAAGAAAAAGGACACCGACCGGGTAATGGCTTTGTACGGCTCGGCGGATGAACGTTACTGGTAACTTCTAAAAATAAGTAGTATGTTATTAGCTATCGAATTTGATAACCTGCATCAAATTTTACGAAGTCTGTACACAGACATGATGCCGTTATGCGGGAACATGGCGGGGGTAGCCAAAGGAATAGCGGGACTGGGAGCTTTGTTCTATGTGGCTGCCAAAGTATGGCAGTCGCTCGCCAGTGCCGAACCGATAGACGTTTACCCGCTTTTGCGTCCTTTTGTGATTGGCTTCTGTATTATGTTCTTCCCCACATTCGTACTGGGTACGATTAACAGCGTGATGTCACCCGTAGTCAAGGGGTGTAACAATATGCTCGAAACGCAGACTTTCGATATGAACGCTTACCGGGCGCAAAAGGACAAGCTGGAATATGAAGCGATGGTACGCAACCCGGAAACGGCTTACCTTGTTTCGGATGAAGCGTTTGACAAGCAGATAGACGAACTGGGGTGGTCTGCCAAAGATATTGCCACAATGGGCGGTATGTACATGGATAGGGCAGCCCACAATATCAAGCAGTCCGTCCGGAACTGGTTCAGGGAATTATTGGAACTGCTCTTTCAATCGGCAGCCCTTGTGATAGACACTATCCGAACCTTTTTCCTTATCGTACTGGCGATATTGGGTCCGATAGCCTTTGCCATCAGCGTGTACGATGGCTTTCAGGCGACACTGACCCAATGGATAACAAGGTACATTTCCGTTTACCTGTGGCTGCCCGTTTCAGACCTGTTCAGTTCCATTCTTGCCCGAATACAGGTGCTTATGCTCCAAAAGGATATTCAGGAACTATCAGACCCCAATTTCATACCGGACGGAAGTAACAGTGTGTACATAATTTTTATGATAATCGGTATCATCGGTTACTTCACTATTCCCACCGTTTCAAACTGGATTATTCAGGCGGGCGGAATGGGTAACATGAGCCGGAACATAAACAGTGCGGCTAATAAAACGGGTAGCGGTGTCGGGGCGGTTGCCGGGGCAGCAACCGGAAACGCTGGCGGCAGAGTTGGCGGTAAACTAATCAAAAGTAATCAATAATTAAAAATCAAGATGGAATTTAAAAGTTTAAAGAACATTGAAACCAGTTTCAGACAGATACGTCTTTTCGGTATTGTATTTGTCGTGATGTGTACCCTGATAACAGGTTATGCCGTTTGGAACTCCTATACGTTTGCAGAAGCGCAACGGCAAAAGATTTATATACTGGACGGCGGCAAATCGTTGATGCTTGCGCTTTCGCAAGACCTGACACAAAACCGTCCGGTCGAAGCGAGGGAACACGTGAAGCGTTTCCACGAACTCTTTTTCACACTCTCACCGGATAAGAACGCTATCGAAAGTAATATCAAACGGTCGCTGTTCCTCGCCGATAAGAGCGCATTCAATTATTACCGTGACCTCTCGGAAAAGGGATATTACAATCGTATAATCTCCGGTAACATCAGCCAGACCATACGGATAGACAGTGTTTCTTGCAACTTCGATGTGTACCCGTATGCGGTGGCTACCTATGCCCGCCAAATGATTATCCGTGAAAGTAGTGTAACTGAAAGAAGCCTTGTTACCCGTTGCCGGTTGCTGAACGCCGTAAGGAGTGACAACAACCCGCACGGCTTTATCATGGAAAGTTTCGAGATAACGGAGAATAAGGATTTGAACACCATAAAGCGGTAAGCCATGATACGGAAAATTCTCTCTCCGGTTAATCAGGTAATTACCTGTATACAAGATTGGGCGGATGAAAAACTCCGCCACCTGTGCGGGCGCATGACACCGGAAATAAGGTTGGCGGTAATACTGCTTATGTTCCTGTTCTTCAGCGGGCTATCCATCTACTTTACGGTATCATCCATTTACCGGATAGGCAAAGAGGATGGCGAAACCATACGAATAGAGCACATCAGGCAGTTGCAGCTACAAAGTAAAGACAGTACGAACATTTTTAATCAGTCAGACAATGAAAGAAAAAGAAGTGAAGAATGAAGTTCCCGCACCGGAAACGGCAACGGGAAAAGAACCTGAAAAACAGGGAAAGGAAAAAAAGGAACTGACCCCGCAGCAGATACAGCAACGAAAGAAGATGTTGGTTTACCCGCTTATGGGACTGGTTTTCTTAGGGTCTATGTACCTGATTTTTGCACCGTCCGATAAAGACGAAGCAAAGGTGGAAAGCGTGGGCGGATTTAACGCCGATATTCCGCAGCCCAAAGGGGACGGGATAATCAGCGATAAAAAGACCGCCTACGAACAGGAACAAATAGAGAACAAACAGGCGGACAAGATGCGCTCCTTACAGGATTTTGCCTTTTCGCTCGGAGAGGAAAACGGGGAAGATTTGACCCTGATAGATGATGCTCCGGCGGAAAAGCCGAAAAACGCCGTGATTGACTTCGGGGCGGGTGCGTCGAACAATAGCCGTTCCTCTATCCAATCTTCGGCGGTGGCTTACCGGGACATGAACCGTCAGTTAGGCAGTTTCTACGAAACACCGAAAGAGGACAAGGAGAAAGAGGAACTTAAACGGCAGGTGGAAGAACTGACTGCCCGGCTCGATGCGAAAGAAAACGGTGCGGGCAGCATGGATGAACAGGTGGCTCTTATGGAAAAGTCCTACGAACTGGCGGCAAAATACACGAACGGACAGAACGGGCAAAGTTCACAGCCGGGACAGATTGCACAGGTTTCGCCATCCGCACCCGTTCAGGGAAGTGGAAACGCCACACCTGTAAAATCGGTATCGGACAGGACGGTTTCAGGATTGCAGCAGCCTATGAGCAATGTCGAATTTATCGCCGAATACAGCAAGCCACGCAATTACGGGTTTAATACGGCGGTCGGCAGTAGCTATTCGATGGGAAAGAACACTATCCGGGCGTGTGTGCATAACGACCAAACACTTATGGACGGGCAGACCGTCAAGCTCCGGCTGTTAGAACCACTGCAAGCGGGAAACGTCATTGTCCCGAAAAACAGCCTTGTATCGGGAAGTGCCAAAGTTCAGGGGGAACGGCTCGACATACTGGTGTCCTCGCTTGAATATGCGGGTAACATTATTCCGGTGGAACTTGCCGTTTATGACAGTGACGGGCAAAAGGGGCTTTCCGTTCCCTCGTCACTGGAACAGGAAGCAGCCAAAGAAGCGATGGCGAACATTGGTGCTGGGCTGGGAACAAGCATTTCTTTTGCGCAAAGTGCCGGGCAGCAGGTCGCAATGGATATTACAAGGGGCTTGATGCAGGGCGGGTCGCAATACCTCGCCAAGAAATTCAGAACGGTAAAAATACACCTGAAAGCAAACTATCAGGTGATGCTTTACGCCAAACAGCAATAATCAATTTATCAATTATCAACCATAAAAATTTCAATCCAAAATGAAAAAGTTAATGATTTTATTCGCTCTTATCATGGGCGTGGTTTCAATGAAAGCACAAAGTAACGATTTGTATCAGGGCATCACTAAAAAGCTGCCTTACCGCCAAATGGTAACACCTTACGGCGTACAGGTGACGTTTGCAAAAACGGTACATATCATTTTCCCGTCTGCCGTGAAGTACGTGGATTTAGGCAGTAACTACATTATTGCCGGAAAAGCGGACGGGGCGGAAAATGTTGTCAGGGTGAAAGCCACAACAGAGGGCTTTCCCGGTGAAACCAATTTTTCCGTTATCTGTGAGGATGGTAGCTTTTACAGTTTCAATGCAAAATACGCACATGAACCGGAAATGCTAAACATCGAAATGAAAGACTTCTTGGAGAATGAGGACACAACGGATTTCAGTCATACCCGGATGAACATCTATTTCCGTGAACTGGGTAACGAAAGCCCGCTTTTGGTAAGGCTGATTATGCAGTCCATCTACAAGAACAATGACCGGGAAATAAAGCATTTGGGATGCAAGCGTTTCGGGGTGCAGTTCTTGGTAAAGGGCATTTATTCGCATAACGGGCTGTTCTATTTTCATACGCAAACAAAGAACAGTTCAAACGTACCGTTTGATACCGATTTTATCCGATTCAAGATTGTGGATAAGAAAGTAGCCAAAAGGACGGCTATTCAGGAAACCGTTATCGACCCGGTACGGAGTTATAACGAAATACTGGTTATCGGTGGCAAGAGTACCGTCCGTACCGTGTACACCGTTCCACAGTTCACTATCCCTGACGATAAGATATTAGTCATTGAACTGGTGGAAAAGAACGGGGGCAGACACCAAACTATCCGGGTGAAAAATTCGGATATAGTGGCAGCTAAAGTAATTAACGAACTTAAAATCAAATGAACATGAAAAGGATATGTTGTATTATATCCCTTTTTGCGCTGTGTCTGACTTTTAACCAGGCACACGCACAAAGATGTCTGCCGGGAATGAAAGGTTTGCAGGTTACGGGCGGCATGGCGGACGGTGTTCACTGGAACAGTAAAAGCAATTTCGCTTATTACTTCGGGGCTGCCATGAGTACCTATACCAAAAATGGGAATAAGTGGGTTATCGGCGGGGAATACCTCGAAAAGCATTACCCCTATAAGGATTTACAGATACCCGTAAGCCAGTTCACAGGTGAGGGCGGTTACTATATGAACTTCCTTTCAGACCGGAAAAAAACCTTTTTCCTCTCGCTGGGATTGTCTGCCCTTGTCGGGTACGAAACAAGTAACTGGGGTGACAAGCTGCTGCCCGATGGCTCGACCCTAACCGATAAGGACGGTTTTGTCTATGGTGGTGCGCTGACCCTGGAACTGGAAAGTTATATTACCGACCGGGTGGTGTTCCTGATTAACGCACGAGAAAGATGCCTGTTCGGTTCTTCCGTTGGAAAGTTCCATACACAGTTCGGTATCGGTCTAAAGATAATCATGTGATAAACTAACCCATTATATATAATGTATATGAGAAAGATTTTAAGCCGTATTTTGATGGGCTGCTATGTAATGGCCGCCATCTTATTTGTGGGTGCGTGTAATGACGATGTAGATATACAGCAGTCTTACCCGTTCAGTATTGAAACGATGCCTGTACCGAAGAAATTAAAGGTGGGTGAAACCGCCGAAATCAGGTGTCAGCTTCACCGGGACGGGCGGTATGAGGAAACAAAGTATTTCATCCGCTATTTCCAGCCGGACGGGGCGGGAACGCTGAAAATGTCCGATGGGACGGTTCTACTGTCGAATGACCTGTACCCGCTTCCGGGTGAAACATTCCAGCTTTACTATACCTCTGCATCAACCGACCAACAAACGGTAGATGTGTATTTTCAGGATAGCTTCGGGACAGTACAACAGCTGACGTTTAGTTTCAATAATGACAGTTCTAAAGAAGAATACTAAAACCAGATTAGGCTTAAAGCGAATATAAATAAATTCGCTTTAAGCACTAACTAATATATTTTTTGTAAATTTGGCGTTATAATAAAATATTGTTGTAGAATTATGGAAAATACACTAGAAAATAGTAAATGTTTAGCTTCTTTGGCGGTTTTTAGAGAACTATATGATAATCAGAAAGACGTGTATGGAGTAATTTCCGAATTTCTAAAAGAAATCATATCCTCAGAAAATAAATATCAATTTGGACTTACAGAAATAACACTACTACTAAATGAAAGTTATGATTTTAAGATTCCTGAAGCAGTGGTAAAAACTTCATTATCCCGATTACCCTTTCTATCCAAGAGTAATGGAGTATATTCTGTAAATAAACCTATAGACCAAATAAGGAATAAGGAATTTCAAGAAAAGCAGAATAAAATTTACAACAGCAATAATAATGTTGTTAATCGTTTATTCATATATATAGAAAGCCAAAAAAAAGTCACATTATCGGAAGCTGAAAAAGAAATTATAGTGAAGTCTTTATGCTCTTTCATGCTTGATGAATCAACAGTACAAGAATATTCTGAATATATAGGTGCTTTTATTGTTCAGTGTAAATCAGAAGATACATTACTAGCACAATTAGATACTATAAAAGAAGGTGTAGTTCTATACACTGGATTAAAATATAATTCCAATTTAAATGATTTAGGTACTTGGAATACTCAAATAACAATTTTTATAGAAACAGAAATTTTATTTCATTTCGCTGGTTACAATGGAGAGCTATTTAAAATATTATTCAATGATTTTTTCACATTTGTAAAAGAAATCAATTCTCAAAGCATCAACAAGAACGGCAAGAAGAAAATACATCTAAAATATTTTTCAGAAGTAAAAAATGAAATAGAACGTTTTTTCAAAAAAGCAGAATTTATTATTAACGGAGAAGATACTTTAAATCCATCCAAAACAGCAATGGCTTCTATTGTTAATGGATGTAAAACTCCCAGCGATATAATCGAAAAAAAAGCACTTTTCTATGATTTATTAAAAACCAATGGAATAACAGAAGATACATATACGGAATATTATTCTGCTAAAAACCACAAATTCAACATAGAAGACCAATCTATAATAGAAAGCTTACAGTCTTCTATTGTCACAGATTACGATATAAGGGAAAATCTTAAATTTTTGAATTATGTAAATATACTCAGACAAGGTGCTTCTGATAGAAATTTTGAGAACATTGGCTATATTCTTTTGTCCGGGAATGCCACTACAATTCAATTGGCGTGGCATGATTTAATAAAACCAAATGGGAATGTTCCTCTTGCTACTACTTTAACTTTCCTAACTAATAAACTTTGGTTTAAATTAGGAAAAGGATTTGGTAAAAATAACTATCCTAAAACATTTGATATAATAACAAAAGCGCAAATTGTTTTATCAACACAAGTTAATGATTCAATATCATATAAATATGATTCTTTACAAGAAAAATTAAAGAAAGGAGAACTTAACGAAAAACAAGCATTGGCAACCATTGTGGAGTTAAGAAGAGAAAGCAAAAAGCCAGAAGACATAAAAGCTGATGATTTAAGTGATATATTAGATACTATATCAGAAAACAACATAGAAAAATATGTACAAGAACAAGAACTATTCAAAATACAAACACAAAAGCAGAAAGAAGAAAATGAAAATCTGAAAAAAGAACTTTCAAAAGTGAATATTAAGTATCAGCAAAAGGAACAAACAGTAGAATTGCAAAACATAAAATTAAAAGAATATGAACAAAGAATATTAATAATTGAAAATGATAAAATTAAAGATACATTCTTTAAAAAGAGAAAAGAGTATCAGATTAATAGAAAAAAATATGTAGATTGTAAATTGAAATCTTATTTAAAAGAATCATACAAAAACATACTATGGTATTTGATATTCATAGCAATTGCCTTTGCAACGCAAATAACCCAAACATATTTTAAAGATATAATACCTAATATTTTAATATTGTCAATTACATTTAGTGCTATTCTATTTTTAGTTCCTTTTATTCGTTCTTTTATAAAACACGATAAAATTTTAACCAGCATAAATTACATTTTTAGTAAAAGCAAACGCGTATATATAAACAGAAGAATTATTCATGATGCTATTTTATCCTATAATCATATGACTAAAGTGCCTATTATGGTATTAAAAAAAGCAGTAGACGAAATATAATTTCAAATATATTAAAGCTGAATGCAATTTCTATATTCATTCAGCTTTAATATATTTAAAATTACATATACTAATAGTTTTTTAGTCTTAATCTCCACTATACATTAATTAAGTATAACAGATACACTTCCTAATGCGCTTAAACAGCATTTTACATATTTTTCTTCTCCCGGTGTTTGGGTAATTCTTACCCCGTTTTTGTTTAAACTGTCCATGATGTAATAATTTATATTAAGTTATCAGATAATTAAAAGCGAAAGCAACACAATGAAAATAATCGCCATACAAAACAGGTAAACGGCGGAGATAAACAACCGGATTACAAGCCGGATAATAATAAATCCTATGATTAAAGCTATCCACATTTCGGCGGTACTGGTGGCTGCCTGATAGATGATAAAAGCCAATACAGCCCACCGTAAAAAAGTCTTTATGTTATTATATACTTTCATTGTTTTAATGTGTTGCGGGTGGATTGCTCCACCCGGTTAGTAATCAGGCGCAACGGAAAACAAAACCGTTATCCATCCAGTAATCAGTCATAAACAGGTCACGGGCAAAAGCCGAATAATCAAAGTAGGTCTTTGCGAACTCCGGCAGTTCGTAACATTCCTCTACGATTTCATAGGCGTAATCTTCCTCGTCTTTATATTCTCCCTGATATTCGTCCTCAAAGGAAGAAACAAGGTCGTCCGCATCTTCCTCGCTTATATCGCTGTTGTGGTGGTCGCACCATACGAAAAACGCTTCCTGCTGGGTTTCGCTTAGTTTCTCGATGGCATCCCGGAGTTCAAAGAACTTTTCAGATAACCAGCTTTCGGAAATCAGGCTGTCGGGTACATTCTCGTAATCCTGAAACATATATTCCGGGTCTTGCTCGTCCTTGTGAAGTTCCCAGCACGCTTCCAAAAACTCGTCCTTATCCGAATACTCCGACAGGTCTAACCACTTGCCGAAAAGTGAACCGTTGTTATACTTGTTGTAAGTACCTACATAAACTCTTGCTTCTGATAATATTACTGCTTCCATGACTTTTGAATTTTAATTGTTTACATCGCTTGTCGCCCACCACATAAATTTTTCCTTTAACTGAATGGGGACATTGTCTTTTCAAAGGTTCGGGAATGGTACAGGGCAAATTATTATTTATGAAATACTACCCGCAGGTGTGGAGATTTCTAAAAAATAATTTAAACAGTAACATGCACGGATATACCTTTGACAATGTTCCAATCAGTTTTAAGGAGAAATTTTTCTCTTGTTTGAGAGGATAGAAACAAAAGCCATTAGGCTTTTTGAATGAGTAATGAGAGAGCAAAAAAAAGGGCTTAGATAAGCCCCTCGTCTGCAAAACTGTAATAGCTTTCTTCTGTCAGGATGATATGGTCTAACAGGTGTAAATCCAAGACCTTGCAGGCTTCTTTTATTTTTGAGGTAATTTGTTTGTCCGGTTCACTCGGACGTAGGTTGCCCGATGGGTGGTTATGTGAGAGGATTATGCCCGAAGCATGGACTTTTAAGGCGGTTTGCAGGATGATTTTCACGTCCATTACTGTTTCAGCCATACCGCCTTTAGAGATAAGGGAAACACCTAAAGCCTTGTTAGCCCGATTGAGGAACATTACATAGCTTTCTTCGTGGTGTTCCATACATTCTACATAGAACGGTTTCAGGTAGGAATAAGAAGTTTCAGAAGAGAGGATTTTTATTCTTTCGGATGCTTTTACATTGTCCTTATAAGAGATAGTGATTTCCGGCATGGTAAATTCGATTGTTTTCATAACGCTTGAATTTTAAATTAAACAATAAGAAATTTTGCCGGACATCCACAGTTTGGCGGGGACTTCAACCAAATCTTTTCAAAAAATACGACCCGTAGGTGTGGAGATTTTTTAGAAAACCGGAACGGCTCGGATTTGGTATTTGTCCCCACCGGGCTGTAACTTTGCTAAAATTTGTGATTGAGATACATTACTTTAGGGAACTGAAAAAGGGGTATCATTGGTGACACCCCTTAGACAACAGAATACCTTAAACCGTTATTCATCATAAGTTCTATATCCTATCGGTTTTCGTGGCTTCGGTTCGGGCTTGCTTAATAACTGGGTAAGTGCTTGGTACACCTCGCTGAATTGTGCATCCGTGCTTTCTTCCAGTTCTTCAATACGCTTTAGTAGTTCCTGATAACCTGTTATCATTTGACGTAAGGCTACAAATGCCCGCATGATGGAAATATTCACCTGTATGGCAATAGGGCTGCGTAGCACACCGGACAGGGCGGCTACCCCCTCTTGCGTGAAAACATAGGGCAAATATTTAGTATGTTTACCACGTTTTGAACTGGTTTCTTCTTCCGTTTCATCGGGATTATTCTTTAAGGTCACAATTTGTGACCTTAAACATTCCACTTCTTCCTTTGTCAGTTCAAACATAAAATCACTTGGAAAACGTTCAATATTACGTTTGACAGCCTGTTTCAAGGCTTTTGTTTCCACCTGATAAAGTGCCGCAAGGTCACTATCGAGCATAACCCGGCAACCCCTGATTTCATAAATCTTGCTCTGAATGATTTGTAAGTCCATAATGTTACTATTTAATGGTGAATAATTAAAAGCATAAAGGGACTTATCACTAATTGCGATAAATCCCCTATACAACTATTTCATTGATACTTCTTTGTAGATTTTTTCAATGCCGACAAACTTCTTGTCAAGCCCCTGCATATCGTTACTGATTTTGTTATTGGTAATGCGGGCGTATATCTGTGTCGTTTCTATATTGGTGTGTCCCAACATCTTGCTGACTGTTTCAATGGGCACACCTTTGGCAAGTGTGGTTGTCGTGGCAAATGTGTGCCTCGCAAGATGGAAAATACCTACCATTTGAGAATTTGGAAGAATGTAGAGAATAAACCGATAACGTGTTGTGAATTAGTCGATTTTCTATATTCTGCGAGTATGATAGGAAAGCAGTTCAACACGGAATATTGAATCCTTTCGGTTACCAAACCGTTATCCGTTGGTTTCCCTAGTGTGGTGAGGTAACGGAAAAAAGGAAAGATTTTTCTGGAGTTGGTTCTATCTCTCTGTTCTACAACGTTTTGCTTATCAAAGAACGCTTTAACAACGGGTAATTTTGCCCATAAAATTAAAGTGTATGAAAACAGAAAAATTCAAGGTGTTGCTCTACCTCAAAAAGAGCAGACCCGACAGGTCGGGCAAAGCCCCCATCATGGGACGTATCACCGTCAATCGTTCAATGGTGCAGTTCAGTTGCAAAATTTCATGTACTCCCGACTTATGGAATCCACGTGAAAGCCGTCTGAAAGGCAAGAGCCATGAAGCCGTAGAGACCAATGCGAAGCTGGACAAGCTGATGCTCTCCATCCATACGGCATTCGACACGCTTGCGGAAAGAAAAGCAGACTTCGATGCGGAAGCCGTCAAAAACCTGTTTCAAGGAAGCCTTGAAACGCAGATGACCCTGTTGGGAATGACGGACATCGTCTGTGAGGAATTGAGAAAGCGTATCGGGATAGACCGTGCAAAGGGAACTTACCCTGCCTATTTCTATACCCGGAGAACCTTGGCGGAGTTCATCGAAAAAGAGTTTCGTACCAAAGACGTTGCTTTCGGTCAGATGACGGAGCAGTTTATCCATGATTACCAGAGTTTCATTTTGGATGAGAAAGGATTTGCCATAGATACCTGCCGACACTATCTGGCTATCGTCAAGAAAGTATGCCGAAAAGCCTACAAAGAGGGACATGCCGACAGATGCTTCTTCGCCCATTTCAGCCTTCCCCAACCAAAGGAAAAAACGCCGAAAGCCCTAAGCCGGGAATCCTTCGAGAGAATCCGTGACTTGGTCATTCCCGAATATCGCGCCTCCCACATCTTGGCAAGAGACCTCTTCCTCTTTGCCTGCTATACTGGAACGGCTTATGCCGATGCCGTTTCCGTCACGCGCGATAATCTGTTCACGGATGACAGCGGCGGGCTGTGGCTCAAATACCGCCGCAAGAAAAACGAGCTTCGTGCCTGTGTCAAGCTGCTGCCCGAAGCCCTTACTTTGATAGAGAAGTACCGGGACGACAACCGTCCTACACTCTTTCCGATGCTGCACTATTCCAATATGCGTCGCCTCATGAAATGTCTGGCTATCCTTGCCGACATCAGGGAAGACCTGACCTACCATGCCGGCAGACACTCATTTGCATCGCTGATTACCTTGGAAGCCGGTGTTCCCATCGAGACCATCTGCAAGATGCTAGGGCATTCGAACCTGCAAACTACGCAGGTCTATGCGAAGGTTACGCCCAAGAAACTCTTCGAGGATATGGACAAATATATCGAGGCGACAAAAGACCTCAAACTTGTATTATAAACACACAGACATATAGAAATCAGAGTGAAAATCAACAAACAATGAAACAATCATGCGCAGTACATTCTCTTTATTGTTATACATCAATCGAAGCAAAGTCCGTACGGACGGTACGACCGCCGTACTTTGCCGAATCTCCATCGACGGGAAAAGCACGACGATAACCACGGGTATTACTTGCAATCCCAAACAATGGAATGCAAAAAAAGCAGAGACCGCGGACGTGCGGACGAACAACCGCCTGAAAGAGTTTCGAAAGTATGCGGAGCGGCTCTATGATGAAATGCTCAAAGAGCAGGGTGTGGTCAGTGCCGAACTATTGAAAAACAGGATAGCAGGTCAGGCGGTCATTCCTACCCATCTGCTCCAAATGGGAGAAAGGGAACGGGAACGCCTTGCCGTCCGCTCCAAGGAAATCGACTCCACTTCGACCTACAGGAGTTCTCGGTATTATCAGAGCTATATCCGTGAGTTCTTGGACTCGAAAGGCAAGACGGACATTACCTTTTCGGACATCACCGAGGAATTCGGACGGGAATACAAGGTCTACTTGAAGCGGTACAAGAACTTCGGGGCATCGCAGACCAACCATTGCCTCTGCTGGCTGAACAGACTGATGTATCTTGCCGTGGACCATGGGATTATCCGTGCCAATCCTCTGGAAGAGTTGGAGTATGAGAAGAAACCACCCTCCAAGCGGATGCATATCAGCAGGACTGAACTGAAACAACTGCTGGAACTGAAACTGCCCGCCAATGACCCTTTGAAGGAATTGGCTCGCAGGGCTTTTATCTTCTCCTGCTTTACGGGACTTGCCTATGTCGATACCCGGCTGCTTTATCCGCACCATATCGGGCGGACTGCCGACAACAGGAGATACATTCGCATCAATCGCAAGAAGACGAAAGTAGAGTCCTTCATTCCCCTGCATCCGATAGCGGAGCAGATACTTGATTTGTACAATACGACCGATGACACACAGCCGGTATTTCCGTTGCCGAGCAGGGACTCTATGTGGTTCGAAATACACGAGCTCGGTGTCATCATCGGGCGGAAGGAGAACCTCTCCTACCATCAAGCCCGGCACAGCTTCGGATCGTTTTTGATTTCCGAGGGAATTTGTACGGAGAGCATTGCCAAGATGATGGGACATGCCTCCATCACCAGCACGCAGACCTATGCGAAGATTTCCGAGAGGAAGATTGCAGAGGATATGGACAGGTTAATCGAAAGAAGAAAAAACAATGAATATTGAATTACTATGAAAAGAGAAAGGGAGAGGATGAAAAGCACCTAAGCTTTCCGACAATTACACCTAAGCTTTTGTTCAAAAGCTTAGGTGCTTCGGAGAGTAAATTAAAGACAATTCGTTTGAACAAGAAAAAGCAGGCAGTAAAGAGTATTTTTTACTGCCTGTTGCTTGTTACGAGCTTACTGCATTGCCAGCAGTTTGCAATACATTCCTCCTTTGGCTTCGAGTTTGGTATGTGTGCCTTTTTCTATAAGCCGTCCCTTGTCCATGACGATAATCTGGTGGGCATTGCGGATGGTCTGCAAATGGTGGGCAATGACCAAGACCGTGCGGTTTCGGATAAGCACAGACATTGCTTGCTGTATTTTGTACTCATTGACGGGGTCGACATTGCTCGTTATCTCGTCTAAAAGGAGGATCGGAGCATCTTTGAGGAAGGCGCGAGCGATGGAGAGGCGTTGCTTCTGTCCACCCGAGAGTCCCAAACCGTTCTCCCCAATTTTCGTTTCGTAACCATCGGGCAGACTGACGATGAAGTCGTGTATCATCGCCCGACGTGCGGCTTCCTCGATTTCCCCCTGTGTGGCATTGCGGTTGCCCACCTTGATATTGTTGGCAATGGTGTCGGAAAAGAGAATGACATTCTGCATCACCACACTGATTTTGCCGAGCAGATAATCGTAGTCTATTTCCCGTATGTCCACTCCACCGATACGGATACAGCCTGCCTGCGGTTCCCAAAAGCGGAGCAACAGATTGGTAATGGTGGTTTTCCCCGACCCTGACGAGCCGACAAGAGCCGTTACCGTCCGTTCGGGTACGTTGAACGTGAGGTCTTTCATCTCGAACCCCTCTTTTTCATAGTGGAAACCGACACCATCAAACGAGAGGTCGAAGCGTTCCGCCGTTTTCGGTTGGTCGGGATCGACGATCACGGGAGCATCCAACAGACGGGAAATGCGTTCGTAGCTGTCCTTTACCTTGATGTAGTTCAGCCAATGACTCTCCATATTGACAAAAGGTTTGTAGAACTCCTTCGAGACGATGACGAACATCAGGTAAGCGAAAAGGGAAAGTTCTCCACGCCAAGTCCACCAAAGACCAAGCGTTGCCATCAGAGCGAAAGCCAGTTCAATGAGAAAGGCATACCTGCCTACGCTTGCAGCTGCCAACCGTGAGGTCTTCTTGCTGCTCTCCCCGAACTCGCTGACAGAACGGTCGAGCCTGTCACGGAACATTCCTTTTCCTCCGAAAACTTTCAGCACAGGTATGCCCTTGACGTATTCAACGAAGAGACTGACCATATCCGCCAGACCGTCTTGTGCCTCCTGTTGCGCTTTCATTCCCGAACGGATGCCCCGATACAAGGAGAAGAGGGCAATAGGAAGGATGGCAATCATCGCTAATCCCATGCGCCAGTCCACACAGAACAGCCCGATGCCGAGTATCAGCGCCACGATGAAGTCGGCGGACATCCGTGTCCAAAGGTGCCCCACAACCATTTCCATATTATCCACGTCTTTGTGAATGACGGTGCTTATCTCGCCCAGCCGTTCATTGGTGTAGAAACTGAGCGAGAACATTTTCAGTTTCAAGATGATTTTCTCACGAATGCGTTCCACGAGATCGAAGCCGGCAAAGTGTTTGCTCATATCGGCTATGGCATTGGATATGGTTTTCAAAACCAGCAGACCACCGAGTATCCACGTTGCTGAAACGAGCGAAACGCTTTCGCCCGATATATAGCGATCGATAAGGAACAAGACGGTAAGCATAATCGCCGTGCCACAAAGGGCATAAACCACGAAAAACAGTGCGGAGATTATCAGATGCCGCACTCCGCGGGCGGTCAGTTCGTTCAATATATTGCGTACCATTATTTATACCTCCTCTTCTTTCAGTTGCCATTTACTTACTTGTTCCTGCATTTCCGTCATATTGCGGTATAAGGGACAACTGTCCATCAATTCTTCGTGCGTTCCCGTCGCCACGATACGCCCCTTGTCCATCACGACAATGCGTTCCATATCCTGAATAGTGTTGAGACGGTGGGCGATGGTGATGATGGTCTTGTTACGCTGCAATTCATCCAAAGCCTCTTGAATGAGTTTCTCGTTCTCTCCATCCAAAGCTGCGGTAGCTTCGTCGAGAATGACAATCGGCGAGTCTTTGAGCAACATACGCGCAATGGAAATGCGCTGCTTCTCCCCACCGGAGAATTTTACACCCGCTTCGCCTGCCAAGGTATCGTAACCATTGGGGAGTCCCACAATAAAGTCGTGTATGCGTGCCCTTCGTGCCGCCGTTTCCACCTCTTCTTGCGTAGCGGAGGGTTTGCCGATACGGATATTGTCCCGAATACTCATATTGAAAAGGAACACCTCCTGTTGCACCATAGAAAAGAAATCGGCAATGTTTCGTTCGGAGAGTTCCGCAAGGTTCTCGCTGCCAAGTCGAACGGATCCCGCCTGTGGCTGCCAGAAACCTATCATCAGGCTTGCCAATGTGCTTTTGCCTGACCCTGATTCTCCCACAATAGCCGTATGGCTACCCTTGGGAAATTGCAGACAGACATCACACAAAGCACTGTCCTGCTTGTTCGGATAGGCAAATGTCACGTGCTCGAAACTGACATCGGTCTGCATGGTATCCGTATCCCTGTCTGCCGTATCCTTTGCAGGTACTTCGATAATCGACTGAACCTTCGCCACCGACTGCCCATAGACAATTTTGAAATGCTGGAACGTAGCCAACTTGGCAAAGGAGGACGAGAACAGCCCTCCCAATATCAAGGCAAGAATGAAACGTGCCACGGTCAGTTCGCCCGAACTCATCAGCCATAGGCCGACAAGCGTCATCACCACGATACCGCC
>NZ_JACIDI010000018.1 GCF_014196225.1 Bacteroides pyogenes | reverse complement strand
AAAGCCCGCCGCCTTTTTTTCAAAGCCCGCCGCCTTTTTTTCAAAGCCCGCCGCCTTTTTTTCAAAGCCCGCCGCCTTTTTTTCAAAGCCCGCCGTCTTTTTTTCTCGCTTCTTTTGAAAAAAAACGTTTTTTATTTAGTAAGGTAGTAAACTCAACTGTACTACTATCAAATAACCTGATTTTAAAGTATAATCTTTTAAATAATACATGTATGAAAAATAACAGTACTTAAAAAAGCACTTCTCTGCTATAATCCGCAATGAAACAGCGGATTTCCGATTGATCCCAATCTATTTATAAATACTAAATTAAAAACGAATTAAATGAAAGACATCATGAAACACAAGTTTTCCTACTTGTTACTTTTCCTTTTGTTGTTTTCGACTTTTACCTCGGCCTATGGGCAGGAGCGTCTGATCACTCTTGATAAGAAGAATGCCCCGTTGAGCGTTGTGCTGAAAGAAATCGAAAAACAAACATCCATGTCGGTGGTATACAATACGAACGACATTAACATAAACCGCAGTGTATCTATAAAAGTATCCGGCCAGTCACTTAATCAAGTCATGAGTCAACTTCTCAGAGGCACTGGCGTAAGTCATTCAATAGTAGACAAACACATTGTTTTGTCTGCTCAAAAATCGCAAGAGCAACAGCAGCAAAAAAAGACCCCGATTGCATTGAGCGGCAATGTGACGGATGGTACCGGCGAGCCGTTGATCGGTGTAAGTGTTTTCGTAAAAGGAACTTCCAACGGCACGGTAACCGATATGGACGGAAACTTTAAACTCAACGCTTCTAAAGGCGATATCGTAGAAGTTTCCTATATCGGTTATGCTTCTCAGACAATCACCGTAAGCAATGCTCAGCCTCTGAAAATTGTGATGGCGGAAGATTCGAAAGCTTTGGATGAAGTAGTAGTTACCGCATTGGGTATCAAACGTTCGGAGAAAGCGTTGAGCTACAATGTTCAGAAAGTGGATAATGAAGCATTGACAGCAGTGAAAGACGCAAACTTCATGAATAGCCTGAATGGTAAGGTTGCCGGTGTGAATATTCAGCGTAGTGCTTCCGGAGTCGGTGGCGGTACACGTGTGGTTATGCGTGGAAATAAATCGATCAGCGGCGATAATAATGTATTATATGTTGTAGACGGTATACCTATCGGTAATCAAGCCAATAGAAGCGGCGATGGTACGGGATTCGGCGGAGCTACTTCCGGTGAGGGGATCGCCAATTTTAATCCTGACGATATTGAAAGTTTGTCCGTTTTGACAGGACCTTCAGCAGCAGCTCTTTATGGTGCAAGTGCAGCCAACGGTGTTATTTTGATTAATACGAAAAAGGGAGCGGCAGGAAAAGTTCAAGTTAATGTTTCATCTTCTGTAGAGTTCGCGAATCCTTTCGTTCTGCCTAAATTCCAAAACAGATACGGTAACTATGAAGGCGACTATACATCATGGGGAGATAAATTGGAAATGGCGAGTTCTTACGAACCGAAGAATTTTTTCCAAACAGGAACTCTGTTTAACAACTCATTTAACCTGTCTACGGGTACAGAGAAAAATCAAACTTATTTCTCTGCTTCAGCAGTGAATTCCGATGGAATGGTCATAAATAATAAATATCATCGCTATAATGTGATGCTTCGTAATACGGCGAAAATGCTGAATGACAAGTTAACACTCGATCTTTCGGCAAGCTATGTACGTGAGTTTTACAATAACATGGTTTCTTATGGCACTTACTTCAATCCCATTGTCGGGGCGTATCTATATCCTCGTGGAATGAATTTTGAGCAAGAAAAGTATTTTGAGCGTATCAATGAGGAGAAAGGTTATAATGTGCAACAATGGGGAGCCGGTGATTTGGGTATGGACATACAGAATCCTTATTGGATTGCTTACAGAAACGTTCGTCCCGAAGTAAAAGACCGGTATATGATGTATGCTTCATTAAAATATCAGATTCGTGATTATTTGGATGTTTCGGGACGTTTGCGCTTAGACAATACGTATACTGAAAAAGAAGACAAACGTTATGCTTCTACTTTCAGTACGTTTGCTGCAGAAAACGGAAGATATATTTATTCAAACGAAAGCTTTAAGCAAAAATATGCGGATATTATGGCTAACTTTAATAAACAATTGGCCGAAAATTATCATTTGCAAGCGAATGCCGGTATTTCTTTCGAAGAATATGATACAAAAGGAAGAGGATATGGCGGCGATCTTTTACTCACTCCGAATAAGTTTATCTTTGATAATGTAAATCCTCAAAAATCAGCAGCTACTCAATCCGGAGGAGATAGCCGTAAACGTAATTTTGCCATGTTTGCTTCTGCTGAACTTGCATGGAAATCCGCACTTTATCTTACATTGACCGGACGTGGCGATAAGCCTTCTCAGTTGGTTAATACAGATAATGAATGGGTATTTTATCCTTCGGTAGGTGTTTCGGCCTTGATTACCGAATTACTCCCTGAGAGCACGCGCCATTCAATCAGCCCGGTTTTGGGATATCTTAAGCTGAGAGGTTCGTTTACCAAAGTAGGTTCTCCTATTCCGTTTACAGGACTTACTCCAAATACTGTTACTCACAAATTAACAGGTGGAACTATCGAGTCGTTCGAATACTATCCATTGGGTAGCTTTAAGCCTGAGGAGACTCGTTCATTCGAATTGGGTATCGACTCCAGATGGTTGAACAATACGATAACCTTAGGAGTTACTCTTTATCATTCAAATACGCGTAATCAGTTGCTGAAAGCTGATATGCCTGAAGGTTCCGGATATAAATATATGTTTGTCCAAGCCGGAAATGTTCAGAATCGCGGTATAGAAATAACTTTAGGTTATGATCAAACTTTTGGCGGATTTAATTATAATACTTCGTTTACAGCTACTGCCAATAGAAACAAGATCAAAAAACTTGCTTCAAATGTGAAAAATCCGGTCACTGGCGAAGTGAAAGATTTGAAAGATATCAAAATAGGACGCTTCCGTTTGCGCGAAGGCGGTGAAATGGGAGATATTTATGCCGATGAATGGATCAAAAGAGATCAGGATAACTATGTGGTATATACGCCCGGACAGTCGATAGCTACGGAAACTACTACACCTTACAAGTTGGGAAGTGTTAATCCGAAATGGAACTTAGGTTGGAGAAACGGATTCAATTATAAAGGTGTTAGTTTGAATCTTTTGTTCAATGCCCGTATCGGTGGAGTGGGAATCTCCAAAACACAGGCAGCATTAGATAAATATGGTGTATCGGAGGCGTCGGCTGATGCCCGGGATTTGGGATATATCAGCATGGGCAATATAAAAGTGCAGCCTAAAGACTTTTATAATACAGTTTATAATCTTGATTCTTACTATGTTTATTCTGCTACGAATGTTCGTTTGCAGGAAGCTACTTTAGGATACACCTTCCCTAATAAATGGTTTAAAGGCGTGATAAGAAACTTGAATTTGTCTGTATATGGCACTAACTTGTGGATGATTTATAACAAGGCTCCTTTCGATCCCGAGTTGACGGCATCTACCGGTACTTTCGGACAAGGATATGATTACTTCATGTTGCCGAGCCAACGTACTTTTGGCTTTAGCTTGAAGTTTGGTTTCTAATCTTTTTAAAATACTAAATTTTTGTGATATGAAAATAAAGAAATACATATACCCGCTATTGGCGCTTTTGATGTTATCGGCCTGCGATTATGAAGAAGTTAACAAAAGCACTACAGGGGTAACGGATGATGATTTGAAAGCCGGAGGACTGTTGTATGGAGCTCGCTTTTTGGAAATGCAACAACTTGTTATACCGATAGGTTCTCCTTCTAAAACGACAGGCCCGGGTAACGATTTGCAAAATACAGACCTCATATCTTCCGGGAATTATATCGGTTATTTCGGTAATAATAATAACTGGAATTTCAGTCTCGAATCTAATTGGAATTTTCCGGCACATCGTATGGGATATGCTTTTGAAAACTTTTATTCCAACATGTTCCGTCCGTGGAGTGAAATTCATTTGAAACTGAAAAGCTCTGATGACCCTAAAGATAGAGAAGTGGCAGCTGTTATCGATATTGTAAAAATATTGGGATGGCTACGTGCTACGGATGTTTTTGGTCCTATCGTTTATACGAAAGCAGGGTTGGGAGAAACTTCGCCAATACCGGATAGTCAAGAGGTGATTTATAAACACATGCTTGCCGATTTGGCAAAAGATGCGGAGGTACTGAATAAAGCAATTTCTAAAGTAATGCCGAGATATGATCTCATTTATGACGGGGATGTTTCCAAATGGACGAAATTAGCCAATTCACTCATGTTGCGCATGGCTGTCAGGATGCATTTTAAAGATAAAACATTGGCTACCGAGTATATCAGTAAAGCTTTGGATCCGGCTAATGGAGGAGTGATTGAATCGCAGGGGGATGAAGCCAAAATCGGTGATTCTGCGAAAATGCCTTTATTAAATTCAATGATTGCTTCTATCGATTATAAGGAAACCCGGCTTGGGGCTACTATTTGGTCTTATATGGACGGTTTTAATGACCCGCGTTTATCTGTGCTTTTCACTAAAGGTCAATGGAGGAATAAGGAAGGCTTTTTTCCGGTTGCTCCTACTAATTCGGAACCGAAAAGAACAGGTCCAAATAGCGCGGAATTTGCTTCTGTTCCCAAAGTGACTCCTGCTTCTCCTCTTTATTGGTTCAGGGCCTCCGAAACATATTTCTTAAAAGCGGAAGCGGCTCTTTATAAGCTGACTGCAGGAAGTGCATCCGAGTTCTACGAAAAAGGAGTACGAATGTCATTTGATGAAAATAAAGTAGGCAATGCTGATGCGTATTTGACACAAGAAGATGTCAAACCTACTGCGTTGAGGTGGGATAATTATTATTACGGTATTAATGCTTGGTACACATGTGATATTTCTGATGGAAATATAACTCCCAAGTGGAATGATGCAGATACAGATGAGAAAAAACTACAGCGTATCATTACACAGAAATATTTGGCGCTTTATCCTAATGCTGTAGAAGCTTGGACAGAATATCGTCGTACCGGATATCCTTATTTGATGAAGCCTATGGATGGAGGAGCTTATGCCAGAATCGGAGCTACTCTTGAAGACGGTCTGAAGACTCCCGAGCGGTTTAAATATTCGCCTAAGTTTTACAGCGATGATGTGACTCAAGGTTTGGTTACAGGCTTATTGGGCGGTGAAGACCAAGGTGCTACCAGACTATGGTGGGTACGTGACGATCGTCCCAAACAGCCAAACAATTAATCAAAGTATTAAATTGATATTAAATTAAAGTCTTATGAAATTAAAAAGATATTTGTATTTAAGTTTGATTGCGGGGCTTATTTCCAGTTGTTCCGAGTGGACTGACATAGAGAAAGAAACCTATGAGAACCAAGAAGGATTTGAGCGTTATATACCGTTGATCGATGCCCAAAGCGAGGAGGATCTTACTCCTACAATGAGAGAGTATTACGCAAAGATTAGAGAATATCGTAAAACTCCGCACGTGAAAGGATTCGGTTGGTTTGGAAACTGGACAGGAAAAGGTGACAATGCTCAGAATTACCTGAAGATGCTTCCCGATAGTGTCGATTTTGTATCCATGTGGGGAACACGAGGTAATCTTTCGAAAGAACAAAAAGCCGACCTTAAGTTTTTCCAAGAAGTGAAAGGCGGAAAGGCATTGTTGTGCTGGATTGTACAAGATATTGGTAGTGCAATTACCCCTGCAGGGAAGGATATGAGTGAATATTGGGTGAATGAGAAGGGCGGCGGCGATGAAGTAAAAGCTTCTATTGCATACGCTGAAGCGATTTGCGATACGATTGAAAAGTATAATTTCGATGGATTCGACATCGACTACGAACCGGGATATGGTCATAGCGGTACTTTGGCAGATTATCAGGAAATCAGCCCGACAGGAAATAAAAAAATGCAGGCTTTTATTGAGACTCTATATAAGCGTTTGAATCCTGCGGGTAGAATGTTGGTGATGGATGGACAGCCTGAAAAATTGTCTAAAGAAACATCGAAAATGATCGATCATTATATTTATCAAGCTTATTGGGAATCCCGCACAAGTTCTGTTATTGCTAAAATTACCAATCCTCATTTGCTTGATTGGGAGCGTAAAACCATTATTACTGTGGAATTTGAACAAACATGGAGAACCGGTGGTATATCGTATTATCAAAGCAGTGTACATCCGGAATTTAATGGTAAGCCGGGAGCGCAAATCTTTGATTATGCTACATTAGATCTTCCCAGCGGATTAAGAATTGGCGGTATTGGAACTTATCATATGGAGTATGATTTTAAAAACGATCCTCCGTATAAATGGTTGAGAACTGCATTATATTTGGGTAATCAAGTATATCCCGGCAAGTTTAACGTTGATAAAAAATAACAGCATATGAACAAGAAAATATTTTTGGGATTAGCAGCAGGCCTTATGCTATTTGCTGCTTGTCAGAATGAATTATATAAGAATCCTTTAGAAGACTTTAAAGCTCCTCAAGGCATTTATGTGACTAATAAAGGAACTGTGCAAATCTTTGTGGAAGAAGGCCAGAGCACGGCTGTAAAGGAACTGAAAGTAGCTCTTGCACAAAAAAACGGCGAGGGGATTAAAGTTCGTATAGAAGCGGGAGACGAAGCACAGCTTGAAGCATACAACAAAAAGAACAATACGGAATACCTGATGCTACCGAAGAAAATGTACAATTTATCCACGGATATGGTATTTGAACCCGGTGTAACTTTGCAGGCTATTCCATTAGTATTAAAAGATGTGGAATTTCCTCTTGCCGGAGATTATGCGTTACCGATAAAAATTAAAGAAGGGTCGACTACCATCATCGATGGGGAAGATGAAGTTCTTCTTGTGCTGGAGAAGCGCATTCGAACAAAATCACTTCGTATGAAGGGTTACGGAAGCGAGAAGGCTGACATGTTCCCGAATGATTTCAAAGTAGATCAATGGACAATGGAGGTTATGGTCAATCGTGCATCCTATAATGCCAATAACCGTTCTATTTGCGGAACGAAACTGGTTCAGAATGCCGGTCCGCACGATGAAATTTATACTCGTTTCGGCGATGTGACTATCGATCCCAACCAACTTCAGATCAAGACAGGGTCATCTCAAATCGATGTAGAGAAAAGTAAGTTTGCAGCCAAACCGGATACATGGTATATGCTTGCTTTCGTTTATGACGGACATAAGAATATGGTGTATGTAAATGGCGAACTGGTGGCGGAACGTGAGATAAGAACGGGGCCTTACGGTTTGATTGGTTTTTGGATTGGTGGATCCAATGAGTTGGTTCGTGAGGTTCGTTTTTGGAAAACTGCCCGTACAGCGAAACAGTTAAAGGCTTATACTTGGAAGATGGTAGACCCAACAGACGATAATCTGCTACTTTACTATCCGGGCAACGGTAAGAAACGCGATGCGGCTACAGGAGAAATTGAGGATGATGAGACAATGATTTGGGACTGGAGCAAGAATGCCAAGCATTTATCTAAGCCGAGTGGTGCAACATTTGATGATAATGGAGGAAAATATTATACTTTCCCGATGGAGGAGAAATGATGTTGAATCGAAAATAAAGGACTCGATAAACATCTGAAACATCATAACCACCCCTGCTGCGCATGTCTGTAGCAGGGGTGATTTTGTATGGAAAGACTTGTTATCCTGTAAGGGGTAACCGATT
The DNA here is from genome assembly GCF_014196225.1 of Bacteroides pyogenes. Classification (GTDB taxonomy): domain Bacteria; phylum Bacteroidota; class Bacteroidia; order Bacteroidales; family Bacteroidaceae; genus Bacteroides; species Bacteroides pyogenes_A. Next base: position 61,744 of record NZ_JACIDI010000018.1, on the reverse strand, counting down.
GATATGGTATCTATATATTACCGATATGGTATTCATATATAGTCGGCGTGGTGGATATATATAGTCAACGTGGTAGAACTATATGGCTGATAGGGTGGATCTATATGGTCGGATCACAAGAGCTGCCGAAGCATATTTTTTTAAGACAAGTTATGCCGGATAGTCTCTGTTGCCGAAGAGCAAATAATAGTTTTATACGGACAAACAGCTGGCGGGTTCTGCTCCTAAGGTTGCGATTCTTTTTTTATTTCTATGCAAGCAACGAGAAAAAATTTATAAATACATTAGTAGTTACTCCCTTTAAATTGTATTATATATAGTAATCACGACGGCCGGACTTCAACATCCGCATAAGTTCACTCGTCTTTTGATTATATTGTATATAGTAATCACTAAAAAAGATCTTTTATCTATTACATTTGAATTATGCAACAGAACGAAAAAGCCTCTTGCCACAAGAAGATAAATCCCATTCGTTGGGTGCCTACCGTTTATTTTGCTATGGGGCTTCCCCTTATTTCCCTCAATCTGGTATCGGTGGTGATGTTTAAAGATTTGGGAATCGATAATAAATCCATTGCTTTCTGGACTTCGTGGCTGCTTCTTCCTTGGTCGTTGAAGCCGATTTTCAGTCTCGTGATGGAGACGTTCGGCACTAAAAAGAAGTACGTGGTATTCACCGAACTTATCAGTGCCGTATTGTTCGGGCTGATTGTGTTTGCTCTTCCTTTACCCGACTTTTTCTCCGTGACATTGGCCTTGATGGGAGCTATTGCGATCAGCGGCTCTACTCACGATATAGCCGGCGACGGCATATACCTTAGCGAACTCGATACGACCACTCAGAGCAGATACTCCGGTTGGCAGGGAGCGTTTTATAATTTAGCTAAGGTGCTGGCCAACGGGGGACTGGTCTTTCTTGCCGGATGGCTTATACGTTCGATGAATCTTACCATTACGCAATCGTGGCAAACGATTATGTTTATCTGTGCCGTTATTTTGTTTTTGGTGGGAATCTATCATTGGAGGGTGCTTCCTGCCGATGAAGCCAAAAAAACGGGAAGTTTCCAAGACAAGATTCAGGAGCTTTGGGAGGTGTTTATCAGCTTTTTCCGTAAGAAATATATCTGGATTTACCTGATGTTTATTTTCTTATACCGTTTTGCCGAGGGATTGGTGATGAAAATCGTGCCGTTGTTTCTGAAAGATGCGGTAGAGAAAGGAGGAATCGGACTGTCGAATGAGCAATACGGGCTGGTGTACGGAACGTTCGGAACGGTTGCTTTCATCATCGGCTCCATATCCGCCGGTTATTACGTGTCGCATTTCGGGTTGAAAAAGGTGCTGTTCTCTCTGGTCTGTATGTTTAATATTCCGTTTGCCGTTTATTTGCTGTTTGCCGTTTTTCAGCCGCAGCAGATCAGTGTCATCGCTTTAGGTATCGTTGGCGAATATTTCGGTTATGGATTCGGATTTGTGGGACTCACGCTCTTCATGATGCAGCAAATTGCACCGGGAAAATATCAGATGGCTCATTATGCGTTTGCCAACAGCCTGATGAATCTGGGTGTGATGTTGCCGGGAATGATAAGCGGTTATCTGAGCGATCTGGTGGGATATAAAACATTCTTTATCTATGTGATGGTAGCTACTATTCCCGCATTCTTGATCACATATTTCACTCCATTTACGTATGACGATTCCGGAAAACGGAAATAAATGCTATCTTAGCGACGAATTTTGTTTCTTATCGAAAGATTTACTAATTTATAACTTATAAAACTTCAATTACAATGAATGCTAACCAAATGCCTTGGGAAGAACGTCCCGCAGGATGTACGGACGTCATGTGGCGTTATTCGCAGAATCCGGTCATCGGACGCTATCATATTCCTTCTTCCAACAGTATCTTCAATAGTGCCGTCGTTCCTTTCGGAGACGGATTCGCAGGTGTATTCCGTTGCGACAACAAAGCGGTGCAGATGAATATTTTCGCCGGTTTCAGTAAAGACGGCATTCATTGGAACATCGACCATGAGCCTATCCGCTTCAAACCCGGAAATACGGATATGATCGAATCGGAATATAAGTACGATCCGCGCGTGACATGGATCGAAGACCGCTATTGGGTGACTTGGTGCAACGGCTATCATGGTCCCACGATCGGCATCGCCTATACGTTCGACTTTAAGGAGTTTTTCCAATGCGAGAATGCTTTCTTGCCGTTCAACCGCAACGGGGTGCTTTTCCCTCAGAAGATCGGCGGCAAATATGCCATGCTCAGTCGCCCGAGTGATAACGGACACACTCCGTTCGGCGACATATACATCAGTTTCAGTCCCGACATGAAGTATTGGGGCGAGCATCGTTGCGTGATGAAAGTGACTCCTTTCCCCGAAAGCGCATGGCAATGTACGAAAATCGGCGCCGGTTCGGTTCCCTTCCTCACAGACGAAGGCTGGTTGTTGTTCTATCACGGTGTGATCACTACCTGCAACGGTTTCCGTTATGCAATGGGAGCTGCCATACTCGACAAAGATCATCCCGAGAAAGTGCTTTACCGCACTCGCGAATATCTGCTCGGTCCGGCTGCTCCATACGAGCTTCAGGGCGATGTGCCCAATGTCGTGTTCCCATGCGCGGCTTTGCAGGACGGCGAACGCGTGGCGGTTTATTACGGCGCGGCGGATACGGTGGTCGGCATGGCCTTCGGTTATATCAAGGAAATCGTTGAATTCACGAAGCGTACAAGCATCATCTGATAAATATGAAACGTGTTTTATTAACTTGTTCATTGGTTTTCTCTCTTCTCCCCGTTCATGCGGGAGAAGGGAGGAACCTTTCTGCCGGCGACGGAAAGAAAGGGTTGCCCGTCGATTATGTTGATCCTTTTATCGGGACGACTAATTTCGGAACCACCAATCCCGGTGCTGTGTGTCCCAATGGAATGATGTCCGTGGTTCCTTTCAATGTCATGGGCTCTTCGGAGAATACGTACGATAAAGACGCCCGTTGGTGGTCTACTCCTTATGAATATACCAATTGTTTTTTTACGGGATATGCTCATGTGAATCTGAGCGGAGTCGGTTGTCCGGAATTAGGCTCTTTGTTGCTTATGCCTACTACCGGAGAACTGAATGTCGATTATAAAGAATACGGAAGTAAATATAAAGACGAGCGGGCCACTCCGGGATACTACTCCAATTATCTGACCAAATATAACGTAAAGACTGAGGTTTCGGCCACTCCGCGCAGCGGGATCGCTCGCTTCACATTCCCCAAAGGCAAGAGTAATATCCTGCTGAATCTGGGAGAAGGATTGACAAACGAAAGCGGAGCCATGTTGCGCCGGGTGAACGATTGCGAAATAGAAGGGATGAAGCTGTTGGGCACTTTCTGTTATAATCCGCAAGCGGTGTTTCCTATCTACTTCGTGATGCGGGTGAATAAAAAACCTCTCGCCACGGGCTATTGGAAGAAGCAGCGCCTGATGACAGGCGTGGAAGCGGAGTGGGACCCTGATAACGGCAAGTATAAACTTTATCCGCGTTACGGGAAAGAAATTGCCGGCGATGACATCGGCGCTTACTTTTCTTTTGATACGGAAGAAGGGGAGAAGGTAGAAGTCCGCATGGGTGTTTCGTTCGTCAGCATGGAGAATGCCCGGTTGAATCTGGATGTCGAACAAAAAGACAAGGACTTCGACCGGATATGTGCGGAAGCCCGCAGTGCATGGAACGATGATTTGTCGCGTATTTCCGTAGAAGGCGGGAGCGAGGCGCAGAAGACCGTATTCTACACGGCGCTTTACCACCTGCTCATTCATCCGAATATTTTGCAGGATGTCGACGGCCGGTACCCGGCAATGGAAAGCAATGAAATTCTGACAGCGAAAGGCAACCGATACACGGTGTATTCGCTTTGGGACACGTACCGGAACGTACATCAGCTGCTGACGTTGGTTTATCCCGAGCGGCAGATCGAAATGGTACGCACGATGCTCGACATGTATCGCGAGCATGGCTGGTTGCCTAAATGGGAACTTTACGGACGGGAGACGCTTACGATGGAGGGCGACCCGAGCATTCCGGTCATTGTGGATACATGGATGAAAGGATTGCGCGACTTTGACGTAGAACTGGCATACGAAGCCATGTATAAATCGGCCACTTCGCCGGGAGCGCAGAACTTGATGCGTCCCGACAACGACGATTATCTTTCGAAAGGGTACGTGCCGCTCCGAGCGCAATACGACAACTCGGTTTCGCATGCGTTGGAATACTACATAGCCGACTTTGCCCTCTCTCGCTTTGCCGGCGCTTTGGGCAAGAAGAAAGATGCCGAAATGTTTTACAAACGTTCTTTGGGCTACCGCCACTATTACAGCAAGGAGTTCGGAACGTTGCGTCCGCTTTTGCCCGACGGTACTTTCTATTCGCCTTTCGATCCCAAGCAAGGAGAAAACTTCGAGCCGAGTCCCGGATTCCACGAAGGAAACGCATGGAATTATACCTATTACGTTCCGCATGACGTGTACGGACTGGCTAAACTCATGGGAGGGAAGAGGACATTCGTCGACAAGTTGCAGATGATTTTTGACGAAGGTTTGTACGACCCCGCCAACGAACCCGATATTGCTTACCCTTACCTGTTCTCGTATTTCAAAGGAGAGGAGTGGCGTACGCAGAAAGAAACGCAACGCTTGCTGGATAAATATTTCACCACCAAGCCCGACGGAATTCCCGGCAACGACGATACGGGCACAATGTCGGCGTGGGCTGTTTTCAGCATGATGGGCTTCTATCCCGATTGTCCCGGATTGCCGGAATATACCCTCACCACTCCCGTTTTCGATAAGGTGGTGATTCGTCTCGATCCCAAGTGGTATCGGGAAAAAGAACTCGTGATTGAAACGAATCGTGCAAAGCAAGGCATGCTTTTCATCGATAAGATTCGCTTGAACGGCAAGCGTTTCGATAAATACCGCATCACTCACGACGAACTTGTACATGGCAGAAGATTGCTGCTGGATTTAAAATAGATCTCGTATGATTCTCTTTTTTTTAAAAACTTAATGTTGTTTTCTTAGGTATCTGTTGTTTTCGGATTTCACGGGGCTGACGGGAAGTTTACTTCCGGCAGCCCTTTGTTTTTTTGTTGGTGTGGTGTGAAAAGCGGATCAATATATAAGCATGGAGAGAGGTATGTATGCATACGTTAGTTTCCCACTGGGGAAACAAAAGTTTCCCCGACAGAAAAATATGATTTCGGGCTAAGTGCTTAATTTACAAAGCTCTGAGATAAGACGTAGGTCGTATAGGTAACGATTTAGAAATGAGCGAAGTGCACTGATACACAATGTTTTGAATAGCCAAAGAACGCTCACTATTTCACTTGCAAAGATAACCCTTTGCGAGCAGAAGTGAGCGTTTTTTTCTGTTTTTCTTTTGTAAGTGAAAAGAAAAAGGCAAGATTTCACACTCGGTACAATCCTAACCAACCATTTTGGAATACGTAACTTTCCGCGTCTTTTCGGCTAGCTTGAAGGTTATGTGTGTGAAAGTGTAGTTGGACCAACAGCTGTTAAAAAAGTTACGAATATACCTCCTGTGAAATCTTTGCCTGTAATTCCTTATTCAAATTAAACATTGTCCAGCGAGTGAATATGTACTTTTGTTTTTTAGCAAAGCGCAATATCATCCGTTGATCTTCGGGTTCAGTAATTCCCATTAATTTAAGAAGACTAATCTTGTATTCTTCATCCACAAACGGGCAAGTCATCATATCTGCTGTGAGAATTGTAAGCTCCGAATTGCGTTTACGCTCAGACTCCGCAACAAGCCGATACTTCTTCAGAATCTCCTTTTTTAATAATTCCTTCTGTCTATCGTAACATTGGTGATTAGCATAATAATACATCAATATAATGCATGCGAATAGGTTATACTGCAACTCGCTTTTTTTAATGAATGAATCAATAACAATTGGAGCGAATAGATATGCCGTGCCTAGCTCTTTCGCCAATATTAACAGATAGAGACTCTCATGAAGAGTGTATCGATGTGAATCAGTTGTAGACAAAACTAAGGCTATTTCATCCTGTATTTTCTTAAAGATAATATCCTTACTTATCGTTTGGAATCTAACCTCTGGATTAGATTTGAAATCACCATGCCGTTTTGCATAGATAACGATGGTATTCATTATCTTCTGCAATTTCAATGTGGTGTTTACCTGCCTGTTGCTATTGAACACGAAGAACGCCACATCAATCAGAGATACAAGATAACTTGTAAGCTTCCTTTGTACTCCTTGTGCCAGAAGTTCAACCTCATCCTTATTGGTATCCTCTTTAGACATCAAGCGTTCATACTTCTTGAACCCCATTTCATATCGATTGAGAAAAGCGTCAAGGCGTTGACTCATTTTCTCAAGCAGATAGTTTGCTATATCGCGATATTCAATTCCACCTTCCCTTACTATTGCCTTTATTCGAGTATTTACACTATTTGCAGGCAGGTATATATTGAATTTTCTGTATAGTATTTCCTTGTCTTTATCAGAACCTACATCTTCAGCGTCCTCCTCTTTCTCTGCGCCCAAATTTGATTCTACTTCTTCCCAAAGTGGAGTTGAGAATATATCGCTGAACAAATCATCGATTCGATGTTTGGCTATTGTAATTTTTGTTATGAAAGGTCTTTCAAACTCTTCTGTTTTGGACGGACTAATTTGTAACTTGAATTCCTTCAGCCATTTTATTAAGCTTTCCAAGAAGAGATTTCTATCCTTTTCATCATTATAGAAGAGAAAATAGTCATCAACATACCGATAACATTCATAGTCAGATTTATGACGGATACTTTCGTTTGGGTGCTTTTTGTTCAACAATTCTTGCTCAACCTTTTGATCTATATACTGAAGTATAATCTCCGCAAAGATTCTTGAGAATTCAGGACCTATAACAATACCATTTGTTTCACGAGCATTAACTGACTGCATTAGATTATCAAATGCATCACCAACCCATGAGCCATTATACCCAGGCAAAACCTTTACCTTGTCCGCACCTCCAGCAGTCGCCCAACTTATTGTGTGAGTGTAAATACTATCAAAACAACTTTGAAGGTCAAACTTAATAAGATGCTTGAATTTCTTTTCAGCTCGCTGATACCTATAGTCTTCGTAGAACTTGTATATATTCGAATACTTCTCGTAACTGAAATAGGTTTTCAAGTTCTCATATTCATTGAAGAACAATTCGACTTTGTCGCTTTCATGTCCTAACAACTTTCGATGAAGTCGATCTCTATAGTAAAAGTATTGTGCTATCTTGTGTGGTTTGCGAAGAGAGTATTTACTCTGATTGCAAAGATATAGTATAGAATACTTATACTGATTATAAAACTCTACTACTTGCCACTGGCTATATGGATGTATAATTGATAGCGTTCTGTTCTTATTCGGCTTGTGAGCTATGTTGAAATGATAAGGATAGAATAGAGCATTTAGTCGATGTTGAAGTGTCCCGATTCCTTTGCCCTTTTCATAACATCCGAATAGCAATGCAGCAAAAGCATTCGCATCCTTTTCATCCAAACGTTTAGATTGCTTCAAGATATTCCACGTGATATTATCAACCTTTTGTTTTTCACCAACCCATAAATACTTGGCAAGAAATCGATACAAATATCGGTTTGAAAATATTATAGGACACTCGTAGGGCAAAACATCGGAAAAGAGAACTCGCTCTTTGCTATAACTAAGCTTTATCTTCTTTCTCTTTCTCATACCCACGATTGTTTAATCATTTGTAGTCTGTTTTTCTTTACCTTATATCGCTTATGAGGCATTGCGAAGCCTTTAACAAAGGATACTTGCTTAAGCTGCTTCTTCAGAGTTGCTTCAATCTGTGGCTGTTTAGCAGGATCAATATACGCTTTACCTTTCAATGATATTTGTCCACAACTATGTTGAAGTTGCCTATCTAATCCCTCCAGGTCTTTTATATTGTCCAGCAATTGGTTTGAGTAAAATATACCCACCTTCACTCCTCGCTTGGCGTTATACAGATTGATATTGCATGTCAACACATGTAATGCATCAAACAGATAATGAGCTGCAACATCGTAAGATACTGTATTTAACAAAATATCAAATTTCTGAAAAGTCTTTATTATGCGATTTGATATCCTTTGCTTTTTATTTTTCGACAAAGAGAAAAAGCCTTGCTTATCCTTATTTTCTTTGACAGACTGTATGGTATATCCTAAAAGATCGAATTTTAGACTTGTTGTATCTTGGGAATCATAAGTATAGCATTTGTTCGTCCCATCTGTAGGCGTGTGAATTATCAAACCATTTTTAGCATACGCATCGGTTAGAGCTTTGACATAATCATCTAATGACCAGTGGTGCTCATCGTCTAAATCTGGATGTGCAACAATAATAATATCATCCACATATCTTGCCATGAAGACTATTCCTGGCAGTGTACGCTTAACCACCTCATCTATCTTGGACAAATAGAATTCAGATAGTAGCGAACTGATAGCACAACCTCGTGGAATACCAGTTTGAGGAGTCGGTACAAGTGGGCGCAGATTCTTGGCTTCAAACTCCTTTCGTATGAGTCCGCGCAAGAGCGATTTACTCTTTACGTCAAGCAGATTGTTTCCCTCCAAATACTCAAACAATTTATCATGCGGTATCGACTCGAAACAATGACGAACATCCGTTCGGATTATATAGAACCTGCTCTTATCCTCCCTCAACAACATCTTTAACTGAGAAAGTATCTCGTCGCGACTTGACATGGATATCTTAAACAGTTTCTTCACATTTCTGCAAAGGACTTGCATTGCAAAGAACTCTTCAGCTGTAGTACCAATAGAATAAACTGGCTTCTGCGGATCTTCTGACGCATCTGGAGTGAGGGTGAAACAAAAACTACTTGATAAAATATTTGAAGACACTTTACTAAGATGCTCTTGTAACAGGGCTTTCTGTTGCTGAGCATTCTCCTTCATCGATTGCTTCAAGTGGTCAATCTGGCTCGTTTCTTCCTCCGTACGCTCTGTCTTTTTCTTTCTCAATAGCTCATTGAGTTTCTTTCTCATCTCACGATACTCCTGAGCTGCAGCCAAATATTCAGATGAAAGATGCCTTTTCTGCATCTTTCCCTTCCTATTCACCGCATTGAACGCATCATTCAGCGAATCGTAGTTATATGAGAAATTATATTGAGACATCTCTTTGAGTTTATCTATTCATCCGTTGTTCAATTACTCTCTCCCCTTCGGTTTGAAGGTAGTTGTAGAAGATGGAAATTAAAGTTATCCAATTCTCTTCGCAAAGATACCCTTTTGCGAAGAGATATTGAGTGTGTTTTCGTCTTTTTTCTTGTCGGTGAAAGAAAAAAATCAATTATAGCCGTCGCGAGCGATTACGGTTGATTAGCTGTTTCCATTTTAGTTCGCACCAATCGGTAATGGGAAGCCCATTGATAGTGAGGAGCGGTCGTTTCTTCTCATCCTTGATGATACAGATTTCGCTGTCCTCTTCCGTAAACTCTCTCTTGTATAATCCCGAATAGGCTTTAGCCGTACCTCGCTGGGGCGTCTCCGTGCGATACATCTCTGCTATCCTGTCATCAGAGAAATTCATCTTTCGGAGCATCAGACGAATATTCAGCAGTTGATAGAAGCCATTGAAAAAACGTTTTATCCAATTCCGCTCTTCCTCGTAAATCTGCACGGTTTCTTTCAATTCGGCAATGGCTCTGTCCCTTCCCTTGACCGTGTCCTTCAAGAGAACGACTTCCTTTCGGATTTCATTCTTCTCCTTTTCCGAAAGATACTGTTGCCGTTCGGCTTCCTGTTCCAAGTCTGCAATACGCTTCTCTGCCTTGTCGAGTTCGGAGTTGCCAAAGAGGGAGTACAGCGTGCCTTTCATTCGGAGCTTGCCTGCCTGCTTCTCCAGCTCCTTTATCTTGGCTGTGAGTTCCGCCTTTTGAGCTTCCTTCTCTTTCGTGGATTTGAGAATTTCCTTGTAATACTCCATCGTGGTGCGGTGCTTGGCTACCGAGCCGTGTACGCCCCGTTCCAACCCGAACCGTTGCACTCGCTTGGCATAGTCCGTCTGATACTGCTCCAGCTTCTTGGGCGTAAGCACATCATCGGCACAAAGCCGTACCTTGTTCTTCTTCGTCTTGTACTTCCGCTTCCCATTCTCGGCTTCCTCTTTGGCTTTCCGTCTTTCGCCCGTGACAATCGGGACGACCGTGGCGTGAATATGGGGCGTTTCCTCGTCTGCGTGGAGTGTGGCAGCGACCACGTTGTCCGCCCCGAAAGTGGAGCGAAGCCAATCCATCGATTCATCACACCACTCGTACAGGCGTCCTTCCTGCTCTATACGAGCCATATCCTTTGGTGAGCTTGACAGAATAAAGCGCAGGGCTTTGACTTGGTTCTTCGCAACCTTTCGGTAGATACCTGCCGTGGCGATACGATGCTCTATCGCTTCGCTACGGTTGGTCACATTTGCAGGGAATTGCACCAATTCCCTGTTCAGGTGTGTGCGAGAAGGATCGACGTTACTCGGGGTATATGTCCGCGCTATATGAGCGGTATTTCCCGAGTCGTTGCTTCTCGCCTTGTCTATATGTAATACGGCGTAGCCCATTGTTTGAAGATTGATTTAGGGGTATCCAAAGGGGCAAAGTCCCTTGGCTCAGGAGGGTATTTTTAGCGATAACGGAGTGCAGCGTGAAGAAAATACCCTAATGAGCTATGGCATTTCTTGAAATGTCCGCTCCGCCCTGCTCGTACTTCTTTCTTGTTACGTTGCATTCTGTGAATGCCTGCACGCTTTGTTTCTAAGTTTGGCTCTGCAAACTTGCTGTTCTGAGGAACTGCCGTAGCTATCGAAACAAAGCCGTTTATTCGCATACATTTTATTTCCTGCATCTTTGAATACCTGATGATAGAATAATGTTGTTTGCTCTCTTTTGCCTTATCGTCTAAGTCCTCGTTTGCGAGGTGGTATCACCTGTTTTTGCCCTGTTCTTTGGGCAACGTGGTACTCATTGAGGTCTTTGTATCGGGAATAGTGTCGGCTCATATCCTCCACGTTGATACCTGCCGATTGTAAAGAATGTAGGGCTTGTCGTCCAGCTTGGTCGTTATCGAAGAAAGCTTGAACGGAATCGATACCTTTCTCGTGGAGATAGGCAATGGCTCGTGAAAGATTACTGACCGAGTTCAGTACAAGGCAGGGAGCGATTTCTTTTCCTTTCATCGTGAGAAGGGAAAGGAAATCCATAAAGCCCTCAAAGATGCAGTGAGGAGCATTGTTCGCTTCTCCTGCAATCAGAGAAATATCCTTTGGAGCTATCGTTCCCTTGAATGTCTTGTCGTCTCGGAGTTCATATCCTCCTGCACGATTGGCAAAGCCGATGGCAGAATACTCTCGTCCTCCTACTTCGTAGCGAATATGACGGAGATGAGGACTTGCCACGGCAAGGTCTATCCCGCGTACCTCTCGAAGATAGTTTTGCAGATACAGGGGCAACTCTTCGCTGATGAAGAGAATACGCCTTACATTACTTGGTCGCTGTTCACCTCTTATCTGCTCTGTGTGAGTTTCACGATGAAAGGAAGAGGAAGCGAGGGTTATCGCTTTTCCTTCGGCAAGATGTGCCATTGCTTTGTAGGCACTGCATCCTTGCATCCGCATCACAAGGTCGATGATGCCTCCGCCTTGGCTTGTCCCATAGTCGTGCCACAGGTTTTGCTGAAAGTCCACTTTCAGGCTGGCATTGGGGTCTTCTCGGTAGGGAGCGTGATAAAGGGCATAGCCGTTGTAACGCTTGGCAGGCTCGATGCCACAGGCGTGCAGGTAGTCGCCTATCGGTATTGCCTTGATGTATTGTAGGTCATAATATTCGTTATTCATTGCTGTTATTGTTGGATTTGGGTTATTCATTTGTTCATTATCTCATTGTTCGCTCTGTTTTCTCTTTTTGGAATTTCCCCCTTTTTATCTTACTACCCTTCTACATTCAGATAAGTAATTGACAGTGAAAGAGAAAAGCGTAACACTTCGTTCGGTTTTATCCTTCTACACCATCTTTCTACACCTCTTCCCATTCATTCTGCCGTAAAAGCGTAGAAAGATGGTAGTAAGCTGTGTCGCAAGATGGAGACCTCCTGCAACCCTTTCTCTTTCAATGTATTGTCCTTAGTTGTAGTAACGTAGTAAGGAGAATAGGAAAGAAAAGAGAAAGGAGTATTACAAAGAGGTTGGCAACAACAGGGTGCTATGGCGGTTGCTCGGGGTAAACCTTACGGACGGCATAGACATACACGGGATTGCCGTTTATCCTGCGACACTCCTTTGTATAGCCAGCCTTTCGTAAGGCTTCGCCCATCCGTTTGGGAGAGAGCTGCTGTCGGGTATAGCAGGAGAGGTAACCCACTATCTCCGAATTGGTCATATAGAAGCGTTTTGTTGCCGTCTCTGCCTCCGTGGGAAAGGTGAAATAGCGGAGCAACAGTTCCATCTCTGTCGTATAGACTTGGAAGGCTTCGCTGTTTCTATGCAATTCAATAATCTCTTCATCATTGAACCAATAGCGAAACCCTTCATTCAATAGGGTCTTGGCTTCGCTGTAAACGGCATCCATCGGAATGCTCTTGGCTCGGTCTATCTCTATCGCCAGCACCTCAAAAGGGAGGAAGCGTCTGCTCCCTGTCGGGTCGGTGAGGAAGTCGTTGCCATTGACCGAAGCCACGAAACTTGCCAAGTGGGGTCGCTCCTCGATATGCTTCTCGTAAGGCATACGGTACTTCACCTGCGGACAGGTGATAAGGTTCTTCAGTTCATTCTCGTCCCGTTTATTGAGGGCTTTGAGTTGGTCGTCAATATTGATGATAAGGTTTTGCCCGATAAGACTCAGCACGTCCTTCTCCTGTGGATATATCTTCCCCGTATAGCGGTAATCGGAGAGAGACGGAGGGCAGAGCAGGTCAAGGAACGTGGTTTTGAACTTGCCCTGCTCTCCTGTCAGCACAAGGCAGGTATGGTTACGACATTGCTTGTCGTCCATTGCGTTGGCGACCACTGCAACCAGCCACTTGGTGAGGTATTCTTTCCATTTCTCGGAGTTGGTTACGCTCACGCAGTCGGCAAGGGCGGTGATAGCTTCCGCATTTCCTTTCGTCAGTGGTAACACTTGGAAATAGGTTTGTACAGGATTAACACGTGGGGAGAAATCGCTTTCGATGATGCTGTACAGATTCTCGGGCGAGGTCTGTACATCGGCTTCCTTGTCCAATGCTCGTTTGAGGGTATTGATACGGTAGCGGTCTATGGCTGTGTAATCGCCCGTTCCTCGTGGACGGTACTCCGCTCGGTGTAACACGGTGTTGTATCGAAACTCATACCGAGCCGAAAGAAACTCTTCTATTTGGGCGTTCTTGGAGAGGTTGTCCTTCTCTTCTTTTTTCATTGTTCGTTTCTCTTTTGTTTGCTTGATTTTGAACTTTCATCCGAAAACGGATGCTGAAACCAAGTTAGAGAGCCGAACACAGAGACCCAAGGTTAGTGTGTCTGTTGCTTCGAGGTACAGAGAAATGCTCCGAGAAAGGATGGGATAAACAGGAAAAATTGGGACAAAAACGCTCAAAAGGAGAGAACAGCGAGGAGAACGGCTCGGAAACCAACTTCATCGGACTGCCAATGCCTGCATTCTTTTTCTTCGGACGAAAAAGGAGCGTCTGTTTTCATTGCTAAGAGAGCCACTTCATACCATTTCGACGCCAGAAGTATCCACTTAACAGGAATGGGGTAAACAGTATATGTCGGTTCGTTATTTTCGCATCGAAACAGGATTTTTCCTCTCGGAAGGAATTCGGGGGAACAGAGAGAAATGGCAAGGAATCCCTTCTGAAAACAGATAGGTTTTACTTATACATTTGCCTGCAAGTTCCTGCTATTCCCCTTGATTTCATCAGGTCTGGGAACAAGGATTTCGGCTGCATACATTTGCACCAAAAAGAGAAAATAACAACAATTAAAACGATATTGATATGAGATTTACAGCCATCGACTCCTCCGCTTGGGAGGAACTGAAAAAGAGCATCGAAGAGTTGGCTCTTTGCATGAGAGAACATTTCGGGACGAAGCCCGAAGTCCCTGACCTGTTGCACAACGGGGACGTGTGCCGAATACTCAACATCAGCAAGCGAACGCTCCAGCATTATCGGGATACTTCCGTATTGCCCTTCATTCAAATCGGGCATAAGTGCTATTACAAACGAGAGGATGTGGAAGCACTCCTCGAAAAGTCGAACCGAAAAATACAATGACTATGGAACACGAAATCGTAAACAAAGAAACGCCCGAAATGAAACAACTCATTTCGGGCATTCAAGAAGTAAGCAAGCGTATTCGGGAGATTGCCCAAACGCACCGTCCGCTGTTCGGGGGAGAAATCTATCTCACGGGGAGAGAGGTATGCGAACGCCTTTTCGTCAGTCCTCGCACCTTGCAAGACTATCGGGACAAGGGCATTATTCCCTACACCCAAATCGCAGGGAAAATACTCTATCGTCTCTCCGACATCAACAATCTACTGCAAGAGAACTATCGGAGATAAAACATTCGCAAGAAGTATTTTCTTGCAGTTTTCTTCGCCTTTCTAGTTATGAATGGGTAACTTTGCAGGAGTAATCTTCACGAAGGGGTTGAAAGAACTTGTGGCGAAGTTATCAAATTCAAAATACATTCATCAATGAAACAGAAAGTTTTATTTGTCTTGTTAAATGAATACACAGACTGGGAAGGGGCTTTTCTCTCCACGGCTCTTCATGTAGGTGTAATACCGGGTGGTGAAATAAAGTACGAAGTGCATACCCTTGCCCCGACATCGGACGCAGTCCGTTCCATAGGTGGTTTCAGGACATTGCCCGACTATTCTTTCGAAAGCATGCCGAAAGATTATGCAGCCTTGGTACTTATCGGTGGCAACCGATGGGATTCGTCCGAAGCGAAACTTGTCGCACCATTGGTGCAGGAGGCTTTGGATAAAGGTAAAATTATAGGGGCGATATGCAACGGTGCTTCTTTCTTGTGTTCACACGGTTTTCTGAACAATGTAAAACATACAGGCAACGGTCTCGACCAACTCAAGCACTGGGGCGGTACAGGTTACACTAACGCAGAAAACTATGTGGAAGCACAAGCTGTAAGTGATAAGAATATCGTTACGGCAAACGGTGTAGGACATTTGGAATTCACCCGTGAAATGCTCCTGTTGCTGAAAGCCAACAGTCCCGAACAGATAGATGCTTGGTACGATTTCTACAAAAACGGATTTGCGAGATAATAGATAATTGCGTATGGAAAAGAGTTGGGAAAAGAATTTATCCGTACATATCAGCAGAACGATTAGTCCTGACGGCAGAGACACGTTTGAGTCCACACAAGCATTGAGCGAACGGATGTTTGAGTTTGCAAGTGTCAAGAATGGAGATAGATTGTTGGATTTGGGGTGTGGCTGGGGAAAATCCCTGCAACCATTCGTTCCTCATTTTCTATCCGCTCTCGGAATAGATACGAGCCAAGAGAATATTGCACAGGCAAAGGATACTTATAAGCACTATGATAATGTTTCGTTTCAGTGTGGTAGCATTCAAAACTTGGAACTGTCGGCAGAAAGCGTGGATTTAATCATTTCCTCGCTCGTTCTGCATCAAGTGGAATGGAATGAGCAGGAAAGACTGTTTGAAGCCGTGAAGCAGGTGCTGAAAGCAGATGGCGAAATGATAATGGCAGATGAAATTATCTTGTTCAATCCGGACGCATCTCCCGAAAAGTTTAATGAAGTCTATCGCTATCTGTTGGAACATACCACCCCGAAAGAAGTGTATGAAAATCATATCAAACCATATCTGCAAGAGGGACATATCTATACTTGGCAGGACATGAAAGAGAATACGCCTCCTGAATATTGGTTCCACTCTATCGAAGATTTGAAAACGACATTGCAGAAAGTCCGTTTGAAACTTGTGGAGGTTCAAGAAATAACCCCGTTTTTCGGTCTGCTCAAAATCAAACATCAATAATATCAAAAGAATGAAACCGAGAAAGATATACGCCTGTTGGATTTATGTAAGTGATTTGCAAAAGTCAAAGCAATTTTATCAGGACATGGGCTTTGAGGTTAAGCTAACAGATGGAGATTGGATAGAGTTTGATTTAGGTGAAACTTCATTCGCTATCTTGAAAAGACCTGCACACAAAGGTGATGTAGTTGCAAGCAAAACAAGACTGATGTTTGAAACTGACGACATAGAACTTGTATATGAAGAATTAAAGAATAGAGGAGTAAAGACAATCGGAGAAATAAGAACAGAGCCTTACGGCAAGTTGCTGACCTTTGAAGACCCCGACGGGCATTGGTTGGAATTTTACCAAAGACTTCCTTGTGATGAATCAATTAAAATGGAACTGCTGACCGACAGCAATAGCCTTATCTCCAAGTACATTCCATATGATTATACTGATTCCTACGTGAAAACCGTTTCATGCCGGGAACCGATAACGGCAGAACAGGTTTTCGATATGGCATTTAACCGATCTTCGCATTGGGTAAAGATGTTGTACCGATTGAGAAATTGTTTGGTAAAACCACTGAAGCTTGATACCGACAGTGGCGTCCGCAATATGATATGCGAGAAGGAGACGAATGAGATGGTTTTCGGCAAAGCAGACAAACATCTCACTTTTCACGCATCTTTGCTATGCGGCAGATATTTCAACGGCAGGCAGGAACTTCGGATAACAACGGTGGTAAAGTATCACAATGCGTTAGGAAGAATCTATTTCTTCTTTATTCGTCCGTTCCATATCGTTATTGTAAAATCTCTGTTGAAGAAGATCGAAAAAAGCATTCTGACAATTCCAAATGAAATATACGATGAAAATAGAAAGAATTGCCAAAAACAAGAAACAATTTCTTGATTTATTGCTGTTAGCGGACGAACAGGAAAATATGATTGACAAGTATTTGTCGTGTGGAGACTTGTTTGCCTTATACGATGATGACTTGAAAAGCATTTGCGTTGTAATGCCTGTAAGCAGTGATACCTGTGAATTGAAGAACATAGCGACATACGAGCAATATCGGGGTAAAGGTTACGGTAGGAGATTGATAGATTATATTTCCGATTTCTACAAAAAAGACTATAAGGCAATGCTTGTCGGTACTGGTGAAGTTCCTGCAATCCTATCGTTTTATGAAAGCTGTGGTTTTAAAAAGTATCATCGAATAGAGAACTTTTTCACGAACAATTACGATCGTCCAATTTTTGAGGGAGATATACAACTCGTAGATATGATTTACCTTAGAAAGGATTTATGACAATAGGAATAGACAATATCTTGAACAAGATACAGCAAATTGAACATGGCTTTCAGCATATCCTTGATGGGGCTGACGAAATATTTTCTACACATTCAAAGGAACAATGTTTTGAACTTGCACTCACGTTGTTTGAACATGAAGCCTATCAAGCCCGAATGTTAGCAACAACTATATTGGGCAAATTGGCAACAGAAGATAATAACGCACTTTGTTTTCTGAAAGAGCGAATAAGCACCGATGAGAATTGGCGTGTGCAGGAAATGCTTGCAAAGGCGTTTGATGAGATTTGCAAACATAGAGGATATAAAGCGTCTTTGCCACTCATCAAAGAATGGATAACTAACGATAATCCCAATGTTATCCGTGCTGTAACCGAGGGATTGAGGATTTGGACAAGTCGCCCATACTTTAAGGATAATCCTTCGCTGGCTATTGCTCTAATCAGTAAGCACAAAGCACATGAGAGTGAGTATCTTCGGAAATCTGTTGGAAACGCTTTAAGGGATATAAGCAAGAAATATTCAGAATTGATACGGCAAGAAGTGGAGCAATGGGACTTGTCTAATCCTCGAATTATGTTTACCTACAAACTTGCAACTAAACTACTAAAGTAGATATGACCATAGAGTATTTCCCCTCCAATAAATCACGAACAGATGAACTTATTGATTCTTTGATAAGTGTATGGGAGAGAGCTGTTCGAGCAACTCATCTTTTTCTAACGGAGCAAGATATTCAGAATCTTATTCCTCACGGTCGAAGAGCATTGAGTGTGGTTGATTTGTTTGTCGTGAATGACAATGAATGCCCCATTGCGTTTATGGGTATCTCGGACGACAAGATAGAAATGCTGTTTGTTTCGCCTGATTATTTCAGAAAAGGCATAGGGAAAAGACTTATTCGATTAGCCATTGACGAATGCAAAATACGCTATATTGATGTAAACGAGCAAAATCCCAATGCACTCACATTTTATCAGAAAATGGGATTTCAAGTTTTTGAGAGAACAGAAACGGACGAACTTGGTAATCCTTTTCCAATACTTAAAATGAAACTATAAAGAGAAAGAGTTTGCTCCTCGCTAATGGGCAAACTCTTCGCATTTAATTCGACATACTCTTTGGTTGTATCAACTTCTCCATATCGTTTGCAATCTTTTGGTCAGTGATTTGAGCGTAGATTTGCGTGCTGGCAATGGATGAATGCCCCATCATCTTGGTAATGCTCTCCATCGGAATACCAGCCTCCAAAGTCAGCGTACCGAAGCTATGGCGGGCACAGTGCCAAGTTAGCGGAGTTCGAATGCCACACGCCAAGCCCACGGCTTTGAGATGGGTAAGTAGTTTGCCTTTGCTCATCGTATCGGGAAATACCTTGTAATCCCCCTTGCTCTCTTTGATGTAAAGAGAAAGTATCTGCTCCGCTATCGGATGCAAGGGTATCAAACTCTCCACTTCCGTTTTCTGTCTTGCCTTACGGATATACCGCTTCCCCTCGCTGTTCGTTTCGATTTGCGAAGCTCGGAGGCTCTGCAAGTCGGCGAATGCCAACCCCGTAAAGACAGAGAAAAGAAACATCCTTCGGCTTAGTTCCGCTCCCTCATCTTGCAATGGGAATGCCAAGAGCTTAACTATATCTCCTTTGCCTAGGAAACGAGGTTTATTCTCCACGGCTTCATACTTCATCCCCTCAAATGGATTGAAGCGGATAGTCCCTTGACCAACGGCTCGATACATCAACCGACTCAACCAGCACAAATGCCTGTTTATCGTTGCAGGGGCATAGCCTTCCTTCTTCAAATGGAAGCGATAATCATCAAAGAACTCTATCGTTAGAGCCGTTAGAGAAATATCCTCTTCGCCACGATTTCGCACAAAAGCATTGAGCTGTTTATCGGAACTTCGATTGTTGCTATACGTTCCCTTACTCTTGCTTTCTCTTTGGGCATTGAGTTCCTCTGTACTAAGGGCAAGAAGTGTCGTTGGATTCCGTCCGATGCCTTGTAAGTAGTTCTTCAGAAGCTCGGCACTCACTGCTCCATATTTGTAGAGCAAAGTATTGTAACCTTGTTCGATTTCTTCCTGAAAGTTTTTCAGGCGTTGATTGGTTTTCTTGTCCGTTGTTTCTCCTCGCTTCGCACACCAACCGTGGGGAACAATGCTTTCGCCTGTGGTTATTACCACGTTTGAACCATCAATAGTAATACGACAAAGGATGGCTGTTGTGCCGTCTGCTTTCGTTTTATTCTTATTGATATAGAATAGAATTTTGAATGTACTACGCATAAGGCTTATAGAGTTAAGGTTAAGTTTTCGGTGAAAGAGAGAAATCGCTCGAACTCATCGAAGAGCTTTTTCGGGGTGACGTGGGCGTATCGTTCGGTCGTTTGGATGTTGCTATGCCCCAGCATTCGGCTGACCGTCTCGATGGGAACACCTCGCTCCAATGTTATTAGCGTGGCAAAGGTGTGCCTCCCGACATGTGCCGAAAGGGGAATAGAAATGCCAGCCCGAAGTTGTAAGGCTTTGATTTGGGTAAGATAAGCCGAATAGGCAATGGGAGCAAAGAGCGTGTTTCGTTCGTCAGATTGAAAATGCTCTATCAAGTGTACGGCTTCAGGCAAGAGCTTTACACGACAAAGCGTATCGGTCTTTTGTCTGCGGAACTTCAGCCACAACGCCCCCTCATCGTCCGTAAAGAGATG
The DNA here is from genome assembly GCF_014196225.1 of Bacteroides pyogenes. Taxonomy (GTDB): domain Bacteria; phylum Bacteroidota; class Bacteroidia; order Bacteroidales; family Bacteroidaceae; genus Bacteroides; species Bacteroides pyogenes_A. The sequence continues at coordinate 41,612 of NZ_JACIDI010000018.1, read as the reverse complement.
CTCCCGACCAAGGGCGACCATATCGCAATAGGCGACCCCCGTAAAGCAAGAAAAGAGAAAGAGATTGCGAGCAGTCTCCAACTCTATTTCATGCGGTTCAAAAATCAAGGCTTGCAACTTATCCAATGAAGCTCTGTCCAACGCACGAGGTTGTTTGTTCTCTCCTCGTTCTATCTCTACGTGAGCGAATAGTTGTCGCTCTGTCAAGCCCTCACGATACGCCAAGCGGCAGACTTTCTTCACCGCCAAAGCCATCTTACGATAATGACCTTGCGAATGCCCCAGCTTCCCAACAGAATAATGTTGCAAGCATTCCAAGAAATCTTCCTCTATCTGTCCGAAAGAAATATCTGTCGTGTGGTACTTCTCGCTGATAAAGGCTTGCAAGTGCTTACGAGTAGTGTAGTAACTGTTTAAAGTCGTCGCCTTTATTTCTATACCCACCTTTTGCTTCATCTCCTTGACCATTCGGTCGTATCGTTCCAAAAAGGTGATTTGAGTTTGCATACTTCCTTGGAACTGCTCTTTGATGTCTGTCGCTGTAAAGAAAATCCCTCGCTCATAAAGAACTCTATAAGCCGACTGTACCGAGAGAAGCAAGCGTTCCAACTTGCTATTCGTTGCCACTGCTTCACGGCTTTTGCCGTTCAGTCTGCTCTCACGAGCATTCCACAGCTTGGGGTCGCATGAAAGCTTGCAACTAAATTGGGCTATTGTTCGCCCATAGGTTATTCGTCCCATTATCGGGGCTTGCCCCGACTTGTCCAATCCGCTCTTTTTCAGGTAGAGCAAAACCTTGAATTTTTCTTTTTGCATACGCTTCTGTTTTTATGGGCAAAGTTACCCGTTATCGAAGCGTTTTAAGCTACGCAAAACATTGTAATACAAAGCATAAGCACCGAAATAAAGGCACGGTGAGTTACCGAACACTCTTCTGTCAGTTACCTTCTCTTACCTCTTCGTTACCATTAGAGAAATGGACTAACGATTTGGTAACGGAACTTCTGCATAAATCCACATCTTCTGCACTTTATCCCTCAATGCAAACCACCGAGACATGGCGCAAATCGCCCTCATTTCCATTCACTTACCTCTCATCCTCTCTCTAATGCCCTTTCCGCTGATAGTTCCCAGCATGAAACAAAAGTTTCCCCAGTGGGAAAAAATAGTTTCCCCGATGGGAAAAAACTGAAACTTCCGATAATTGGTTTATAAATGCCACGGCCTACCGGATTCGGCACGCTTTAAGTCCTCTCAAACTCCACATCTTTCAGCCAGATTGCGGCGCTTGCGTCGCTGGGCATCCGCCAGTCGCCGCGCGGACTCAGTGAGATGCTTCCTACTTTAGGGCCGTCGGGCAGACAAGAACGTTTGAACTGTTGACTGAAGAAACGGCGCAGGAAGGTAGAAAGCCATTTCCTGACAGTCGGTTCGTCGTAGCTGCCTTTGAACGCCATTGTTGTCAGATAGCAAATCTTCGAAGGGCGGAAGCCGAAACGCATGAAGTAATAAAGGAAAAAATCGTGCAGTTCGTAAGGGCCTACCAAGTCTTCCGTCTTTTGGCTGATTTCTCCGTTCTCATCCGCCGGAATCAATTCGGGGCTGATGGGCGTATCCGCAATATCGAGGAGGGTCGTCCGCGTAGTGGCCTCCATCTCGTTTTCGGCCACCCATTGTACCAGATATTTTACCAACGTCTTCGGAATGCTTGCATTGACGCTGTACATCGACATGTGGTCGCCGTTGTATGTAGCCCATCCCAGTGCCAGCTCAGACAAGTCGCCCGTCCCTATCACTATTCCGTTCGTTTGGTTGGCTACGTCCATCAAAATCTGTGTACGTTCGCGTGCTTGGGCATTCTCATACGTTGTGTCGTGTACACGGATGTCATGCCCGATATCTTTGAAATGTTGGATGCAGGCTTCTTTGATGCTGATTTCCCGAATCGACACCTCCGATGAGCGCATCAGCTCGATGGCGTTGTGGTAAGTGCGGTCGGTTGTTCCGAATCCAGGCATCGTGATTCCGATGATTCCCCTGCGCGGGAGTTTCAGCTTGTCGAAAGCTTTTATGCAGACAAGCAGTGCCAATGTGGAATCGAGTCCGCCGGATATGCCGACAACCACCTGCTTCGCTCCGATATGTACCAACCGTTGCGCCAGCCCCGCTACCTGAATGGAGAAAATCTCCCGGCAACGATCGTCCAGTTCGGATCCCTTGGGCACGAACGGGTGCGGGTCGAACTCCCGAGTCAATATCAGTTCCTTACTGTTTACGAGTTCGGTAGGAATTAAAACAGCTTTGCGCCCTTCCAAATTCGCCTGATTGGCGGCGAAAGTGGTATTCACTCTTCGTTCCGCCCGTATGCGTTCCACATCGATTTCGCTGATTATCAACTGTTCTTCCATGCTGAATCGTTCGCTTTGCGCCAGAAGGGAACCGTTCTCGTAAATCATTCCGTTGCCGGCGAAAACGATGTCGGTGGTAGATTCGCCGAATCCGCAGGATGAAAACACGTATCCTGCGATGCAACGCGCCGATTGCTGGCTGATGAGTGAACAAAGGTACCGATGCTTTCCGATGCTTTCGTTATCGGCAGATAAGTTGAACAAAATCTCTGCGCCTTGCAATGCGAGCGAGGAGCTGGGCGGTATCGCCGACCAGAGGTCCTCGCATATCTCTATGGCGAATTTGACATTCGATGTTTCGAAAATCAGGTTAGGCCCGATGGGAACAGTCTGTCCGAAGAGGCGTACGTTTTCTTCACTGAGTTGAGCGGCCGAAGTAAACCAGCGCTGTTCATAGAACTCCTTATAATTGGGCAGATAAGTTTTGGCCGCTATGCCCAGCACTTTCCCTCTCTGAATCACTACGGCCGCATTGATTACCGTTGAGTTGACGACAACCGGCATGCCCACGATGGCGATAATGTCGAGCTGGCGGGTGTTGCTCAGAATCTGCATAAGCCTGCGCTCGGCTTCTTCAAGCAGAAGTTGCTGTCCGAACAAATCGCCGCAGGTATATCCGGTGATGCTCAACTCCGGAAATGCGATTATCTCTACTCCTTTGCCTTCGGCTATGGCAATCAGGCTTTCAATTCTCTCCGCATTGAATTTGCAGTCGCCCACTTTCACCTGTGGAATGGCTGCGGCTACTTTAACGAATCCGTAATTCATCTTATTCTTTGTTTAGATACTCATGCAAAAATAGGAAATAGTTTCGCCGGACCGAACTATTATTGAAAAAAAACGGGTTTGTTTGCAAATAAAACCGAGAATTTCTACATTTGCATTAGATAAATAATTGTAATTAATACAACTCTGTAAAGGAGGGAGGAAGATGAAAGCGTACGACCGGCTGCTGGCACATAACATAAAGCCTTCCATGCAGCGTATCGCTATTATGGGATATCTGATGGACAACCGGACACATCCTTCGGTTGATGAAATATATACTGCCTTGTCTCCTTCTATGCCTACACTATCGAAAACAACCGTTTATAATACTTTGAAACTGTTTTCGGAGCAGGGAGTTGCATCGATGCTTACGATCGATGACCGGAATACGAACTTCGATGCGGATACTTCGCCCCATGCTCATTTCCTCTGCAAGAAATGCGGCCGGATTTACGATCTGGATTGTCCCGATTTTATGAAAGAATCGGAAAGTCGGGAAATAGACGATCATCAGGCAATGGAAGTCCACCTTTATTATAAAGGTATATGTAAGAATTGCTTAAGAAAAGATATATAAGGGTAATTGACTAATTAATTTAAAATTCTGAGAAAATGAAAAAGTTTAGATATACTGTCTGCGGCTATGTTCACGAAGGTGACGCTGTCCCTGAGAAACGTATGTAAGCCGAGCAAGGTGCATGTGAAGATAGATAAGAAACGAATCGTTACCCGTGCCAAGGCTTTGAATTTGGATGCCATCCACGATACGGTACATGAGATGTGCAAGGACGAAGCCCGTCACGGTAAAGGTTTTGAAGGACTTTACAACCGTTATTTCGGTGATAAGAAATAATCAGCTTTATAAGAGACTTTAAAGAGACTGTCTGACAAGTTCTCAGTTAACAATTTCACCTCTGCTCCGGATTATAATCTTGGCGGAGGTGAAATTTTATTTTCGAGAATTGGCCGGACATTTTTTATTTTGGCTTTAAACGTGCTTAGTATATTTTTATGGAGTGTGTTTATAAATAGATTTTTTCGGCTATATTTGTCTGTCAACCATAAAATAGTACGATCATGAGAAAATTACAGCTGTTTTTGTTGGGTTCGGTGTTTTCTCTTGCGGCGGCTTTTGCTGCCGATAAGGTGATTGAACTCCCTAAGCCGAACCTGAACCGTGGAGGTACGGTAATGAAAGCATTGTCCGAGCGTCAATCCACACGCGAGTATGCATCGAAAGCATTGAGTCTGTCCGATCTTTCCGATTTGCTGTGGGCAGCCAATGGAGTGAATCGTCCTGCTTCGGGCAAACGTACGGCCCCCTCGGCAATGAATAAGCAAGAAGTCGACATCTATGTGGTATTGCCTCAAGGCAGTTATTTGTACGATGCCAAGAGTCATCGCCTGCATTTGGTGGCCGAAGGCGATCATCGCGGAGCGGTTGCCGCAGGACAGGATTTTGTAAAGACGGCTCCCGTGTCATTGGTTTTAGTAAGCGATATTGCCCGTTTCGGCGATGCGGGCAATACGCGTTATCAATTGATAGGAGCTATGGACGCAGGGATTGTATCGCAAAACATTTCTGTGTTTTGTGCTGCGGCGCATCTGGCCACTGTTCCCCGTGCCACAATGAATGATACCGCTTTACGGACTGTTTTAAAACTGAGAAAGGGGCAGATGTTGATGTTGAATCATCCGGTGGGATACTTCAAGTAGCCCGGTCGGGCGCTTTCCTCGTCAGCGATACCGGAAAAGAAGAAGCGGACCGATACAGGGCCCGTCAGCGAGAGTCTCCTCTCTCGTGAGGGTTTCGTACCGATCCGCATTCGCTGATGACTAACCTTTTATTCTTATTTCAACAAGAAGCTATCTATTGCTTTTTTGTAAGCATCTTTGCTTGCCGCGCCACGCATAAGTTGGGGCTCGCCTTTCATGGGGATGAACACGAAAAGCGGAATGCTTGTGGCGTTAAACAGCGATGCCAACTCTCTTTGCTTGTCGACATTTACCTTATAGATAACGATTTTCCCGGCATATTCTTTTGCCAACTCTTTCATGATGGGAGCTACCTGACGGCAAGGGCCGCACCAGTCGGCGTACAAATCTATAATGGCGGGTTTATTGCCCTGATATTTCCAGTCTTTGGATTTCTCGTAATTGAACACCTCTTTCAGAAACATCGCTTTGTCCATTTGGATTACTTCGCTGTTGCTTACGGTTCCTTTTTTATGTTGCGGGTTTTGTGCCTGAACATCTCCTGCATACCCCAATGTGCAGATTATCCCGAACACAATTCCTGCTAAGATCTTTTTCATATTTTTGATGTTTTAATAGTTTTGTTCGATTACATTTTTCAGTTCTTTGGCTTGTACGACACCCGAATGCTTCCATACTGCCCGACCGTTTTTAAATAATATGAACGTGGGAACAGCTTGTATGCGGTGTTGTATGGCCAGTTCTCTGTGTTGGTCGACATCTATCTTCACGATGCGGGCATTATCTCCGACCATTGATTTTACTTCTTCCAAGACGGGTTTCATTGCTTTGCACGGGCCGCACCATTCTGCAAAGAAGTCTATTAAAACGGGAGTCGGCGACTTTATTAAATCTTCAAATTTTTCCATAATCTATCCTTTCTAAATTGTATTTTGCCTTATCGGGCTGTTGGTTCAAATCTCTGTTTTGATATAACGGAGATGTTTGTTTTTTTGTTCATCGCCAAAACAGATAAAGAAAAAGAAAGACGCATATTTCCGCAGACCGGGGCACGTTGATGATGCGTGCTCCGGAATACGAAATATGCGTCCCAATCTTTTCTTGTTTGTTAGTCTTCAATAGACAGCTCATCGATGAGATGAGAAGCGCCTGCAAACTTGTCGATGATGAATAATGTGTATCTGATATCCACACAGGCAGCCCGCTGCGAAGAAGGACGGAAAGCAATGTCTCCGGTAAGGCCTTCATAATTCCGGTCGAATCCGGTTCCTATCAATTGCCCTTTACTGTTGAACACCGGACTTCCGGAGTTTCCTCCCGTATTGTCCGTGTTGACGATAAAGCAAACAGGCATTTCACCGTTTTTGCCGTAGCGTCCGTAATCTTTCGCCTTATATAGTTCTTTGAGCTTCTGCGGAACCACAAATTCCCAATTATCGGGATCTTCCTTTTCCATTACGCCTTTCAGCGTAGTATGTGCTTCGTACACCATTCCGTCGGCAGGTTCGTACGGAAGTACCCGTCCGTAGGTGAGGCGTAGCGTAGAGTTTGCGTCCGGATAGATGGCAATTCCTTTCTCCTGTCTCAAATCCATCATCCCTTTTACCCATACTTTGTGGGCGGCATTGTAGTGTTCGTTGGCCGCCTTCATGGCGATGGCGGTGTTCAATATACCATCGGTTATGGAGTGTTTGAACAACACCATCCAGTCGTGGGTTATTTTATACAAGTTCGGCTTTCGGATGAATTTGTCGAAGTTCGCCCGGTTACCGAAAATCGAGTGTTCGAAACACGCGTCGATGAATGCGTCGCTATCCCCTTTGAAGCGTTTGTTTATGACTTCGAAGATCGTGATTCGTTGCGTTGCAGGGATGTATCCGGCATACGTTTTCAACATTTCTTTACCCACCATACGTTCCACTTCGGGGAACGGCACGGAAGCGAAGAACTTCTCGCCCTCTTCTTTCAATTTTACCGTTGCCGCTTGTATCTTTTGCTTGTCTTTCGCTTTCAAAGCTGCGGCTAAGGTTGCCGTTGAGGGAATACGCATAAAATCGAGCGCCGTAACCAACGCTTCGTTTATTGCTTGCTGATGGTATAAAGCATCACGCCGTTGCGCCACGATCGAGCGTATTTCATCGAATGCTTTCCGGTAAGAGTCGTCTCCTTTGGCACGACCGTGAGCCAACAGCTCTTCTTGCTGCGCCCGCTTCGTGTCGAGTACCTTTAGTCGCACCAGTCCTTCGTTCATGCCGATGGCATTTTTCCAGTAATTGGCTGAAGAAGCGTATTTACTGGCGTAATGAATACGTACGGCAGGGTCTTTCAGCATTTGTTCCATCAGAACTTTTTGGCGGACATCGCGAACGTGGTGGCGCATGAAATTGGTGGTTTGCATCCGTTCTTCCACTTCGTCGGAAATCATGTACCGCCAGTTACGTCCGGGGAAGCCCATGACAAAAGTAAAATCGCCCTCCTGCACGCCGGCAAGGCTTATCTTTAAATGTTTCTTCACCTTTAAAGGAACGTTCTCTTTGGAGTATGGAGCCGGTTTGCCGTTCTTGTCGGCATAAATTCGGAATAGAGAGAAATCTCCCGTATGGCGCGGCCACATCCAGTTGTCCGTGTCCGCCCCGAACTTGCCGATCGAAGAAGGCGGGGCGCCTACCATGCGTATATCACTGTACACCGTTTTCACGAAGAGGTAGTATTTATTTCCTCCGTAGAATGCTTTCAATTCCAGCTTAGTGGCAGGAGTCACTTCTATGTTTTCCGCTTTTGCGAAGCGTTGGGCTACCGTGTTCAGGTACGTTTGCGACAGATAGTTGGTACCTTCCGGATCTTCGTCTTTCTTCAACTGCTCGTTGACGTAGTCGGTCACGTCGAGAATACGGTCGATGAAAGTGACGGTCAGTCCCGGTGTCGGAAGTTCCGCGTCGCGATTCATCGCCCAAAAACCATCCGTCAGGTAATCATGTTCCACATTGCTGTGTTGTTGGATGGCTCCGTAACCGCAATGATGATTGGTCAATACCAATCCTTCGGAAGAGATGACTTCTCCCGTACAACCGCTTCCGAAGTGTACAACCGCGTCTTTCAGCGAAAGTCCGTTCGCATTGTATACTTCTTCGATAGGAAGCTCAAGTCCCAGTTCCCTCATGGCAACCGCGTTCTGCGCCTTCAGGTCGGTCAGCATCCACATCCCTTCGTCGGCGTGGATGCTGAGGGTTGCCAATGAAAAAAGTGTAAATAATACTTGTTTCTTCATTATTCTACAATAGTCATTTCATTAATAAGATGTCCGCAATTGCCCAATTTTTCGAGAATAAACAGTACATAGCGGATATCCAGATTGATACAACGCTGAAGATTGTTGTCGAAGTTGATATCGCCGCTCAGCGACTCCCAGTTGCCGTCGAAGGCACAACCGATCAGTTCGCCGTTTTCATTGAGAACGGGACTGCCGGAGTTGCCGCCCGTGATGTCGTTGGTGGACAGGAAGCAGACAGGCATTTCACCGTTTGGCAGGGCGTACCGGCCGAAGTCTTTCTTCTCGATTAGTTCTTTCAGTTTGGCAGGAACCACAAATTCACGGTTTTCGGGATTTTCTTTTTCAAGAATACCGTTGGCCGTTGTGTAGTATTTGTAATGCACTCCGTCTTTCGGGCTATACGATTTCACGTTTCCATAAGTCAGGCGCAGTGTGAAGTTCGCATCCGGATACGATGGGGCGGGAAGTTTCATTTCGCCCAGTCCGCGGATGTATGCTTTGTGCAGTAAGTCCAATTCTTTTTTCGGCTCTTTCAATTGTCCGGCAAGTTTGTCGTATAATTCGTTTTTGGAGGCCGCATACTGCAATGACACGTCTTCATCGATTGCCTTCACCGACGGATTTTTCATGAATTTATCGAAGTTTGCGCGATTGGCAAAGATAGAATTGTCGTACATCTCGTCGATGAATGTATCGTAATTCCCTTTATACTTCTGTTCAATCACTTTGTAGATGGAAGGACGACGCTCTGCAGGAACCATTTCCGCATAAAGCGGAATCAATGCTTTCGCTACTTTCCGGTCTACCTCATGGTCGTAATCTTTGTTGTGAATGGTTTCGAAGATTTCCGGCAGGTGTTTCAGTCGTGCCTGTATCAACGAGTCGTTTTTTTCGGCCAATGCCTTCCGCAGTTTTTCCAAAGTGATGTTACCGAATTCGATACCTCTGTAGAAGACTTCCGATAAAGTTGTCAGTTGATATTTAACAGGGGCGGTTTTTGCCACCATTTCGTCGATTTTCTTTACCACATCGATATATTCCGGCTTGTTTTGCGCTTGGGCAAATTCGGCGAACTTGGCTTCCTGTCCGGCTTTTGTGCCCAATACGTCGTTGCCGACGATGGCTTTGTTCATGCCGATCGAATTTTTCCAGTAGTTGCTCGAACCGGCATATTTGTTGGCGTATTGGATACGTGTTTTGTCGCTGGCGTTCATCGCTTCCTTCAGCACCGCCAGGCGAGCGCCCCGTACCCGTATGCGGGGTTCGTTTTCGGCTTCCATGCGTTCTTTTACTTCCGATACGGTAAGATAACGGCTGGTGCTTCCGGGAAATCCCATCACCATGGCATAATTCCCTTCCTTTATTCCTTTGAGCGAAATAGTCAGATGCTTTTTGGTCTTCAGCGGTGTGTTGCTTGCGCTATATTCCGCCGGTTCTCCATTGGCATCCGCATAAACGCGAAAGATGGAAAAGTCTCCTGTATGGCGCGGCCACATCCAGTTGTCGGTTTCGCCGCCGAATTTGCCGACCGATGAAGGGGGAGCCGCCACCATCCGGATATCCGTGTACACCTTTTTATAGAACAAGTAAAATTTGTTTCCGGCATAGAAAGGAAGCGCTTGCGGTACAATGCCTGTTTTACCCTTCAGGTCGCTCTTTTCATGAAGTTCTTCAGCCAGTTTTTTCAGAAACGTGCCGCCGAACGATTCGGATTCGGTAATCTCTTTAGCCGCTATTTTGGCGTTCACGATATCGGTAATATCTTCGATCCGTTCGATGAAAACGAATTTGAGTCCCGGCGTAGGCAATTCCCGTTCTCTTGAGGTAGCCCAGAATCCATCGCTCAGATAATCGTGTTCTACACTGCTGTGTTGTTGGATCGATGCGTACCCGCAATGATGGTTTGTCAGTATCAATCCTTCCGGAGAGATGATTTCTCCGGTACATCCGCCTCCGAAGATGCCGACGGCGTCTTTCAGAGACACGCCGTTCGGATTGTACAAATCGCCGGCTTCCAGCTTTAATCCCTGTTTTTTCATCAGGTCGATGGAATGCTGCTCTTGCATCAATTGCAGCAACCACATCCCCTCGTCCGCTTTTGCGGAGCACGCTATCAGCGCTGTGAGCGCCAACACATAAAGTCTTAGTCTGTTCATTGGTCTTTATTAGCAGTTAAAAAAATAGATATATTAATTGTTTATTTTCAAGGTTCCTTTTTTTAGGGCCTCCATAATATTGGCGGGAGGACGTTGATTCATCAATTCGTTTTTCATGAAGTCCATGTATGGAGCTACATGATGGAAGAATTGATAATACCCTTTGCACAGGTAGTTCAGTCCGGGTTGTCCGTCTGCCGTCCGGTTGAAGCGGTTTTTCGGGCATTCTCCGTTGCAGGCAAATAAATATTCGCATTCTTTGCATGGAGTGGGGAGCGATTCATATTTCATCCTGCCGAAATGTTGCTGCCGGTCGCCGTGCATCATTTCCACCAAAGTGCGGCTGTATATGTTTCCTAATTTATATTCCGGAAAAACAAAGTGGTCGCATGAATAAACGTCTCCGTTGAATTCCATCACGCCCGCATGCCCGCAGGTCTTTGCCATGGTGCATACGCCGGGTTGCTCGCCCATCCAGTTGGCAAGAGTCGAGTCGAACAGCTGTATGTAGTACTTGCCTACATCTTCTTTCACCCATTCGTCGAAAATAGTACAGAGGAAATTTCCCCACTGTTCGGGAGTAACCGAAAAGTCTGCAAGCTTCCCTTCTTTATCTTCCGACGGAGAGGCGAGATGTCGTCCGTCTTCGTGTGTAAAAATACGCTCCACAATTGGTGTAAACTGGATATAACGGCAGTCTATCTCTTTGAAGAAACGATAAAAGTCGAGCGGGTAGTCGGCATTGAAATCGTTGATTACCGCCATTGCGTTCCATTCTACCCCGTGTTTCTTCAGGAGCCGGATTCCTTGCATCACTTTCACAAAAGAGGGTTTCCCCTGCCTGTTTTTGCGATATTCGTCGTGAAACTCCTGCGGTCCGTCGATAGAGATCCCTACCAGCCAGTTGTTTTCGCGGAAAAATTCGCACCATTCGTCGGTGAGCATCGTTCCGTTGGTTTGGATACAGTTGTCGATCGTGCGTCCGCGGGCATATTTTTTCTGGAGCTCCATGGCTTTTTTGTAGAAAGAGAGAGGACGCATAAGCGTTTCGCCGCCATGCCAGGTGAAAAGCACCTGAGGCATGGTTTGCGAGTTGATATACTGGTCGATAAACTTCTCCAGAAGTTCGTCGCTCATCACATGTTTCGGATTTTCTTTATATAGGTTCGCTTTTTCGAGGTAATAGCAATATTTGCATGCAAGATTACATACTGCTCCCACAGGCTTTACCATTACGTAAAGCGGCTTGGCGAAAGGGGCATAAGTGGTTTTTTCCATAACTGCAAATTTAGGTAAAGTAAATGAAATAAATGCCTTTCTTTCTCTGTTTTATAAGTATTATTAAAGAAAAGAGACTTACAAATTTTAAATATTGATAAAATGTTTCTTCATAGTCCGAATCAGTTGTAAATTTGTTCTGGAAATTATTATGAATAAAAGAAACGTGAACAGATTATTCTCTTTTTTATTTCTACTTCCTTTGTTGGCAGCATGCAGCCATACATATAAAATAGAAGGGACTTCTTCCGTCAATCATTTGGACGGAAAAATGATTTATCTGAAAATTTTGCGTGGAGAGGAATGGGTGAAACTTGATTCGGCGGAAGTGATTCACGGGTTGTTTTCAATGAAAGGAAAGATGGATTCCGTGGAGATGGTGTCGCTCTATATGGACGATGAAAGCTTGATGCCGATTGTACTGGAAAAAGGAAAAATAAAGGTCACGATCAGCAATACCGATCTGAAAGCTTCAGGAACTCCTTTGAATACTTCGCTTTATGATTTTATTGCGAAAAGAAATGCAATGGAGGAAAGTCTTCTGGAGCTGGAACAGAAAGAAACCCGCATGGTAATGGAGGGACGCGATCTGGCGGAGATCCACAAACAGTTGGCTGCGGAAAGCGATTCGCTTCTGAACACAATAAATCGGTATGTGAAGAGCTTTATTGCCGAGAATTACGAGACTGTACTGGGCCCTAACGTGTTTATGATGCTGTGCAGCTCTTTACCTTATCCTGTCATGACGCCGCAAATTGATGACATTGTCAAGGATGCTCCCTATTCTTTCAAAAGTAATCCGATGGTGAAGGAGTTTCTGACAAAAGCAAAAGAGAATATGAAGCTCATTGAAGAACATCAGCGAATGGAACAGGCACATTCCGTACAAAAAGAATGAAACGGGAAATCGAAAAGGGTTTCCGCATTGCTCTCAAACACTTCGATTTCCTTTCAAGTTTTCTCAGCGGTCTTGGTCTTCGTTTTTCACCATACCTTTATATCGCTCGGGCAAGCCGCTCTCTACTGCCGCATAAGCTTCCGCCATCGTTGCCCTGATATTCTCCATTCCTTTGCTTTTCGGAGGGATAGGCTTATGTATGGTTAATATCATGCGGTGGCGGTGTATCCATTTTCCGGTACGGGGCAGAATTTCAAACGAACCGTCGATGGTAACCGGTACGACGGCGAGTTGCAGATCGTCCGCCAATTGGAAAGCTCCTTTCTTAAAATATCCCATGTGTCCCGTGAATGTACGTGCGCCTTCGGGAAAAACCACCAGAGATACACCGTTTTTGAGCGATGATTTTGCCTGCCGGATAGTCTCCAATACTTTCTTTGGCCCCGAACGATCGACAAAGATATGTCCGGCGCTCTCGCAGGCTTTTCCTACAAACGGCAGCTTCCTCAGGCTTTTTTTCATCATCCATTTAAAATTCCTTCCGATATAACCGTAGATCAGGAAAATATCGAATGAGCCCTGATGGTTCGGGACGAAGATATACGATGTCTCATCATGCAAATGTTCACGGCCGCGAACTTTCACGGGAATCAGCAAGAAGAAACAAACCAGTTGCGACCAGATTTTTCCCGGATAGTATCCCCATAAATGGGCACCCCCCAGCAGAGAGCCTACAATCGTGATAATTGCCGTTAAAATAGTTAATACCAATAAAATGGGCAGAGCAATGCAAACCTGATATATATAATAAAGAATCTTCATAAGGCAGGATTTTTTATCTGCGCAAAGATAAACGAATCTTCGTAAAAAAAGCAATCGGATGCCTTATAATCTTTTTGTTTGTGCTATTTTTGTCATTTAGTTACAGATAGACTGCAAATGATATGATACGTATATTGCATACTGCCGACTGGCATTTGGGGCAAACTTTCTTCGGTTTCGACCGCACGGAGGAGCATCAGGATTTTCTCGACTGGTTGGCGGAAGAGATTCGCTTGAAAGAAATCAACGCGTTGATTGTGGCGGGAGATGTTTTTGATGTATCCAATCCTTCCGCCTCGTCTCAACGGATGTATTATCAATTTATTCATAGAGTGACGGCGGAGAATCCGAATCTGCAAATCGTTATAGTGGCCGGCAATCACGACTCGGCGGCGCGTCTCGAAGCTCCCTTGCCGTTGTTGCAGGCCATGCGTACGGAAGTGAAGGGAGTGGTGCGAAAGGGGAAAGACGGAGAAATAGATTTCGACCATCTGACGGTAGAGCTTAGAAATCGTCAGGGAGAGACGGAGGTGCTGTGCATGGCTGTCCCCTTTTTGCGGCAGGGCGATTATCCCGCAGTGCAGACAGACGGCAATCCTTATGCGGAGGGAGTGCGCGAGTTTTATAAGCGTTTCTTCCGTTTGTTGTGCGATCGCCGGAAAAAGAATCAGGCCCTTGTTGCAATCGGACATTTACAGACGACGGGATCGGAGATTGCCGAAAAAGATTATAGCGAACGAACAGTGATAGGAGGTTTGGAATGCGTTTCGCCCGACGCTTTCTCCGAGCAGATCGCTTACACGGCTTTGGGTCATATCCATAAATCGCAGCGCGTTTCGGGAAGAGAAAATGTGCGTTATGCGGGGAGTCCTATTTCGATGTCGTTTGCGGAGAAGAACTATCATCATGGAGTGGTGATGGTTACTTTGGACAAAGGTTGTGCATTATCGATAGAACGTCTCGAATATCCGGGAGGAATTCCTCTGGTCAGCGTGCCGGGCGGAGAAGCCGAACCCATAGATTCGGTACTGCAAGCGTTGCATGAGTTGCCCCGGATAGAGGGAACGCCTCCTTATCTGGAAGTGAAAATTCTTTTGGAAGAACCCGAACCTGCATTGAAGCAAGAGGTGGAAGACGCACTTGCGGATAAGAATTACCGTCTGGCGCGTATCGTGAGAACCTTTCACGGTGAGGCTAAAGAAGAAGAGAATGAACAGGAGAAGTGGAAGATAGGGTTGGAGGAAATGTCTCCGTTGCAAATCGCTCGTTCCGCTTTTGAAAAAGTATATCATACGGAAATGCCTGCCGAGTTGACGGGCTTGTTTGAAGAAGTTTATGCGTCGGCTGTACGCAGGCAGGAAGAGGAGGAAGGAAAATGAGAATCATTGCGATACGATTAAAGAATCTGACTTCGATAGAGGGGAGCGTAGAACTCGATTTCACGGCGGAGCCTTTGCGGTCGGCCGGCATCTTTGCAATTTCGGGGCCTACCGGAGCCGGAAAATCGACTTTGTTGGACGCACTGTGTCTGGCATTGTATGATAAGGCTCCCCGTTTCGCCGCTTCGGTAGAAAGCATTGTCCTTGCAGATGTGGGAGAGAATCAGGTAAACCAGTCGGATGTGCGCAACATGCTTCGTCGCGGCACGGGCGACGGATATGCGGAAGTCGATTTTCAAGCTGTGGACGGGCACCGTTACCGGTCGCGTTGGTCGGTAAGGCGGACAAGATACAAAGTAAACGGTTCGCTACAGCCACAAGTGCTGGAGGTGAAGGATCTGGATACCGGAAAGGAATTGCAGGGAACCAAGAAAGAACTGCTGGCACAATTGGTAGAACGGACAGGATTGACATACGAACAGTTTACCCGCACGGTGTTGTTGGCGCAAAATGATTTTGCCACTTTCCTGAAATCTAAAGGAGCGGCAAAAGCCGAATTGTTGGAGAAGTTGACAGGAACAGGCATTTACTCGCTCATTTCACAGGAGGTTTTTGCACGGAACAAGGCTGTTCAAGAGGAAATGGCACTGATTGAAAGTAAAAAGAATGTCATAGAACTGATACCGGAAGAGGAATTGCTTCTATTGCAAAAGGAGAAAGAAACGGAAGGAGAAAAGCGTTCGGAAGGAATCCGGCGATTGGCGGAACTGAACACTCAGTTGACGATAGTAAACTCTTTGAAAACGCAGGAAGCGCTTTGGAAAAAGAAACAGAATGAGGAGCAGGAAGCGCTTGAGAAAAAGGAAAAAGCGCAAGAAGTTCTGAGTGTACGCGAAGAAGAACTTGCTCGTTTCAAAGAACAATGGGAAGCCATACAGCCCGACCTGAGGAAAGCCCGTGAATTGGATGTACAAATCCGGTCGCAGCAGGGAGTGTACGCGCAATCCGAACGGAGTCTGCAAGAGATTTGTTCGCAATTGAAAGCGGGAGAGGCGAAATATCGCTCTTTCGACAAGCAATTGAACGATTCTTACCATGTATTGGGTAATTTGCTGAATCATGGCGGGACGGAAAAGTTGGAGATAGAAGAGGCCGAATCTATTTTGTCGGGTGAAGAAGAACGATTGAAAGAGGAAGAGGCAAAGAGCGAGGCTCTTTTGAGACGGGTAAACGATTTCGGTTATCCGTCGAAAATGGAGGAACGGAACCGGTTGCAGAAAGAATTGGAACGTTTCCGGAATATCCGGAAACTGACGGATACCCGGATGAAAATCGAAGAAGAAAAAAGAAAGCTGGAGAAAGAATCGGGCGAGGTGGCAAGCTGTTTAGCCGAATGTGAGTCTGTTCTCAACACGGTTCAGCGATTTTATGACAATGCCCGTATGGCTGTAGGAAGAGATGTGAAAGCTTTGCGCCGGCAGTTGAAGGAAGGAGAGGCTTGTCCGGTCTGCGGCAGCAAAAATCATCCTTATCATGAAGAATCGGAAGCGGTAGATGCGATTTTCCGGAATATGGAACTAGAATATAAAGCGGCATCGGAGGCTTATCGACGGGCGAATAACCGGAATATTGCCGTGCAGCGCGATTTGGCTCATCAAAAGAAACTGGAAAAGGAGTTGGCGGCGCAATTGGCGTTGTTGCAAGAAGAAGGGGCGAAAAATGTGAGCGAAGATGAACTGAAAACCTGCTTGAACGAATTAGAAAAAAAGATGCTGTCATATCGCAACCTGTATGCCGAATGGCAGCAATCGGATGAACGCCTGAAAAGAAAGCGTGATTATTGCCGGACCCTGCGGACGAATGTTGCTCAGCACCGGTTGTTCGTGCAGCAATCTCTTGCTGCCGGAGAACAATTGTCGCTGTTGCGCCATGCGGCCGCTGCCGAACTTGCTAAGTTTGAGGAAATAGAAAAGGCATTGAACGGCTTGAAGCAGGAGCGTGCCGGTTTACTGAAAGGAAAAGATGCCGATGAAGCGGAAGCCTCAGTGGCTAAAAGAGAGAAAGATTTGACTGTGGCTCTCGATAAAAGCCGGCAGGAAGTGGAGAATGTGCGGAACAAACTTTCCGGTTTGCAGGGAGAAATGAAACAACTATCGGCAGTTATTGACGAACTGAGGGAGCGTCAGAAACGGATCGAGCGGCCCGACAGCCTTGAAGAAGCCATTGGAAAGCAACAAGAAGAAAACCTGCATACGGAACGCGTGCTGTCTGCTATCGAAGCGCGCCTGTTGCAGCAGGCAAAGAACAGGGCAGCTATGGAGACGATAGAGAAGGAACTGGCGGATAAAAGTTTGTCCGCAGAGCGTTGGGCCAAATTGAACAAACTGATCGGCAGTGCCGATGGAGCTAAGTTTAAGGTAATTGCTCAGAGTTACACGTTGAACTTATTGCTTTGGCACGCCAACAAGCATTTGTCTTACCTCTCCAAGCGTTATAAGTTGCAGCAAGTGCCCGAAACCTTAGGGCTTCAGGTGATCGATCGCGATATGTGCGATGAAGTGAGGACAGTATATTCGCTTTCGGGCGGAGAATCCTTTTTGATTTCGCTGGCATTGGCGCTGGGGTTGTCGTCGCTTTCGAGCAACAATTTGACCGTCGAATCTCTTTTCATCGACGAGGGGTTCGGCTCGTTGGATGCCGACACTTTGCGTACCGCTATGGAAGCATTGGAGCAATTGCAGATGCAGGGGCGGAAGATAGGAGTGATTTCGCACGTACAGGAAATGAGCGAACGGATTGCCGTTCAGGTGCAAGTGCAGAAGAAAGCGAATGGGAAAAGCGTGATTACCGTCGTAGGGTAATTACGGTTATCTCGGGCCAGGCGCCGAAGCGGAAGGGAAGGCCTACGTAGCCGATGCCGATATTGACGTAGAGCCCGCGATTCTTTTCCGTATACATGCCGCCCCATTCCGGATAGATATAAGCGGAAGGAGAGTATTCGCCTATTTTCAGCTGCATGGCATGGGTATGTCCCGCCAGCATCAAGTCGATATTCGATTCGGGAAGAACCTCCCGCCTCCAATGTGTCGGATTATGACTCAGAAGAATCTGAAACAAACCTTCAGTGCCTTTTATCGCTTTTTTCAGGTCGCCGTGCTGGGAGAAAGGAGGCTCTCCTTCGTTCTCTACGCCGATAAGCGCGATGCTGTCGGTCCCATGCGTAAGGATGGCATGCGAGTTGTTCAACAGTTTCCATCCCATTTGCTTCTGTCTGCGTTGAAGTTCTTTTAAATTGTTGATTTCATCCTGTTTGTTTTTCCAGCGAAAATAAGGCCCGTAGTCATGATTGCCCAATACAGAGTATACTCCGTCCTTTGCTTTCAGACGGGCTAAAATATTCTGGAAACCGTTGAGCTCTATCGCCCGGTGATTTACCAGATCGCCTGTGAAGACTATCAGATCGGGAGCCTGTGCATTGACTAAATCTACCAGTTTTTCAATGGCGGCACTGTTGTCTTGCCAACTGCCGATGTGAATGTCAGATAGTTGTACGATGCGATATCCGTTGAAACTCTCGGGGAGGAAACCGGAGGAAAAGGTGACTTCTTTCACATCAAATTTTGTACGTCCGATAAACGATCCGTAAAGAATCATGAACACGGAGAGTGTTGCAAGCGTAAGCCCCGTACCTATAAAGGGTGTTCGTGGCAGTCGAAACCATTTATGGAAAGGCATGCCAATCAAAGTACAGATGGCTAAAAGCAATTTGGGTGCCGTAAACAGGAAAAACGCAATAGAGAACCAGCCGATTGCCTGACTATGTTGCTGAATAAAGCCATAATTGGCGAAGCCTACCAGACAAAGCAATCCTGTGGCCAGCAGAAAAGTCGGTATCCAATAGGCTATACGCAACCATCGCTTTCGGGTAATCCGTATAATGAACCGGAAAAATAGAAAGAGATCCGGCATAATAAGGAAAATCAGCAGAAAAAGGAACACACGTTGCAGCATAAATATTGTCAGGAGTTATCAATTATCTTTATTGTTCGGGCTCACATCAGTTCTTTCAACTCATTTAAGTTTTTCTTGATTTCCCGAATGCGGTTTAAAAACTTCTTGCGATAAACCCATAAGATTAAAGCCAATCCTCCTCCCCACAGGAACATAAAGAATAAAACCGGCAAAGCTCCATATTGCCATACTTCCCAATAAATAAATGACAACATGGCCAGTAGCAGCAGATAGCCCACAGCAATCATCCGTTCCCGGATCATCCATCGGTGTACGCGGTTGACGCGCCCGATCACCTCTACCGGCGGCATTTCGTCTACTTGGATTTTCCGGAGAAAGCGAAATGTAAATATATCCCAGCAAAATGCGGGAATCAAAGATACAATAACGATTATATAAACAAGATTCAGCTTGCCATTGAACCATACGTCCGCTATGAGTAAGCACAGTATCGGAAGCGATATCAACAGCAGTTGGAGATTCAGGCGGGCTATGGCATGAATTCCTTTGCCGGCATGATCTATCAGCTTATTCACTTCTTCCTCTTTGAGTAATTCTTTATTCTTCAGATGTTCGTCAAAGATATTCCACGATTTTTTCAATTCTTCCAATTCCATATCTTATCCTTCCTTTTTCATTTTTCTTAGTTTGTTTTTTATCCGGTTCAGTTTGGTTGCTACATTGGTTACGCTCAGTCCGGTAATTTCGGCTATTTCTTCGTAGCTTTTTTCTTCCAGATAAAGCAGAATAATCGATTTGTCGAGTTGTCCCAATTGGTTTATCATACTGTAAAGCCGTTTCAGCATTTCGTGCACCGGATCATATCCCTCTTTTCTTTCATTCATTTCCGGAGTAAGGGTGACGATCTCGGGCGCGTGTTTGTCTTTGCGCAGAAAACTAATACATGTATTCAATGCAATGCGGTAAATCCATGTGGAGACTTTACATTCTTTCCGGAATTTGGGATAGGCTTTCCAAAGATTGAGAACTACATCCTGATACAGGTCGTTAAGGGGCGCATTGGGACGGGCATATAAGTAACATACCTTGTAAATGATCCGTTCGTATTCGCGGATGATTGCCAGAAACTCTTGTTCGACGGAGCGGGTTGCTTCAGTTATATGCTTGCTCATGGATTTCTTCGATAGCTTTTCCGGTTAGTTAGTCGTATAAGAAAGGCGAAAATCACATGAAAAGGAAATTTATTGCAAATTAGCCGCCAGAAATTTGCGCATTTCTTCAATCGTTTTTCCCCGGCGACGGGCATAATCTTCCAATTGGTCTTCGCCTATTTTCCCTACCGAGAAATATTCTGCGGCAGGGTGCGAGAACATCAGTCCGGTGACCGAAGCGTGCGGACGCATCGCTCCGTTTTCGGTAAGTGTAATTCCTATCCGGTTCATCTCCAGGAGCTCGTCTAACAAGAAATTGACCGATTGGTCGGGAAGTGAGGGGTAGCCTACTGCCGGACGGATGCCTCGATATTTTTCAACCAAAAGCTCGGGTATGGTCAGGTCTTCATCTTTCGCATACCCCCACGCCACTTTGCGTACATATTCGTGCATCTTTTCGGTTGCCGCTTCCGCCAGACGGTCGGAAAGAGTCTGAACAAGCAGATGCTTGTACGGGTCTTTCTCATAAAGTCCTTCCATATCGGCATCGATGGAAGAGGCGAAAGCTCCGATCGTATCCGGTATTCCTGACGCTGCCGGACGAATGAAATCGCTCAGGCACAGGAAAGGACTTTTGTCTCGCTTCGGTGTCTGTTGGCGGAGCAGCGGAAACACGAGCGAATGTCCCGGTTCTTTTTCTATAATCAGGTTGTCGCCGTCGGAGTTTGCCTTGCAGATTTTGAAAAGAGAATTTATCCGATAATCCCTGTCGAGCAAATCGAGCATGCGGTTGGCTTCTTTGAGAAGCTGCATCGCTTCGGAGGCTTTGCTGCGGTCTTCTTCGGGAAATGTGGTGAGCCATGAAGCGCGGCAGACGTCGCAGCCGTGAATGTTCGCAATGGCGGCGAAGCGCGGTTGAAACCCCCAAGCGTGGAAGAAATAAATCCAGTTGATATAGGGGCTGACTTCGTGAACGGCAAAAGATAATTGTTCGCTGATTTGTCGCATTGTTCTCTTCAAGTTTTTGTCAATGGGCTTCGGAGCATTCGTTTTTTGGCAAGTCTGCGGAAATATCCGTGACTTTTTGAGAAACTCTTGCGGTTTATCGCTTTAGTCATTTTTCAAAACGAAGTTCTTGTCCGCGATAGTTCTCGTCTATGCTTCCGTTGTTATATAACAGATGTCCGTTTACAAATGTTTTTTCCACTTTCCAGTTGAAAGTATGTCCTTCGAACGGACTCCATTTACATTTGCTCCGGATACACTCCGCTGAAACTTTCCAATTGCTGTCGGGACGTACCAGAACGAGGTCTGCCTGATATCCCCGGCGGATGTATCCCCTGTTTGCTATCTTGTACATTTCCGCAGGGGCATGGCACATCTTTTCTACTATCTTTTCGATGGTGAAAACTCCTTTGTCCGCAAGCTCCAGCATGCTGACGAGTGAAAATTGCAGAATCGGTATTCCCGATGCGGCTTTTAAGGCGCCTCCTTCTTTCTCGTTCAGAAGGTGAGGAGCATGGTCGGTGGCAATGGCGTCGATCCGTCCGTCGTTCACGGCATCCCGCAAGGCTTTCCGGTCATCGGCCGTTTTCACCGCAGGGTTGCATTTGATGCGTCCGCCCAAAACGGCATAGTCTTCTTCTGCAAACATCAGATGCGGAATACATGCTTCCGCCGTAATCCTCTTTTCAGTCAGAGGCGCCTGAGTGAACAGGTTGAGTTCTTTGGCCGTGGAGATGTGCATAATGTGCAGGCGGGCATTCGTTTCGCGCGCCAGTTGCACGGCAAGCTCGCTCGAGCGGTAGCAGGCTTCGGCCGACCGGATGGCCGGATGAAATTCCAAAGGCACGTTTTCTCCGTATTCTTTTTTATATCTGTCGGTATTTTCCCGAATGGTTCCCTGGTCTTCGCAATGGGCGGCAATCAGCAAATCCGTACCTCCGAATATATTGCGCAGGCTCGCCATCCGGTCGACCAGCATATTGCCGGTGCTCGCTCCCATGTATATTTTCACTCCGCAGACACGGTGCTTATCCAATTGGGGAAGTAATGTATAATTGCTGTTGGTGGCTCCGAAGTAGCAAGAGTAGTTTACGGAAGACTTTGCCGCCAATAAATCGAGCTTCTCATCCAAAGCTTCTAATGTTGTGGTCTGGGGATTGGTGTTGGGCATGTCCATGATGGAAGTGATGCCTCCTGCGGCTGCGGCATGGCTTTCGGTTGTTATGTCCGCTTTATGAGTCAGCCCCGGATCGCGGAAATGGACGTGCTCGTCGATCACTCCCGGTAAAAGATAGCATCCCGCGGCATCTATCACCTCTTCACATGAATCGGCGGGGAGTTGGCCGTCGACCAAGATTTCAGCTATTTTTTCACTTTCGATAACCACCGAGCCCGCCACTTTCCTGCCTTCGTTTACGAGAATGGCGTTTTGAATCAATATGCGTTTCATTTCTTTTTCGGATAAGGATGGAACCAACTGTTTACTTTCATTGTGATTACTCCGAATACGGCTTCGCCGAAAATGCTGCTGTTCATCTTCGATGTTCCGAGTTCGCGGTTAATGAAGATGACAGGCACCTCGGTGATTTTAAATCCGGATTTGTAGGCTGTGAATTTCATTTCAATCTGGAAGGCGTATCCTTTGAAACGTATCTGATCCAAATCGATGGCTTCCAGCACTTGGCGGCGGTAACATACGAAACCGGCGGTGGTGTCGTGCACGGGAATGCCTGTGATGACACGCACATACTTGGAAGCGAAATACGACATCAATACCCGCCCCATCGGCCAATTGACCACGTTTACGCCGCTTGCGTAGCGTGAACCTACGGAAACGTCTCCTCCTTCTTCCGCGCAGGCTTTATATAGGCGGGGAAGATCGTTGGGATTGTGGCTGAAATCGGCGTCCATCTCGAAAATATATTCGTAGCTATGCGCGAGCGCCCATTTGAATCCCGCGATGTATGCCGTTCCCAATCCGAGTTTTCCGCTGCGTTCTATCATAAACAAGCGTTCGGGGAACTCTTGTTGCAAGGTCTTTACAATAGCTGCCGTACCGTCGGGCGAACCGTCTTCTATCACTAATATATGGAAGACTTTCTCCAAGCCGAAGACTGCGCGAATGATGTTTTCGATGTTTTCCCGTTCGTTATAAGTCGGGATGATGACGATGCTATCGGATGTTTGCATATAAACTTGTAATTTGAAGACAAATATAACGCTTTTCCTTTCGTTAAAGGAAAAACTAAGGATAATTTAGTACTTTTGCGGTGGATTTTCATTACATGGTACCACGGGTTTTTACAAATTCGTGGCGAGTTAATATGATATTTATGACTATTACCGAACTACAGCAACAATATGCCGCCCATCCCAACATGGCGGTGATGGAACGTATCTTGAAAGATCCTTCCATCCGGACTGTGTTTTGCGGAGGTCTGTGCGCTTCTGCCGCCTCGCTTTCTTCATCGGTGTGGGTGCGTCGAGGCATTTGCCCTTTTGTCTTTATTCTGGGCGATCTCGAAGAGGCGGGATATTTTTATCACGACCTCACGCAGATTTTAGGAACGGAGCAAGTGCTTTTCTTCCCTTCTTCGTTTCGCCGTTCCGTCAAGTACGGACAGAAAGACGCAGCCAATGAGATTCTGCGTACGGAAGTGCTGAGCCGGTTGGAAAGAGGGGAGAAAGGTCTGTGTATTGTGACGTATCCCGACGCATTGGCAGAGAAAGTGGTGTCGCGCAAAGAGCTGAACGATAAAACCCTGAAGCTGAATGTAGGGGAGCGTGTGGATACGGCGTTTGTTACAGATGTGCTGCATAGCTACGGATTCGAATATGTGGATTATGTATATGAACCCGGACAATATGCCGTGAGGGGAAGCATTATCGACGCTTTCTCTTTTGCTTCCGAATACCCTTACCGCATCGATTTTTTCGGCGATGAAGTGGAGAGTATCCGCACGTTCGAGGTGGAGTCGCAACTTTCGCGGGAAAAGAAAAAAGGGATAATGATTATTCCCGACTTGGCGGTGACGGGTGAAGTGACGACCTCTTTTCTCGATTTTATTCCCGGAGAGACTGTGTTGGCGATGCGCGACTTCTTGTGGTTGCGCGAACGTATTCAGGCCGTGCACGACGAGGCTTTGACACCGCAAGCCATTGCCGTGCAGGAAGCCGAAGAGAACGGAGGCATCACGCTCGAGGGAAAATTGATAGACGGCAGCGAGTTTATGTCGCGCGCGCTCGATTTCCGCCGGATGGAGTTCGGCAACAAGCCGACAGGCGTACCCGATGCAAGTGTTTCTTTTGAGACTTCCGCCCAGCCCATTTTCCACAAGAATTTCGACCTGGTATCCGATGCTTTCAGAGATTATATCGGAAAAGGATATTCGCTCTTTGTTTGCAGCGACAGTACAAAGCAGACTGACCGCATCAAAGCCATCTTTGAAGACCGCAAAGAGCATATTTCCTTTACTCCCGTTCAACGCACCCTTCATGAAGGCTTTGCGGATGATACGTTGCGGATGTGTGTGTTTACCGATCATCAGCTTTTCGACCGTTTTCATAAATACAACCTGAAGAGCGACAAGGCTCGTTCGGGGAAAGTAACGTTGTCGCTGAAAGAGCTGAACCAGTTCACTCCCGGCGATTATGTGGTGCATACCGACCACGGCATCGGGCGCTTTGCCGGATTGATACGGATTCCGAACGGAGACACTACGCAGGAGGTGATAAAGCTCATCTATCAGAACGAGGACGTGGTGTTCGTCTCCATCCATTCATTGCACAAGGTCTCCAAATACAAAGGAAAAGAAGGAGAGCCTCCGCGCTTGAATAAATTGGGAACGGGTGCTTGGGAAAAACTGAAGGAGCGTACAAAGACGAAGATTAAGGACATTGCCCGCGACCTTATTAAGCTTTATTCGCAACGCCGACAGGAAAAAGGCTTTTCCTACAGTCCCGACAGCTTTTTGCAGCGGGAACTGGAGGCTTCGTTCATATACGAAGATACGCCCGACCAAAGCAAGGCCACGGCGGACGTGAAGACGGATATGGAAAGCGAACGTCCGATGGACCGTCTGGTGTGCGGAGATGTGGGATTTGGCAAGACGGAAGTGGCGATCCGTGCCGCGTTTAAGGCGGTGGCGGACAATAAGCAGGTGGCCGTGCTCGTGCCGACTACGGTACTTGCTTACCAGCATTTCCGGACTTTCCGCGAACGGTTGAAAGGTCTGCCTTGCCGGGTGGAGTACCTGAGTCGGGCCCGTACGGCGGCACAGGCGAAAGCCGTGCTGAAAGAGTTGAAGGAAGGAGAAGTGAACATACTTATCGGCACCCATCGTATTCTGGGGAAGGATGTGCGCTTTAAAGACTTGGGATTGCTCATTATCGACGAAGAACAGAAGTTCGGCGTTTCGGTGAAAGAAAAGCTGCGACAGATGAAAGTGAACGTGGATACGCTGACCATGACCGCCACGCCCATTCCGCGTACCCTCCAATTCTCACTGATGGGGGCGCGCGACTTGAGTGTTATCTCTACGCCTCCGCCCAACCGTTACCCCATTCAGACCGAAGTGCATACGTTCAACGAAGAGGTGATTGCCGATGCCATAGGCTTTGAAATGAGTCGCAACGGGCAGGTTTTCTTCGTGAACAACCGGATTGCCAACCTGCCGGAGCTGAAAGCCATGATTCTTCGTCATATTCCCGACTGCCGGGTGGCGATAGGGCACGGGCAAATGGAACCCGCCGAGCTGGAGAAGGTAATATTCGACTTTGTGAACTACGACTATGACGTGCTGCTCGCCACTACCATTATCGAAAGCGGCATCGATATCCCGAACGCGAATACCATTATCATCAATCAGGCGCAGAACTTCGGCCTGAGCGATTTGCACCAGATGCGCGGGCGGGTGGGGCGAAGCAATAAAAAGGCTTTTTGTTACTTGCTGGCTCCTCCGCTGAGCAGCCTGACTACCGAAGGCAGACGGCGCCTTCAGGCGATTGAAAACTTCAGCGACTTGGGAAGCGGTATTCATATCGCCATGCAAGACCTCGACATACGCGGGGCGGGCAACCTGTTGGGGGCGGAGCAAAGCGGTTTCATCGCCGATTTAGGTTACGAAACTTATCAGAAAATATTGGCTGAGGCGGTGCACGAATTGAAGAATGATGAATTTGCCGAGCTGTATGCGGATGAGATAAAAGAATCGAAAGAGATCAGCGGCGAGCTGTTTGTCGACGAATGCCAGATCGAAAGCGATCTGGAGATACTGCTTCCGGCGGATTATGTGACGGGAAGCAGCGAGCGTATGCTGCTCTATCGCGAACTCGACGGTCTGACGCTCGACAAAGAGGTGGACGCTTTCCGTACACGGCTCGAAGACCGCTTCGGAACGGTGCCGCCCGAAACGGAGGAACTGCTGCGTGTGGTACCTCTCCGACGCTTGGGAGCGCGACTCGGAGCGGAGAAGATATTCCTGAAAGGAGGGAGGATGACGCTCTTTTTCGTTTCCAACCCCGACAGTCCGTTCTATCAAAGCCGGGCTTTCGGCCAAGCGATAGAGTATATGATGAAATACACCCGTCGCTGTGACTTGCGTGAACAGAACGGAAGACGGAGCATGGTGGTGAAAGATGTGGGGAATGTGGAAACGGCGGTCAGCGTGTTGCAAGAGATGGTTGCGATACCGGTGGGGGAATGAGCGGCTTTTTGTTCCCGGTTTCAATGTCGGATCTGTCCGTACAAGCTTCCGGTGTAGAGGTTGTCTGCCTTTTCAGGCACATACTTTTAGCGGCACTGCCGGCCTTTTTCCTACGATATGCAGCTTTATCAATCAGAGGCAGGGTGACAGACGAAGCGTTGAAAGAAGTCTTTTTTCTACGATATGCAGCTTTATCGTTACAGAGAATAACCTTTTGGGAGAAAAGGATAAAGTTTTTTTCTTCATTCTACGATATGCGGCTTTATCCGCTTTTCTACGTTCTGGCAGGTTGTTTATTCCCGGATTATTCCGCTTTCGGAAGCGGAATGACTGCTTTATCCGGAACTATCGTCTTGCTTGTTTTTTCTTTCCATACAGCCGGTCTATCAGGTCCTGCCGTCCGATGCGTTTCAGTTCGCTCACGATGTTCCGGCGTTCCTCCGGTTTATACCAGAAAAAGAACTGTCTCTGACGCAGCTTCTCCCGTTGCGTTTTCGCGCTGAACACCGGCTCCAGTGTGTAAGGATGGTATCCTGTGTACCATGCTTCGGTAGCTACGGTCATCGGAGTGGGCGTGAAATCCTGCACCTGCTCCAGATGAAAGTCGAGCCGTTTGGTTATGACAGCCAGCTCCGCCATATCTTCTTCTCGGCAGCCGGGGTGTGAGGAAATGAAGTAGGGAATGAGCTGTTGCCGCAGATTCTCTTCCCGGTTGATGCGGTCGAATATTCGTTTGAATTGCTCGAATTGTTCGAAAGAAGGCTTCCGCATCACTGCCAATACCCGGTCGCTCGTATGTTCGGGAGCCACTTTCAGACGTCCGCTTACGTGGCGGGTAATCAGCTCGCGCGTGTATTCGGTTGCGCTGCGGTTCGTTTCGGCATCTTTGCTTTGATGTAGCAACAGGTCGTAACGCACGCCGCTTCCGATGAAAGACTTCTTGATTCCCGGCAAAGCGTCTACCGACTTGTAGATATCGAGCAGCGGACGGTGGTCGGTATTCAGGTTCGGACAAACCTTCGGATGTATGCAAGAAGGACGCTTGCACTTCCGGCATACGGATTCGTCGCGTCCTTTCATGCGGTACATGTTGGCCGACGGACCTCCCAAATCGCTCAAGTAACCTTTGAAGTCGGGCAGTTGCGTCACTTTCCGCACCTCTTTCAGGATAGACTCTTTGCTGCGGCTCACAATAAACTTGCCCTGATGGGCGGAGATGGTACAGAAAGCGCACCCGCCGAAGCATCCGCGATGGATGTTGACGGAGAACTTGATCATGTCGTATGCCGGAATCCGTTTGCCTTTGTATTTGGGATGGGGCAAACGCGTATAAGGCAGGTCGAACGAACGGTCGAGTTCTTCCTCGCTCATGGGAGGGTAGGGAGGATTCACCACGACGATGCGGTTGCCCACCGACTGCGTGATGCGCGACGCGCTGTATTTGTTCGATTCCTCTTCGATGTGCCTGAAGTTGGCCGCCTGTTTCTTCTTGTCCGACAGGCATTCTTCGTGCGAATAGAGCCGGATATCGCCCGCTTCGTCCGCAAACTCTTTTTTATTTGCCACGTAGGCTATCTGCGGAATACCGTTCAGCGGCGAGCGATGTATGCTGAAAGAAGGCTGCGGCACATTGTCGGCGGACCGTTTTTGGTGTTCTTCCAGCTTCCGAGCCAACTCGATGATGGGCTTTTCTCCCATTCCGTAAATCAGCAGGTCGGCGCCGCTGTCGCAAAGGATGCTTTTTCGCAATGCGTCCTGCCAATAGTCGTAATGGCTCAGTCTGCGCATGCTCGCCTCTATGCTTCCCAATACCACCGGAACGTCGGGGTAGAGCTTTTTCAATATCTGCGTGTAAACGATGGAGGGATATTCCGGGCGCATATCGGGGCGCCCGTCGGGCGTATAAGCGTCTTCGCTGCGGAGACGCTTGTTGGCGGTGTATTTGTTTACCATAGAATCCATACATCCGGCGGAAACACCGAAGAACAGACGGGGGCGTCCCAGCTTCTTAAAGTCGCGCAGATCATCCCGCCAATTGGGCTGGGGAACAATGGCAACCTTCAGCCCTTCCGCTTCGAGGATGCGTCCGATTACCGCCGCGCCGAACGAAGGATGGTCTACATACGCGTCGCCGCTGAAGAGAATCACATCCAGTTTGTCCCATCCGCGAAGTTCCACTTCTTTTTTGGTCGTGGGAAGCCAGTCGGTCAGTTTATAGTCATTCATGCCGCAAAGATACGGATAATAAGAGTTTTTTCCAATCGTTTGCCGGATAGGGGCGGGCACCGCGCCGAGGCTTACAGCGTGCTGCCGACCGTAAACTGAATGGTCATGCACTCTCCGTCGTAAATTTCACGAAAGCCGATTCCTTGCTCGGAAAGATATTCTTTCAAGTCCTGAAAAGCATCGGTACGGTTCATGATAATCCGGAGCGTATCGCCCGGGTTTGCCCGGTAGATGGCTTTCACTGCCGGAATCAGGGGGCTGTAGGCGGTTGTTCCGCATGTGTCTACGGTAATCATTCTTCCTCCTCTTCTTCCTCCTGACCGGGAAGCCAAGTAAGATAAAGCTTGATCAGTTGCTGCAAGCCGAACGCCTTCATATTGTTGTGGTATATGACGTCGATGCAGAGGTCGAGCAGATCCTTGCTGTTCTCTTCCTGACTGGCAATCAGTGAACGGATATTCAGTTTCAGTTTGTCCAGTACGTTCTCGTCTACGATGCCGTTGCTGTCGATCAGATGACGGAACAAAGCATACTTCTCGACTGTTTTCAGATTCTCGTCGGATACTTCTATGCTCCGTGTGCCGGTGGGGTTTGCTTGTATCGTATACATATTCTTTTGTGTATTAACGGTTAATTTTCAAATTCTAATGCTCGGTTTACAACACGACCGCGCATGGATAAAGAGACCGGCGGTTCTGCATATTCAATGCGCTATGCGGTCGGCGGCAGGCTTCCGCTATCACGGATGCTGCTCCCCTTTTTATTCATAGGAGCAAAGATAGAATTTTAAATGAGAAACAGGCAGGAAAAGAGGATTATTTTTGAGAAAAGCTTCCCATATGCCCGCCGTCGTGCTTGCACGGCCTTCCCGAACGTATGTTTTCGAACCGAATCATTATCTCGCGAATATAAAAAAGAGTGAGAAGCGACCAGCTTCCCACTCTTCTGTCATTTTTGATGTATTTATAGCGGAACGTACTCTACAAATGCTTCCATCGCTTCGTAAGAAGCCAGACCCAAGCGGTCGTACAGAGCGGCAGTGCCGCGGTTTCGTTCCTCACTTCGTTGCCAGAACAGGCGTTCGTCGTTTCCGAGGAAAGGAGCGCTTTCCATTTGCGATTGATGCTTCAGAATGGAGTTCCGTTTGGCCCGCAATTCTTCCGGACTGATGGGGACAACCATCTCGATGTGCTCGATTTCCCATTCTGCCCATGCGCCCCGATACATCCAGATGCGGCAATCTTTTAGCCATTCAGCCCCTTCTTCTTTCTCGAGGTCGATGGCGGCGAACACGGCATCGGTACAAACACGGTGCGTTCCGTGCGGGTCGGCGAGGTCGCCCGCCACGAAGATTTGGTGAGGTTTCACTTCGCGGAGCAGGTTGCGTACAATCTCTACATCGGCTTCGCTGATGGGGTTCTTCTGGATTTTGCCCGTTTCGTAGAAAGGCAGGTCGAGGAAGTGGCAGCGATCCAGCGGAATGTTGTTGTAGGCGCAGGCAATACGTGCTTCACCGCGGCGAATCAGCCCTTTGATGGTCAGGATGTCGCGAGTGTCCATGTCTCCATCTTTCTTTTCCTTGAGGAACTTGCGTATTTCGGCGTATTTATCGCTGATTACCTTGTCTTCGTTGTTGTTGAATACTTGGTTGAAGCCGTTGATGAAGTGCAGGAAGCGCACCACCTCTTCGTCTCCCACGGCGATGTTGCCGGAAGTCTGGTAAGCCACATGCACCTCGTGTTTTTGTTCCACCAGCCGGCGGAATGTGCCTCCCATCGAGATGACGTCGTCGTCGGGATGCGGAGAGAAAATCACCACGCGCTTCGGGTAAGGCTTGGCGCGTTCCGGACGGTAAGTGTCGTCGGCATTCGGCTTGCCGCCGGGCCATCCGGTGATGGTGTGCTGCAAGTCGTTGAATATCTTGATATTCACGTTGTATGCCGAGCCGAAAAGAGCCAGCAGTTCGCTCAGCCCGTTTTCGTTGTAATCCTTGTTCGTCAGCTTCAGGATCGGCTTTCCGGTGAGCTGGCAAAGCCATACGATGGCGCTGCGTATGAGTTTGTCGTTCCATTCGCACGAAGTCACCAGCCAAGGGCGATGGATACGCGTAAGGTTCGAAGCGGCGGAAAGGTCGATGGCGATGTGGGCGTCGCGGTGCGTTTGCAGGTAAGACGCCGGGATAGTGTCGGTGATCGGTCCTTCTACACACGCTTTGATCATAGCGGCCTTTTCTTCGCCCCATGCCAAGAGGTATATTTTTCTTGCGCTCAGAATGGTTGATACTCCCATGGTGATGGAACTTACCGGAGTGTTTTCGATACTTCCGAAGTTCTTTGCGGCTTCATTGCGCGAGTCGTTGTCGAGCAGTATCAGCCGGGTAGTGGAGTTCTGACGCGACCCCGGTTCGTTGAACGCGATGTTTCCCACGCGGCCGATTCCCAGAAGGGCGATGTCTATGCCTCCGAAACTCTCGATGCGTTGCTCGTACAAGCGGCAGTATTCGAAGATGGTATCTTTGGCGATTGTCCCGTCGGGAGTAAAGATATTCTGCTTGTCGATGTCGATGTGGTCGAGGAACATCTGCTTCAAAGCGTTGAAGTTGCTGTTCACCGCGTCTGCGCTCAAGGGGTAATACTCGTACATGTTGAATACGATTACGTTGCGGAAGCTGAGTCCTTCTTCTTTGTGCATACGGATGAGTTCGGCATATACGTGGCTTGGGGAGTTTCCTCCGGGAAGCGCCAGTACGCAGAAACGTCCTTCTTTCTGTTTCTCGCGGATGGTCTTCGCTATTTCGCGGGCGATGCCGTTCGCCCCTTCTTCTAACGATTCGTAGATGTCGGTCGGGATTTTTTCAAGTCTTGTCAGGACCGACTTTTCAAACGCATTCTCCGGTCTGTAATATTTGGGGGAGACCCTGTTGAGAGTGATTTGAGAGCTAAGATTTGTTTTCATAAATTTGTAAATTAAGTTATATGCGATCAAAGTCTGTGCGGTTATTGTTTTGTCACGACAAAGATACGAAAGATGTTTATACCATTAACTACTTATTTATAGGTATTGTTGCGGTTTCAGACTCTTTTAACATTTGTTTCGGGGGAATGGAATATGGGCGCGAATGTCCGCATGGCCGAACCGGTAGCGTGCAAAGAGAGACGCTGTCGCGCAGGCGTTACAGACGGAAAACGTCCGCATCTTTCCATGCCGGGAACTTCTCTCTGAATCGTCTGAGAGCCGGCAGGCCGATTTCTCCGGTGGCTATTCCTTCCTTTCCGTCGGGCAGCGAGACTATGGTTTCTCCCGTTGCCGAAAGAATCACGCTTCCTCCGTCGTGCTCCAACCCGTTCGCGTCGGCGCCTGTACGGTTCACCCCGCAAACGTAGCATTGGTTCTCGATGGCGCGCGCACGCAGCAGGGTATCCCATGCCGTGCGGCGGGGAAGCGGCCAGTTGGCGACGTAAATCAGCAGGTCGTAGGCGTTGTTTACGTTCCGGCTCCATACGGGGAAGCGCAGATCGTAGCACACGAGCAGGCGGATGTTCCATCCCCGATAAGGAAAGATGAGCCGGCTGTTCCCGCTCGAAAAGTGCGCGGGCTCTTCTCCCATGCGGAACAGATGCCGCTTGTCGCAGTAAAATTCGCTCCCTTCGGGTGTGAGGAAAAAGGCGCGGTTGTAATATGCTCCCTTGTCTTCCGCCATATAGCTGCCGCATATGGCGGTATCGTACAGGGCGGCCCATTCTCTGAGGGTGCGTATGGTTTCTCCTGCGGCAGGCTCGGCAAGGAGGCGGGTCTGCATGCTGAATCCGGTGGAGAACATCTCCGGCAAAACAACAATCTCCGTTGTTCCACGGAGGCTTTGCAGCTTTTCGTGAAGCGAACGGAGATTGCCCTGTTTGTCTTCCCAAACGATATCTGTCTGTATCAGTGAGATCTTCATGCTTTCATTATATCTTTCCCAGAACGAAATTCTCGGGATGTTTCCCTTTGAAGTCTTTGAAATAGAGCTTGATTTCGCGCATGTCTTTGTCGATGTCACCTGTGGGGATGACGGCTTTTGTTGCCGTAATCGTCTTCTTTTCATAGTCGATTCCGACCAGGACGATGGGAACCTGCGCTTTGAGGGCGATGTAATAGAAGCCTTTCTTCCAGTCGGGATTCGGCTTTCGGGTTCCTTCGGGGGTGATGGCCAGATGAAACTTGCGGCTCTTGGCGAAATGATTCACCATCTGGTCTACCAGCGAAGTCTTCCGCCCGCGGTCTACCGGGATGCCGCCCGCTGCTTTGAAGAAGATTCCCAGAGGGAAGAAGAACCATTCTTTCTTCATCATAAAGCTGGTTTTGCGGCCTAATGCTCCGTAGAAGAGCTTCCCTATGAACAGGTCGAAGTTTGTCGTATGCGGTGCGGCACATATTACGCATTTGTCGTAATCGGGTACGGTGACGTGGGTTTTCCATCCCAGCAAGCGATAATAGATAAAGCTGTATATGGCTTTCTTCATTCCGTTTTAGTTGAGTTTCTCGATTGTATCAATAATCTCATCGACTTTCGCGTTGAAGTCCTGACGGAACTTTTTATAAAAACCCTTCACGTTTCCGGGTTCGGTATGGCTGATGCGGCTGATGAAATCATCCTGCATTTTCAGTATTTCGCTCATCAGTTCGTCGGCTTTCTCTTTGTCTGTGCCGGGAATGAACATGCTGTTTACCAGACACTCGGTGAATAATTCTCCTGCGATATAATTGACGTTCTTTTTCAGTTGTCTTCTGCTTGCCATAATGTTTACATGTTAATGGTGAATAATACAAAATTCCGGGTAAAGATAGCGACTTTCTGCGACTCCGGCGAATAAATGAGAGAAAAGTTGAGTGTTTGCCTGTATAATGAATGACATAGGCTCCGTTTTGTCCCAACGGAGCCTATGTCGTTATGCGTCGAAGCCTTTGTTTTGTCTGAACGGAGCCTCTGTCGTTATGCGTCGAAGCCTCTGTTTTGTCCGAACGGAGCCTCTGTCGTTATGCGTCGAAGCCTCTGTTTTGTCCGAACGGAGCCTATGTCGTTATGGTGCGAAGCCTTTGTTTTGTCGGAACGGAGCCTCTGTCGTTATGCGTCGAAGCCTCTGTTTTGTCGGAACAGAGGCTCCGCCAAAAAGGTGATGAGCCGGAAGCCGAATCCTGCTCCCGGTTCTGTTTATTTGCAAGGTATCTTGTCTACACGCCTTTGATGCCGGCCCCCTTCGAAGTCTGCGGCGAAGAACGCCGTCAGAATCTTGTCCGCTTCGGCGGTGTCGAGGAAGCGTCCCGGCATCACCAGCACGTTGGCGTCGTTGTGAGACCGTGCCAGGCGGGCGATTTCCTCGTTCCAGCAAAGAGCGGCGCGGATGCCTTGATGCTTGTTCAGCGTCATGCTGATGCCGTTGCCGCTTCCGCAGATGGCGATGCCCGGATAGCATTCGCCCGCTTCCACAGCCGAAGCCAGCGGATGCGCATAGTCCGGATAGTCGACGCTTGCGTCGGAGTCTGTCCCGAAGTCCTTGCAGTTCAACCCTTTTGCCGCCAGCCAACGCTTGACGTACTCTTTCAGTTCGAAGCCGGCATGGTCGGCAGCCAATCCGATTAGTTTCATTGGAGCATTGATTTTACTTGGTTATATACGTTTTCGGCAGTAAAGCCTAATTTCTCGTCGAGCACCTTGTAGGGGGCCGAGAAGCCGAACGACTCCAATCCCCATATCTTCCCGTTGCCGCCCGCCAGTCCCTGAAGCGTTACGGGCAAACCTGCCGTCAGTCCGAAAACCTTCGCTCCCGCAGGGAGAACACTCTCCTGATACGCTTTGGGTTGGTTGCGGAACAACCCTTCGGAAGGAGCCGATACCACGCGTATCTTCACGCCTTCTTTGCGGAGCAGCTCGGCGCCGGCCACCAGAGTAGATACTTCCGAGCCCGAAGCCACCAGAATTACGTCGGGGTTCTCGTCCGAACCGGCCACGATGTAAGCGCCTTTTTCCGCTTGCGCGTATGCGTTTCCTGCGGGGAGGTTGACGATGTTCTGGCGCGAGAAGATGAGTCCTGTGGGAGTTGCCGTATTTTCCATGGCGAGCTTCCACGCAACGGTGGTCTCTTCTACGTCCGCCGGACGCAGAACGAGCATCGAGTTCTCTCCTTTATGGTTCTTCAGCTTTTCCATCAGGCGGATTTGCGCCTCCTGTTCCACAGGTTCGTGGGTGGGTCCGTCTTCGCCTACGCGGAACGCGTCGTGAGTCCAGATGAACTTCACCGGTTGCTCCATCAGGGCGGCCATACGCACTGCCGGCTTCATATAGTCGGAGAAAACGAAGAAGGTTCCGCATGCGGCGATCACTCCGCCATGAAGCGACATGCCGATGCAGATGCATGCCATGGTAAGCTCCGAAACGCCTGCCTGAAGGAAAGCGCCGCTGAAGTCGCCTTTACTAAATGCGCGCGTTTTCTTGAGGAAGCCGTCGGTCTTGTCGGAATTGGAAAGGTCGGCGGAGGCAACGATCATATTCTCCACCTGCGTGGCAAGCGCACTCAATACCGTAGCCGAACCTGCGCGAGTGGCTCCGTCGGCCTTCTGCTCGATTGCCGCCCAGTCCACTTTCGGAGCTTTGCCCGAGAAGAAGAACTCCAGCTTGGCTGCCTTTTCAGGGTTTTCCTTCGCCCAAGCCGCCTCTTTCGAATGCTTTTCCGCCGTGATGCGCTTCAGCTCTTCCTTGCGTTTGGCGTATATTCCGGCTGTTTCGGGGAAGATTACGAACGGGTTTTCAGGGGCGCCGTTCAGGTTGCGGATGGTGTTTACATACGCCTCGCCCCCGAGCGGAGAGCCGTGAGTGGCGCAATCGGCCTCGTAGCTGCTTCCGTCTGCCCTGCGGGCGCCTTTTCCCATCACCGTCTTGCCGATGATAAGCACCGGGCGTCCCTTCGTCGCCTTCGCCTCGTTGAGCGCGGAGCGTATTTCGTCTACGTCGTGCCCATTGATGCTGATCACCTTCCATCCCCATGCTTCGTATTTCATGGCGGTATTTTCGATGGTCACGTCTTTGGTCTCGGTAGAAAGCTGTATGTCGTTGTCGTCGTAGAACATGACGAGGTTATCGAGTCCGAGCGTTCCGGCTATGCGTCCCGCCCCTTGCGAGATCTCTTCCTGTATCCCCCCGTCGGAAATGTAAGCGTAGATGGTCTGATCCATCAGCTCGCAGAAGCGTGCTTTCAGGAACTTGGCGGCGATGGCGGCCCCCACGGCGAACGTATGCCCTTGTCCCAGCGGACCGGAGGTGTTCTCCACGCCGCGCATCACGTCCACTTCGGGATGTCCCGGCGTGGGGCTTCCCCATTGGCGGAAGTTCTTCAGCTCTTCCAACGTGTACTTGCCGGTGAGTGCCAGTGTAGAATAGAGCATCGGCGACATGTGACCGGGATCGAGGAAGAAGCGGTCGCGTCCTTCCCAGCGGGGATTTTCGGGGTCGTAGACTAAGAACTCCGAGAAGAGCACATTGATAAAATCGGCGCCTCCCATAGCGCCGCCCGGATGTCCGGACTTCGCTTTCTCGACCATCGAGGCCGCAAGAATGCGGATGTTGTCCGCCGCACGATTCATAAGCTTGTTATCGTTCATATTGTGTAGAATTTAATGGATGTCTTTCGAACTCCCTGCAAAGATAGCTTTTTCTATACAATACGCAACCCGGAAACCTTCTTAATTTTTGCTTTTGGTCAGGATTTCCGGGCTGTCGGGAATGATTGCTTATTGCTTGCCAGTGGCGGGGAGCGGTGCAGAAGATTTCCTCTCTTATGCCCTGTGTATTGTCCGGTGTTCCCTTCCCCCGTGTTTCGCCTGTCCGGCGGCAATCATGTCGGGAGAGTCTTTTACTTTCTATTCCAAAATGGAGGCAAGAACATCAATTTGCCCTTGTAGTGGAGGCTGATGGTGTGTTCTTTACCATCCTTATATCCATCTTTGTTCTTTATTTTGCCATTCTTTATCCGGATTTCGAAGACAGGGGTTTCGTCAGTGTCGTCGAGGCGTTTCATATAGAGCGTTCCGCTTTTAAAGACCGGATGCGAGTAGTCCGGATGCCCGGAAGTAAAGAATATTGTGCCGGAATTACGGTATTCTATACTCCAATGCCATCTGCCGTGTTTAGGCTCTTTGCGTGTAAGGTCGATGGTCTTGCCGTTGTGGTATTCTTCGTTTCCCATTATATAAATGGAGCCTTTTTCCGCTGTAGTGAGCAATATCTCATAAGTCCCTTCGGACAAATGCTTATAATCTATACTCGCTCCAATCAGGGGGATTGCCTCTCCATCGATGATAGCGATGTTGGCGGGTTGGTCATCGTCTTTTGAGCATGAGGTAAGGATTAGTACTGCTGCAAGGGCGAAAGCTGCTTTCATTGCGCTTGCAAAGAATAGAGTTGTTTTCATATACTTGCTGTTGTTGCTTTAAGTGTCACTGCTTCGGTATTGTTGCCCGGCAGGGCAATTAACTCAAACGAACTCCAACTTGCCCTTGTTCCAGCCGGCCGGAGGTGCTCTCCACACCGCCCGGATGTCCGGACTTCGCTTTCTCGACCATCGAGGCCGCAAGAATGCGGATGTTGTCCGCTGCGCGATTCATAAGCTTGTTATCGTTCATATTGTGTAGAATTTAATGGATGTCTTTCGAACTCCCTGCAAAGATAGCTTTTTCTATACAATACGCAACCCGGAAACCTTCTTAATTTTTGCTTTTCATCAGGATTCCGGGCTGTCGGGAATGATTGCTTATTGCTTGCCAGTGGCGGGGAGCGGTGCAGAAGATTTCCTCTCTTATGCCGTGTGTATTGTCCGGTGTTCCCTTCCCTCGTGTTTCGCCTGTCCGGTGGCAATCATGTCGGGAGAGTCTTTTATTCTCGACCTAAGGTTAAGGGCATAGGTATGGTTATTCATCCATCATGCGGTCGGGGCTCTGCATAGAGTATTCTGCTGAGGGTTTCGTCTGTCAGCCGTAATATGTCGGGGTAGGAGACAAGCGCCAATGCCTGATGAATCCCTTTGCGCAGCTCATTGTCGGCATAAAGCGCCGAGTAGAAAGTTGTGAGCTGAGGCATTGTCATCGGGCCGTCGGGAGGGAGACTGTGAAGGTGACCGTTCTGCAGGGCTACGAGTATCACTTGGGTAATGAGCTTACGGGCTTCTTCTACTTTGATGTTTTCTCTCATATATACCCGGTAGAGACACTCTGCGCCTTCGTTGATGTATTGCGCAAAGAGTTGTTTCCTTCTTTTTCTTCTGTCGGATAAAGAGTCTCCTTTGTCTGTAGGTCCTCTGTCACCGATGGCTGCCACTGAGGCGCGTATGGCTGCAAAGGTAGCTTGCTCGGCACAATTATACTGTTTCAGGAACTCTTCGGTTTCCGACAACCATTTGCGAAGCGTTTCCGTAAGTCCCGAAGAACTCTTTTCCATTTGGTCGGCTATGCAGGAGACTTGGCGAAGCAGCTCCTGCGCCTTGTCGGTAAATAAGGTTATCGAGTGTTTCATATGCCGCGTGTATTGATGGTTATTCGATACTCAGGAAGTAATTGTCGATTTCTTTGCCCTCTACCTGTCTTTGCCCTTCTTCTTCTTTGCGTATAAGCTCGAAAGCTTCTTCTTTGACCGAGAGTTTCAGCATCATGGGTTGCTGCCCCGACACTTCGAGCTCTTTCATTTCATTGCTTTCGGGCGTTATGCCTATAGCGGTAAGTCTGCCTTTAGTAAGTGGAATGCTTTCGTTGACGATTGTGCTGAGCTTGCCTTTCATGGTTGCTATGACAACATCTTTGTTCTTGCCCGAGAGCTTCCGGGTAGTGGCGAACTCATCGACAGCTTTGTTTATGTAACGTGTCACAACCGGATCAATCTCTCTTTCTCTTTCCAATTGTTCTTTCAGCCGGTCGGTATTGGTCAGCAACTGCTTGTTGATATGTATATAGCCTTTCTGCAAATCTTTCCGCTTCGGATACGCTTTTACGAATTCTTTCTGCATCGTATTGTAGACATTGCGCACCAGCTCTTTTCTCACTATTCCCTTTTGAGGATCATATACGCTTGTTTTCCGAGTTTCTTTGATACAGACGGGAATGGTTATCTCCATGTTGGGCAGGCGTACACGGGGAACGGGAAGATGCCGCAGCAGCTCGTCTTCGGCATACTGCCGGGCCATACGTATACTTGCCTCGTCGGCTTGCTTTCTTGCCTCGCTGATCTGAGACAGGATATTGCCTAAAAAGTCACTTAACTCTATCATTTTCTCTTTATTTATCAGATGTTTTGCCTTTATTCGGGAAATATGAGTCCGGATGCAGATACGCTTTACCGGACTCATAATTACTGACTACTGACAGATGTATCTACCTGTTGTTACGGTCGATGGTCTGTCATCATTCTGTCGCTTTCTTCTCGAGCATAGACGACTCGAGGATACCGAGCATCTTTTCCATACCTCCGGGCATTTCATCTTGTACGGCACGAACATGAACTGCCATGGAGTAGGTACGATCTACTTTATTGCCGGTAGTCGTACTCTTCTTATACGAGAACGATGCTTTCAGGTTTACCGACCCTCTCCACCACTTCTGCTTGAAGTTTAATGAAGCGCCTACTCCTAATTCCGAAGAGGTATCTTTAGTTTCCACCGCATTGATTTTGGCGTTGAAATCTACTGTCGCTTCTTCTACGCGTATGAAAGGAATAGGGATGAGCGTCAGGAAAGGTACCTGCATTTCCATCATTTCTATCTTAGCCGGAACAGCAGCTTTTACTTCCTGTCCTTGCTCATTTAATACAGCAGGCACGTAGGGTTGTGTCTCTTTAGGATACTTGAAAGTGACATATTGTGGCTTACCTTCATCATCGAATCCCATTGCTTTTATGAAGTCGACCGTGCTTTGAGCTGCTTGCGACTGTGCTTCCACTACCGCTGTCAGCGGACCGCCAATTAGATTACTAAAATCCAAACTTGATAATTCACCTCCATAATTTGCCATAATGTAAATAGTTTAAAGGTTAATGAACTTAGTTTAATTACACTTAGATATATAATGTAGCTACCATATATATGCTTATCTGCTTCTATATTACCGGTTGATTAGTAGTCATCGAACCTCAGACTTCCTTTCCAGTTGATGTTCACGGTATGCTCCTTGCCGTCTCCATACTCTCCTTCACCTTTTACCTTGCCGTTCTTCAGTACGATTTCGAAGACAGGCTTGCCGCCTTCGCTGCCAAGGTGTTTCACATAGAGCGTACCGCTCATGAAGACAGGATATGAACTCCCGGGTTCTCCATAAGTATCGAAGATTTTCTCAGGATTATAGCATTCGACGCTCCAATACCATCCG
This sequence comes from Bacteroides pyogenes, assembly GCF_014196225.1. Classification (GTDB taxonomy): domain Bacteria; phylum Bacteroidota; class Bacteroidia; order Bacteroidales; family Bacteroidaceae; genus Bacteroides; species Bacteroides pyogenes_A. The sequence continues at coordinate 1,475 of NZ_JACIDI010000018.1, read as the reverse complement.
TCGTGTTCAGGCTCTTTCTTCGTCAGGTTGATGGTCTTGCCATTATGGTACTCTTTCCCCGCCATTATTTTAATGCCCTTCTTTTCCGACACAAAGAGAATTATCTCGTAGTTGCCTTTATTTAATTCAACTTCATCTATTCCCGCATCGGTTACCGGCATTGTGACACCGTCGAGAACAATGGTGTTGGCAGGCACTTTGGGTTCGTTGTCATCGTCCTTCGAGCACGAGGCGATGGCGAACGAGAGGGTGAATACTGCTGCAAGGGCGAAAGCTGCTTTCACCGTGCTTGCAAGGAAATGGGTTGTTTTCATAATGTTACTGTTTTTAGTTTAGTACTATTGCTGTTTTTTAGTGCTGATACTATGGTTTAAATTACTCGCTGCGTAATTTACACCATATTATATATATGCTCATTCCGTGCCGGTGCCGGAAAGGAGAACCATGACAGGCTGCCGGGAAGCGCTTCCAAGTGGGTTTCGCTGCGGCCGGTCAGCGGCGGTCTCTTCCGTCCGTTGACCGAGAGACGGGGACTTGCCGCTGCGTGAGGCTGTAAGCCTTTCAGAGGTCGCTCCCTTGACATGCCTTTCGCCGTGCTTGCATGCAGCGCCGGTGTGTCATGGTTGCTCCTGTGGGCGGCGACTTGTCTCGGCTGTGAAACGGGAAAGACGCACGTATGGCCTTATCCTGCCGGGTCGGGGGCTTCGCCTCCGCCTCCGGAAGCGGGCGGGGTGGCTCCTCCGCCTGCGGTGTGCGCTTTCGGGTTCGTTACGCGTATCTGCACGCTCTTGTACGCCTGTCGCATGCCCAGCTTGGGGTAGAAGCGAACGATGGGCCCTTTCAGGGCAGAGGCGGTGACCTCTTCTTCTTTTTCTTTATACACCGGGTTGACGATAACCTTCAGCATGCCCAAGTCGCCCAAGTCGACGGAGTCTCCGCGACTCAGGGCGCGGTTCACCGTCTCGGCGAGCGAGGTGAGGGCGTTGCGCACATCGCCCCGTGTGAGCGAGGTGGCGGCAATAATCTCATTCTCCAGCTGGTAGGAGGTGAGGTGCTGTTTGCTTACTTTGGGCACGGCATAGTACATGGTCTTGCCTTTGTTCTTGCCGATAGTCATCTTACGTGATTTTACTTCGAATTCTATCATACCTGTTTCAATTTATAGAGTTAATGTATGCCATAGTAATTTTATATAATAATGTACGCGTATCTTATAATATATAGGGCGAAACCATCGCCCGGCCGATGACGGAACCATCGCCTGACCGATGACGGAGCCATCGCCTTGCCGATGACGGAGCCATCGCCTTGCCGATGACGGAGCCATCGCCTTGCCGATGACGGAGCCATCGCCTTGCCGATGACGGAGCCATCGCCTTGCCGATGACGGAGCCATCGCCTTGCCGATGACGGAACCATCGCCTGACCGATGACGGAGCCATCGCCTTGCCGATGACGGAACCATCGCCTTGCCG
>NZ_JACIDI010000017.1 GCF_014196225.1 Bacteroides pyogenes | reverse complement strand
TTAGTCCCGACTCGGAGGCGAATCTGAACGAATCGTGCCCAGTCGGGACTAATTTTTTGTATTTTGCAATACGTACTTTACCGGAGGCTTACAAAGATATTAGTGCCATGGTAAATGCAAATGGAGGTATCTTAATTTACGGCATAGCAGAGAAAGCTATTTCTAACGGTTGCTCTATTCCCGACTTTATGACTCCTATCGCTTCAACTGATATGACAAAGGATCAACTTACTCAACTCCTTTCGTCAAACATATCTCCTAAGATACCAAGCATAGATATTCATGTCCTACAAAAAGACGATGGCAATATTTTTGTGGTGAGTGTACCCAAAAGTACAACGGCACATCAAAATAAGATAAATCATCTTTACCATATAAGGAGGAATGCAACAGTAGAAGTAATGGAAGATTATGAGATTCGTGATGTTATGAATCGTCAGAGCAATCCTCCTTTAGAGATAGATGGTTGTGGCATATATAAAACCAGAATTGACACTTATCACAAAAAGGTGGAATATACATTTATGGCAAAAATCATAAATGTAGGTCACTCCGTCTGCCAAGTTTACAAGTTGAACGTGTATTTCAATAAAATATCTGTTCATTGCGATATATCCTTTCCCTCAAAAGAAAGATATTCTTATACGGCATTGGATGCAGAGAGATTGAAAATTTCTTGCAGCGGCCAAGAGCCTATCTTCGGGGGTGAAACTTTAGAAATGGGGCATTTTAAGCTTATAATTGATCAACCTCACGAAAAAGAATTCAATGAAGGACTTATCATAGATATGATTTTATTCTACCCAGGTGGTTCCTGTGATGTTGCATTTATTCCTTCTGAGCAACGATATGTTGAAGGAAGGGAGAAAATAGACGCATTATTAGGACGAGATAATAGAATAGACTATCCTATGCTTGAGGTAGATCCCTTAAAAAGAAATTGAGAGAAATTAACTTATTACAATAGAGAAATTATCAAAAATATGAGTAATCCTAGCGATAATATACGAACAATAAGGCATGATTTATCCCCTTATCTTTTTAATTTCTTAAGAGATGACGATGCTCCAACTATTTTACACGAAATACTTACAAGTGGCACTCTATTATCAAAAGAGCATGAATATATATGCTTTACAGATGCGCCGATTACTTGCTACCTTTCTAATTTAGAGTATTTTGACAGTTGGAAAGAAAGAGGTTATAAAGCAATGTTTTCCCAGTATGGCATTGGAATAGCAAGAGATTGGCTTATTGAGAATTTAGGAGCAAGACCTGTTATTTATGGGCAGGCAGAAGAAATTTATTTTTTGAATGAATCTATTCGATGGAGATTTCAGGAACTTGATATTCATAAAGGAGATTATTCATGGTTGAGAGAATGGCGTATACCAATGAAAGAATTGAATTTATATGATATTCCTCGCGAACACATAATTTTTATTGCGCCAAAAGAAGAAGAGTTAAAGGAATATGCAGTCGATTGGGAATTTGATGTAGATTTTGATTATGACCATGGAGAAACTCATCCATACTTAATCGAAACCCCAAAAGACATTCGATATTGGAAGGGATTTTCACTAGATCGAATAAAAGAAATAGAAAATGATTTCGTTTTGAGTGCTCATACAAAGTCTCAAATCATTGGTGAAAAGTTATAATCTTATCACTTAAAAAGAAACACCCAACTTTACATTTTTGGGTGTAAAATTGGGTGTAAGTCTCGTAAGCCACTGATAAACAAGTAATATTGCGGAGAGACAGGGATTCGAACCCCGGGTACCTCGCGGTACAACGGTTTTCAAGACCGCCGCAATCGACCACTCTGCCACCTCTCCAAAAGCTTCCCGGTACGGAAGCGCTTTCTTTCAAAAGCGGTGCAAAGGTACGAATCCTTTTTAAATATGCAAACGTTTTCCGCAAAAATAATCACACCCTTTTTTATCATTATCCCCACAAATAGGTATTTTATGTTTTTCAGCATAAAAAGGTTGCGTTTTTGTCTCGGTAATATAAAAAATCATCTTATTTTTGCGTGCTCTAAAGAGACAGATTCAGTAAACTTCTAACATTATTAATTTATGGAATTAAATAAGATCTTTAAAGATGGTCTTTGGAGCAGGGAAATCAACGTCAGGGATTTCGTAAGTAACAACATTACTCCATATTACGGAGACTCTTCTTTCCTCGAAGGTCCTACGGAACGTACAAAAGCCGTATGGAACCGTTGCCTTGAGGCATTGGCAGAAGAAAGAGCGAACAACGGGGTGCGGTCGCTCGACTGCTCGACCGTATCTACGATCACTTCGCACAAAGCCGGATATATAGACAAGGAAAACGAACTCATCGTCGGTCTGCAGACCGACGAATTGCTAAGACGCGCCATCAAGCCTTTCGGCGGAATCAACGTAGTGGCGAAAGCCTGTCACGAAAACGGTGTCGAGGTAGACGAACGGGTGAAAGACATCTTTACGCACTACCGCAAAACGCATAACGACGGGGTGTTCGACGTCTATACCGAGGAGATACGCTCTTTTCGCTCACTGGGATTCCTCACCGGACTTCCCGACAATTATGCACGCGGACGGATTATCGGCGACTACCGCCGTATGGCGCTCTACGGAACCGACCGCCTGATCGAAGCCAAGAAAGAGGATTTGCGCAACCTGACCGGGCCGATGACCGATGCCCGCATCCGCCTTCGCGAAGAGGTGTCGGAGCAGATCAAGGCGCTGAAAGAGATGAAAGTGCTGGGCGAATACTACGGACTCGACCTGAGCCGTCCGGCTTATACCGCACAAGAGGCGGTTCAGTGGGTATATATGGCTTATCTGGCCGCCGTGAAAGAGCAAGACGGAGCCGCCATGTCGCTGGGCAACGTTTCTTCGTTCCTCGACATTTATCTGGAATACGAACTAAGCAAAGGAATCATCACGGAAGCTTTCGCCCAAGAGCTGATCGACCAGTTTGTCATCAAACTGCGGATGGTACGCCACCTGCGGATGCAGTCGTACAACGATATTTTTGCGGGAGACCCCACTTGGGTAACCGAGTCTATCGGCGGACGCTTCAACGACGGACGGACGAAAGTAACGAAGACTTCTTTCCGTTTCTTGCAGACGCTATACAATCTCGGACCTTCTCCCGAACCGAACCTCACCGTATTATGGAGCCCGGAGCTTCCCGAAGGTTTCAAAGACTTCTGCGCGAAGGTTTCCATCGACACTTCTTCCATCCAGTACGAGAACGACGACTTAATGCGCGAAGTACGCCAATCGGACGATTACGGAATCGCTTGCTGCGTATCTTATCAGGAAATCGGCAAGCAGATACAGTTCTTCGGAGCACGCTGCAACCTCGCAAAAGCTCTCCTGCTCGCCATCAACGGCGGACGCTGCGAGAACACCGGCACGGTGATGGTAGAGGGCATTCCGGTACTTACCGACGACACGCTGAAGTTCGAAGAGGTAATGAACAATTACAAGAAGGTATTGGTAGAAATCGCCCGCATCTACAACGAGGCGATGAATATCATCCACTACATGCACGATAAGTACTACTACGAAAAGGCACAGATGGCTCTCATCGATACCGACCCGCATATCAATCTGGCATACGGGGTAGCCGGATTATCCATCGCGCTCGACTCGTTGTCCGCCATCAAGCATGCCAAAGTCACCGCCCGTCGCAACGACATCGGGCTGACCGAAGGATTCGACATCGAAGGAGAATTCCCCTGCTTCGGCAACGACAACGACAAGGTGGACCATCTGGGTGTGGATCTGGTATATTTCTTCAGCGAAGAGCTGAAAAAGCTGCCTGTCTACAAGAACGCCCGCCCCACCCTTTCGCTACTCACCATCACTTCCAACGTGATGTACGGCAAAAAGACCGGAGCCACTCCGGACGGACGGGCGAAAGGTGTCGCATTCGCGCCGGGAGCCAACCCGATGCACGGGCGCGACAAGAACGGCGCCATCGCTTCATTGAGCTCGGTGTCGAAGCTCCGCTACCGAGACGCTCAGGACGGAATCAGCAACACGTTCTCCATCGTGCCCAAATCATTGGGGGCCACAGACGAAGACCGCGTGGAGAATCTGGTTACGATGATGGACGGTTATTTCACCAAAGGGGCTCATCATTTGAACGTGAACGTACTGAACCGCGACATGCTGTACGACGCGATGGAGCATCCGGAGAAGTATCCCCAACTGACCATCCGCGTTTCGGGATATGCCGTAAACTTTGTGAAGCTGAGCCGCGAACATCAATTGGAGGTTATCAGCCGCTCATTCCACGAAAAGATGTAAACCGTATTCCTTATCAATGATATGATGATAAACGTTCATTCCTACGAAAGTATGGGAACATTCGACGGGCCGGGATTACGGCTCGTCGTTTTTCTGCAAGGGTGCAACTTCCGCTGCCTGTATTGCGCGAACCCCGATACAATATCTCCCCAAGGGGGAACTCCCACTCCGCCGGAAGAGATTGTACGCATGGCGGTAAACCAGCGTCCTTTCTTCGGGAAGCGCGGAGGAATCACTTTTTCCGGCGGCGAACCCACCTTTCAGGCCAAAGCTCTGGTGCCTTTATTCCGCGAACTGAAAGAAAAAGGCATACACATTTGTCTCGACAGTAACGGAGGAATATGGAACGAAGAGGTGGAAGAATTGCTGAATCTGACAGACCTCGTCCTACTCGACATCAAAGAGTTCGACCCTGCACGTCACCGGATGCTGACAGAGAGAAGCAACGGGCAGACACTCCGCACGGCGGCATGGCTGGAAGCCAACAATAGGCCGTTTTGGCTACGCTACGTATTGGTGCCCGGCTACAGCGACTTCGAGGAAGACATTCGCCGCATGGGGGAATCGTTGGGAGGATACCGGATGATTCAACGGGTGGAGATACTCCCCTACCACCAATTAGGTGTGCACAAATACGAAGCCATGGGGTTAAATTACCCATTGAAAGAAGTTAAGGAAAATACGCCCGAACAGCTTGAAAAAGCCGGAAGGCTCTTTGAAACATGCTTTCCATCAGCTACGGTAGTGGTGAATTAACCGATTGCCTCATCCGTTTTTTCACACATACGAAACGTATGGATTTGCAGCATACAGATTTGCCCTGAATCTCTTTTTCGAAACAGAGCGGCACGAGGCTTTATCTCTCCGGAATCGCGAACCGGAAGCTGTCGGTTTCAATCCGTTCTACGGAAACGTTTTTATTCTTCCTGTATTTATTCAGAAGTTTCTCCGCTTCTTTCTCGAGTTTTTTCTCATTATCGGAGAAGTAAATCATGCAGGTGCTGTTCTGCTGCAACCCCGACTGTTCCAAATAGGTTTTCAACTGATAGCTGTATTCATCGCGATGCACAAGAAATCCCTGCTTGCTGATTTCCGCGCTATCCAGCAGCTGGATGTCGGTATAATACACCACCGTATCCGTAAACGAAGCCGAAAGCCCGAAAGCATAAACACTTTTGAAACGGTCTTTCTTTAAAGAGGATGCGGAGCACAGCACAAAAACGAGCGCAACCGCCGACAGTAGTTTGAAATATTTCATATGGCCGTATTGAATAGATTGGTAAACTTAATAAATATTGGCAAAGATAATAAAATACCGAAAAAAGGCAAAAGCAAGACATAGACATTATTATATTATTTCCGCAAGCCTCTTTCAAGGCATGCCGGAGACGCTATCCCGGAAAAGGCGTTCTATGCGAACCTTTCTCTGATTCAGCCATAGTCGGCATTATACCCTGACTCCATTTTCAAAGATAAGCATCAACTACGCCTATACCGGGAAGCAGAAACTCTTTACCGCCTGACTCCATTTTTAAAGATAAGCATCAACTGATTCGTGATTCGAAAACAGATATACAGTCTTCCCCGCCTCATCGCCTGAAGGGGATGAAAAGTCAAATATTTTCGTAAAATACAGGGGTAAAAAAAGGCCTTGTTCCAGCCTCTTCAAAGCCTCTTTCAAAGCCTGTCTGAGACGCTATCCCGAAAAAGCCGTTTGACGCGTTTTTTTTGCCCCGATTTAGCGGTGCGGGATTGTAGGGAAGCGAGTTAAAAATAAAATTTCTACTGTGTATCAACACGTTAATTACTAAAAGGGCGAACAAACTGCCCGTTAAAAGCACATTTTTGAAAACGCCAAAACGCCAAAACGCCTATATGACTGTTTTACAAACGATGAAAACGGCTCGGAAGGTTATTGAGAAGGAGAATACGGTCGGGATGCAGTCTCTATTTTCTCGGGATAATTGTTTAAAAATATTCCAAATCGACCGACGAATGTATCGTGAAAAAAAAGAAGACCTAAGGTTACTTCAAACATGAGATATAGCTTCAGACATGAGATGTAGTTTTAAACATGAGATACAACTCCGGACATGAGTGTAGCTCCGGACATGGGATGCAACTTCAAACATGGGATGTAGCATCAAACATGGGATTTAGCTTCGAACATGAGGTGCCGCTTCGAGCATAAGATATAGCTTCGAATATGGGATATACCCTATGCCTGCTGCTACGAACACCGCCGATGGTTACTCACTCTCATGGGCTGGGAGAAGCCGGCTATTTCTTTGAATAATCCTGACAGGTGAAGGAATTATTTTAGCCTTCATCCATCCTTTTTTACCACAAAAAAGGTATACGAAGTAGCTGCACCGACGAACTGAGAAACAGCGTGGACATAAGAGGGAAAAATCATATAAATAAATTGATAATCAATAATATAACCCATCATCCCCATGAAAGGTATCAAAAAAAAGGGGACATAGTGACTTTTTGGCGTTTTGGCGTTTTCAAAAACCTGAAAAATCTCCGGAACGCTTCTTCAATCAGCCTGAAACAGCACCACCCATAATGGTAATTTATTATTACTCCTAGAATGTGATTAAACGTTTTATAAGAAGCTCCGTCGGGGTTCGTCCGGGTTTGGAGAAGCTCCGTTTGCAGAACGCTCCGGAACGTCGAAACTGTTCGGAGATAAATCCGGTGTGACGACGAATTCGGTTGAAGAGATGGAATGGAACATCGAAGCTGTACAGGACACAGCTCCGGGTGACGGGTAAGCTTTTGGTGAAACCACACACGCGCACCGGGTAGCGAGCAAGCTTTCGGTGAAACGGCCACCTAAATGCTTAAGATGCTTCGGAGTAAATTTTAAGGTGGCGACGAATTCGGTTGAAGAGATGGGATGCGACATCGAAGCCGTACAGGAGACAGCTCCGGGCGGGAGATACGCTTTCGGTGATGACCGACCGAGTCCCTGCCCCCGAAGCCTGCGGAGTTTCATCACAAAGCCCGCCGTGTCTGTTTCCAAAGCCCGCCGGTTTTTTTTCAAAGCCCGCCGTGTTTGATCTCAAAGCCCGCCGCCTTTTTTTTCAGAGCCCGCGGGCTTTTTAGCCATACGCTGCGTCTGTTATTTTACAAAGAAATATTAGTGTCCACTAATATTTAAAGCTGCGCAGTGAACAGAGGGCGCATCAAAACCGAATACGACGGAAACAAACTTCGAATCTGAAACTTGACGATCTTCAGTGGCTGTAAGAATGGCCTTATCATTACCTCAAAATGAAGTTTGATAGGGCTGTTTTATCGGTGTCTATCACAATCCGCAACTTTTCCGGGAACTCAGTTTTGTTTTGATATACCCTCATGAAAAAAGCCGCAAAAGCACCGATCCGGGAAATACCTTCCATCGCGACACTTTATGCGGCTTTATTTTTTCGGAAATTAATATTTCTTACTTATCCCAAGTAAGATTTGAGCAGATTACTACGATTACCTTGTCTTAGTCTTCTAATTGCTTTTTCCTTAATCTGACGAACGCGCTCACGTGTGAGGCCAAACTTATCGCCGATTTCTTCCAATGTCATTTCCTGCTGTCCGATACCGAAAAACATCTGAATGATTTCTTTTTCCCTATCGGTTAACGTAGAAAGAGCTCTATCAATTTCCCTCGCAAGAGACTCATTAACCAGAGAGCGGTCCGCCATAGGCGAATCATCGTTCACCAACACATCCAACAGGCTGTTGTCCTCTCCTTCCACAAAGGGGGCGTCCACCGAGATGTGGCGTCCGGACACCTTCAATGTATCGGAGATTTTGTCAACCGGAATTTCCAGTTCGTCTGCCAACTCTTCGGGAGACGGGCGCCGTTCGTTCTCCTGCTCGAACTTGGAGAAGGCTTTGCTGATTTTATTCAGCGAACCTACCTGGTTCAACGGAAGGCGAACGATACGCGACTGTTCTGCCAACGCTTGCAGAATAGACTGGCGAATCCACCATACAGCATAACTGATAAACTTGAACCCACGTGTTTCATCAAACTTTTCGGCAGCCTTGATCAGTCCTAAATTGCCTTCATTAATCAAGTCGGGCAAACTCAAACCCTGGTTCTGGTACTGTTTGGCTACAGATACGACGAAACGAAGATTGGCACGTGTCAGTTTCTCCAATGCTACACGGTCACCCTTACGAATGCGTTGAGCGAGCTCCACTTCTTCTTCCACAGTAATCAGGTCCTCGCGACCGATTTCCTGCAAATACTTGTCAAGAGAAGCACTCTCTCTGTTAGTGATACTTTTGGTAATTTTTAGTTGTCTCATTCTTAAAAAACAGATTTGGAGTGCAAAGTTACTACAAATAATCTGTTCAATGGCATACTTGAGTAACTTTTTCATTATATCATGCACATAATAAAACAAAAAAGACGCCAACAAGTTGCATGCCGGCGTCTTTTTTCTACTTTATTAGCTTATCTTACAATCTTCTTACCTAAAAAGACTAATCCTGTGTCAAATCGACCGCAAAGTATCCCCGTTTACCTGAGGGGAACACGCCCGTCAAGAACAGCACTTGATTGGGAGATTTGACAGCCGCTTTCAGCACCTCTTCCAAATCGCTGACCTTGCGCAACGGTTGGTCGTTGGCTCTTAAGATGATAAATCCTTTGCGAATGCCGGCATCGGCCATCTTACCCGAAGACACTCCGGTCACTTGCAAGCCGTAACCCAGATTCAGCTGCTTCTTCAAATCGTCGGAAAGTTCCTTGAAGGCTGCGCCGAGAACCTCCATTCCGGCATCTTTCACGATTTTAGTCGTTCCCTGCTCATTCTTCAACAGCACTTCGACTGTTTTCTCTTTCTTATTACGGATCAACTTCACTTTAACTTTATCACCCGGACGGTGCTTGGCAAGGGATTCTTGCAAGTCGGCCATATTTTTCACACGTTTGTTATCGATCCCGATGATCACATCGTCTACCTTAATATCGGCTCCGGAAGCGGAACCGCCGTCTATAACCTCAGCCACCAATACTCCTTCCACTACTCCAAGCTCTTTCGCTTTCTTTTTCAATTCGTCGCTGAATTGCTCGTCGGTGATAGAGCCTCCGCGAATGCCCAACAAAGCGCGTTGCACGGTTCCGTATTTCTTCAGGTCCGAAACCACCTTTGTCATAATGCTGGTCGGAATGGCAAAACCATAGCCGGCGTAAGCGCCCGTAGGAGACGAAAGCACAGAGTTGATACCCACGAGTTCGCCCCGGGCATTCACCAACGCTCCCCCACTGTTGCCCTGATTGATTGCCGCATCTGTCTGGATGAACGATTCGATTCCGCCATTGTAGACCCCCAATGTACGAGCTTTCGCACTCACGATGCCCGCCGTGACGGTGGAGGTGAGATTGAACGGATTGCCTACCGCCAACACCCATTCTCCGACTTTCAACGCGTCCGAGTCGCCCACCGGAATGGTCGGAAGATCGTCTGCTTCCACTTTAACCAAGGCCAAATCGGTACCGGGATCAGACCCGATTATCCGTCCTTTAAATTCACGGTTGTCATTCAGCTTCACACTGATTTCATCGGCTCCTTCCACCACGTGGTTGTTCGTTACTATATATCCGTCTTTCGAAATGATTACGCCCGAACCGAACCCTACACGGGGCTGAGTTTGTATCTGACGCTGTTGCCCGCGCCCGTCACCGAAGAAAAAATCAAAAATATCCGGTGCCTGCTGAATGGTTTTTGTTTTCGACTCTTGCGTAGATTTTATATGTACAACAGCATGAAGAGAGTTCTCCGCTGCTTGAGTAAGGTCGACAGGCTGACTGCTTACGGCATCGAAGGCAGCCAGTTTCACATTTGAATTCTGTTTAAACAAGTCATTGAAAGAAATTTCTTTCGACTCTTCATGAGCTTTCACCAGCTTATAGGTCGTCAACCCCGCAACTCCCGAACTCAAAAGGATTATCGCCCCTATACCCAGAATGTTTCTCGTTGTCTGTTTCATAATTTATAATTCTTTTAAATGTTAACACCAAGATTCGTTTTAACTTTTACGACGTTAAAATAATAACAAAAAACAGTCTATTATCTCACCTGTCATACATTTTTGTTCACTTTTAACAGAGACAGTTTAAGGGTTAACAGCGATTAACGGCAGCGGCTGACAAATTTACATTCATTGTATGCCATATTTGACTTAACATTAAGAAGGTCATTCCGTCGGATCAGAGTGGCACCACCCCGATTCCCGGCAAATCATTCAATGCGATTTTGCCTTTCACCACCTGCATGCCTTTAAACCGGTCGTTGGAAATCAACAAATTTCCATCCAAATCGGCAAAATCCGCCAATGGCGACAACTGTGCCGCCGCAGACACCGCGCAAGAAGTTTCGGTCATACACCCTATCATCGCACGCATGCCCAAAGCATGCGCCAAGTTCACCATTTTCCACGCCTCGCGCATGCCCGTACATTTCATCAATTTAATATTGATGCCTGTAAACACTCCCCGCAACGCCGCCACATCTTTCAAACGTTGCACAGACTCATCGGCAAACACCGGCAGCGGGCTGTGCCCGGTCAACCAGGCAGTGTCATCGATCCGCTCTATCGGCATGGGCTGCTCCACCATCACCACTCCTTTTTCTTTCAACCAATGTATCATATCCAGCGCAAATTGCCGGTCTTTCCAACCTTGGTTCACATCCACCGCTAACGGAAGAGAAGTGACGGAACGGATCGTCTCAATCATCTCCTTGTCATTCTCCTTGCCCAGTTTCACCTTCAATATATTGAAAAGGCCGGCGCACTCTTGGGTTTTCGCCCGAACCACATCAGGCGTGTCGATACCGATCGTAAAGGTGGTAGACGGAGCGTTCTCTTTATTCAGCCCCCATATCTTATACCAAGGAGCTCCCAACAGCTTTCCCGCCAAATCATGAAGGGCGATATCGATAGCCGCCTTGGCAGCGGTGTCTCCGGGAGAAAGGCTATCGACATACGCCAATATTTCTTCCAGCCGGAAAGGATCTTCAAACTGTTCCAAGTTTACCTTCTTAAGAAAAGTCATTACTGTTTCTACCGTTTGTCCCAGGTACGGAGGAAGCGAAGCCTCTCCATATCCGGTAATGCCTTCGTACCGGATTTCCACCTGCACGTCAGGGGTGGTGGTGCGCGAATGTGCGGCTACCGTAAACACATGCTTCAGCTTCAACTCGTAAGGAAAGAACGAAAGTTGCATCTTCCCTTTCAGGCCGGTGCGGTTGATGAAAAGCCCGGCGGGCACGGAAGCTGCACGCAAAGCATCGTCGATCATCATTCCGGTACCGGCGACCGCCAGAGCTGCGGTTTTCAAAAAATCTCTTCTATTTTGCATCCGAATCAATGGTAAAGTCCGTATAATAAGAATTGGTGAGCGTTGTATTTATCTCTTTCTCTTTATTGATATATGGCAAGAAACGTACGGCAAAAAGCAAACGTTCCGTATTGCTTTCATCATAATCGCTGTCTTCCGGATTGAAGCTGTTGACATGCACATCCCCCAAAGCATGGATGAATCGTTTGCCTCCCAGATAGATGCCGACATGCGAAACATTTTCGTCGGACTTCTCCGTCGCCCTTCGCCCAAAGAATACCAAGTCTCCCCTCTGCACATTCGAAAAATCGGGAAGAATCTCGATACGCCTCCCGACAGCGGCTTGCTGAAAGGCGTCTCTGGGAATAATAATATCGTGCATGAACAAGACGGTGCGGACAAAGCCGCTGCAATCCACCCCTTTCGTAGAGGTACCCGCCCACAGATAAGGAATCCCTATCATGGTGTAAGCAGTCCGGACGATGCTTTCCGCATCTTGCTTCACCCCTGCCCTCCACTTCGTTTCGGGCTGCGAAAGCGATTTCGCAATGTATCCTTTTCGCCCGTCCGGATAAGAAACCTTATAAAAGTCTCCTTCGCTTCCTTCCCATTTCAACCGATTGCCCGCCACCGCGTCCGAGACGCATTGAGAACGTTCGTCCGGTTTTTCATATATAAAACCATGATGAGAGGTAACCACAATTTTTTCGGAGCGGTTCCAGTCGTCGTACTCTTTTTTAGACATGGGAGTTATCACCAAACGGTGCACCCATCCGGTATAGTCGTCAGGGGTCTGAATTTCGTACCAACCGGTGTACTGCAATATCCTGACGGGCATTCCCAATAAAGCCTGCGTGGTCATGCCCGAAGTAAACTTCCCTTCTGCGCGCAAATTGCAAACAGATATGCGGACTACTCCATAGGCAGAATCCGCCGGCATGGCGTTTGTGTCTTGAGCTTTCAATGCCGTGAACATCACCGGCAGAAAACAGCAGAGCGTAAAACTTATTTTTCTTAAAAAAGCATTCATATATTATCTCATTCAATCGTTCAGCAGGAATCGGGTTGCTTGGTATACATTTGCCACACATCTTATTATACGACAAATATCGAGCGGTTGCTCGTCATAACCATAAGAGTTAGCGGAAACAAAGATAGAAATTTTTTCGATTTATGACGCATTCTTTGGCTAAAACCAAATAAATGACGTATTTTTGCACACTAAAGCAGTCGGTCGGTCTGTCGCGTGCACGGTTTCGTGCAGGAGGAAAGTCCGGGCAACACAGAGCGTCCTACTTCCTAACAGAAAGCTGTCCGCGAGGGTAGAGTAACGCAGAAGAAAAAAACCGCCGCTTCTTTCGGGAAGAGGCAAGGGTGAGAAGGTGGGGTAAGAGCCTACCAGCCAGATGGTGACATACTGGGCTGTGCGTCTTAGGAGTTGTAAGGTCATGTATACCGGCGTTATGAGAGTTGCTCGCTCCATGTCGGAGGGTAGACCGCTAAAGTGTCGTGGCAACACGCCACTCAGATAAATGACAGACACCTCGTGTCATCGACATGAGGAACAGAACCCGGCTTACAGGCTGACTGCTTTTCTTTTATCCAAACTGCCAATAGCTCGTTACACATATTGTTTACACCGCAACTTGAAAACTCATGGAGATAATATGAAAAAAAAAATAAACGACATCTGGAGGTTTCTGACTTATGACATCTGGCGTGTTACGGAAGGCGAAGTGACAAGAACGAAATTCTCCCTCTACAACATTATCAAAGCTCTTTATCTCTGTATTGTACGCTTCAACAAAAATCGCCTTATCGATCAGGCGTCGGCGTTAACTTACAGCACTCTCTTAGCCATTGTTCCCATATTGGCCATCCTGTTTGCCGTAGCGCGCGGCTTCGGCGTTTCGGCACTGCTCGAACAACAGCTCCGTATCGGCTTTCGCGGCAACGACGAGGCTACGGAAACCATCCTGCATTTTGTCGACTCTTACCTTGCGCAAACAAAAACCGGCGTATTCATAGGCGTAGGCTTAATCACTTTATTATGGACCATAGTAAATCTGGTAGGAAATATAGAAACTACCTTCAACCGCATTTGGGAAGTAAACAAGGAGCGATCGATCTACCGCAAAATTACAGACTACTTCTCAATGTTTCTGCTCATGCCCATACTCATAGTCCTGTCGGGAGGTATTTCCATCTTTATGACCACCGCGCTGAAACAAATGGTCGATTTCATCCTTCTGGCTCCCATCCTGAAGTTTCTGATACGGCTCATACCCTTTGTGCTCACTTGGTTTATGTTTACCGGACTGTACATTTTCATGCCCAATACGAAAGTCAAGTTTAAACACGCATTTATCTCCGGAATTGTCGTGGGAACCGCTTATCAGACGTTCCAGTTCATATATATCAGCGGACAGTTGTGGGTGTCGAAATACAACGCTATTTACGGAAGTTTCGCCGCTTTGCCGCTATTCCTGCTGTGGCTGCAAATCTCGTGGACAATCTGCCTCTTCGGCGCCGAGCTGACTTACGCGGGACAAAACGTGCGGAACTTCAGTTTCGACCAAGAGACACAGAACATCAGCCGCAGATATCGCGACTTCATATCCATCCTGATCATGTCGATCATAGTGAAACGCTTTGAAAAAGGCGAACAGCCTTATACGGCTTGCCAGATTTCGGATGAATATAAAATTCCTATCCGGCTGACCAATCAAACTCTTAATCAGTTGCAGAAAATAAACCTCGTATACGAAGTAGTGACCGACGCCGATCCTAAAAGCGAAGACATCTCTTACCAGCCGGCGATGGATATCAATCAACTGAATGTCGCAATACTTCTTGAACGTTTGGATACTTACGGCTCTGAAGACTTCAAAATAGACAAGGACGAAGAATTCAATGCCGAATGGAAAATCTTAATCGAGTCCAGAGAAGAGTATTACAAAAAAGCAAGCGACGTTTTGTTTAAAGATTTGTAATTTTGAGATCGGAATAATCATCCGAAGCATAAATCAGGAATAGAGATTCGAGGCATTTACCGAATATCCCAGAAGAATCATCGGTGATAAGATTCTTCTAATAAAATGCTTATCAACTCTATTTGTAGCTGTTGTAAGAGATCACTTTGTCTTTAGGCTTCCTGCGCTTCTTGCGCTTCTCCTTTACCGGATACCCGATCACGACATCCAGCAGCAAACGCTTGGAAAGGGGGATACCCGCAAGTTGCTTTACTTCTTTTTCGTCCATCCAACCCAAGATACAGGAACCCAGCCCTTCGCTTTCGGCAGCCAGCGTAATGTAAGCAGCGGCTATCCCGATATCGATGAGCGGAAAATATTTATCTTTCACCTTTCCGCCCAGCATCGAAGAGATGTTGGCCGATTCCTCTACAATCAAGATATGCACGGGAGCGTCTTTGGCAAACTTATTCATCCCCAATCCCGCCGTAGCCTTGCCGATTTTGAACGACAATTCCCGTTCGGTGATCACCACAAACCTCCATGGCTGCGCGTTGCATGCCGAAGGAGCCATGCGGGCAGCTTCCAATATCCGCTCCAACTTATCGGCTTCTACCGGGCGTTCCTTGTCATACGCCCGGTCGCTCTGGCGCGAGAGCGCCAACTCCAGAAAACTCTTGTATTCCATCATCATCACGAATTTACGCTTACTTGTATTGAATCATCCGGCTGATATATTTTCCTATGATATCGAACTCAATATTCACCACACTGCCTATCGTGAATGTATGGAAGTTGGTATGTTCGTAGGTATAAGGAATTATCGCCACCTGAAAAGTATCATCCGTCGGATTGCAAACCGTCAGGCTGACTCCGTTTACCGTCACCGATCCTTTATCCACGGTAATGTATCCGCGTTGCGCCATTTCTTTGTCGAAGGCATAACGGAAAGTGAAATACCAGCTTCCTTCCGCATCTTTAATGTCTATGCACGTAGCCGTCTGATCGACATGCCCTTGCACGATGTGTCCGTCGAGCCTCCCGTTCATCATCATGCTGCGCTCCACATTTACCTTGTCTCCCACTCTCAGCAATCCCAGATTGGAACGTTCGAGCGTTTCCTTCATGGCGGCAACCGTATACGAATCGTCCGTCAAGCTCACTACCGTCAGGCAGACGCCGTTGTGTGAAATACTCTGATCGATCTTCAGCTCATCAACGAATGAACACTTAAAAGTGAAATGTATATTCTCCTGGTCTTTCACCAGAGCCACCAGTGTGGCATATCCTTCTACAATTCCCGAGAACATATGAATTATGGTTATTAGTTATCAATTATTTCAGGCTTCAAAGATACAAAATCGGAAGAAAGTTAGAAAGAAAAGAATGGAAATAAAAAATGGAGCTTTTCACAAAGCTCCATTTTTCAGTTTTCAATAGGTATTAGTTTTTTTTAAGGTAAAAAGATTGTTTTCAGGATAACGGTGCAAAGATACTTGCTTTTAATGATACTATCCAAATCCTAAAACATGTCTTATAACATATTTTTGAAATATATTTGAATTTATTGTCATTTTATGTAAAAGCTGCAATCGTTCAACCGTTACAAGGGGCAAATATATAACATTTTTCTAAATCGAGCTGATCTTTGATTAAAGAGATATAAGATTCCTTCTTTCCGGAAATTTAAAAAACGCATGCGTAACATATTAACTCCCTTTTCGCAATAGTTTACCGGTTTTTCAGTACAAAGTTATTCGTCTGCCATTTGCGTCTCATTCGTCTGCCGGACGTGTTTTATTCGTCTCCCGTTCGACAGACGAATAAAACACGTCCGGCAGACGAATGAACGATTAAACGAAAACAGTTACTCCTTTCGGATATTCGGCATACGAAATGCAAGGGAAAGAAAAAAGAGCGGATATATTTCAGGAAAATTAAAAAAATCCCCTACTTTTGCAATTCAATAGACAGTTAACATTTATCGTTATGACAGAGATTAAAAACGAAGAATCAGGCGAAAAGAAAAGCCTGAACTTTATTGAGCAAATGGTAGAAAAAGATTTGAGGGAAGGAAAGAACGGCGGAAAAGTGCAAACCCGCTTTCCGCCCGAACCGAACGGATACCTTCATATCGGACATGCGAAAGCCATCTGCCTTGATTTCGGCATTGCTGCCAAACATGGTGGCATATGCAACCTTCGTTTCGACGATACGAATCCGACTAAAGAAGATGTGGAGTACGTAGAAGCCATCAAAGACGATATCCGATGGTTAGGTTATGAATGGGGAAACGAATATTACGCTTCCGACTATTTTCAACAATTATGGGATTTTGCCGTCCGTCTTATCAAGGAAGGCAAAGCCTATATCGATGAGCAGAGTTCCGAACAGATCGCACAACAAAAAGGAACTCCTACACAGCCGGGCATAGAGAGCCCGTACCGCAACCGTCCGGCAGAAGAGAGTCTGGAGCTCTTCCGGAAAATGAACACCGGCGAAATAGAAGAAGGCGCTATGGTACTCCGTGCCAAAATAGATATGGCAAATCCGAACATGCACTTCCGCGACCCTATCATCTATCGGGTAGTGAAACATCCGCACCATCGCACGGGAACCGCATGGAAAGCGTATCCGATGTACGACTTCGCACATGGACAAAGCGACTTCTTCGAAGGAGTGACCCACTCTTTGTGTACTCTCGAGTTTGTAGCGCACCGCCCGCTTTACGATCTTTTCATCGACTGGCTGAAAGACGGAAAAGACTTGAACGACAACCGTCCCCGCCAGACCGAGTTCAACAAGCTGAACCTCAGCTATACGCTGATGAGCAAACGCAACCTGCTTGCTTTGGTAAAAGAAGGAATGGTAAACGGTTGGGACGATCCGCGCATGCCCACTCTTTGCGGGTTCCGCCGACGCGGTTATTCACCCGAATCCATCCATAAGTTCATCGATAAAATCGGCTACACCACTTACGACGCCCTGAATGATATCGCATTGCTGGAAAGCTCTGTGCGTGAAGATCTGAACAGCCGTGCCATACGCGTGTCTGCCGTAATAAACCCGGTGAAGCTGATTATCACCAACTATCCGGAGAATCAGGTAGAGCAAATGGAAGCCATCAACAACCCCGAACGTCCGGAAGACGGAAACCACCTTATCGAATTTAGCCGTGAGTTGTGGATAGAATGGGAAGATTTCATGGAAAATGCGCCGAAGAAATACTTCCGCATGACTCCGGGACAGGAAGTGCGACTCAAAAACGCATACATTGTAAAATGCACCGGATGTAAAAAAGACGAGAACGGATTAATCACTGAGGTTTACTGCGAATACGATCCGAACACGCGCAGCGGCATGCCCGACGCGGGACGCAAAGTAAAAGGCACGCTACATTGGGTAAGCTGCGCCCACAGCCTGACGGCAGAAGTTCGTCTGTACGATCGGCTTTGGAAAGTGGAGAACCCCCGAGATGAGTTGGCGTATATCCGTGAGACGAAAAATTGTGACGCGCCGGAAGCAATGAAAGAAATCATCAATCCCGACTCACTGAAGATTCTGTCAAACTGCTATATCGAGAAGTTCGCGGCCACGTTGCCCAATCTCTCTTACCTGCAATTCCAGCGCATCGGCTATTTCAACATCGATAAAGACTCTACTCCGGAGAAAATGATTTTTAACCGCACGGTAGGATTAAAGGACAGTTGGGGTAAAATTAACAAATAACGCAAAAATGAAACAAGAGAATTTGTCACCCAAAGACAGGGAAATCGTGCAACTAATTGCCCAATACGAAGCAGCAAAAGCCGAAGACCGGAATTTGTATCTGGACCCGGACCAATTAGCGAACATTGCCGACCAATATGCGCTTCAAAGAAATTTCGAAAAAGCGCAAGAAGCTATCACATACGGCCTTTACTTACATCCGGGCAACACAAGCCTGCTGATAGAGCAGGCATATCTTTATCTGGATTTGCAACAGAACGAGTTGGCGCAAGAAGTAGCAGACTCGATCAAAGAAGATTACGACCCGAAAGTAAAACTGCTGAAAGCTGAGCTGCTTTTGAACGAAGAAAAACCGGAGGCAGCCAACGATTTGTTGAGTAGCATAGACCTGTCGGAAATAAATATCGATACATTGAACGATATTATTTATCTTTTTTCAGATCTGGAATATTCGGAAACAGCTTGGGAATGGCTCGACAAGGGAGAAGCCGAATATGGAGAGAAAGAAGAATTCATAGCGATGAAAGCTAACTTTTTAGCAACAACCGAGCAATTCGAAGAGGCCGTCAGTCAGTATAACCGGCTATTGGATATAGACCCGTACAACGCGTTTTATTGGGTGGAAATGGCAAAATGCTGCTTTTCGAAAGGCGATTGCGGAAAGGCCATCGAGGCTTGCGATTTCGCATTGGCCATTAACGAAAAATACGGGGAGGCCTATTTATACCGGGGACACGCTTTTTTCTACATGAATAATTCGAAAATGGCCATTCCCAATTATAAAAAAGCCATGGAATACAACTCCATAGCTCCGAAGTTGGGCTACATGTTCATCGGACTCGCTTATATGAACGAAGAAAGCTGGGAAAAATCCAACTCCTACTTCCAGAAAATAATCGATTTGTTCGAAGAAGAAAAAGACAACCACTCTCCATTTTTGGCGGATATTTATACTTATAAAGCGAAAGTCACTTTCGAACTCGGCAACAATAAAGAGGCGTACGAATTGTGTGAAAAAGCCAAATATATTTTTCCGGACAAAGCGGACATATATCTGACAGAAGGGAAATTATATCTCAAAGACGGATTGCCGGAAAAAGCTTCCGAGTCATTCAAGTTCGCGCTGAAATATGATTCAGGCTTTGAAATCCAATACCTCATCGGTCTGGCCTATACTGATTCCGGCATGCTTCAGGAGGCTAAAACGTATTATAAAGAAGCATTCCGGATATTCCCCCGTTATGTGGATGTTGCCGAAAGGTTAAGCGCAATCTGTCTAATAAACAACGAAATCGGCGATTTTCTAAAATACAACGCCGAAACTGCCAATCCCATCGATGAGGCCGGCATCAAAGATCTGCTGACCCTGATCGACCGCACAGAAGGAGAAAAAGAAAAGCTCCATAAAATCTTGGAGCGAATAAAAGAAAACAAAAAATAATCAAATAACAACCCAAATCAGAAATAGATATTACATATGGAATCGGTAGCCTTTATCCAATGGTGTCTGGAGCATCTTAATTATTGGACAATCAGCCTGCTGATGGCAATAGAGAGTTCGTTTATCCCCTTCCCTTCGGAGGTTGTGGTTCCGCCCGCAGCATATAAAGCTGCCGTAAACGACGAACTTAATGTGTTTCTGGTGGTTGTGTTCGCAACGTTGGGAGCCGATATCGGAGCAGTAATCAATTATTATCTGGCCAAATGGCTGGGACGCCCCATTGTCTATAAGTTCGCCAACAGCAGGATCGGACACATATGCCTCATAGATGAAGCCAAAGTTCAACGTGCCGAAAACTATTTCGACAGGCACGGCGCTCTGTCCACTTTCATCGGGCGTCTGATTCCTGCCGTACGCCAATTGATTTCCATTCCGGCGGGACTGGCCAAAATGAAACTTTCCACTTTTTTGCTCTATACCACCTTAGGAGCGGGAATCTGGAACTGCATTCTCGCAGCCATCGGATACAGCCTGTCGGCCGTTGTCAAAAGCGAAGAAGAATTGTTGACGAAAGTAACCGAATACAGCCACGAAATAGGTTATCTCTTTATCGGGGCAGGCATACTGATTGTGTCTTTTCTGGTATATAAAGGCATGAAAAAGCCCGCATAAGCCGAGTATGATGGCGAAATATAAAAAGCGGAAATGCAGATAGAAAAGACTATCGTGCATTTCCGCTTTTTGTTTATCCTTCGTCACCTTACTTAAGGGCTGCCAAGGCTTTATCGTAATCCGGCTCCTGAGTGATTTCAGGCACCAATTCCGTATAAGCCACCTTCCCGTCTTTGCCGATTACCACAATGGCACGAGCCAGCAACCCTGCCAGCGGACCGTCTGCCATGCGTACCCCGTAGCATTCGTCAAAATCAGAGAAACGAAAATCGGACAAAGAAATAACATTATCAATGCCTTCTGCCGAGCAGAAGCGGGCTGCCGCAAAAGGCAGGTCTTTCGAAATAGCCAGTACCACCGTGTCTTTCAATCCTGCCGCCTCTTTGTTGAATCTACGCACAGACGCGGCGCAAACCCCGGTATCCAGACTGGGGAAAATATTCAAAACCACATTCTTGCCACTCAGTTCTTTCAATGAGAAAGAAGAAAGGTCTGTCTTTACCAATTCGAAATTCGGAGCTATCTTACCTACTTGTATGAATTCACCGATCAGTTTCACCGGTTGTCCTTTAAAATTCGTTGTTGCCATAATTTAGTTATTATTTTAAAAATGCTTTATATACGAAACAACCGAATCGGCGAATATGTTCATCGAAAAATCTTCTCCCCGCCGGCCGGAGGAAAAGAAAGATTTAGCGTTTTTTGAAAAAGCTTTCGGTACATACATCGGTATTTTGTTTATCTTTGTAGACAAATTACAACATTCAAAAAAAACGAATAAAGAAGAAAAAATTATGGCAATGCATACTTGGTTCGAGTGCAAAATCCGTTATGAAAAGGTGATGGAAAACGGAATGCAGAAGAAAGTAACGGAACCCTATCTGGTGGATGCGCTCAGCTTTACAGAGGCGGAGGCACGCATCATTGAAGAAATAACACCGTTTATTACCGGCGAATTTACCGTTTCGGACATAAAACGCGCCAACTACAGCGAACTCTTCGCCAGCGATGAAGAGAGTGCAGACCGATGGTTCAAATGCAAGCTCATCTTTATCACACTCGATGAAAAGAGCGGAGCGGAGAAAAAGACTTCCACGCAGGTCTTGGTGCAGGCGGCAGACTTGCGCGACGCGGTGAAAAAGCTCGACGAAGGCATGAAAGGCACTATGGCCGACTATCAAATCGGTGCGGTGGCGGAAACTCCCATCATGGACGTGTATCCTTACAGCGCAGAGCCGAATGACAAACCGGAGTTCGATCCGAATAAAGCATAACCGGCCATGAGTATTGCCGACAACTTAAAGCAAGTGACAGCCGGACTTCCGCAAGGAGTCCGACTGGTTGCCGTTTCAAAGTTCCATCCCAACGAAGCGATAGAGGAAGCCTACGCAGCGGGACAGCGTATTTTTGGAGAAAGCAAAGCGCAAGAAATGACAGCTAAATACGAAAGTCTGCCGAAAGACATTGAATGGCACTTCATCGGGCACCTGCAAACCAACAAAATCAAATACATGATACCCTATGTGGCGATGATTCACGGAATAGACTCTTACAGGCTGTTGGAAGAAGTAAACAAGCAAGCCGCCAAAGCGGGGCGCAAAGTCAACTGCCTGTTGCAAATCCATATTGCGCGGGAAGATACCAAGTTCGGTTTCACTCCGGAGGAATGCAGAAACATGCTGAACCGGGCTCAATGGAAAGAGTTGTCGCACGTGCGCATCTGCGGCCTGATGGGAATGGCAAGCAATACCGACGACGTCGAACAAATAAAAGCCGAATTTTGTTTTCTAAATAGTCTTTTTCAGGAAATAAAGGCGGCCTGGTTTGCCGGCTCGACAGATTTCCGCGAGCTATCGATGGGCATGTCTCACGACTACCACGAAGCCATAGCCGCAGGAAGCACATTGATACGAGTGGGAAGCAATATCTTCGGAGAAAGAGAATACAAGTAATCAACCTGTTTGCCCATGTGTCTTGCCATCATCATGTTCCGCAGAAGCATCCGCATACGGGGCAATCAGCTAATAAAGCATTATTTACCATGACCGATTTAAAAACGACTTTTGCAGGGCTTTCGCTTAGAAACCCTATTATCATCAGCAGCTCGGGACTGACCAACAACGCCGGCAAGAATAAAAGGCTGGCAGACGCCGGAGCCGGAGCGATTGTATTGAAATCATTGTTCGAAGAGCAGATCACGATGGAAGCCGAACAGTTGAAAGATCCCGTTTACTACCCCGAAGGCAGCGATTACCTGGAGGAGTATATCCGCGAACATAAGCTGTCGGAATATCTTACTTTAATCAAAGAAAGCAAGAAGGTCTGCAACATTCCTATCATTGCGAGCATCAACTGCTATACAGACTCGGAGTGGATCGACTTCGCCAAACAGATAGAAGAAGCCGGAGCCGACGCACTGGAGATTAATATTCTGGCCCTTCAATCAGATGTACAGTACACTTACGGTTCATTCGAACAACGTCACATCGACATCTTGCGGCACATCAGGAAAACGGTCGGTATACCCGTAATCATGAAGCTGGGCGACAACCTCACCAATCCCGTGGCATTGATCGACCAACTGTATGCGAACGGGGCGGCTGCGGTAGTGTTGTTCAACCGCTTTTACCGGCCCGACATCGATATCGAGAAAATGGAGCACGTCTCGGGCGAAGTGTTCAGCAACCCTTCCGACCTCTCCACTCCGCTTCGCTGGATAGGGATAGCCTCTGCGTCGGTAGACCAAATAGACTATGCCGCCTCCGGAGGCGTGTCCACTCCCGAAGCCGTTGTGAAAGCCATCCTTGCAGGAGCATCTGCCGTGGAAGTTTGCAGCGCCGTCTACCTGAAGACGAACGCTTTTATCGGAGAGGCCACCGCTTTCCTCGGCTCATGGATGGAGAGCAAAGGGTTCAGCAGCATCGGGCAATTCAAAGGAAAGCTGAATGCCGCGGATATTCAGGGCATCAATATGTTCGAGCGTACACAATTCCTGAGATACTTCGGAAAGAAAGAATAATCGCTCTGCTGCGGCTTTGAAAAAAAGACGGCGGGCTTTGAAGCCGAATGATGTATGTTACAGAACCTTTCCGGTTCGTCTCACACATCATTCGGCTTCAAATATAAATGCCCGCTATCTGTGGTTCCGGCAAACAAGATGCGGAATTACAGAAGATTGCTTGCCAATTCGCTCAATTCACTGCGTTCTCCTTTTACCAGATTCACGTGAGCAAAAATATGCTGGTCTTTCATCCGGTCGATCATGTACACCAGTCCGTTCGACTGGCTGTCCAGATAGGGTTGGTCGATCTGCTGGATATCACCGGTGAATACCATCTTGGTTCCTTCGCCGGCACGTGTTATGATGGTTTTTATCTCATTCGGAGTCAAATTCTGCGCTTCGTCCACGATACAGTAAGTCTCGCTCAGGCTGCGCCCGCGAATAAAAGCCAAAGCCTCGATCACCAGTTGCTCGTTCTTCTGCATGTCTTCCAAGCGTTTCGCTTCGGGCGAATTAGAAGCAAACTGGCGTTTGATGACATTCAGATTATCGAACAACGGCTGCATGTAGGGAGCTACCTTCTCTTGAGCGTCTCCGGGAAGGAACCCGATGTCTTTGTTGGAAAGAGCGACAATCGGGCGTGCCAGCAACACTTGCTTATAGTCGTTCACGTTGTGGAGAGCCGCCGCCAACGCCAGCAACGTTTTCCCCGTCCCCGCTTTTCCTGTCAATGCCACCAGCTTCACATCCGGATCGTTGAGCAACTCGAAAGCAAAACTCTGCTCGGCATTACGAGGCTCTATCCCATAATTTCTTCCTTTCGTCACCCTCCCGATGGTACGGGTAAAGGGATTATAACGCGCCAACACGCTGTTGCGGTCGCTCTTCAAGACGAAGCATTCGTTGGGATGAATCAACTCTTTGAAATCGAACTCACTTATATCGATACCCTCTTTGGTGGAATAAATGCGATCTATCAGTGCCGGGTCTACACTATCGAATATTTCATTCGACTTTTCGAAGATGTCTACATTTATCACCTTATCGGTAATGTAATCTTCGCTGACAATACCGATAGAACGAGCTTTCACACGCAGATTCACGTCTTTGGTTATCAAGATCGTTTTCATTTTCGGATACTTCGCCATAAGATATTCGGCTGTGGCAAGAATCAAATGGTCGGGTTTCCTCGCCGGAAACGACTCCTCTACATTCGGAGCTTCCGGAGCACCTGTGATAATAAACAAATTGCCTAATCCTTGCCCCAGACTTACCCCTTTAGTGAAAAGTTCGTCTCCGGTGAG
Organism: Bacteroides pyogenes; assembly: GCF_014196225.1. Classification (GTDB taxonomy): domain Bacteria; phylum Bacteroidota; class Bacteroidia; order Bacteroidales; family Bacteroidaceae; genus Bacteroides; species Bacteroides pyogenes_A. The sequence continues at coordinate 48,491 of NZ_JACIDI010000017.1, read as the reverse complement.
CAAATCTATTTCGCGTACAAATTCACGGGCATTATAATTTATTTGTTCATTCCCCTTCTTGAACATGTCCAACTCTTCCAGTACGACAATAGGCAGATAAATATCATTTTCCTGAAAGTTCTTCAAACAATTAGCGTCATGAAGGATTACATTCGTGTCGAGCACAAAATTTTTCTTGGTTCCCATGATTTCTTAGATTTTAATGTTGATATTTGCAATTCCATTAATTAACCAATCAACTACGGTCATATTATTCCGTATGATTGACAATTTTAAAGATAAACAAATTAACGGGTAATAAAGATTTCCCGGTAGTTAAATATTACAAAACATGGACTATCAGAACACTTTAAAATACTTATATGAAAGCATACCTATGTTTCAGCAGATAGGCGCATCCGCATATAAACCGGGATTGGCTACGATGAATAAACTGGACGAATACTTTAACCATCCGCACCGGCAATTCAAGACCATCCACATAGCGGGAACAAACGGAAAAGGTTCATGCTCGCATACCGTTGCGGCAGTGCTTCAATCGGCGGGCTACCGGGTCGGTTTGTTCACTTCTCCCCACTTGATCGACTTCCGGGAGCGCATCCGGGTAAACGGAGAAATGGTTTCCGAAGAATACGTAGTCCGTTTCGTGGAGCAACATCGTGCCCTTTTCGAGCCGCTTCACCCTTCCTTTTTCGAACTGACCACCGCCATGGCGCTCCGTTATTTCGCCGACGAAGAAGTAGATGTGGCGGTGATCGAAGTAGGCATGGGAGGACGGCTCGACTGTACGAACATCATCCGTCCCGACCTGTGCGTCATCACCAACATCGGCTACGACCACATGCAGTATTTGGGAGGTACGCTGCCCGAGATAGCGCAAGAGAAGGCCGGCATCATCAAAGAAGGCATTCCGGTGGTTGTGGGCAGGGCGGAAGGAGACGTCAAAAAAGTATTGAGCGACAAGGCCCGGCAAATGAGTGCTCCTTGCTTCTATGCCGAAGAGGCGAAAGACACAGACGCCGAATACTTTGCCCGCCCCATGCAACGGGAGGAACTGAAAGCGTATAGGGAGCGATTGGGGGAAGCGTTGGAAAAGAACGCGCCGTTTGCCGACCTGAAAGGAACGCACCGTGCCCCATGTGAAACCGAAGCGTTCTTTGCCGGATTGCCTCCCATGGAATACTTCAAGGCCATAGATGAGATACTTGAAAAACAGAAAAGCGTAGTGGCCATCCGCACATCGAGATTCCCGCACGGGTTGTTTATGGAAATGGGAGGACACTATCAGACGGAAAACTGCCTGACGATTCTCACCGCCCTGCAACTTCTGGAGCAACGCGGATATAAACTGAGAAGAAAAGATTACCTGAATGGCTTTGCTCATGTATGCGATATGACAAGCCTCATGGGGCGTTGGCAGAAACTCCGTTCGCACCCCGACCTGATATGCGATACGGGACATAACGAAGACGGAATCAAGTGGATCGCACAGCAGCTCGACGACATCCACCGGAAGCAACAAAAGGAGCTTCATATCGTATTCGGCATGGTAAACGACAAAGATATCAGCGGAGTGCTTCCGTTGCTTCCACCCTATGCCACCTACTATTTCACGAAAGCCGGCGTCAAAAGGGCTTTGCCGGAGAACGACCTGATGGAAATGGCACGAAAAGCCGGATTAAAAGGAGAAGCGTACCCGAATGTGCCGGAAGCGGTGAAGGCAGCCCAAGAAAAATGCCTCCCGGAAGATTTTATCTTTGTGGGAGGCAGTACCTTCATTGTAGCCGATTTGTTAGCGAACCGCTATACACTCGATCTCGACTAACGCGTTTTTAGGCAGGGCTTTCACGGCAAAAGCCGAACGTGCCGGGAAAGCTCCGTCGAAATACGTGCTGTAAACACTGTTCATCTCGGCAAAGAGACTCATGTCTGCAAGGAATACGGTTGTTTTCACCACATTCGCCATCGTCAGACCGGCCTCTTCCAGAATATGTTTCATATTCTCCAATGACCGGCGCGACTGCTCTTTCACACCCTCCGCCATGTTTCCGGTAACGGGGTCGATAGGCAACTGCCCCGACACAAATACCATTCCGTTAGCCTCTATCGCCTGACTGTAAGGGCCGATGGCTCCCGGAGCTTTTTCACTGCAAATTACTTTTTTCATTATAATATAAATATTTAATCGTTCATTTTACCTGCGAACTCAATTTAAGAAGGCACTAAAAAATCAGTACTTTTATGGGAGATATGCTTTCGCATCTTTTTCTATGCCCCACACAACTTTCTTAGTACGCTCTTTTCGTCATTACCGAATTTCAACCTCACCACATTCTGTGTTTTCAAGCTTTCCGACATCAACCCGCACAGCATCAGAAGCATTGAAGCTTATTCGCGGGAAACATCCGTATGTATTTCGCCGGAAGAGGGCGTTGCATCGGGAGTTACCGATTGGGTTTCTGTCCTCACTGTTCCGTCTTTTGCTATATTCACCGTTACGTTCACCGGCGCAGGTTGCACGTGATACGGCATCCGGTTTTTAGGATCATCGCCATATCTGTTCGGGCCTACCGTACCGTCGGCAAACAACATATAAAGTGCAAATATCCAACCGACCACAGGAATGAAACATAATAGAATAAACCAACCGGATTTATCCAAATCATGCAACCGCTTTACGCCCTGCGCCAAAGAGAACCAAATGATAGCGCCCCAGACGGAACAGGCAAGCAGACTCCCCAAAGTGGCCCCGATCCCTAAACTGAGATTAGAATCCGAAGCGGGAATTATCCATAAAAGAGCTGCGAGGAGTATGGCTGCCCAGAGAATCAAAGCGGCAATTAAGCCCGAAAGAAAATATTCGATTCTCCGGATGCGACCATTCAAAGAAAAAGGAGCTTTAAACATAGTATATAAAAATTTATGTGATAAATATGTCTCAAAGACAGAAACAAAGATATAAAAAAGTAAAGAAAAGCAACTCAATAACTTTAAAAAACAATCAAAAAAGAATGCTGCAATTGAATCAGACTCATTTTTTTCAAAAGAAGAAGCAGGAGAATGCAATATTCTGATATATTATGTATTTAATCAATAGAAACATTTAATCAGACCTGAAAAACCTAAACCTTAACTAAAAGGAGCTGGCAGACAAGCACACTTCTTCTTCAAGAAAAGTTACTGCCAAAAGGAATAGACTTTTCAGCCAGTTCCAAGCAATAAGTCCTCGTTCACTGGGAAGTAAGCGAGGGCTCATTTTTTATATGGGCGGAGAAGTCCGGCTACAAATCAAAACTATTCAGGATAGATTTCTTGGTTTACCAATTCCTCGAAAAGCTTCGCATACTTTTCCGCCATCGCTTTAGCAAACCTCTCCCCTTTCGCAGCAGAAGCCTTACACGGATTACCTATTCCGGTATCTTCCGATACCTTACTCCAGTTTCTCGGAATCCATGCTACTTTCTCATTCAGCGACTGTATGGCAAACTTCTTATAATCACCCTTTCCCGCCTCCTGCAAGTTCACCAACTCCGGATGATAATACATCATCACAGATGTTTCCAATTCATCGGCATGATCGCCCGGATCCTCGAAGAAATCCCCGGCTTTCAGTACGGTAAACCATTCGCTCGAGGCAATCAGGAAATCGGGATAATCGACAGACAAATCCCGAATCATGCTTTTAAACGTATTGCCTCCATGCCCGTTGACAATCACCAGCTTGCGGAATCCCTGCGCGTAAAGCGACGCAACGATATCCGTCAGTATCGCCTTCTGCGTCTCGTAGCGAGTATGAATACAGAACGGCAACTCCCGTTGTCCCGGATTCTGAGAGCCCATAGTCACCGCCGGCATCACCATGCAATGGATACCATACATCTGTTTTGCCAACAAAGCAGCTTCCACCGCCACATCGTGTGATAAAATACAATCCGTCAGATAAGGCAAATGCAAATTATGGGGTTCCGTAGCTCCCCACGGCAATATCACCAAATCGTACATACATCCTTTCACCTTCCCGTAACACGAGACAGACAAATCGACCTCTTTATTTATCATAGTTTCTTAAAAAATATTCTATCGAAGCACAAAAGTAAAAAACATTTCCGGCTACAGCCAATACTTTTCGAAATTTTTCTCCATTGAAAATCGTTTGACAATACCAATCATTCACTATGAGTTTACAACCGGAACCTGTGTTAGATTCTCCTTAGTATTCTTTTAGGACTTCTTCTTAAGGACGCATTTCTCTTTTCATGAGGGCGCAGGCTAGATGAGATAAACAAAAAAACAGGAACAAAGACCGGAAACTAAACCTATGGAGAAGAAACAGGTCTACTGATTGTCCGCATGATAAAGCTTTATTCGACATAATACCTATCTTATTCAAATAGAATGATGATTTTTTTATTCAGATTCTTTACTCATAGTCTTTTTTTTATATAAATTAGCAATCTCTATTAAATATACGTTTTAACCCTTATTCAAAAGCATGTTATGAAAGCCAAAAGGTGTAATATACCAACAAAAGTTATCACAGGGATAAAAAAGATAAACAAAAGAATGATCATTGCAGGATACTGCTTTTTACTGTTGATAGGAGGAATGGGATGCCAAAACAAAAAGCAACACAGTAAGAATTATGAGGAATTACTGATTGGCAGTTGGAAATATAGTGAAATAAACAACGGTGTAACTTGTACAGTAACATTCCATCCGGACCATCGATTGACCCAATACTTTGAATTTCAACACGGAGGAGGGAAAGCACGTCCGGGAGAATGGAATGTGAACGGCGACACACTTTTTATAAATGAAAAAACGGGAGAATCGTCTTTATTGTTCGAAGTACTTAACGACTCCGTAATGATGCTACTGACGCATGACTCCATACCTGTTGTTTTCGAACGGATTACCGAAGGCCTGCCGGTAAAGCAATAAAAGAATAGAATGCCCGCTGAAAAGGAAAGAGTCCGGTATTGCACCGGACTCTTTCTCAAAAACCAGTTACTAATTTACTGTCCAACTTTTAGGGTACAGTTTAATCACTCCACCGTGTACACTTCTACTTCGTGGATATCTATATAGGGGTCCATAGCGTTCCAAGACTCGAAGTTCGAGAATTTGATCTTATTAATCTCAACCGGCTCATCAAAAGCTATATAAACCACCCTCGCTCTTTCTGGTTGTACAACTCCCTGATTAAAATAGGTGGCGCCACCATCCTCTGACACCGAGACCCGAACGGAACGGATAACTTTCTGATAACTGCTGTTTGTATAAAACACAACCCCAGCGACTTTTTGCTTGGCAAATCCAAGTTCCAACGTCTCCGATCCACCACCGGGTACCCACCAATTAGCACTCCAAGGATACTTCTGCCCGTCTACGATATTAGGTAAACGTCCCGCCTGATAATTACTTTCCGGGGTAATCTGATTCGAAGGTATCTTATTCCAATCGTCTTCTATACTCTCTGCCAGGCTGACATTTTCCCCATCTTTGAGCAAGCTGAATTTGAGTTTGATATACAACCCTTTCGAGGCTTCCGATACTTTGATGTCCGCATCACCTCCCGAAAGTGGTTTCAAGCGATAGGAAGAAAGAAACCCCGGTTTTTGATTTAACCCGGCTATCCCCTCTTGCAGTCTTATTGTAGTTCTATAGTCTGTAATACCGGGAGGAATGGTAAACTCCATACCTGAGAAAGCATTTTCAGGAAAGGGCTTAAACCCTTCTTTCACGCCGGTATAAAGTTTCATTAATTCCTCATCGGGAGAAAAAACGAATTTAGTGGCTTGTTTAAGTTTTCTCTTCAACTTGAAAACAAGAGGGATTTCAGTAACAGGTATTTGGATCTCTCCTTCTATTTCGGAGGCATAGAGTACAGCTTCCGTACCACCTTCATTTCTAATCAGATTAGAAGTATTATGACCAAATTTTTCGGGCATATCGACATGTATCGCATTTGGATCGAGTTTATAAGAATTATTCTGCTCCACGATCTCAACACTCGGATCATCACATGCAACAGCGAGTAAAGCCAGCCCTGCAATAGACAAATTAAATATATTTCTCATACTATAAAATTCTTATTATTAAAATAAACTCTTTGAGTTCGTTCTCCGAACCAATATCAGTTTTCGTTTTTTTCTATCTTCAACTTTTGGGCCGGGAACACTACATCTTCCGTAATCTCATAATCAGCATTTTCTCTAATTGTCCAAGTCCATTTTCCCGTAAGATCGGTAAATGTTTTGCTTTTTTCATCATAAGATTCCTTTGTCATAGGGAAATAAGCTTCCAAGCCATTAGCCTGTGGGTCTTCAGGCAGATAATACTTATCCAAAATCTCAGCTCCTGTAAGTGCTCTATTCCAATAGCGTACTTCACGCAAGTAATAGTCTCTTACATTCTCATTGCCAAATCCCCATCCGGAGCCCTCTTTATTATCAATATAAAGACGAGAAGTTGTAAATGTTTTCTGAAGTTCTCCATTGACGTAGACGGATAGTTTGCCCACAAGTCCACTCCTGCGATATACATAGCTGACGTGTAGCCATTCTCCTTCATTTACAGGCTTATTTGTCCAAGTATCTACTCCGTCACGTCCTTCACTCTTCACTTGCAGCCCCGCTGTTTTACTAATACGATTATAAAAGCCTGCACTGCTCGACAACGAGCCTGTAGTTTGGTTATTACCATGAATATTGTTGAACTGGGCAATGTATTGGAAAGTCCATTCGCTCATTTCTTCCTTATAGGGAACTTTAGGAGCAAACCTCATAGTATACCCGCCTCCACCGGGAGCACGCATATGAAAAACGGAAGTTTTAATTTTCCGGTTTAAATTCACAATAGTGGTCACCGGAGAAGACAATAGTTTCAAAGGACCTTTGACATCAGTAATTTTTACGGGTATCGCATAACGGCCATCGTAAGGATATTTCGTCGCATCAAGAGACATCAGGCGCCCCTCGATAGTAGCCACTATGTTACCGGGTTTAATGGTTGCAGAGATTTTTCCTGCCCCTTCTTCACCTTCAGCATTAACAAAACGTATATCTTCCGGGCTTACGGGTCTGACATTGAGTCCATTTTCCTCATTATATTTTTCAAGCGTAGCAACGTCAACCTCCACCGTTACAGTCACAGGAACATCGGTAGCGTTTGCCAAACGCGGTGTGATGGCAAATGAGGCCCCGTCCTGATCTGAAGCCAACACGGCAATAACCCCTGTCCGATTAACATTACCCATGTAGACAGCATTAGAAGGATTACCTCCCACACCATCAGCCAACCCATCTTCATCTAAAACGGAACAAGAAGCGAGGAGGGGTATCAATATACAATATTTTAAAGTAGCATATATATTTCTCATAGCGATATATCTATTAAATTAATTATTAAATGGAGGATTCATTGCAGAAATCGCGGCTTTCACGTTTTTATAATCCGGACCGTACAAATAGTCTTCATTGATGTGAAATGCACCTATTCCTCCGGCTTTACCTTTAAGGTTTTGAGTCACAAGTTTTACGTATCTCGAGAAATCATTAGCGTTATTGGGACTGGTTTGGAATGATTCGGTATAAATAAACTGTTCCGGTTTAACCTTTGGCTGCTGCTGCATCAGTGTATTTGCAGTCGATACCCAGCTTCCTCCGGTTCCGTTATACGACTGGAACACAAAATAATCGAACAAATCGGCTACCTTCGGATCAATCCATCCGATAGAGCCATTGATATTCAACATTTTTTCTTCAGGCAGGAATTCTCTGATTTTCTTAAAAAAATGGTTCTCATACTCCTTATTGGAAGTACGGCTACAAGAAATCAAAGCTTTATTCTTTTCCCAAGGATCAGACCAATCCCCACAATGCATTCCCGGTTTAAAAGGAGAAGCGAATTGCGGTTCATAATCAATATCTATACCATCGTAACCATATTTTTCAATAGAATCACAGATTGCTTTTGCGTACTGTTCGATCGCTATATAAGGCTCGTTAGACCATCCTCCTTCAGGTTTATTGCTCAGCCCGTCGCCGATGTTCTCAATGATCCATCCGACAGTCATTCTTGTTCCTTTCTCATGGAGTCTAGCAAGTTGGGCTTTTTTCTCCTCACTTAAGTTCCACGAAGCTCCCCAATTGGAAACAAAATCAACGCTATCCGGTAAATGGTCAAGCGAGAAAGTATTATCAGGCGAAGTCGGATTCCAATAAGCAAACCAACCGAACATAACCATATGTTTACTCTTCTTATACTCACGTAAATCAGCTAAATACGCTTCGCGAAGTCTTTTGTTTTCTTCTGCGATAGCTGCCGAATCTGCCTTATTCTTTTTTAAGGCCTCTTCTTCTTCAGCCCATTTCTTAGAATCTCTTTTAAATAACTCTTCTTGTGGAATGTCATCCACATCGATAGGAGTGATATCGGTACATGAAACAATAGCCAGCAAGCCGACAGCTACCATCATACCATATATTTTTTTATTTAAATAAGCCATAAAACTATTTATTAAAGTATTAAACATCATACAAAATTATTACTTTTTAATCTTAACATCCCACCAAACATTTACATTGGCAGAGTTGGCCCCACCTCTATATTTAGTTATAGCATCTTGAACATTGACTCCGTTTTCAGTCATCTCCTTTTGAGGATAAGGCCAACAGCGCACGCCATCTTTATGCCCATCAGAAGTAATAACTCCCATGTTTGAGATATTAGTGTTAGCAGGAATAAGTTTCGGGTATCCTGTACGCCTCCATTCACTCCAAGCTTCCATACCATCAGGAAAGATAGCCAGATATTTTTGCACTATAATTTTTTCCAACTTTTCTTCTTCTGGCAAACCGTCGTTCCATGCCACCGTTACATTAGAAGGAGATGTTGCGCTATATTGAGGTTTCTTTGAATCCACAAAAGAAGCAGGAGTAGTAGTTCCTTGAAGATATTGCTCTACGCCATCCGAAATGCCATTTTCTTCAAAAGAAAGGCGAATACCCTTTTCGTAAAGATCTTTTGCTTTCCGTCCGTTTGTATTGTAGCCTACCAAAGCAGCCTCCGCTTGCAGAAATGCTGTCTCCGAAGCCTTAAACCAATAGGTTGGAGAAAACTCTTCCACATTGGGCTTAGCAGCTTCATTATATGCATCTCCAGTAGGAGGTATTGCAGGCGGTACAGCTATATTTGTATTTCCCTCAAAATAACTATTAATACGTGGATCTGCAAAACCTTTAAGATAACACTGAATAGTAGCTCCTATCCGGGTATCATTATACGACCCTTTAATAGTAAAAAGAGCATTTTTCGTTTTAAATCCTGCCCCATACTCCAGCTTGGCAATATCGGCTACTGTCTCAATCATTCCGGCTTTATGATTCATGGCCTTTTCTGCCCAAGTTCTTGATAAATCGGCATCTACATAACGCAGTCGCATAGCCAAACGGAGCATAAGAGAGTTACCCAGCTTTGCCCATTTCAAAGCGTTACCTTCATATACCACATCCGATGCCTTCGGTACAATAGGAGTAGCCTGACTGAAAGCATATAGATGGTTAACAGCTTCTTCCAACTCTGTAAAAAATGATTTATAGATTGCCTCCTGAGAGTCATAAGTAACTTTAAATGAACCGCTTCCTACATTAAAATATGGAATAGCTCCATACTTATCGGTAGTTCTATGCAATCCCATAATCTTAGATATCTGAGCGATAGACCATATTTCAAGATTCTTGTTTTTCACATCATAGTTCAGTTTCTTAAGCTGAATCCAAGGAGAAAAAATCTGAGAAATACCAGCTGCGAAAGTTCCATTAGTCCATCCTTCATCAAAAAAGAATTGAGAAAGGTTTCTTCCGGGCCATTTTGCGTCGCGAGGCGCCATATAACCCATCCAGCTGTCTGAGGTCAGATTATTCGTAACCTGATAATCATTCACAAAGTCCGTCCCACCCGTTCCTGTATGAATAGGAGCAAATTGAAGAGTAGGAAGAAACGTTCCGTTTAGTACTCCATCTTTTCCCAACATTTCATCATCAGGTAAAAGCGGATTCTTATTTATATCTTCGAAGTTATCGGTACAAGATGAAAACATTAGCAAGCCGAAGCATGCTGCCATCACCGACTTAAATATATTTCTTCTATTATTCATATGATTATTATTTCTGCGTTATAATTATAGTCCGATCTTAATATTAAACCCAAAACTCCTCATGCTTGGAGGCATGAAGTTATCGCCCCCGGCAGAATAAGTACCAGTTCCTCCGACCATATCCGAGTCATAAGGTGCCGCTCTATATATACTGAACAAGTTACGGCCAATAAGTGAAACTGTCATATCAGACAGAACATTTCCAAACCATTTCTTAGGTAGACTGTAGCCAATTGAAAGTTCCTGCAATTTTATATTGGTAGCATCATACAAGTAATAGGCGCCAAGTCTGTTCTGACCAATAGTGGTATAATAGCGTTTAGCATCATATGTATGACCGTCTATCATAACACCTCCTGCATCACGGGCATCGGCCGTCACCTTAGATACACCATAACTGTCCATCATGGCTTGTGTAGCCGATGTTACATGACCGCCTACACGCGCAGAAATCAGGAAATTGATATTTACACCATACAAGTTCACTGTATTATTCCATCCCATCATAAAATCCGGAGCCGAAGAGCCTACTTTCAATCGTTGTGACTTGTCTATTCTGTAGCCATCTCCTTCTTCAATCAGCTTACCGTCTTTCCCTTTCACCAAAATCCCCTGGACAAAGATATCATTCATAGAATCACCCGGACGCATATATTTAGGAGAAGTCAATACGTTGATATCGAACACAGAGCCGTCTATGGGATTCTTGTATCCTTTCACAAGTTCCATAATCCTATTCACGTTTCTCGTATAAGTAAGGTTAGAACTGAAACGTACATTTCTCCATGTATTTTCGAATCCGATAGCAAGTTCGATACCTCGGTTGCGAATATCTCCGGCTTGCACATAGAAGCCTGTATAACCCGAACCGTCTGACATATTCTGGATAAAAGTCTGATTATATGTATTAGATTGATAAACAGTAGCATCAAAGCTGACTTTTCCGTCGAACAAGCGTGCATTCAAACCTGCTTCCCACGAGCGGGTACGCTCCGGGCGGAAATCAGGATAAGGATAAGTAGATATAGGAGTCACCTTACCACCCGACATATTATAGGTAATGGTACCGGGAGTAATACCTAACTGTGAAATCGGCGAACCGACTTCTGTGAACGACATGCGAAGCTTCAGGTATGAAATAAATTCCGGCATTTTCATCATCTCGGAGAGGATGCCCGAAAGTCCGATCGAAGGATATGGAATTACAGGAGTCTTTCCGTTGCTCACCAATTGCGAAGCCCAGTCAAGGCGTCCGGTAGCAGTCAAGAACAGCATGTTTTTCCATCCGAATTCCGTGCTGGCAAATAAAGCGACATTCCGTGTCCTGCGATATTCCTGACCGCCTCCACCGGTAACATCGGGATCGACATTGGCCGTAGAGAAGAGATTGGGTACGGTCTTCAAACGACCTCCGACGCTAACTCCCGTCGTATGGTGGTCTTCAAAGCTGGTACCGACATTGGCAGTCAACGAATAATCATTTTCCCATCTTTTGTTAACATTCACCATAAAGTCTGCATACGTTTGGTTATAGCGTTGCTCAGTAAGTCCGAAACTTCCCTTGGCGCTTTCCAGATTGACATCACCTGTAAACAAAGGATTTGTCGTTGCATAAAACTTATTCTTAATGGTGTTATAAGTGTTGTCCAAGCGTACGCGACCGGCCACATTCAGCCAATCGAAGATATCGTATTGCGCACGAGCATTAAACATGTAGCGGTGTTTGCGGCTCGTGAACATTTCGCGGTTGATGATCCAATACGGATTTTCAAAGTCTTCTCCCTGAGTTCCATAAGGCCAGTACTGAGTAGGGAAACGACGTTCCAAGTCATAGCGCTCCCATACTTTTACTCTCTCAAAGTCATCCCCGCGTGGGAAAAGATATAAAGGACGAAGCGGGTTAAAGTAACGCCCTCCCGACATCATGTTCTGGTCTCCCTGAACGATGTAGCTCGCACCGATGTCAAGGTGTAGTTTGTTATCAAAGTAGTTTGAAGTGTTGCGACCGCTGAAATTATATCTATAGTATTCATTATTAGGGATAATTCCTTCCGAATGAGTAGTCGCAACAGAAATAAACGTTTGATTTTTCTCCGTACCGCCGGAAATATTCAACGAGTTAATCGTACTGTAACCGGTTTGGAAAAAATCTTTAGGGTTGAATTTAGAAGGTGTCGCAAGTTTTTCACCCCAACTGCGATAAGTATCTTTCTCCGTACCATAGGTATTTTGAAACTCGGGCATTACACCGGCAGTGAGAAACTCCGTATTGGAAGAGAAGTTTACTTTCAAAGCACCGGCCGCTCCTTTTTTGGTATTGATGATAATTACCCCATTAGCGGCAGCAGCGCCATAAAGGGCAGCAGCAGACGGACCGGTCAGAACGGAGATAGACTCAATATCTTCAGGGTTAAAGTCGGAAATACCTTCTCCGCCTCCGGGACGTCCGTATTCACTACCGTCACCTGCACGATTGGCATTACCAATAGGCATACCGTCTACTACATAGAGTACATTATTAGTACCTGAGATAGACTTGGAGCCACGCATAACAACACTTGTAGCTCCACCGACTCCCGAAGAAGAACGAGTGATATTTACACCCGCCACCTTACCATTCAACGAATTGATAAAGTTGGCATCTTTCACTGTAGTTAGTGCCTCATTACTGATTTTCTGAACATTATAGCTCAATGTCTTCTCAGAGCGTTTAATACCGAGAGCAGTTACAACTACTTCATCCAGCACCTTGGCATCATCGGATAAGACAATATTCAATTTCTCTCCGTTCCAAGCAAACTCTTTGGTCTGATATCCGACAAAAGACACCACTAAAATATCCCCCTTACGCACATTGGCAAGAGAGAAGTTTCCATCAAGATCAGTCACTGTTCCGCTTCCTGTGCCTTTAACCGAGACAGTGGCTCCAATTATCGGTTCATTGTGAACATCTTTCACCACTCCCGTCACAGTTTTCTTTTCGCCCACAGGCTTGGCTTGCGGAACAATCATGATATAATTGTCTTTGATTTTGTAAGAGAACCCGGTTCCTGACAGAATAGCGGAAAGGGCTTTGTCAAGCGATTCGCCGTTGATATCCAAATCGACCCGTTTGGTTTTTTCCAGTTTAGATTCATTAAAGGCTACCAGGTAAGTTGATTGTTTTTCTATTTGTTGTAAAGCCTCCTGCAACGTAATATTCTTCTTTTTTATTGTTATTTTGGCGTTGCTCTGGGCAAAAAGCGCTGTCTGTATAACAAAACAGCTAAAAAACATAAAAAGAAAAGCTTTAAATCGATAATAATTCATAGATTAGAGCAATTTTTTAGTGTTAGATCATAATATATTTTATTTCTCGCGGAATAAGCATATTTTTTTAATGCTAAAAATACGATTTCACATCCGGAACGAGGCGGCATCCTTGTTCCGGATACTTTTTTTCATACACACTCTTTATTAAAAGGTTAACAAATAATTTATCTCTATTTTCTCTTATCGCTTTTTATGTAGCAAGTATCTCCTTCCATCTTATAGGTGAATCCACCCACGACTTCCCGGATAATTGCCATGATATCTCCGATATCCGACTTCTCGCGAAAGCGGAAGTTATATCTGTCATCATTGAATGAACTTGCATTGTACTGAAACGTGACGGCATAGCGACGCTCCAAAGTAGAGAGCACCTCTTTCACGGTGCATCCGCGGAAGACGAACATTCCCCGCTGCCAAGCGGTCACATCTTCGAGATCGGCCTCGCCCAATGTGCTTTGTTTGGTAGAGGAATAGTAAACGACTTGTTGGGCGGGATTCAGGATATAGCTTTCGGCACCGTTGTTGCAGTCCACTTTCACTTTTCCACGAATCAATGTGGCAATCATCTTCTCGTTTTCGGGGTAGGCGGAAACATTAAACTCCGTGCCTAAAGCGGTAACTGCCATCGTGCCCGACTTTACGACAAACGGCCGGTCGGGGTTCTTCTTTACTTTAAAATTCGCTTCTCCGATCAGATATACCGTGCGCGTATTGCCTTTAAAGGCTTCGGGATAAAGCAGAAGCGTCCCCGAATTGGTTTGCACGGCGCTTCCGTCGGGCAACTCGATCACTTCCATATCACCTGCGGGGGTGAACTGCTCCACCATCGCAATCTCAGAATACATATTCTTCGTCAGTAAGAACGTGCCCGATATCGACACGGCCAATAGCACGACCGCTGCGGCGGCATACCACCGGAATCTACGTATAGAGAAAGTATTCGACGCGGTTGCATGCCGTTCGTTCACTCCCAAGCGTTCGTACACTTTCGATAAAGAGGCTCGTGTAGAAGCATCTTTCGTTGCTTCCGTCTCTTCCCACAGGTCGTACAGGGCGGCTTCCTTTTCATCCGCATGCGTCTCATCCACCAACCACCGGTGTATTTCCGCAGTCAGTTTCCGATCGTGCCGGGAAGCTGCAAACGCGCGTATTATTTTCTGAACGTAATCTTTCATACTTGTACTTGCCTTTCAATATAAAGACAACTACCCGAAACGGACTACTCAACAGAAATAGAAAAAAGATGCGATTAAAATGATTTTCTTTAAATCCTGAAGCGCCAAATAGATGTGACGCTCCACTGTACGTACGGAAAGTTGGAGCCGGTCGGCTATCTCCTGATTGCTCATCCCCTTTTGCCGGCTCATCACGAAGACCCTCCTGCGTTGCTCGGGCATGTTCTCCAAAGCCAGCTTCACCAGGAGTTCGATCTCTTTGGCGTAGATCTGATCGTGAATATCCACTTCAAAAGCCGAAGAGTCTTCCTGCGCCAAACGCTCCTGATAGGTGTATTCCACCGACTTATGTTTCAGGAAATTGTAAATATGGTTGCGAACCATGGTGTAGATATAGCCGTTCCACGTCTCCCGCGATTCCCAGATCTCCGGATTATCCCACAGCTTTACGAACACATCCTGAGCTATGTCCTCGGCGTCGCCTTCCGACTTGAGGACCTTCCAGGCAAAGGCTTTCACCTTCGGGAAAGTGGCAATAAAGAATTGCTCGAATTTCTTTTTCTTTTGTTGTTCGCTGAGAGAGGTCATTAGAAAATTACACAATTACGCCATTGATACGGCAGTCAAAAGTAGATGCTTTTAATGTAAAAAGCAAAAAAAAGGAATAAAATCGACTTTCGGAAGATTTTGTTTCCCCTTATCTTTCCTTTTTCATACCGAAGGAGGGAAGGCAAACGACCGTTCCGTTTGAACCGTTTCACTCAGACGGAACAGGCGGTTTATCGGCACAGGGACACGGTTGTGTCCGAACGAAAGTTCCGCCAATCTGCGCAGAGCTTCCGCTACGACGAAACGGAGCTTTTATTTCGTTCGGACAGAGCTTCTGTTTCATCGAAACAAAGATTCAATTGCATCGAAACAGAGCTTTCGTTACACGCAAACAGAGACTCCATTCATCGAAACAGAGATTCAATTGCATCGAAACAGAGCCTTCATTGCACGCAAACAGAGGCTCCATTCATCGAAACAGAGACTCCATTGCATCGAAACAGGGCCTTCGTTACACGCAAACAGAGGCTCTATTGTATCGCAACAGAAGTTCTGTTTCACTGAAAGCGAGACTCTATTGCATACGAACGAGACTTCTGTTCCCGCTACCAGCCAACCCTTTAACCGACGACTCTCAGTCTGATGAATAATATAGATTGTCGCAGTTCGCCCTTGCCTGTACACGATGCTCACTTGTTTATTACTCAGTCATAGTCCCGACGGGGTTCTTTGAACTTGAAAGGAAGGTATAAAGAAGAAAATCCGTCGCCCTGTAAGAAGACAGATACGGGGCCGGCTACCCAACCACACAAAACACTCTCTCTGCAAAACAACCCGGCAAATTCAGTCTTTGCAATAGCGGCTACCCAACTACACAAACGCTCTCTCCCCAAAACAACCCGGCAAATTCAGTCTTTACAATAGCGGCTACCCAACCACACAAACACACTCTCCCCAAAACAACCCGGCAAATTCAGTCTTTGCAATAGCGGTTGCCCAACCACACAAAACACTCTTTCTGCAAAACAATCCGGCAAATTCAGTCTTTACAATAGCGGCTACCCGACCACACAAACACTCTCTCCCCAAAACAACCCGACAAATTCAGTCTTTTGCAAAAGAGGTTTACTCCGTCCGCTGAGCTTCATCTGCGCCGTTCGAGGCAAACAGTGCGTGCGCCAGCCTGCGGCATCCGGCACGGTCTACCTTTCCGTTTCCCGCTCCGGGCAGTTCTTTTACGTAGCGGATGCGCTTGGGACGATGGTAAGGCGGCAGTTGCGCCAACCAATCGGGGCATACTTCGAGACGCCCGCCCGAATCTTCCACCAGCAGGACAAGAGCCTCGCCCAACCGCTTGTCGGGCACGGAGGTGACAGCAAACGGGGCGCGAATGAACGGACGCAGTTTCTTTTCCACCTCTTCGGGCTGAATCTTAATGCCTCCGCTATTGATGATGTTGTCTTTTCGTCCCAGAATGAAAAAACCGCCGTCGGGACGAATACGGGCGATGTCGTTGGTCGTCAGCACTTCGTCGCAGACAAGGGGGGCGTCGATGACCAGCGTGTTCTCGGCAGACAGGGAAAGCCTCACCGAAGGAAACGGATAATAACACTCGGAAGCCTCGACGCCGCTAAGCCTCCGCAGCGCGATGTGAGAAAGCGTTTCGGTCATTCCGTAAGTCGAGTAAACAGCTCCCGGAAAGTCACGAAGCTCATTCTCCAAAGCCTCATCGACGGCTCCCCCGCCTATCAGCAGCGTTCCGATCTGCTTCAACCGCTCTTTCTCTTGGCGCACCTGAAGGGAATTATAAACCTGAAGAGGAACCATGGAAGCAAAGCGAACGGGTGTCGCGAGCTCTGCCAAAGGGTGTCCGGAAGGTTCCCGGACAAGGAGTTCCAGACCGGCGACCAAGGCACGCACGACAACCATCATCGCTCCGATGTAGCGTAGGTTCATGCAGAGCAGAGCGGTGTCTCTTTCTTGCAAATGCAGATACCCGCAGGTGATGCGGGCGCTTTGCACCATCTGTTCCTTGCGAACGACCAGTGTTTTGGGGGCGCCCGTAGAACCGGAAGTGCGGACGGTTACCGTGGGCGAGCCGTCGAACCAACTCTCCAGAAACCGAAAAACATCCGCCAGAGCAGGGTTGCCGTCGCTCATTATCTCCGTCGACCATAACTTATAGTTCCCTGCGTCGACTCTTCTACCGTCGAGATACAAAAACTGCCGTTCGATATTTACTTCCATCTTTTCGTTTGATAAAACATCCGCAAGAAAGTCAGATAACGGGCGTCCGTTGCCGATGCGGATAAAACCAAAGCTCATCGCCCCTCAGAGCGAGTGGCATAGCTACGTTTTCCACAAACAAATGCCCCGTCCCCAATCCCTGAGGCAGGGGATTGTCGTACGTGCTCACCCATTGGGCGATGGCATTCAGACCGATGTTCGACTCCAAAGCGGAAGTCGCCCACCAGCCGATTCCCGCTTCTTCCGCCAGCCTTATCCATCGATCCCTGTTTCCATGAAGCGAAGGTTTGATAATGATATATTGCGGCGAAAGGGTTTGCAGCAGTTCGGCCTGTTTCGCGCAACTGTTGCAACCGATCAACTCCTCATCCAATGCAATGGGCAAAGGAGTCTCGCTGATCAGTTTCGCCATCTCCTCCCACTGTCCGGCGCGAATGGGCTGTTCGATGGAATGCAGTTCCAGCTCCGACAAGCGTTTCAACTTCTCCGGCGCGTCCGAAGGAGCGAAAGCTCCGTTGGCATCCACCCGCAGTTCTATCTCACGGGCCGAAAAACGGCTGCGGATGTAGCGCAGCAATCCCAATTCCTCCTCGAAGTCGATCGACCCGATTTTCAGTTTGATGCAACGAAAGCCGGCTTCTATCTTCTCCGTAATCTGACGAAACATGAATTCGCGGTCGCCCATCCAAATAAGACCGTTGATAGGAATACCCTTTTCTCCGCGCGTGAAAGCCGAATCCCCGAACCCCGGCGTCCCGGCGTCGAAATGTTTGAAAGCCGTCTCCAGCCCGAAAGCGATGGACGGATAGTTCTCCAGTTCCTCCTCCGAAAGCCTTTCTCCGCGCTCTTCCGTTTGCCGGCAAATATCGGACAATAGTTGTTCGTAATCGGGACGGTCGTCGCAGCTCAAGTCCGGCAACGGAGCGCACTCGCCTATGCCCACCCTTCCGGGTTCGTCGGGAGAGGTCAGACGAACATACCATACTTTCCGTTCGGTATACACCCCTCTCGAAGTTCCCGCCGGACGCTTGAAAAACAAGGTTCGCGGAATAATTTCTATTCTATACTTCATTCTTTCCGAAAGATAATGGCAGCCTAAGGAAACTTGGGATACTGCTTGAAATTGGGCTTGCGCTTTTCCAGAAAAGCGTTCTTTCCCTCCTGCGCCTCATCCGTGAGATAATAGAGCAGAGTGGCGTCTCCCGCCAATTCCTGGATACCCGACTGCCCGTCGAGCTCGGCGTTCAAGCCTGCCTTAATCATGCGCAGGGCCAACGGACTCAACTGCATCATCTCCTCTGCCCACTGAACGTATTCATCCTCCAACTGTTCCAAAGGCACTACCTTATTCACCAGCCCCATATCGAGGGCTTCCTGCGCGTTGTACTTCCGGCACAGGAACCAAATCTCCCTTGCTTTTTTCTGACCGACCACACGTGCCAGATAAGACGCTCCGAACCCGGCGTCGAAGCTGCCCACGCGCGGTCCCGTTTGTCCGAAGATGGCATTTTCGGAAGCGATGGAAAGGTCGCACACCACATGAAGCACATGGCCGCCGCCGATGGCAAAACCGTTCACAGCGGCAATCACCGGTTTCGGGATGCTCCGTATCTGCTTCTGAACATCCAATACGCTCAGGCGGGGCACACCGTCTTTACCGATATATCCGCCGCGTCCTTTCACATTCTGGTCGCCTCCCGAACAGAACGCCTTGTCGCCCGCTCCGGTAATCACCACCACATCGATATCCGACTCTTCGCGACAGATGCGCAACGCATCGCTCATCTCGGCCGTAGTGGTCGGAGTAAAGGCGTTACGGTAACGTTCGCGGTTGATTGTGATACGGGCAATCCCGTTATAATAATCAAAAAGAATATCTTCGTATTCCCTGATAGTTGTCCATTCTCTTTTCTGTGTCGACATAATGAGTAAGTTTATTGATTCTTTTTAAAATAGTCTTTCAAGATGCGCGCGTCTTTGTTCTTATTGGTAAACACTTCCACCAGCACCGGCTGCTCCATCGGCTCAGGCCGGGTCAGAATCTGCACGGCTTCCGTCAATTGTTCTTCATTCTCGGCACGAAGATAGAGAAAACCTCTCTCTTCCGCCCATCCCTTGGCGGATGTTTTATGAACGGCCGTGATGAACTTATGCGAAGTGCCCGACATTTCCAATCCGGGCAACGTATGGAAAATCCCTCCGCCGCCGTTGTTGAGCAACAGAATGCGCAAGTTGGCGCCGATATGTCCATTCCACAAAGCATTCATGTCGTAGAAGAAGCTCAGATCGCCGATAACGACAAAGTTCAATTTATCCGAACAGGCAGCATAGCCGATTGCCGTGGAAAGAGAGCCCTCGATTCCGTTTGTTCCGCGATTGCCGCACACTTCCACCGCAGAAGGAATCGGATACAATTGCGCGTACCGAACTGCCGAACTGTTGGCCAAATGCAGGGCGCACGATTCCGGCAACGATTTTATCAAGCCCCCGACCGCCGACATGCCGGAATATCCGAACTCCGGTTCGGGAATCGTTTTACAATAATTCTCCCACACGCGGGGATATTCGGGCGTACGGTTGTCCAGCCAGCCGGCTATCTTCTCCAGAAACTCGAAAGGATCCATTTCGATGACGCAGGTCAACGCCCCGTATAGGTCTACCACTTCGCCGTCGGGCGAAACGTGCCAATGCTCTTTAGGCGGATGTTGGCGCAAGAACTTCTTCAGGCGTTTGGAAATCACATGTCCTCCGTACGTAATCAACAGCTCCGGAGCCATTTGTTCCGCCCTCTCTTCGGGCATGAATGACAGCGCCGCGTCGAAATTCTTCACCGGAATGCCGGGAACCGTCTGATTGCCGATATGTTCCGTGAGCCAGGCAAAGTGCTTATACAGCAGTTTCACATATCTTTTTTCGAACAGATAAATCAGGCTCATCTGACCCACGACAATCATTCTCCGGTTGTATTGGTTGAGCCGGTCGATCAATCCGTTGTAATCACGGTCGTACACATTCAGCCCCTGATAGCGTGTAATCGCGCGCACCGCAGGAAGCGATTCGACGGTAAAGCGGAAGAGAGGTTCCGAAATAGGAACATTGATATGCACCGGGCCTTTTCCATGATGGTTCGTTTCGAGCAATGCTTCGTTCACCAGCCTGTTGCAATACCACTCGTCTTCCTCCGTATGAATCTCCGGCAGGTCGACCGATTTCTTCACCAGCGAACGGAACACTCCCGGCTGCGGCACGGTCTGTCCGTCCATCTGTCCGATCCATGCGCCGGGACGGTCTGCCGAAATAACGACTAAGGGGATATGTTGATAAAAGGCTTCCGCCACGGCCGGATGAAGATTCAGCAAAGCCGTTCCCGAAGTACAGCAGACAGCCGCCGGCTTCCCGCCGTTCAAAGCGAGCCCTATTGCAAAATAGCCTGCGCTCCGCTCATCCGTCATGGAATAGCACGTAAAGCCCGGATGAGTGGAAAGCGTATGCACAAGCGGAGCGTTCCGGCTGCCGGGGCACAACACCACTCTTGTAATTCCGTGCGCTTCGAGCAAAGCGACCAGTTGAAGTACATTTTTCTTATCCGAATACATATCTTTTGTTGTTTTAGTTTATTGAGTCAAACGCTTCATCGTTTGCATTTTCTTTTCCGTTTCCATCCATTCGTCATTCAGTTCCGAAGAAGCGATCAGTCCGCCTCCGGCATACAACACGAGGTTTTCCTCTTCAATGTGCATACAGCGCAGATTGACGTACAAGTCTGTCCGGTCCCGGGGATCCATCCAGCCGATAAAACCCGAATAATAGCTGCGGTCGTAACCTTCATTCTCCAAAATAAAGGCGTGAGCCCGTTCTTTGGGCAGGCCACATACGGCCGGAGTGGGATGAAGAAGCGCAAGCAAGTCGCCCGGACGAATCCGGTCATGCAATGAAAAACGAAAGTCTGTCTTAAGGTGCGACAAAGCTCCGGCATAAACCGGATAAGGCCCCTCTTCCGCAGCATGAATGCCCAGCGAATGCAATTGCTTCCGTATGTAGGCCGATACGTACTCCTGTTCTTTCCGGTTCTTTTCGCTCCAGGCATGGGGCAAACCTCCGTTTTGCAAAGGCAATGTGCCTGCGAGGGCCACCGTATGCCATTCGTTGCGTTCGCCCGACAGAAGTATCTCGGGAGTGCTTCCGAGCCATAGCCCGGTATGAGGAGTGTAGCATAAATAAACATACGAGTGCTTGTAACGGACACAAGCGGCACGGAAAGCCCCGACCGGAGAGAAACCGGGCGTCCGCTCTACGGTCTGATTGCGTGAAAGCACCAACTTATCGAATACCCCTTCGCCCAACTTCTCCATAAAAAGACGAAAGCATGCTTCATATTCTTTCGTGCAAGAGATTTTGCAGCCGTTTTCATCGCCATCATAACCGGTAAGCCTCCCCCCGTCCTGCCAATTCGTATAGACCGTCTCCGGCTCCTGTTCGCACTCCATCAGCACAAGCGGAGAATTTCCATTCACCTCGAACGGCGCCATAACGAATCCTCTCTTTCCGTTCAGTTCGTCGAAACCGGAAAGCAAGCGGAGGGTATGTATGTTTCCTTGCAGCAGGCGGATATTCTCTTCGCCGGGCAGACGATAACATGCGAACGGACGCTTCTCCCCCACCAATGCTTCTATCCTTACCGACAACTCTTTTTCCTCAACAATCATCTTTTTTTCATAATACTGTTGGTCACTCGTATGGAAGACACCAGTTTATTGGTAGATGTGAATACATCCACATTCCATACATGAGACGAACGTCCTTTATGTACCACAGTGCCCACGGCACGCACCGTATCGCCTTCGTGGGCCGATGAGATGTGGCTACCGCTGACTTGCATCCCCACAACCATTTCATCGGGGCGGCAAAGAATCATCGAGCCCATCCCCGCCACCGTTTCCGCCAACGCAAGCGTAGCGCCCCCGTGAAGGATACCGAACGGCTGGCGCGTGCGGTGATCTACCGGCATCGTCGCTTCCACACGGTCTTCGGCGGCATACGTATATTGAATACCCAGATTTCCCATCAAAGCATGACGCGCCCGGGCGTTCAGTTCGTCGAGCGGAACATCCGCCGCCCGCACTTCCGCCAGAATGGCTTTTTCAACCGCTATGGCCACGCCGTCTTCCTGATTCGAGAGGGTGACAAAATCGGCACACGCTTTTACCGAATCGGGCGCATGCCCCATCGCAATGCCCAAACCCGCCAATTGAATCATGGTTACGTCGCACACCCCGTCTCCTATGGCGATGATCTCTTCACGCTTCACGCCCAACTGCTCGAGCAACGCTCCCAAAGAATTCGCCTTATCGATGGAACTCGGCACCACCTCCAAGAAATAAGGCTCCGAACGGAAAGCGTCCAACGCTCCGTCCAACCTTTTTTTCCAATGGTTCTCCAAGCCGATCAGCGCTTCCTCGTCGTCGCTCACCAACATACATTTGCATGGAGCAAAATCTACCGAAGTGGAAAACTCTTCTTCCTTGATAATCTTCAGATTATTCAGAAGCGCTTCGTTACGGATATGCCGGTTGTCCGAGTCGTTCGTGATAATGGTATCATCGTGATAAGTAAATATGGCGAATCCGTTCTTACGGGCTTTTTTCTCCAGATACGGCAGCATCTCAGGATTAATGCGCCGTTCGAACAACACCTCGCCGTTCTCCGCCCTGATAATCTGGCAACCGTTATAAGAGAGGATAAAACCGCCGTAATTCCCCAGCTCCAAAGCTTTAGCCAAGGGCATCAAACCATACGTAGGTCTGCCCGAAGCCAAAACAATGCGCACTCCCATTTGCTGAACTTTCAGCAAAGCCGACAATGTGCGCTTCGTGATTTCCTTTGCCTCATTGAGAAGCGTTCCGTCTACGTCGAGAACTAACAATTTATACTTCATCGCCACACAAATATTGGTTTAGACTACAAAGGTAGAAAATTAGACGAACCACGAAAAGCCGAACGCGATAAAAAACACGACATCGGTTCAATCTTGATTTAACCGAATCCGTTTTTATATCGGTAAAGAAAATAATATTGGGCAATCCGTCTCAAGATAGCGGAAATGAATCCATTTCAGGCATAATCCGTATGTACGGAAACAGCCCATTGCCCGGAAAAGAAAAAGGGTCGAGGGTTTTCGCGAAAAGGGTCGAGGTCTTTTGCAGAGAAGGTGGAAGATTTCTCGCGAAAGGCAGTGGGCTTTCACAGAAGAGGTGGAGGGTTCTCGCAGGAAGGACTGTGGGTTCGCAGAAAAAGGCGGCGGGCTCTGAAAAAAACACGGCGGCCTTTGAAAAAAAGGCGGCGGGCTTTGAAAACAAACACGGCGGGCTTTTTTTAAAAAGGCAGCGGGCTTTGAAAAGCCCGCCCAAGCCCCTCAACATTTCTTGCCGCAACCGATTGCAAAATCCATAAACCGTTGTGCCAGTCCGGCTTCTTTTCCCTGCAATTGCACGAAGTCGAACTCGCGCATCATGGGCATGCCTGCTATTTCAAGCACCTTCAACTGTCCCGCCGATAACTCCCGGCAAATGGAACGGACGGAAATAATGCCCATGCAATCGGTATGTTCTATAAAACATTTGATGCTTTCGGTACTGCCGAGATACATCAGGACATTGAGCGACGAGAGCTTGATGCCGAAACGCGAAAGCGCGCGTTCGAACACATCCAGCGTTCCCGAACCGCGCTCGCGAAGAACCAAAGGAATTCGCCGCAAGTCTTCGGGAGTTATTTCTTCGGGAAGAGACAGGCGGTTGCGGGCATTGACCACAGCTACCAGTTCATCTTCCAAAAACCGGGTGTATTTCAGGTTGGGCAGGCGCGAGATTCCCTCCACCAATCCCAAATCGATGCAATGTTCCTGCAAAGCAGTTTCAATTTCACGGGAGTTTTCGTTGAGCAAAGAAAGGTTCACCTTGGGATGCTTTTCGATAAAGTTGGCAAGCAACGGAGGCAACACATACTGTGCAATGGTGGTGCTGGCTCCGAGCTTCAGCTCGCCTATAAACTCGTTGTGCAGCAAATGCATCTCATATTCCAGCTGTTTGTAATCATCGAGCACTTTCTCGCTATGCTTCAGCAATAGTTTGCCCGCCTCCGTCAAAGAGATTTTGTTTCCCTCGCGGTGGAACAATCGCACTTCATAGCAGCTCTCCAGTTCCTGAATGTGCTTGGTGATGGCGGGCTGGCTGACGAACAGCTCCTGCGAAGCCTTGGTAAAGCTGAGATTCTTCGCTACGCTTCGAAATACTTTCAAACGAAAATCGGACACGGATTATTAAATTTTGGTAATCGGGTGGTTAAAAAATAATTATTTGTGGGGGTGTTTTGCGGTTCACGCTTGGGCATTCAGCTACCGCATGACTAAAAAACAAATGTTTGTGGGGGTTATTCTTAAGCATATTCTGTAAAAGAGCATCCCGGCAAGCCTGTATTAACGTTTTCACGTTTTCTTTTTGAAAGTCTCGCCTGCCGACTGCCCTAAAGTTTTTCGGCCCTGATTCCGCCCCCACGCTGCAACAGCACATCGAGACGATAGTCTGCCCTAAAGTTCTTCGGCCCTGATTCCCATCGCCTGCATCACAGAGAAAGCCAGCATATCCCACTTGTATTCCAACGTATTTTCCGGCTCGTTCATCCGCAACTGAATCACCTCCTTTTTCTTTACTTCATCCAAAGCTGCACTTACTCTGTCGCCATATTCCTCGTTGAACGAAACTACAATCATCTTTTTCACTTCGGCAGAATCGGAAATTATCGCCAGAATATCCATAAACAATTCTTCGCGCGATACCATTCCTTCGGAAGAGACACCGGCAAAACTGTATTCCCCGTACGGACATCGGAAAGCAACCCCGTTCAGTTCTTCCTTCAAGTCGGAGGGTTGGCAATGAACCAGGCGGTCGGAATCTTTATCGTACACGAATATGAATTGCACATCGTTATCCCCTTCTGCAATTCCGGCGTCCAAAGTCAGGTAAATGGCCAATGCGGAAAGATCAATCTCTTGCAAGCTACGTTGTAAATGAGCTTCAAAATAGGCTTTCATATCGGTGATTACGAAATTCAAGAAAGCGGCGTCTATCAGCACCACTGTTTCCGAAAGTTTTATCTGAGGTTTCTCTGTCATACACATAGTCTTATTTTGATTACAAAGTGTAAAGATACTATTTATAGTTTGATGACATGGTGTATTCCCACCATTTTTTATCGTTTCGAATCGAAATTGTTTATCTATAAGAAAGAGAAAAACACCTCCGCACCGTCTTAGCTCCATTGGGAGTCAAAACGGCTTTGATGGGAAAGGGCTGTATTGGGGCAGGCAAAAGATATGTAATTTTGTCATAACCAAATAGTTAAATCGAGACATTCTGTCCATAAACTGGTTGGTTACAGTGCAATATTGGCAGTTTTCCCCCGCTTGGCAAATCTTTTGAGCGTTGAAGGGTGTTATTAAAAATAGAAAAGAAAGGAGAAATAAAGATATGAATTTCAACAATTTTACCATTAAATCGCAAGAAGCGGTACAGGCAGCCGTAAATCTGGCGCAAAGCCGGGGGCAACAGGCTATCGACCCCGCACACCTTTTGCTGGGAGTAATGAAAACAGGCGAGAACGTCACCAATTTCCTTTTTCAGAAGTTGGGAATGAACGGGCAGCAAGTAGCGCTCGTAGCAGAACGACAGACGGAATCTTTGCCGAAAGTATCGGGCGGAGAGCCATACCTGAGCCGCGAAACGAACGAAGTGCTGCAAAAAGCGACACAGTATTCCAAAGAGATGGGCGACGAGTTTGTTTCTCTGGAACATATTCTTTTGGCATTACTGACGGTCAGAAGCAGCGTCTCCACCATTCTGAAAGATGCGGGCATGACGGAGAGCGAACTGCGCAATGCCATCAACGAACTCAGAAAGGGCGAGAAAGTAACGTCGCAATCGAGTGAAGACACTTATCAGTCGCTCGAAAAATATGCCATCAACCTGAACGAAGCCGCACGCAGCGGAAAACTCGATCCGGTGATCGGGCGTGACGAAGAGATACGGCGGGTGCTTCAGATTCTGAGCCGGCGTACTAAAAACAATCCTATATTAATAGGTGAACCGGGTACGGGTAAAACGGCCATTGTCGAGGGGTTGGCTCACCGCATTCTGCGGGGCGACGTTCCGGAGAACCTGAAAAACAAACAGGTCTACTCGTTGGATATGGGCGCTCTCGTGGCAGGCGCAAAATACAAAGGAGAGTTTGAGGAACGATTGAAGTCGGTTATCAACGAAGTGAAGAAGTCGAATGGCGACATCATTCTGTTCATCGACGAGATTCATACGCTGGTAGGCGCCGGGAAAGGCGAAGGAGCGATGGATGCCGCCAACATCCTCAAGCCTGCGTTGGCGCGTGGGGAACTCCGTTCTATCGGGGCAACGACTTTGGACGAATACCAGAAGTATTTTGAAAAAGACAAAGCTTTGGAAAGACGTTTCCAGATTGTGATGGTCGACGAGCCGGATACGCTCAGCACCATCTCCATTCTTCGCGGACTGAAAGAACGTTATGAAAATCATCACCACGTGCGCATCAAAGACGATGCCATCATTGCTGCCGTAGAGCTGAGCAGTCGATACATTACCGACCGCTTCCTCCCCGACAAGGCCATCGACCTGATGGATGAAGCGGCAGCCAAGTTGCGTATGGAGGTCGACTCCGTACCGGAAGAGCTGGACGAAATCTCCCGGAAAATCAAACAACTGGAGATTGAACGAGAAGCCATCAAACGTGAGAACGACATACCTAAACTCGAAGTTATAGGCAAAGAACTTGCCGAACTGAAAGAACAGGAAACCTCGTACAAAGCGAAATGGCAAAGCGAAAAAGCGCTGATGGACAAGATACAGCAGAACAAGGTGGAAATAGAGAATCTGAAATTCGAAGCGGATAAAGCCGAGCGCGAAGGCGACTACGGGAAAGTGGCCGAAATACGTTACGGAAAACTTCAGGAATTGAACCGGGAAATCGAAGAGACACAGAAACAATTGCATGAAATGCAGGGAGACAAAGCGATGATCAAAGAGGAAGTGGACGCGGAGGACATCGCCGATGTGGTTTCGCGGTGGACCGGAATTCCCGTAAGCAAGATGCTGCAAAGTGAAAAGGACAAACTGCTGCATCTGGAAGAAGAACTCCACAAACGTGTAATCGGACAGGATGAAGCCATAGAGGCCGTATCCGATGCCGTGCGCCGGAGCCGCGCAGGCTTGCAGGATCCGAAACGCCCCATCGGTTCGTTTATCTTCCTCGGTACCACCGGTGTGGGAAAAACGGAGCTGGCGAAAGCATTGGCGGAGTTCCTCTTCGACGACGAAAGCATGATGACCCGCATCGACATGAGCGAATATCAGGAGAAGCATAGCGTTTCGCGTTTGGTGGGCGCGCCTCCGGGATATGTAGGCTACGATGAGGGCGGACAACTGACCGAAGCGATCCGCCGGAAGCCGTATTCGGTAGTACTGTTCGACGAAATCGAAAAAGCGCATCCCGATGTTTTCAATATTTTGCTACAGGTGCTCGACGACGGACGGCTGACAGACAACAAAGGCCGGCTGGTGAACTTCAAAAACACCATCATCATCATGACCTCGAACATGGGAAGCGGCTATATACAAAGCCAGATGGAAAAAATGAACGGCGGCAACAAAGAAGAAATCATCGAGGAGACGAAAAGAGAAGTGATGAATATGCTGAAAAAGACGATTCGTCCCGAATTTCTGAACCGTATCGACGAAACAATCATGTTCCTGCCGCTGACGGAGAAAGAAATCAGGAAGATTGTTCTTCTCCAAATTAAGAGTGTGCAAAAGATGCTTGCCGATAATGGAGTGGAACTGAAACTTTCGGAACCCGCCGTAGACTTCCTGTCGCAAGTGGGATATGATCCCGAATTCGGCGCACGTCCCGTGAAGAGAGCAATTCAACGCTACTTGCTGAACGACTTGTCGAAAAAAATTCTCTCGCAGGAGGTAGACCGAAGCAAGCCTGTCATGGTCGATGCCGGTGAAGACGGATTAGTATTCAGCAACTGATAAGCTTCGACAGTTGGAGCTAAAGCAATTAGAATTCTCACAATAAACTTGCAGCTAATCCTGACAAACTTCGGCAGTTGCGGTTAAAGAGGCAGTGTAAGGCCCGGTATATACCGGAGAATTGCACTGCCTCTTTGGCAAATGGCGAACGACAATCTTTTTTGCATCGGAAAGAGCGGAAGCTTCCTTCCGCATAAGAAGAAATAAGACAGAACAGAACGAGCTTATTCCTACGGCGACTTCTCCGGTATCCCGCAATATTTTTTCGTTTTTTAAAACCGATTGCAGCGCCGGAAAAAGAATATATCCGCACAAAGCCCTAAATTATTTCGATGGTTTCTGATAAAGTTGTATCTTTGCAAGGTTTTTATCTACGAACTGAAATACAATATATAGAAAGATGATAGCTAAGATTGAACAACTTCTGCAAGAAGTGGCGGCTTTGCACGCTTCCAATGCCGAAGAGCTTGAAGCGCTCCGCATCAAATACCTCAGTAAAAAAGGAGCCATAAACGCTTTAATGGCAGACTTCCGCAACGTTCCTGCCGAACTGAAGAAAGAAGTCGGGATGAAATTGAACGAATTGAAAAACAAAGCGCAAGAAACGATCAGCGCATTGAAAGAACAGTTCGAATGCCAGAATAACGACAGCGAAGGATTGGATCTGACAAGAACGGCATCGGCCGTTAAATTGGGTACTCGCCATCCGCTTTCTATCGTACGCAATGAAATCATCGATATTTTTGCCCGTCTGGGATTCAGCATTGCCGAAGGCCCTGAAATAGAGGACGACTGGCATGTGTTCTCCGCCCTCAACTTTGCGGAGGATCATCCCGCACGCGACATGCAAGATACGTTCTTTATCGAATCTTACCCCGATGTGGTATTGCGTACGCATACATCTTCCGTACAAAGCCGGGTGATGGAGACTTCACAACCTCCCATCCGCATCATCTGTCCGGGGCGTGTGTATCGCAACGAAGCCATCAGCTACCGCGCGCACTGCTTCTTCCATCAGGTGGAGGCGCTCTATATCGACAAGAACGTATCGTTTACCGACCTGAAACAAGTATTGTTGCTTTTCGCCAAAGAGATGTTCGGCGCCGACACAAAGATACGTTTGCGTCCGTCGTACTTCCCGTTTACGGAACCGAGCGCGGAAATGGACATCAGTTGCAATATATGCGGCGGAAAAGGATGCCCGTTCTGCAAACATACCGGATGGGTGGAAATTCTCGGTTGCGGCATGGTGGATCCGAACGTGCTCGACTCCAACGGAATCGACAGCAAAATATACAGCGGATATGCTTTGGGAATGGGTGTAGAACGAATCACTAACTTGAAATATCAGGTAAAAGACCTCCGCATGTTCTCTGAAAACGATACTCGCTTCCTGAAAGAATTCGAAGCAGCATATTAAGAAATGCGATGAGGGTGTGTCTCTTTTTTGCAGACACACCTTCAATGATAATAAACAGACAAAATTTACATCATAATAATATATGGTGCAAAAAGACTGAAAAGCTGAAACAAGCAGAGAAACGGCCGAAAAGCAGAGAGTACAATAAATCTCCGAACGACCTTATCAGCATGCTTTACCAGCCTGTCGGCGACCAGCGAAAAACGGCATGACTGGTTGCCGGTTACAAAACGTTCTAATCTTTTAAAAAGTGGCAAAGGATAGACTCATAACTTACAGCTACTGTTTCATCCTGGCAGCCAATTTCTTATTATATTTTGGCTTCTGGCTGTTGATTCCCGTACTCCCGTTCTATCTTTCCGAATCTTTCGGGGCAGGAAACTCCACAATCGGCATTGTGCTCTCATGTTATACGGTGGCAGCTCTTTGTATCCGTCCTTTTTCCGGCTATCTGCTCGACACGTTTTCCCGAAAGCCACTTTATCTGTTCGCCTACTTTATCTTTACAATGATGTTCGCCGGCTACCTCATTGCCGGCTCACTCACTCTTTTTATCATATTCCGCATTATACACGGTGTTTCGTTCGGAACAGTAACCGTAGCAGGCAACACGGTGGTGATAGACATTATGCCTTCTTCACGCAGAGGAGAAGGATTGGGATACTATGGATTGACCAATAATATAGCCATGTCAGTCGGTCCCATGTTCGGATTGTTCCTGCACGATGCAGGTGTTGATTTTTCCACCATATTCGTTTATGCTTTTACCTCCTGTATGCTGGGAATGCTGGCCGCATGCATCGTTAAAACACCGTATAAACCACCGGTAGAGAGAGAGCCGATTTCACTCGACCGCTTCATCCTGCTGAGAGGAATTCCTGCGGGTTTCAGTTTGCTTTTGCTGTCCATTCCCTACGGAATGACCACCAATTACGTGGCGATGTACGCCCGCGAGATAGGACTCGACACGAAAACAGGATTTTTCTTCACTTTCATGGCCCTGGGAATGGCTGTATCGCGAATATTTTCGGGTAAACTGGTAGATAAAGGGAAAATTACCCAGGTGATCACCACCGGGCTGTACATCGTTGTGTTCAGCTTCTTTCTGCTTTCCGCCTGCGTATATCTGATAAGATGGGACGAGAACGTCTGCCGCACGGTATTCTTCGGCATTGCTCTACTGCTGGGCATCGGATTCGGCATCATGTTTCCGGCGTTCAATACACTGTTTGTCAATCTTGCGCCGAACAGCAAACGCGGAACCGCCACGTCCACTTATCTGACATCATGGGATGTCGGCATCGGCATCGGCATGTTAACGGGAGGGTACATTGCAGAAATCAGCACATTCGGCAAAGCATATCTGTTCGGCGCTTGCCTCACAGTACTCTCCATGCTTTACTTCAACCTGAAAGTAACGCCCCATTACCATAAAAACAAACTGCGATGAGAAAAAAAGAACGATATGAAAAAGTAATCGCCTGGTTCAAGGCAAATGTACCGATAGCCGAAACGGAGTTGCATTACAACAATCCGTACGAATTGTTGATAGCAGTGATTCTTTCCGCCCAATGTACCGACAAACGGGTAAACATAGTTACTCCCCCTCTGGTTCGTGATTTTCCTACTCCGGAGGCGTTGGCAGCGACCACTCCCGAAGTGATTTTTGAATATATCCGCAGTGTGTCTTATCCCAACAACAAAGCTAAACATTTGGTCGGGATGGCACGCATGCTGGTCGAGAAGTTCGGTAGTGAAGTCCCCGACAATCTCGAAGACTTGACTAAACTTCCGGGGGTGGGACGAAAGACGGCGAACGTCATCCGGTCGGTAGTATTCAAAAAAGCAGCCATGGCGGTAGACACACATGTGTTCCGTGTGAGCCACCGTATCGGTCTGGTGCCGAAAAGATGCACCACACCGCTTAGCGTAGAAAAAGAGTTGACCCAAAACATTCCGGAAGAACTGATCCCCATCGCTCATCATTGGCTCATTCTGCACGGTCGCTACATCTGTCAGGCACGTGCCCCGAAATGTGATATATGTGGTTTGCAATTGATGTGCAAACATTTCTCAGACACCTATAAAGTAACCAAAGAGGGTTCTAAAGCTGCGAATAAATAAAGAATTAATTGCGAAGAAACAGAAATAAATAGTAACTTTGCGGACTATCGAAGAAGATTTTTAAAACACTTTTAAATAAAAATAGAGTATTATGCAAACAATTGACAATTTCAATTTTGCCGGTAAAAAGGCATTTGTTCGCGTGGATTTCAATGTACCTCTGGACGAAAACTTCAATATTACAGACGATACACGTATGCGCGCGGCTCTTCCTACTTTAAAGAAGATTCTTGCAGACGGCGGAAGCATTATCATCGGTTCTCACTTGGGTCGCCCGAAAGGCGTGACTGACAAATTTTCCTTAAAGCATATCCTGAAACATCTTTCCGAATTGTTGGGTGTTGAAGTTCAGTTCGCCAACGATTGCATGGGCGAAGAAGCTGTCAAGAAGTCGGCGGCATTGAAACCCGGAGAAGTATTGTTGCTCGAAAATCTCCGTTTTTACGCAGAGGAAGAAGGCAAACCGAGAGGCTTGGCAGAAGACGCTACGGATGAAGAGAAAGCGGCTGCAAAGAAAGCTGTGAAAGAAAGCCAAAAAGAGTTCACCAAGAAGCTGGCTTCTTATGCCGACTGCTACGTGAACGACGCCTTCGGAACCGCTCACCGCGCTCATGCTTCTACCGCACTGATCGCTAAACACTTCGATACCGACAGCAAAATGTTCGGCTATCTGATGGAGAAAGAAGTAAAAGCGGTAGATAAGGTTTTGAACGACATCAAGCGTCCGTTTACCGCCATCATGGGTGGTTCTAAAGTTTCTTCGAAAATCGAAATCATCGAAAACCTGCTGAACAAAGTAGACAACCTGATTATTGCCGGCGGTATGACCTATACTTTTACCAAAGCAATGGGCGGCAAAATCGGTATCTCTATTTGTGAAGACGACAAGCTCGATTTGGCTTTGGACCTGATGAAAAAAGCCAAAGAAAAAGGCGTTAATCTGGTTTTGGCTGTAGACGCAAAGATTGCCGACGCTTTCTCTAACGACGCCAACACTAAATTCTGCGCAGTGAATGAAATTCCAGATGGATGGGAAGGCTTGGATATCGGCCCGAAAACAGAAGAAATTTTCGCAAAAGTAATCAAAGACTCCAAGACTATTCTTTGGAACGGTCCGACAGGGGTATTTGAATTTGAAAACTTTACGCACGGTTCGCGCGCGGTAGGCGAAGCTATTGTAGAAGCTACGAAAAACGGCGCGTTCTCTCTCGTTGGCGGCGGCGACTCCGTAGCTTGTGTCAATAAATTCGGCCTTGCAGGCGGTGTATCTTACGTGTCTACCGGTGGCGGCGCATTGCTCGAAGCGATCGAAGGAAAGGTTCTTCCGGGTATTGCTGCCATCCAAGAATAATCCATTCTCGGAAGATAATAAATTGAGAAGCCGGATCTGAACGCCGAAAATCGGTTCGGCATTCAGATTTTACAGACAATCGGCTTCAGCCATAGCCGGAAATACTATTTCGCCTGTGCAAGCAGAGCTGAAACGGTATCTCCGGTTTGCTTTTTACGGGCGGTGGGAAGGTTATTCCACACCAATTATAATACACTTTCACATTCAGTCAAGATACAAATTAATCCGTAATTGCATTTTCAACCGCCCCGTATCAGAAGCCATAACCGGGTGGTTCAACCATACATCCCCAAGGAATAACTCATCGACTTTCTTCTCTTTTCCCACCCCACCTTATCGGTTTCTTCAATAATCCGCCAATTTACTTTTTCCTCTCTTCCATAAGAACCGGACTCTCCCGTTCAACATATGAACATTCCGGAAGCATGCGATATTTCATCCCTTTTCTCCATCGTTTTTTTTCGATTTCACCTTCTTTGTCTATGGGTATTTGGCATTCTTTTTGTACTTTTATAACCGAAACAGAATACTTTTTTAATGAATAAAGAAAAGTAGAAATACAAGGGTCATGATGAATGAAAAAACAATAAACGAACAATATGCCTGCATAAGTGCTTTGCTCCGGGAAAGAAGACTCAAGGAAGCATTGACGCAACTGGAATCTTTACTCTGGCAGTGTGCCGACTGGAAATTGCGAACGCATTTGGAGCAACTGCAAACTTCGTACAACTACATGTTGGATTACATGCTTCAGGGTGCAGACGACCCCGAACGCCCGGAAGTATATAGTAAACTGTTGAAAGAGGCATGGGAAATTGCCGATCGGGCGAGGTTGTCCACACTCGACGGCGTATCCTCCAAATACTATCACATCGTGCGGCATACTGCTCAAACGGCAGATTCCGCTACAAACGATCCGACACAGTTGCTCCGCATCCTCGAAGGATTTGATGACGATTTGGCCGTTAGCGGGCTAAAGTCGGACGAAGAAACAAGTGAGGCACTGAAGCGTCACGAAAACGCCCTGAAGAATCTTTTCCTGATTACATGGACAAATAGCGCATGGAGCAACGATGAAGAGAAGAATGCACAGGCTATGCTTACATCCGAATTGTCCGGCGCAAACGACCTGTGCTTGTTTGTCAGCGCCGTGACGTTAAGCCTGATGGAATGTTTCGACTTAAGCAAGGCCATGTGGCTGCTGGATGCCTACACGCACCCCAACGTAAGCGTATCGCAAAGAGCAATGGTCGGTCTGCTCATTATCCTGCACATATACCGGAATAGGATTTATCTTTATCCCGAACTGACACAAAGAATCGTACTTATGGGAGACACCGGTTCTTTCAAAGAAGACGCCGCCCGCATCTACCGTCAGTTGTTACTCTCTCAGGAAACGGAAAAGATCGACAAGAAGATGAGAGAGGAGATTATACCGGAAATGATGAAAAGCGTCTCCTCCATGCGTGACATGCGGTTCGGCCTGGAAGAAAACGATGATGAAAGCGATGATAAAAACCCGGATTGGATGGACGCTTTCGAACAAAGCGGACTTGGCGACAAGCTTCGGGAGATGAGCGAATTGCAAATGGAGGGGGCCGATGTATATATGAGTACATTTTCCGCATTGAAGAGCTTTCCATTCTTCAGCGAGATTCACAACTGGTTCTATCCGTTCAGCAAACAACAACCGGATGTTTACCGGATATTGAAAGAGGCGAAAGAAAAGAAGGGCACGCTGGACTTCATTCTCGAAACAGGTTTCTTCAGCAACAGCGACAAATATTCCTTTTTATTCATAATCCACCAACTTCCCAAAGTGCAAAAAGAGATGTTGCTAAGCCAGCTGAGCAGCCAGCAGGAACAGATCTCGGAAATGGCGGAACAGTCGAATGCGGAGAATATCAAACAATTCAACGAACGTCCCGGAACCATCAGCAATCAATACCTGCAAGACTTGTATCGTTTCTTCAAACTCAGCACACGGCGACAGGAATTCAGAGATTTCTTCAAGGAGAAGCTCGACTTGCACCATATCCCTGCGCTCGGCAATATGCTTTCTCAAAAAGACGTGCTGCTCCCTATTGCCGACTTTTACCTGAAGAAAGAACGGTGGGAAGAAGCCACCGAAGCTTACAAAGAGATGGAAGCCGCCGGACTGTTCGCCGAAAATGCCGCCGAATGTTACCAAAAACTGGGATATGCCCGGCAAAAACAGAAAAAATATGCCGAAGCAATTGAAGCTTACCTGAAAGCGGATACGCTCAAGCCGGACAACATATGGAACAACAGGCACTTAGCTGTTTGCTATCGACTGAACAGAGATTACCGGAAGGCGTTGACGTATTATAAGAAAACGGAAGAAGTAAGCCCGGAAGACGCGAACATTATTTTTCACATCGGCAACTGTCTGGCAGAACTCGGACAAAACGAAGAAGCGTTAAACTACTTCTTCAAGCTCGACTTCATTCAAAACAACAGCATAAAAGCCTGGAGAGGAATCGGGTGGTGTTCGTTTATCGGGCGCAAACACGAGCAGGCAATGAAGTATTATGAAAAAATTATCGACAGAAAGCCGTTGGCGATCGATTACATGAATGCAGGGCATGTGGCATGGGCAATGGGAAATATCCGGAAAGCGGCCGGCCTTTATAAGGAAGCGATTGCGGCGGGCGGAAGCAAAGAACAATTTATTATTATGTTCCGGAAAGATGAAGCCGCGCTTCTCGAACAAGGCATCCGCGCAGAAGATATTCCGCTGATGCTCGATTTGTTGTAAGTTTCATCCATGACAATCGAAAATTACTCAAAAGCGATGGGCCGCATACCACAGGCTGTTTCCAAAGGCATTGCCTCCGGTATTCCCGGCACCGGCCTTTTTTTTACAAACGCTTCAGCTCTCCGTACAATCTCTGTATGGGAAGTCCCATAATATTATAAAAACTCCCTGATATAGACTTCACACCGATATATCCGATCCATTCCTGCACGCCATACGCTCCTGCCTTATCCATCGGCCGGTATGCGTCGACGTAATATTGAATCTCGTCTTCGGAGAGTTCATCGAACACGACGTCTGAAGAAGAGGTGAAGCTTTTCTGCCATTCTGTCGTAGTAAGACAGACACCGGTGAAGACCTGATGCGCCTTTCCCGAAAGCGAACGCAGCATTTCTGCCGCTCCTTCCCCGCCTTCAGGCTTTCCAAGCAGTTTGCCGTCGAGCCAGACAATCGTATCGGCGGTAATCAACAGTTCTCCCGGCTTCATGGAAGCGCGGTAAGCCGCCGCTTTTTCACGGGCTATGTATTCGGGAATTTCGCAGCCCTTAAGATGTTCCGGATAAGACTCATCCACATCGGGTAGAGTGCGCACCGTGTAATCGACTCCCAGCCCGGACATCAATTCTCTACGACGGGGCGAATTGGAAGCCAATATAATCTGATATTTCTTCAGGTTTTCAAGAGGCATAATCAAAATACGAATTCGTTATTTACAATCACCAGCCGAACGCATCGGCCGCCATCCATTTTCCATGCGCTTTCAACACCTGCTCTATCACATCGCGACCGCATCCGCGACCTCCATCGGCATAAGAGATGTAACGGGAAACCGCTTTAACTTCGGACACGGCATCTTTGGGACAACAAGGCAATCCGCATTCGCGCATCACTTCTATGTCGGGGACGTCATCACCCATATAAAGAATTTCTTCGTCCTTCAACCCGTATTTGCTACGAAAAGCCCGATAATCATGTATCTTCACAGAAGAACCCATATAGATATCGGTTACGCCCAAAGCGGCAAAACGAATCCTTACGGCCTCTGTCCGCCCGCCCGTGATGATGGCAATGGGAAATCCTTTTTTAACCGCCAGTTGGATGGCATATCCGTCTTTGATATTCACCGTACGCATCGGTTCGCCCGAAGGGTGCAACGGTATGGTAGTGGAGCTAAGTACGCCGTCTACATCGAAAGCCAATGCCCTGATCCGGGCTAAATCGTAATTAATGGTGCTCATGGATACTTTTGCTAATTAGTTTATAAATCTCCTGCAACTCCGGAGAATCGGACAGAAGAGACAAATGCCGGTTCATTACGTTCTCGTCGTAGCGCACCGCAGGCCCTGTCTGGGCATCGTGAGGCGACAACGCATGCACTTTCCGGGCAGTTTCATCGATCAACGGCAGCATGACCTCGAACGGAAGATGATACTTCTCGAGCAATGCGGCTGCCAACGCATACATGTGATTGGTAAAATTGCAGGTAAAAACAGCCGCCAGATGAAGGCTCTTCCGCTGTTCGGAAGTAGCGTCGTACACTTTGGTCGAAAGCACAGTGGCAACCTTCTTCAGCAATTCGGCATCTTCCGGAGCACCCGCTTCGATAAAGAAAGGAACTTCGCGGAAATCGACTTCACGCTTCTTGCTGAAGGTCTGCATAGGATAAAGCACTCCATAGCGCCGGGCATATCCCTTCCACACATCCATCGGGATGCTTCCCGCCGTATGCACCAGCAACCCCCGCTCCTTTCCGCAGGCAATGCGGGGCAAAAGGCTCACGAAAGCATCGTCTCGCAGAGAAACAATGTACAGCTCCGCATCGTTCACCACCTCCGATAACTCCGTCGTGTGTTTCGCTTCGACTTCCTTTGCCAAAGCGAAAGCCGACTCTTCGGTACGGCTATATACTTGCACGATGCGAAAACCTTTGCGGTAAAGCGCTTTTGCAAGATTCACCGCCAGATTTCCCGCACCGATAAAAACAATCGGCGTATCTTCAATACTTCTCTTCATCCGTCACCCTCCTCTTATCGTTTGGAAGCAAGCAAGAGTATCCCGCCCGCCACGAGCAATGCCAACGGCAGCAGATAACCGGAAATAGAACCGAGCCATGAAGTCACCAAACCGATGTTGATCACCAGCCAAAGTCCGAGCAGCACCAATCCGACCGATTTGTCGCGTTTGAAAATCAGGAAACAGACGGAAACGTACAACAGCAAGTTGTCTTTATACATCACCCAAGGCAACCCGACCGACGCGAAATGTACCAGCTTATCGATCAGAAAAAGCAGGCCGATCACGATAAAAGAGACGGCCGTCGCCCTGTAAGTATCTTTTTTATTGTTCGCCTTTGCAGCAACCATAGCTTACTTCCCTCCGAATCTATTGATATGAATTTTTTCCCATTGCAGATGCGATTCATCGAAAGGCTTGCGTTCCATACCTTTATGCCCGATGGCAATCACCGAAAGCACCTGAAGTTGCAAAGGGATATCGAGAAGCCCGTGAATAAATTCATCCGACGGAATTCCCGTTGCCGTGAACCGTTCTCTGACCTGAACCCAGCAGCTTCCCAAGCCTAAATCTTCCGCCTGCAACTGTATCATGATGGAAGCGACGGACGCGTCTTCAATCCACACATCGCTCTCCAGCGGATCGGCCATGACAACGATTGCCAATGCTGCATCGGCAATGAAAGAAGACGAATGCTCTTTACAGCGCGACAACTCTTTCAGTGTCTCTTTGTCATCAACCACAATAAACTGCCAGCTATTCGTCCGTTTCGATGTGGGCGACATCAACGCCGCTTTCATCAACGCAACGACTTCGTCCTGCGACAACTCTTCATCGGTAAACTTACGCATGCTTCGGCGGTTTCTGATCAATTCACTAAAGTTTTCCATTCCGTTTTTCGTTTCGTTTAATTTACGTATGCAAATATACGCACATTTCGTCCTTTTAGAAAATATCTCGCCAATTAAAAAACGTCTTTACTGCCCGATTGCAATCATCGCCACGTTCGAAAAAAAGCCCGCCGCCTTTTTTTCA
The DNA here is from genome assembly GCF_014196225.1 of Bacteroides pyogenes. Lineage (GTDB taxonomy): Bacteria > Bacteroidota > Bacteroidia > Bacteroidales > Bacteroidaceae > Bacteroides > Bacteroides pyogenes_A. The sequence goes on along the minus strand of NZ_JACIDI010000017.1, from coordinate 9,216 downwards.
AAGCCCGCCGTGTTTGATTTCAAAGCCCGCCGTGTTTTTTTCAAAGCCCGCCGCCTTTTTTTTCAATCATCTCATTGTTTTTTTCCACTGGTTAAACAGTTGTTTTGAAGACCGGTCTCACACTTCCTGCCGACGCAAGCCAAATAACGTTACATCCAGACACATCACAGAAAGCAATGAGAGACAGCTATCTGCCGACGCAAGCCAAATAGCGTTACATCTCTCTGGCAGCGATTGAAGAAACAGATGCCCCATATGACCAATGCAGGACAGTTTCCCGAGACTCCGCTTCGGGAAGAGCAAGAAAAAGCAAAAAACCGAAGGATAAACAGTCGCGGAAACAAATCCCCGTATTTTTTGTTGAAATAAGAAACAAAAGAATAATTTTGTTCTCAAAATGCCACTCAAGCTGACCACATATTATGAAGGGAAAGATATTCCCGATCTGCCGGGCATCAACACTTTCCACTCCAAAGAGTTGTTTCAAATCTACGAAGTAACTCACGGATACACGCCTTTATTAATTGTAGCAACCGAAAACGGCCAGCCGGTTGCCCGTTTACTGGCAGCTATACATAAAGCCAAAAGATGGTTGCCCGGATCTGTTGCCAGGCAATGCGTCGTATACGGCACAGGCGAGATAACGGATCAATCAATTCTCGCAGACAAAGAAAAGGCAGAAGAAATATTCGGCGAAATGTTGGAGCATCTCACTCAGGAGGCTTCCCGCTCCTGCTTTCTTATTGAATTTCGCAACCTGAACAATCCCATGTTCGGATACAAATTCTTCCGGGCAAACCTGTTTTTTCCGGTCAATTGGCTGCGTGTCAGGAATTCTCTTCACAGTATGGAGCGGGTGGAAGAACGTTTTAGCCCTTCCCGCATCCGCCAGATAAAGAAAGGAATCAAAAACGGAGCAAAGGTAGAAGAAACCCATGCGGAAAAAGACATAAAGGAGTTTTCGCGCATGCTTCACAAAGTTTATTCTTCCCGCATCCGCCGCTACTTCCCCGGCAACGATTTCTTTCACCACATGGAGCGCCTGCTCATTAAGAAGAAAAAAGCCAAAATCTTTATCGTAAAATACAAAAAGAAAATCATCGGAGGATCTGTTTGCATCTATTCCGAAGAAAACGCATATCTTTGGTTCTCCGGAGGGATGCGTAAGACTTATGCCTTGCAATATCCCGGAATACTGGCTGTATGGAAAGCACTGGACAACGCACACGAAGAGGGGTTCCGCCACATGGAATTCATGGATGTGGGACTTCCCTTCCGCAAACACGGCTACCGCGATTTCGTCCTGCGATTTGGCGGAAAACAAAGCAGTACAAGACGCTGGATACGCGTCCGGTGGACATGGCTGAACAATTTGCTAATTAAAATCTATGCGTAAAATGCAATGTTGACATTACAAAACTCTTTTACTCTCTCCTTCATTCCTACTTTTTCTCTTTTTTACCCCTACAATTAAATTGAGAAATATTTCATTATTATACAATAATTGATTTTCTTTGTGGATGTTTTGTACCATGCAAAAACAGATTAATAACCCAATTAAAAATATTCTTATGAAAATTTCGCACATCGAGCATTTGGGAATTGCTGTAAAAAGCATCGAAGAAGCCCTTCCTTACTACGAAAACGTGTTAGGTTTGAAATGCTACAACATTGAAACAGTAGAAGATCAGAAAGTAAGAACCGCTTTCTTGAAAGTAGGCGATACGAAAATCGAACTGTTAGAGCCTACTTGTCCCGAAAGCACCATCGCTAAATTTATCGAGAACAAAGGCATAGGGGTTCACCACATCGCATTTGCGGTCGAGGATGGAGTAGCCAATGCTTTGGCAGAAGCAGAAGCAAAAGAAATCCGTCTCATCGACAAAGCTCCCCGCAAAGGTGCCGAAGGTTTGAATATCGCATTCCTGCATCCGAAATCTACAATGGGTGTGCTGACAGAACTTTGCGAGCATTAATCCATTACCTTTTTAATTTACAACCGCTGCTTACCGGTTTACGGATTTCTCATTTCAATTCATCCAAAACAAGAATCGACAATCCGGGAATAAAAAGATGTAAATTATAAAGAGATAAACGGCGGATAACAAATGACATATTAAAAGAACAGCAAATTGTAATTATAGTCAAATTGTAAATAACATGAGTAATCAACTTGAAAAAATTAAAGAGCTTATCGAACGCCGTGCCGTTGCACGTATCGGAGGTGGAGAAAAAGCAATTGCCAAACAACATGAAAAAGGCAAATATACAGCGCGTGAACGCATAGCGATGTTGTTGGATGAAGGCAGCTTCGAAGAAATGGATATGTTTGTCGAACACAGATGTACAAACTTCGGAATGGAGAAAAAACACTATCCGGGCGACGGAGTAGTGACAGGATGCGGCACTATCGAAGGGCGTCTGGTATACGTATTTGCGCAAGACTTTACTGTTTCTGCCGGATCTTTGTCGGAAACCATGTCTTTGAAAATTTGCAAGATCATGGATCAGGCTATGAAAATGGGCGCTCCCTGCATCGGTATCAACGACTCGGGCGGCGCACGTATCCAAGAAGGTATCAATGCATTGGCAGGATATGCCGAAATCTTCCAACGCAATATTCTGGCTTCGGGTGTAATTCCTCAAATCTCCGGCATTTTCGGCCCTTGCGCGGGAGGTGCTGTTTATTCTCCGGCATTGACTGACTTTACGCTCATGATGGAAGGAACTTCGTATATGTTTCTTACAGGGCCAAAAGTAGTAAAAACCGTGACCGGTGAGGATGTCAGCCAGGAAAATCTGGGTGGCGCAAGCGTTCACTCTACAAAATCAGGTGTAACTCATTTCACCGCTAAAACAGAAGAAGAAGGTTTGGCATTGATTCGCAAACTGCTAAGCTACATTCCTCAAAACAATCTTGAAGAAGCTCCTTATATAGATTGCACCGACCCTATCGATCGTCTGGAAGATTCGTTGAACGATATCATTCCCGATAGCCCGAACAAGCCATACGATATGTACGAAGTGATCGGGGCCATTGTAGACAATGGCGAATTTCTCGAAGTTCAAAAAGATTATGCCAAGAATATTATCATCGGTTTCGCCCGCTTCAACGGGCAATCGGTAGGTATCGTAGCCAATCAGCCGAAATATCTGGCAGGTGTGCTCGACAGCAATGCTTCTCGTAAAGGCGCACGTTTCGTACGCTTCTGCGACGCATTCAATATTCCTATCGTTTCATTGGTAGACGTTCCGGGATTCCTTCCGGGAACAGGGCAGGAATACAACGGTGTAATCCTTCACGGAGCCAAACTATTGTACGCTTATGGAGAGGCCACTGTTCCTAAAGTTACAATCACTTTACGCAAATCTTACGGAGGCTCTCACATCGTGATGAGTTGTAAGCAACTTCGCGGCGATATGAACTATGCATGGCCTACAGCGGAAATTGCCGTAATGGGCGGGGCCGGAGCAGTAGAAGTATTATATGCCCGTGAAGCGAAAGAAGCGACAGATCCGGTTGCATTCATGACCGAAAAAGAAGCCGAATACACCAAGCTGTTTGCCAATCCTTATAACGCTGCAAAATACGGTTATATCGACGACGTGATTGAACCACGAAACACTCGCTTCCGCATTATTCGAGCCTTGCAGCAATTACAAACGAAAAAACTTGCCAACCCGGCCAAAAAACATGGCAATATTCCATTGTAATCAAACTGTCACACTAAAAACAAGAACGATTATGAATAAAAGCAAAATCGGAATATTCTTTTCTTTGCTGCTGTTGGTAGGTTTGTCTTCTTGTGAAGAGGAAAAATCAAACAACAAGTTGATACTGAATGAAATTTTGATTGACAATCAGGAAAACTTTCAGGACGACTACGGTCTGCACAGCGCATGGATCGAAATATTTAACAAATCATACGGCAGCGCAGATTTGGCGGGTTATTTGCTGAAAGCAAGCAGTCAACCCGGCGATACGGCTACCTACTTTATCCCCAAAGGAGATGTGCTCACCTTGGTAAAACCGCGCCAACACGCTCTGTTTTGGGCCGATGGCGAACCGAACCGGGGAACTTTTCACACAAGTTTCAAATTGAACACTGAAACCGATAACTGGATCGGATTATACGACTCCGGGCGCAAGCTGATCGATCAGGTCGCCATACCGGCAAGAACACTGAATGCGAACCAATCGTATGCACGCATCAGTGACGGAGCGGATGCATGGGAAGTGAAAGGCAAAAGTAAAGATAAATATGTTACTCCAAGTACGAACAACAAAACCATCAGCGGCAATGCAAAGATGGAGAAGTTCAGAAAACACGATGCCAGCGGTATCGGCATGTCGATCTCGGCAATGAGCGTGGTATTCGTCGGATTGATTCTTTTGTTTATTTCTTTCAAGATTGTCGGACGAATTGCTGTAAACCTCAGTAAACGGAATGCCATGAAAGCAAAAGGCATCGACAAGCGAGAAGCGAAAGAACTCACAGAAGCTCCGGGAGAAGTTTACGCAGCTATTTCCATGGCACTGCACGAAATGCAGAACGAAGTACACGATGTCGAAGAGATGGTACTAACGATGACGCGAGTAAAACGCAGTTACTCTCCATGGAGTTCGAAAATCTATACTTTGCGTGAAACTCCCCATAAGAAGTAAGTCATTCCATAAAAAAATAAAACAATGAAAGAATATAAATATAAAATCAACGGAAACTTGTATCAAGTAACCATTGGCGACATTGAAGATAATATAGCCCACGTAGAGGTAAACGGCACACCTTATGAAGTAGAATTGGAGAAGCAGCCTAAAGCTGTTGTAAAACCGGTCGTACGCCCGGCAACTACCGCCCCGGCAGCTCCGGCTACGCCCGTAGTAAAACCGGCAACACCATCTACCGGCAAATCGGGTGTTAAGTCTCCCCTACCGGGTGTAATTCTCGACATCAAAGTAAATGTGGGTGACACTGTGAAAAAGGGACAGACAATTATCATTCTCGAAGCAATGAAAATGGAGAATAACATCAATGCGGATAAAGACGGAAAGATTACCGCTATCAATGTAAGCAAGGGCGATTCCGTCCTTGAAGGTACTGACCTCGTAATTATTGAATAATATGGGAGATTTTATTGACTTTTTAGGAAACAACCTTGCCGATTTCTGGACCTATACAGGATTCTACAATGCGACTGCGGGGCATATTATCATGATCCTAATTGGCTTGGTGTTCATCTACTTGGCCGTTGACAAAGAGTTTGAACCAATGTTGCTGATTCCTATCGGGTTCGGTATCCTGATCGGCAACATTCCTTTCAATATGGAAGCCGGATTGAAAGTCGGCATTTATGAAGAAGGGTCTGTTTTGAATATTTTATATCAAGGAGTAACCTCGGGATGGTATCCGCCGCTTATCTTCCTCGGTATCGGAGCAATGACCGATTTTTCGGCGCTAATCTCCAACCCGAAGCTAATGCTGATCGGTGCTGCCGCCCAATTCGGAATCTTCGGAGCATACATGATTGCGTTGGAAATAGGGTTTGATCCGATGCAAGCCGGTGCCATAGGCATTATCGGAGGTGCGGATGGTCCGACGGCAATCTTCCTTTCTTCGAAATTAGCGCCCAATCTGATGGGGGCTATAGCCGTATCAGCCTACTCGTATATGGCGTTAGTCCCGGTGATACAGCCGCCCATAATGCGTCTGCTCACCACAAAACATGAACGGCTTATCCGCATGCGACCGCCACGAGCCGTATCCCATACGGAAAAAGTTATCTTCCCAATTATCGGTTTGTTGCTGACTACCTTTTTGGTTCCTTCGGGCCTGCCTCTATTGGGAATGTTGTTCTTCGGAAACCTGCTGAAAGAAAGCGGCGTGACACGTCGCCTTGCAAATACGGCAAGTGGGCCTCTGATCGATACCATAACGATCTTGCTGGGACTTACCGTAGGTGCCTCTACTCAAGCTTCGGAGTTTCTGAAATTCGACTCTATCAAAATATTTGCTTTGGGTGCTTTATCGTTCATCATCGCCACAGCATCGGGGGTTATATTCGTGAAGATATTCAACCTGTTCCTGGGCAAAGACAACAAAATCAACCCGCTGATCGGAAATTCCGGTGTATCTGCCGTGCCCGACTCCGCACGTATTTCACAAGTAGTAGGTCTGGAGTACGACTCTACGAACTACTTGCTTATGCACGCAATGGGGCCAAACGTGGCAGGAGTAATCGGCTCTGCTGTCGCAGCAGGTATCTTACTCGGATTCTTAATGTAAGAAGTACACAGACAGTAAAGCTATCTGAAGACCCTTTATAATAAAGGCCTTCCGGTTGTTTGTCTCTAAAATCATTTCACCCCTGTCGCAGCCTTTTGTGGCAGGGGCGAAATCTTTAAAACCAATCTTCGCATGCTTCCTTTATAAAACAATATAATTGTTATCTTTGTCACCGGATATAAAAATATAGAAAATGATTTATCAACTCTTCGCTCCATCGGAAATCAAAACAAATATTCAATTACCTCCTTCTAAGAGCATTAGCAATCGTGCACTGATAATCAATGCGTTGAGTAAAGGGATATACCCTCCCGAAAACTTATCCGACTGTGATGATACACGGGTAATAATAAAAGCATTAGATGAAAAAGAAAAAATAATTGATATCATGGCAGCCGGGACAGCTATGCGCTTTCTCACAGCCTATTTAAGTGTTAATCCCGGAGAGCACATTATCACAGGTACAGAAAGGATGAAACAACGCCCTATCCAAGTACTGGTAGACGCCCTCCGTGAATTAGGAGCCGATATCAAATATATAGAGAAAGATGGTTTTCCCCCGTTGCTCATAAAAGGTACAAAGTTAAAAGGTCGTGTAATCACACTGAAAGGAAATATAAGTTCTCAATACATATCTGCTCTACTCATGATAGGTCCCGTTCTTGAAAACGGATTAACGCTATATTTGACTGGAGAAATAATTTCTCGTCCATATATCAATCTCACTCTACAAATAATGAATGATTTTGGTGCAAAAGCAGAGTGGACAACTTCTAATTGCATCACCGTGTCTCCACAGCCTTATTGCAGTACTCCTTTTACAATAGAAAATGATTGGAGTGCAGCTTCTTATTGGTATCAGATAGCCATTTTATCAGGTAAAGCAGAAATCGAGCTACCAGGCCTCTTCCAAAATAGTTTCCAAGGAGATAGTCGTGGAGCGAAGTTATTCTCTCGCTTAGGAATTGCAACAAAATTCATTTCTAAAGGAGTGGCTATTAAAAACGAAGGTATCCATCCTCAATACCTTGAAGAGAATTTTGTAGATATCCCTGATTTGGCACAAACTTTTGTAGTAACCTGTGCCCTGTTAAACATTCCTTTTCACTTCACAGGACTACAAAGTCTAAGAATAAAGGAAACGGACCGAATAGAAGCTTTAAAAACAGAACTCAGGAAGTTAGGTTACATACTTACAGATGAAAAAGACTGTAGCTTAAGATGGGACGGTACACGCATTGAAGCAGAGAAAAATCCCATTATCCAAACCTACGAAGATCACCGAATGGCAATGGCATTTGCCCCTGCCAGCTTTTATTTCCCAGAAATTAAAATAGCAGATCCTAATGTTGTCTCTAAATCGTATCCTAATTATTGGCAGGATTTGGTAACGGCCGGATTTCAAATCAGAAACAAAGAAGAATAATGTAAGAGTATATCTTGCCGAATGTGCGATAGCTTTGCTTTCATCATTCCAATTCCAATGGTTCAATTAAAAGGCCAAACGGTCACTCCGCTTTAAGTACGATTCATAAATTTCAATTCCAAATGGTTCAATTAAAAGAAAGATGAGCGAAAAGCTCACCGGTGCGCTGGGCAAATTTCAATTCCAAATGGTTCTTTTTCTGAAAATAGAGGAGTATATTGAATACGAATATCTACAACAACCCGTGCGTCGGCAAACATTTCCGGCTGTTCCAAAATATTTTTAACAACATTCTTCACCTGTTGAACGTCATAAAAGTTTAAAGTAAAATAAGAACCATTTCTTAATTTGACACCTTTATTGGTGATATCAACATTTTGCAACCACGAAAAAGAATACAAACTTATTTTTCCGTGCTCATTATTATTCCCACTCAGCCATTTGTGCACACAACCTGTAAGTAAAGGCTGATAATTAAAATTAATCAGTCTGTCAGTAACTGATATTTTTATATGTAATCTCGTATAAATTATGATTTAAGTCAATAGTGTCCAAAATAATTTTGCAAGAAAAATAAAGGAAGTGAAGTCACTAAGACAAATAATTCTTATCTTAGTATTTGCAAACACCCCAACCTCCTTCAAAAGCAAAAATAAAACTTTTCAGTTAAATAATTCAACGTTTACCCAAAAAATTGATTAAATCGTTAGTAAAAAGTATGACACTGACCATCATGCTAAGGGTTTTAACTTATGGTCTTATTGATAAGCATGTTATTCTGTCAGTTTGCGGACTGTGCATCGCTTTGCGAGATAAGCAACAGTCTGCATTCTAGCAACGGTAATCTTAACCATCCATCCAACCAAGCAAGTCAACACTTTCTATCAGAACGAGAAACGCTCGTGCGAATTCTTCGGTGAGTACTATTACAGCTTACTTCAATATTTTCGACAGCAGGTAAAGTTTTCCGGCAGGAAGTTCCACTTTAGTAATGCTATCATGCGATCAACTCCACGACTATTACTTTATGTTCAACAGCTTTCGACTGAGCGCATTATACTCTCTCCAAAGGTACCGTAAAGCTCAACATTGAGACCATACTTCCTGAATATGTATATATTGGAACATATAACAGTACGGCAAGGCATGTAAGCCTGAAAACTGAAGACATCGTGGTTCGTGACCGTGGATACTTCAATACAAAACTCTTAACGCTTGAGACAGCAACAAGGTGCTCTTTGTAACTAAATTATATTAATGCAGATGGGATATCAAAATCTTCTTCCGAAGTGTTAATAAGAATTTCCACATCAAGTTTTTTGTGGGCACATCGTGCAATACTGTTTATGCATAGTTTCCATAGTTTATCGGGAGAGTTAAGCAAAGCCCCAAAAAGAAAAAGGCACCCCCCAAAAACAAGATTCCCCTCTCTTCCTTTTGAAGGGAAAAGAGGGGAATACAAGCAAAAAAAGGCGGCGACCTACTCTCCCACTGTGACGCAGTACC
>NZ_JACIDI010000016.1 GCF_014196225.1 Bacteroides pyogenes | reverse complement strand
CTATTAGTCCCGACTCGGAGGCGAATCTGAACGAATCGTGCCCAGTCGGGACTAATTTTTTGTATTTTGCAATACGTACTTTACCGGAGGCTTACCAATTTTCTAATAACTCTCCATGTGTTGTATAATATTCTATATTTTCTGCAACTTCAGTGACTATATTGGAATCGTAATTAGGCACATCTCGCCCTAAAGCAATACTCATCGCCACAATATCTGAATATCCAATTGGGTAAGAGTCATTACTAATTTTGTTACTAAGAGCCGAAACAATAGATTGCACTTTTGAAGTATTCAACTGTTTAGCTAAAGGGATACCTTTACTTAATATTTTGTAAGCAGAGTATATGTTGGCAAAGTTTTCCTCAGTAATTTCATCGTTTGCAATTAGCTCTTCTATGCTATTATATAATTTATCAAAGGAGTAGTAATCAGATTTATTTAATATTTTAAGAACATTTATATTGTCTAATTTATTAGGTAGTAATCCAGTGAAATAATTATCCAATTCCTCTGGGCTTGTTTTTACTTTATATTCAATATACTTTTCTTCTGCGGCTGTAACATAGTCTATGAACATTTCAGAAGGTAATACTTTTTCACGATACTTAATAGATACATCTAAGCCATTTTCTTCTATAAAATTATTTAAATCATCTAAAGCCTTAAAATAATTGGAACCACTAAAATCCTTGAAGTTTTGCAATTCTCTATATATATGATCAACTATCTTTTGATGTATTTCTTTTTCTGCTTTTAATAATATTTTCTTATAAACATCTTCAATCTTTTGTTCTTGAAGTTTTGATTCTATTTTTTTGTTTGATAAATAATTCCAGATTCTGTTGATTGTATTGTTAGTTCTTTTTAAATTGTATAAGCAATTGACTGAATTATCTATTGCTGTATCATCAACATTTCTAATAACTTCATCTAAAACAGTATCAAATTGCTTATTACTTTCTGAATATTCGTTTATATCATAATCTTTATCTGCTGCTATGCAACTTTCAATATATTTCGTTAGCGGTATTTGTCGTGCATGTTCTATATCTATACCATACACGAGAGCAGACATTTGGCGTTGTAACAATATATCATTTTTGATGATTTTACTAATATCAGATAAATAATCGCCTGATAAGATTTGATTTACTGGATCTTTGGTGAGAACGTCTTTCTTTAGAACAAAAACGGGAATATTTAATAGAGTTATGTCTTCATCCCAAACACTTTTGAGTGTAACAATTTCATTAATAAAGGAAATAATCTCTCTTACATTCGCATTTGGATGAAGTAGCCTGTATATTCTGTTGATAGTATCCTTCTCAACATCTTCATAGCTGTCTCCAAATGCTTCCTGAAAGAATAAATTAAATATTTTACGAAAATCGGTAATAACGGGTTGAGCAACTCTGTAAACAATAGGAAAAGTTTTATTTATGAAATAACTTGTAAGTTGTTTTATTTTTGCATCCTCTCCATCACCAAATGCGCAAGCTAAATGTTTTTCATCAAAAGGTATTATAGTCCATATATTGGGGAAACCATCTTCCGAGAAAAATGTGTGAATAGAAGACCATAACTCTTTAACTTTATCAGCAGGTAGTCTGTCCATGTTGTCAAAAATAACAACTATTTTTTCTTATCATTTGCTTCTATAAAATTAGAAATATCTTGCATCCATGTTTTAAATTCTGTAACAGTAGGTTCGTCCTCACTTAATGTTTCATAGCAAATATCATTCTCAATCTTATCTTTATAAATCGCCAATAAATAGCTAAGATTATATTTGTTCTTATCTTTTCGATAAGCATTAAACCATATAGCTAATGCTACAATAACCGGTAAGGCTGAAATTAATATAGACAATAGAACAGACCACCAAGTAATTTCTGCTGGTTTAATAGCATAGGCTATAAAGGTAAATATTGGCGTCAGAATAGCAACGAGAAAAGCAGCAGCCATTCCGTTGCTAATTCGTGGATATTTTTCTGTGATTGTTTCTGTTTTTCTCGCCAATAAATATTTAAGTTTTTCATTCCAAGAAACTCGTTTAGTACCTCCACCTTTAATTTTAACTATTGTATCTCCGGAAAGTATTTCATCTGTTATTAATTGAGATGTTAATAGTTCAAGGAAAGAACGTCTTTGCAAATCTTCCTGGTGTCCCCAAGCATCATATTCGAAAAAATAATATTTTCCTTCTAATTCTTTTTCTAATAATCGAATAACATTTGATTTACCTGAACCCCATATTCCTTCCAGACCTACAATTCGAGGTAAACAAATTTTGCTATCTTTAGAATCCGTATCTTTAAAATGTTTAGCGATAGCTTTTGCTAATCGCTCTTGTGATTTCCCTTCGTATTTATCATTTCCACATGGTCTGTTAGAAATAAAACGAGGATATTCTTCTTGTCCCATCATATTCTATATTCAAAGGTTAATTTACAAAATTAAGAAAAATATATTATTGGTGAAATAATATAGCCATAACTGTATGTTTCTGTTCTTACATATAGTTCAAAAGATTTAAATTCCAAAAATAATGGAAGTGTGTTGAAACTCCCTTTGTATCGAAATCACCCCCGCTACGACTATCTGTGGCGAGGGTGATTTTCTATTTATGAGGGTTTCGACGCACCCCGTTATTTCATCCGATTGATTATATTCGAATTATGCTATCATTCTTTGAAAGTAATTATAAAACCAGTGATATTCAATTAATAATTTCCAATATAAGTCAATCCTTAAATTTTTTCTTTCAGAAATGTCAATATCAATATCGTCAATGATGTTAGTTCTCATATTCTTATCAGTCAATGCCTTATTTACCTGACTTAAACTAATATCATTTATAACAATCTTTGCCCATATCTTCCTCATGAAAATTAAGGTCGAATGCATTAAATTTAGAGAATTGATAGTTGAATTGTATTTTTTGAAATACGTTAATGTACCATCAATTTCATATCGTACAATTTCTGCAGTTCTGGGAATAAAAAATAGTGGAACGATTTTATCATTTCCCCTAAAATTATTGCAGCATTTATGTAATACATATTTTTCTCCACCTTCAAAAACCTTTCCTTGGCAAGAAGCAACTAAATTTTCATATGCAATGCAATGGGGATAGGGTGGAGTATGTAGTTTGGAAGATGTGGAAATCATTTTATCAGGGCAATAATATATTTGTTTCCTTTTTAATCCTCCAAACTTACTATAATATTTTATCTCTTCCTTAAGTTTTTTATCTTTTAGATGATGTGGCATTACATGTTCTAAAGTCACTTCATTAAAAGGTATTTTTCTCATACAATAACAACAAAATCCTTGTTGTTATTTGAGCAATAAATACTTAAACACTTTATATCTTTTAAGTTCGTCGTAGTTTAAGTTGACATACCTTTGAATATCGTTATCCCATTGATTTCTAATGAAAGTCTTGATAATTCGATGTCCCTTCTTTTTATATTTGAATTTACTGATAATTTGCATGTTCTTTGTTAGTATTTGTCCTCTGCCAGTTGAATATTTATTTTAGAGATAATATCCATGTATTGTTCCTCCGAAACCATAGATTTAAGTTCTTCTTTCCTTTTTTCTACTAATTCCGACTTACCTCTTCTTGAAAGTCTTAAGATAGCTTCTATTTCTTCTTTAACCTCATTATCAGCATAAGGAGTTCCCATAAAATCATAAACAGCAGCAGAATAATCCACGCCATATAAATTAGGTAATGCATTTGGTGTATTTTCGTCTGCATGCATTTTATAAATCATATTTCCTGTATCCTTAACTTTAAGATTAGATAGCACCATTGGAGAATGTGTAGATACAATAAATTGAATACTTGGAAATGTCTTTTTCAGACGAGCTAACACTTCTTGTTCCAAAGAAGGGTGTAAGTGCAAGTCTATTTCATCAATTATAGCAATGCCTTTCGGGTCTTCTTTGTTTGTTTTTCGTAAAATATATAATCTATAAGCTAAGTCAAAAGCGATAGAATATAATCTTTTATATCCGGCAGGTAGATTGTCAAAGATAACGTCCCGTTCATCTTTTAATCGCAGATATAATGATAATGTCTTGTCATCTACAACCGGAAAGAAATCTTTTATTTCAAAATCATCCTTTTCTTTTAATGTAGAATTGATAGGTTCAGAAAAAGTACGCAGCTTATTTTTTATATATTCTACTTCTTTGGAATTTAACGGGTCAGTATTATTAAGAGAAATTTGTTTAAGCATGGAATTAATAAATCTATTTTGCCAAATAGATGTACATGATACTTCTGAATTCCATTTATAATAAGCAAAATTCCTGATAATATATCCTTGTTCCTTTATAACTTTTTTTGCAAAATCACTGGTTCTCGTATCTATATGTGGAAATGAATCAGAATAGAAAACAAACAATGGAAGTTGATCACTATTATGGTATTCTGCCATAAGTGTACGGTACGCTTGTTGATACTTAGAAACGAATAATGAAGCACCTGATGTAGAACGTTTATAATATTCCCAATTCAAAGGTATATCATTAAATTCAGCTTCCATGTTTATTGTTAAATCAACAGCTGGTAAGTCTGCATTTTGAGCTCGATAAAAGTCGGTAGCTAATGTTGAAATGACTTTTAAATCAGGGTTACCTGATATAAGTAAGTCATCTCCCATTGTGCTATCATTGGAAAAAAAGACACTTAATCCATAACGAATAGCATTTAATAAAGAAGTTTTCCCAGCACCATTTTTACCAATAAAAACAGTTATTCCAGGAGTCAAATCAACTTCGTAGTTTTTAAAACAACGGAAATTTTCAATTGTTATTTTTTTTAAGTATCATATTATTGTCTTTTTCTGTCTATGAATATAATATTCACAAAGTTAGTGATTTTCCAATATAAAACTTCAAAATCTGATTATAGTTTGCAAATATGAATTCTAAAATTCCTTTTTCCTAAATATAGTAGCAGGATGTTACTAAAAATGTATAAGTGATTGGTAATGAGTGGAGATTACCAACTCATAGTAGTAATAGGTTACGAATTAGCGAGTTGTCTATTGTTTTATTCTTCTGCGCGTTGCGTAACCATCAAAGAACTCTTCATTTGTAAAAATAGCATTTTTATCGAAGATACGAAAATAAATCCTTTGTTTTTATTCTTTCTCTCACCGGATAATTTTACCGTAAAAGCGGTCTGATCCGTCGGAACACCATCGCCCTGCTGGAGCAGTACGACCGTGTTCCGACTACCGCATAAGCGAAGAAAAGGACTTCATGTCACGCCTAAACCTTGTTTAGACTGATGGCATGAGGTCCATTTCTTTTGTGCTCATGCCAGGAGGTACTTTTACGGGGATTTCAGTGGGCTTCCTTTTTTAGCCGTTCCATTTTTCTGAAAGCGGGAACCGTGTATGACCGCCCGTCCCAGGAGTGGGCCAAGCCGTCCCCCACGGAAGGCAAACCGGGAAGAATGCCCATATCTTCCCGCCTGAAGGTATTCAACCGCTCAGATATGGACATACATCCCTTGTGCGGTTTGCCATTCCACGTTTTCGGACAAGTCCCTTTTTCTTCTTATACAGATTTCAGGAGATTTTTTCTCAAATCTGCCTCCATCTCTGTTTACCTCCATTTTTACGTCTTTCAGTGAGCCGCATCAGTCAGTCATTTCCGTTCTGGGCGCAAAGGTAATTCCGGGATTGGACGGAAATGCAAGGTCAAGCCTCCTGTTTTCAGCAAAATCTCCAGCCCTTCGGTAGTATTTTTCCCGAAAAACCTTGCATTTCCTAATCCCTACCTTTTGGGGCACCCGAAACGAAAACGACCGATGCGACAGAAAGACGCATTAAAAAAAATGTCGGATAAACAAGAGGCAGATAAATAGATTGAAACTCAACTCCCTCAGCTCTTGAATCCGCATTAAAAATTAAAAACATCGAAAATATGGGAACAATGGAATTGAACTTCAGACAGATGGCGCGATTGGCACGGCTTTCGGTCTGCTTTGCACCTTCGGCTGAATTGGCGCACTCTTTTTCGCACCTGCCTTTTTCGCCGTTTTGTCCGATGCCTTTTTCTTTTTGCCCGTAACAGCCTGCTTCCGTTCCGCTTCGGTAAATCCCCAAAGGTCGAACAGGGCAAGCTGCACACCAGCCGAAATATCCGCTTGGTGCGGTTCTATTTCCGGCTTTTCTTCCACAGGCTGCACCTTCTCTGTATCTTTGGAACTCTCTGTTATGGCAGGCATTACAGTTGCGGCTGTTGGAGCGGGTGACACTTCCTCTGCCGTACTTTTACTCAGTACCGGATGCAGGCTGTATTTCTCATACAGTCCCTTATCCAATTGTTGCAGTTCTATTTTCAGATGCTCCCGAAGGTCCTCCGCCAGTTGGGTGGTATCACCCCGGTGTATATACTTGTAGGCAGGCTTCCCGTAAGGGGCGGTACCTTTAATTATATCCGTGTTGGAAGGCAGGCTTATGCTGTTGGCGTATGCGTTTACCGAAGTGCCGATAGGTGTCTTTTCGGTCTGCACGAACAATTTTTCATTATAGTACAGTTCTCCATTCTTGTTGCTGTTCTTTTGCAGGAGAATCAGGTCGCTGCCCACTTCCGTGTTCGCGTTCTCCGTGAACAGGTTGTTAGGCAGGCGGGCTACACCCACCAGGTTGGCATGACGCATCATATACTCGCGTATGGGCGCGTTGGACGGGGCATCCAACACGCCCTGCGAGGTGATGAATGCCACGATGCCGCCCTCACGCACCGTATCAAGGCTTTTCAGGAAGAAGTAGTTGTGTACCGTCTTCGCCGCCGAACGCCTTGCGGTGTCCTTACTGCCCGAAAATTCAGGGTCGAACACAGCCACGTCACCGAACGGGATGTTGGAGATTGCCAGGTCAAAATAGTTGTTGAAGGGCTTCTCTATCTTCTCGAAACCCTGTATCCTCACCTTATGGTCGGGGTGCAGGTGTTTCAGGATCTTGCCCGTGAGCAAATCCTTCTCGAACGCCATCACGTCGGCATCCGGGCGGTTGTCCAGCACCGCATCCACAAAGGCACCCACGCCTGCCGACGGCTCCAGCACCCGGTCAGGGCGTATGCCGTGTTCGTGCAGCACGTCCGTGATGGTACCGGTTATCTCCGCAGGGGTGTAGAAAGCGGTGAGGACGGAGCCTTTCAGACTGTCCATATACCGCTTGTATTCGTTATCGTCATTGCTGTTCTCCCGGATGAGCCTGTGCAGTTCCACCGTCGGGGCAAAAAGTTCGAGGTCCGATTTTGCCCAATGGACGGCGTCCGTCAGTTCCTTTGCGGGATTGAGTATGAATTTCAGTCCCCCGAAACCGCAGAACCTTTCCAGAAGCAGGCGCTCGCGTGCCGTGGGCGTGCGCAGCTCCCTGTCAAGGATGAATGCCGTCCGTAAAGCCTCGATGTTGTCCCGTAGCTTCTGCTTGCGGTTAAACGCCATACGCCTCGATATAAAGGACCACGGCTCCGGTCAGTTCGGTATAAAGCAGGTCGTATTCGGGAGAGAGGGCGAAATGGTCGTCCGAAAGGTCATAGACGGAAAAGACATTGCCGACAAGCGGCAGCAGCCTTGCCACGAACGCCCCGCGTTCCGCTTCCGGCACCTCACCGGCGAATTCGTTCTCCACGACTTCATGCAGGATGTTGTACCGGGAATAGTGTAGCCCCTGCAACAGCTCCGCCATCGCCAGCTCCTGCGCGCCGTCGGCGGGACAGCCTTCCAGCCTGGCACGCTCGTAGGTTTCTGCGGCACTGTCAGCACGTTCCTTTATGAATGCCGCGTCGTTTGCCTGTTCAAACTTATTCTCCTTGAGGTAATTCAGCAGGTACAGCCCGTAATAGGACAGTTCGGTCTGCTCTTTCTTGTTCTTCTTGTTCATATATTCTTGGATTTAGTGGATGAATAAAAATAGGATGGGTAATAGGAAGTAAAAAGCACTCCGGGTATCCCTCCCGAAGTGCCACCACTAAATCCATTGTAAAAACAGTATTCTTGAACAAGAAAACAGAATGACAATGAACCAGTGGCGAAGGTACTGATTATTTCCCTCTTTTTACATGGTTGCCGCGACTTTTATTCGCAGTACTGCCCTTTTTCGTTTCGGGGAACACGAACGTGGTGTTGTAGTCCACGTCAAAGGCGACAACCGCATCAAAGCTCTTGCCCTGCTTACTCTTGGAGCCTTTCAGGACTTTCGTCTTTCCGGTGGTCAGCAGTTCCCTGATTTCATCATCGGACAGATTGCGACTTGCCTTCAGACGGAACACGGGCAGGCCGCACTCCGCGTTGTCGCAACGCACCACCTTCCCATAGAACTGCATCCTGCCCGTGCCGCACTTGGGGCAGGCATAGCCGGAGTCCTTATGCCCGAACAGCTTGTCGCATGACAGCAGTTCCGAGGTGATTTCGGTGGTGTAACCCTCAATCTCATGCCGGAACACTTCGGCGGACACCTCCCCACGCTCGATACGGGCAAGCTCCTTTTCCCATTCCCCCGTCATGCCGACGTCTGCGATACGCATCGTCTTGACAACGGAATAGAGTGCCAGCCCTTTCTCCGTGGGCACGAGCGATTTTTTGCAGCGGGTCATGTACTCACGGGCAAAGAGCGTCTCGATGATGGAGGCGCGGGTGGCGGGGGTGCCGATACCGCAGTCCTTCAATGCCTGGCGCAGTTCCTCGTCCTCGATGTTCTTGCCTGCGGTCTCCATTGCCGCGAGCAGGGTGGCTTCAGTATGCAGGGGCTTCGGCTTGGTCCTGCCTTCCGTGATGGAGGAAGCCTTGACCGCCAATGTATCGCCCTCTTTCCAGTCGGGCAGTACTGTTTCCGGTTCCTGCTCCTCTTTTTCTGTCTTTTCGGCAGCCTTGCATACGGCACGCCATCCGGCTTGCCTGATGATACAACCTTTTGCCGTGAACTCCACGCCGCAGCACTCGGCCGTAACCGTGATCACATCCTTGACGCATTTCTCCGAAAATGCCTCGATCATGCGCCCGGCTATCATGTGGTAGATTGTCGCGTCGTCTTTGGCAAGGAACAGCGGTTTTTCGCCCGTGACAAGCAGGGCGTGGTGGTCGGTCACCTTGCCGTCGTCCACGCTCCGACGGGTAGGCTTCGTGCCACCGGAAGCCTTGCCCGCCCATTCGGGCAGGGAGCCGGCGAAGGCGAGCAGCTTCGGTATTTCCACGAACACGTCTTCGGGAATATAGCGGCTGCCGGTACGGGGATAGGTCACGAGTTTCTTCTCGTAGAGCTTTTGCACTATGTCGAGCGTCTGCTCCGCAGTGAACCCGTGCCTGGTGTTGGCATCCTTCTGGATGGAGGTAAGGTCATACAGAAGCGGAGTGTCCTCTGTCTTTTCCTTGCGCTCGACTTTTACAATACAGGCAGAACCGGCTGCCTTTACCTTATTATATAGTTCCGTTGCCACGCCTTTCTCTTTCCACTTCTCCACGGAGGAGAACTTGACGGTTTCACCGGCACCGCATCCGTCCGTGGCAAGATGCAGTCCGAAAAAGGTTTCGGGGGTGAAACGGCTGTTCTCGTAATAGCGTTCGCACACCATTGCCAGCGTGGGTGTCTGCACACGTCCTACGGAATAGGTGCCACGCCCGGCGGCGATGCTCAGCGCGGATGTCCCATTGATACCGACGAGCCAGTCACATTCACTCCGGGCTTTGGCAGCCAGATAGAGGTTGTCATATTCCCGTCCGTCCTTCAGGCTTTTCAGCCCCTCACGGATGGCTTTATCTGTGAGCGAGCTTATCCACAGCCGCACGAAAGGCGTGGTGCAGCCGGTGTAGTGGTAGAGGTAGCGGAAGATCAGCTCCCCTTTGCGGCCCGCATCGGTCGCCACGATAATCTGTTCGCTCTTCTTGAACAGCCCGGCGATGACTTTTATCTGTGCGGCCACGCTGCTGTCCGGCTTGTAGCCTTTCTCCGTCCTGACCTGGCGGGGTATGAGGGTGAAGGTTTCGGGAAGGATGGGCAGGCTGGCACGGACAAAGCCGCGTATGCCGTAGCCGTCGGGCATGGCAAGTTGGACAAGGTGCCCGAACGCCCATGTCACGGCATAGCCGCCTCCCTGGAAATATCCTTCCTCTCTCTTTGTCGCGCCTACGATGCGTGCCAGCTCACGGGCTACCGACGGTTTTTCTGCGATGATTGTTCTCATATTTTCTTACTGTTTAATGATTTTTTTGGATAATTATTTTGGATTTAGTGGCGGTATTCCGGTCAGACCCTCATGCCCTTGCTTTTCTTCTGCGGCTTCTCCTGCTGCTGTCTCTGGGCATCGTCCTTCGGGGGTGTTTGTTCTTTCTGCAACGGGTCTTTCAGGTTTTTGGTAGCCTCGTTGGTCTTTCCCTCGTTATTGACAGCCACCTGTGTGCGGCTTTCGTTCGCCGGGGCGACCTGCTGCGCCGTGTCGGGATTCGTTTCGTAACGCAGTGGACGTCCTCTATCCGAGCTGAACTTGATGTACATGAGGGCATGGAAACCCTGTTTGTCGGTCACGTTTTCCAGCCTGATTGCCTTGCCTGCCACATAGTCGGCTTTCTGCTGTTCGGTGAACTTCACGTCACTCCACTTGCTGATGGAACGGATGCTGCCGTCCTCGTTCACCCATGTGTTACGGCGCGTCTTGCCGTCCTCCTGCTTTTCTCCTTGTGCGGTCTTTTGCTCTTCCTTGTTCTCCTGCGCCTGCTCTTTCTTCACGGAACGGGTGGTTCCCGGAACGAACTCCGGTCCGCGCTTCTCCACGTTGGCTTGCAGGGTGGTAGTGAACTCGCGACCGTCGCTGAACACGATGTGCTTCTCCTTCACGGGCAGTCCGGCACGGAGCATGGCCTGTTCCTGCTGGGTAATCTCCGTTTCCCCGATTTTGCTCTGGACACGGATTTTATTTGCCGCCAGGTCGGTAAGCTCGTTCGTCTTTCGGTCTATGCTGACGATGGAGGGGATGATTTCCCCCGTCTCTTTATCAACCAGGTCCACAACCCTTCCCATGTTGCCCGTTTCACGCAGGTTCTTCTTGTCCTCGGCGCTGAATTTGTGTCCCTTGTACTCGTCCAGCTTCTGTTCCTTGCGGATGAAGTGGGGTACGAGCCCCACGCTGCCGTCCTCATTCCTGCGGAAAGAGAGCCGGGCGTCCAGCTCGAAGGACTCACCGCCGAAGGTGGGTGTCACTTTCACCAGGTCGGACTTGCCGTAATGGAGCATTTTGGTGAGGTCGCCTGACTTGTCAAGCTCTTCACGCTTTACTCCCCATTTCTCTTCCAACTCCTGCCAGTTGATTTTGCCCTCGTCGATGGGTTGGTAGCCTTTCTTACCCTGCGACTGTTCCTGCGCGTTCTCCTGTTTCTCTTCCATGTTCCCTTCCTTTTGTTGCTCCGCATCCGTTTTCTGCTCCTGCGCCGCCTGCCGCTCGTAGTCGGAAGTGTCGAACAGATGGGCGGACAGTACGTCCTTGTTCACGACGGGATTTTTAAGCAGCTCCTTCATCACATCTAGCAGCCCGTCCACCTGGTCTGCCGCGATGCGATAGAAACCGAAGCGGGTGGGTTCCTTGCATTGCTGGAAGAAGTTCTTGAAGAAGTTGTCAAGCATGTCGCCATGCTTGTCGAACAGTAGGAAAGCCTGGGAGTTTTCCACTTTCGCGGGTGTCCTTTTGGGCGAGCCGTCCGCATTCAGTCCGGCTACCACGCTGATTTCGCCTGTCTTCTCGTCGCGGACGATCAGCACATCCTTTTCGTCTTTTTTCTTTGCCATTCGAATAATGTTTAATGGGTTATTTATTTAAGAAATTATGGATACGAGCCTTGTAGAACTCGACATCTTCTTTTTGGAAATCCTTTACGTGTTCGGAAAGGAAATTCAGCACGTCCGCCTCGCTGTAATAGGTTTTCTTCCCCAATACCTTGAAGGAGAGCGCACCTTTACTGCGGTAGCGTTGCAGGGAACGCTTGCTGATCTGGAGCAGCATACACAAGTCCTGGTTGTCGAAAAGCCTCATGCTCTCGGAAAGAGAAGTCTCCTTTTCCTTCGCCTTCATGGAGAGCAGCAGCTCGTCCTGGCGGTCAAGCCGCTCGAGGACTTTTTGCATCCAGCTCTCAAAATTCTGTCTGGTAAGCAGTTCCATGACCTATTTCCTCCTTCTGTTTTCCTCCGTTACCGTATGCTCCGTGATGAAGCGGTCTATCTCCGAGAGGCGGTACATGCATTTTCCACCGAGCGTGGTGTACCGGATGCGGTGCCCGTCGCGCATCCGTCGAAGGGTACGCCTGCTGATGTCCAGTATCCGGGCGGCTTCGGCTGAATTGACCTGCCTGTCCGGAAGACCGTTTTTCTTTTCCTTACTTTTGCAGATATAGCTTGCTATCTCCGCTATCTGTTCCGTCAATGCCATGTATGCGGAACTTTCCATTGTTATCACTTCCATACGCAGTACTTTTCTTTTGTTTCTGCGGCAAAGTTCGGCAATAGGCAAAGGGGGCTTTAACAACTCACTACGTGACTCACGTAAGATTCTTTTTGAATTTGTCTCCGCTATCCGGACAATCGGCGCAACAAACTGCCAGTCAGCGGACAAATGCACATAAATGCCATGTGGTATATTATTTTTGCCCCAACTCCGGGAGGTCTGACAAGAACGTCGCTACCGGAGCTGAATTGTGTAATAATCAAATATTCAAATGAAATATGGAAATTATAAGTATTGAGAAGAAGACTTTTGAAGAAATGGTTTCAAGATTTGACGAGCTTGTAACCAGGGCCGGGGCATTGTGTCCTAAGAACGATGATAAGAAGATGAGCGGATGGATGGACAGCCAGGATGTCTGCATACTTCTGAATATAAGTCCGCGGACCTTACAGACATTACGGGATAACGGACGGTTGGCTTATTCGCAGATAAACCACAAGACATATTATCTCCCGGAAGATGTTGAACGTGTCCTTGCAGTTGTGGAAAAGAAAAAAGAGTCAATGATAATTAAAGAATAGAATGCCTATGGATAACAGACTGATGACAAGGGAAAGCAAATGGGTTGCCTATTTTATAGACAATACGGAGCAGATTGTTGCGAAAATGGAACAGATGAAAAGGGAATATCGTCCGGTATTGGGAGGTGAACATTTTCTGACGGACAAAGAGGTGGCGGAACGGCTGAAAATCAGCCGGCGTACCTTGCAGGAGTATCGGAATGAAGGACGTATTGCATACATCCAGCTTGGAGGAAAAATTATATATAAGGAAAGTGATATTGAGCGGTTGCTCAAGGCTGGCTATCATGAGGCTTATTATACGGATGACTTTTAAGGATATATAAGGAGGGGCATATACATTGTCTGACGGATGTATATGCCCCTCAAGTGTAATAACTCCGGAAGCTATGCTTGGCAAAGATTCAAGAAAATAGCATTCTTTCCTTATATCCTGTCATATAGAGCAACAGGCAATCGGTATTTTTATTGTCCGGATGCAGAACTCTCATCAAATGTTGTCTAAAATACAGACTTTCCCGGCTGCGTAATCGGAATGCGATGTTTATTACCATTTCAAGGGAATAGACATCCATGCTTGTCCGGTCATCATTACTTATACATCGCATAGTCTCCTGTTCATCCGCCTCATGGGCTTTGTAGATGGAGCGGATAGCTTTACGGATATCCGAACAATACACACCGAACAAATCTGCTATCTCAGGTTGGGTCATCCATACGGAGATGGCGGGCATGAAAACTGTTCCTGTGTCACTTATGGTTATTATTCCTCTGTCCATAATCTTCTATATTTGTCTCTTAGAAAAATTTCTTTCCACATTTCCCATATCACGCAGGATGGAGGTATCCAGTACTTTGGCATAGTGCTGGGTCATACGGATATTGGAGTGCCCCAGAATTTTTGCCACATTCTCCATGCTCACCTCATTCGCCAAAAATACCACGGTAGCCGCAGTATGGCGGGCGACGTGGGTTGTCAGCCGTTTCTGTATTCCGCAAATATCGGCTATTTCCTTCAGGTAAGCATTCATCTTTTGGTTGCTCAGCACAGGCAGGAGTACATTTTTTGCTACGCAATCCGGTTGGTTGGAATACTTGTCTATCAGTTTGCGGGCAGGAGATATAACGGGGATATTACACATCTGCTTTGTTTTTTGGCGGGCTTTCCGAATCCACAGATTACCCTCATTATCCCTTACAAGATGCTCCTTGCTAAGTTGCTGGACATCCGCAAAAGCCATGCCGGTGAAGCAGCAGAAAGCAAAGACATTCCGTACCTGCTCCAACCGTTTGATGTCAAAATCCTTATCCATCAGCCTGTCGAGCTCCTCTTTGGAGAGAAATTCCACGTTAACCTCATCAATCCTGAAATGGATGCCATAGAACGGGTCCTTCTTTATCCATTCGTTAGCCAATGCGATACGTATCACTTTTTTCAGGTTCTTCAGGTGTTTCACGCAGAATTGTTCCGACACCCTATGGAAGTCTTCAGCCAATACTCGAAATCACGGATGAACTGCCCGTCCAGTTCATTCAGAAAGAAGTCATCCTTATGATAGCGGAAACGGATAAACTCTCTCAGCCTGTTTATGGAGGTTTCAAATTTAGTTACGGTTGATTCGGTATATTCCTTGCCGATTAGGGCACGGCACTTTTTATTATGGTCTGCATAGACCTCCAGAAGGGTATATTGCACCTTGTCCCTTCCATAATACCTGTCACGGATAATGTCTGCCGTAACAACCTTATTGTCTATCTCCAGTTCCCGGTGTATCTGCAATACCCTGGCACGGACTGAATTTATGTAGTGGTTAAGTTCCTGCGAGCTGCGGTCTTTTCCTTTGGAACATTCTTTTGACTGGTTCCAGAGTTCCACCGGCACACTGCGCTTGATCACAATCTCCGCCTTCCGCTTGTCAACGGTGATACGCATACAGACGGGAGCCTCCCCGTTTTTCAGCAGCTTCTGCCGCTTGATGTAAAACAACACACTCAGTGTACTACGTCTTTTTTCAATTCCCATACTTCTTGCATTTTTAGTGGTACAAAGTTAAATCGTATTGTTCCAAATCAGACTATGCAAAATGTTGATAATCAGCGAAAACAAAACTAAATCGTTGGACTTTTTTCGGCTCCGAAAAGTCCAACGGGTAAGCCAGTGCCAACTGCGTTATTCCGCGGCTTTTGGGTGTGGTGTTGGAGAAAAAGAAAAGTCCTAAAGTATTGTACTTCAGGACTTTTCTTTATTTTACTTCATAAGAAAGCGGTGCGTACGGGACTCGAACCCGTGACCCCATGCGTGACAGGCATGTATTCTAACCAACTGAACTAACGCACCAAAAAGTTTTGTTCATTTGTAATCTCTCTTGATTGCGGGTGCAAAGATAGTTATTTCTTGTAAATCTGCAAGTGTTTTTTAAGGAAACTTTTTTAGGCTGGAAATGGAGTAAAAGTTTACTGTCTCATTTTGAGTGTTTTTGTTATGAAAAAACTTTTTGGTTTTGATTTGTGATAGGCTGAGGGATTTAAGGCTGTTTTCTTCCGGATCGGAAGATTTATTGGAGTTTATTTCAACTTTTTATGATTGAAGGGTGTATTATTTAACAATAATTTGTTATTTTTGCGAACAGAATAGGTCGGAGTGTGTGATATATAATGATAAAATAATGATATTTAGCTCATGAAAGTAGCTATATTGAAATATAACGCCGGAAATGTACGGTCGGTTGATTGTGCGTTAAAAAGGTTGGGAGTGGAAACTTTGATTACAGCGGACGAAGCATTGCTCCGGTCTGCTGATAAAGTGATTTTCCCGGGTGTGGGAGAGGCCGGAACAACTATGGAATATCTGCGGACATCGGGCTTGGACAAGTTGATAAAGTCTTTGCGCCAACCGGTTTTAGGAATTTGTCTGGGTATGCAATTGATGTGCAGGTATTCAGAGGAAGGAGGGACCGATTGTCTTGATATTTTAGGTGCCGATGTCAGGCGTTTCATTCCGCAGAAGCATGAAGGCAAGGTGCCGCATATGGGATGGAATACCATTCGGAATATCAACTGTCGATTATTCGACAAATTCGGATACGAAGAGTATGTTTATTTCGTGCATAGTTTTTATGTACCGGTTTGTGAATTTACCGTTGCCGAGACCGGCTACATCCATCCGTTCAGCGCAGCCTTGCATAAGGACAATTTCTATGCAGTCCAGTTTCATCCCGAAAAAAGCGGTGAAGCGGGCGAACGGATTTTGAAGAATTTTCTGGCTTTGTAATCGCGATCCGGTTTCTGATTTTTTCAAAATAGATTTTGCAGAAAAGAAGGAACGGTCCATTGAATCAAAACAGTATAAATGATAGATGTATAGATGATAGAAATTATTCCGGCTATTGATGTGATCGAGGGGAAGTGCGTGCGCCTTTCTCAGGGAGATTATGATACTAAAAAAGTATATAATGAAGATCCGTTGGAGGTTGCCAAGGAGTTTGAGGCAAATGGTATCCGCAGGCTGCATTTGGTCGATTTGGATGGGGCGGTTTCTCGTCATATCGTAAATTACCGGGTGTTGGAACGAATCGCCACGCATACATCGTTGGCCATTGATTTTGGCGGCGGGATAAAGAGCGATGAAGATTTGAGAATCGCTTTTGAGTGTGGTGCTCAGATGGTTACCGGAGGAAGTATAGCGGTGAAAGACCCTCAGCGTTTTTCTCATTGGCTGGTTGTCTATGGAAGTGAAAGGATTATCCTCGGAGCGGATGTGAAGGGACGCCAAATTGCAGTGAACGGATGGAAAGACAAAAGCGAATGTGAACTTTTGCCGTTTCTCGAGGATTATGTGGATAAGGGAATCCGTAAAGTGATCTGTACCGATATAGATTGCGACGGTATGCTCAAAGGACTTTCCGTCGATCTGTATAAGGAAGTGTTGGAACGATTCCCAGAGCTTTATTTGATAGCCAGCGGGGGAGTGGGCAGAGTGGATGACATCATTGCTTTGAATGAGATGAAGGTGTCCGGGGTTGTTTTCGGAAAGGCGCTATACGAGGGTCGCATTTCTTTGAAAGACTTACGTGTTTTCTTATAAGTTGTTCCGGATGTCCCGGATTATTTTTATGAAATATAAAATGTAAATAAAACCGTGTTAGCAAAAAGAATTATACCTTGCTTGGATATTAAGGATGGGCAAACCGTAAAAGGAACGAATTTCGTGAATTTGCGGCATGCGGGCGATCCTGTCGAATTGGCGCGCACTTACAGCGAACAGGGCGCCGACGAACTTGTCTTTTTGGATATCACTGCCACACATGAAGGGCGTAAAACCTTTACGGACTTGGTTAGGCGGATTTCTGCCAATATAAATATACCGTTTACTGTGGGAGGAGGAATTAATGAACTTGGCGATGTAGACCGACTTCTGAATGCCGGGGCGGATAAAATATCCATAAACTCTTCCGCTATTCGTAATCCGAACTTGATCGACCAAATAGCCAAACATTTCGGTTCGCAGGTTTGTGTGTTGGCTGTCGATGCCAAGCAAACCGATTCGGGTTGGAAATGTTTTTTGAACGGGGGGCGGATAGAGACGGATAAGGAATTGTGCGAATGGACGAAAGAGGCGCAGGATCGGGGAGTGGGAGAGGTGCTGTTCACAAGTATGGACCATGACGGGGTAAAGAACGGATATGCCAACAATGTGCTTGCTGCTTTAGCCGGGCAACTGTCTATACCGGTGATTGCTTCGGGTGGAGCCGGGGCCAAAGAGCATTTTCGTGACGCGTTTGTAATTGGAAAAGCGGATGCAGCATTGGCTGCCAGCGTTTTTCACTTCGGAGAAATAAAAATTCCCGATTTAAAATCTTATCTTTGCGCACAGAATATTCCGATAAGAACAAAATGCCTGAACGATGATTCATCACCGGTAATTTATAAATAGTAAATATAGCATGCTGGATTTCGATAAAATGAATGGACTCATCCCGGCTGTCATACAGGATAGTGAGACAAGAAAAGTTCTGATGCTGGGGTTCATGGACAGGGAGGCTTACGACCGGACTATGGAATCCGGGAAAGTAACTTTTTACAGCCGTTCCAAAAAACGCTTATGGACAAAAGGCGAAGAAAGCGGAAATTTTCTTCGGGTAGTTTCGGTTAAGGCCGATTGTGATAATGACACTCTTTTGATTGAGGTAAACCCGGCAGGCCCCGTATGCCATACGGGTACGGATACTTGTTGGGGGGAGAAAAATGAGGAACCCGTCATGTTTTTAAAACTGCTGCAAGACTTTATCGATAAACGCCGTGAAGAAATGCCCGAAGGTTCTTATACCACCAGCCTATTTCGCGAGGGAATAAATAAAATCGCGCAAAAGGTAGGAGAGGAGGCTGTGGAAACAGTGATTGAGGCGACGAACGGCACCGATCAACGATTGATTTATGAGGGAGCCGACTTGATTTATCATTTGATTGTATTACTTGCTTCAAAGGGGTATGGTATCGAAGACCTTGCCCGGGAGTTGAGCGACAGGCACAGTGACACATGGAAGAGACATTGATTCGATATAAAGATGTAGAGATTCATCAGCAGGAGCTTTGTGTGCTGAAGGAAGTCAATCTGGAGTTGCATAAAGGAGAGTTTGTTTATCTGATAGGGAAAGTAGGATCGGGAAAAACAAGTCTGCTGAAAACTTTGTACGGCGAACTGGATGTGCTGAGCGGCGAAGCGGAAGTGTTGGGGTATGATATGTGCTCTATTAAGCGGAAACATATTCCGCAGTTAAGAAAAAGATTGGGCATTGTATTTCAGGATTTCCAGTTATTGACAGACCGTACGGTGTATGATAACCTTGAATTTGTGCTTCGGGCCACCGGCTGGAGAAACAAGCAGGAGATGAAAGACCGAATCGATGAAGTACTGCAATTGGTGGGAATGTCGAATAAAGGGTATAAACTTCCGAACGAGCTTTCGGGCGGCGAGCAGCAACGAATTGTGATAGCACGGGCTGTGCTCAATTCGCCGGAGATCATCCTTGCCGATGAGCCGACGGGGAATCTGGACGCAGAGACCGGAAGGGCTATTGTCGGCATACTTCATAACATTTGTGAGACGGGATCTTCTGTCATTATCACTACGCATAACCTCCAGTTGCTGAAAGAATACCCCGGCAGGGTATATTGTTGTAAGGAACATTATATAACCGATGTGACCGACGAATATATTCCGGAGTTGAAAACCATAGAGATAGATTTAAATATAGATAATTAAAACAGTAACGAAAATGAAAGTTTTAAAGTTTGGAGGAACTTCCGTAGGTTCTGCTCAACGCATGAAGGAAGTAGCCAAATTGATTACCGATGGTGAAAGAAAAATAGTGGTTCTGTCTGCCATGTCGGGAACTACAAATACATTGGTGGAAATTTCGGACTATCTGTATAAGAAGAATCCGGAGGGTGCCAACGAGATTATCAATAAGCTGGAAGCTAAATACAAGCAGCATGTTGATGAGCTTTACGCCACTCGGGAGTATAAACAGAAAGGGATGGATACCGTCAAGGCTCATTTCGATTATATACGCTCTTATACCAAAGACCTCTTTACTTTATTTGAAGAGAAAGTGGTGCTGGCACAGGGCGAATTGATTTCTACGGCGATGATGAACTTTTATTTGCAGGAGTGTGGAGTAAACTCTGTGTTGTTGCCGGCTTTGGAATATATGCGTACCGATAAGAATGCGGAGCCCGATCCTGTCTATATTAAGGAAAAACTGAACATGCAGCTGGAGCTTTATCCGGATACGGAAATTTATATTACTCAGGGATTTATTTGCCGCAACGCATATGGTGAGATCGATAATCTCCAGCGGGGAGGGAGCGACTATACGGCTTCTCTGATAGGCGCGGCGGTAGGTGCGTCCGAAATTCAGATTTGGACGGATATCGATGGCATGCACAATAACGATCCGAGGATTGTGGATAAAACAGCACCGGTTCGTCAGTTGCACTTCGAAGAAGCCGCAGAGTTGGCTTATTTCGGCGCGAAGATTTTGCATCCTACTTGCGTGCAGCCTGCCAAATATGCTAATATTCCCGTGCGTCTGTTGAATACGATGGCGCCGGAAGCTCCGGGAACATTGATATCCAACGATACGGAAAAAGGCAAGATAAAGGCGGTGGCCGCCAAGGAAAACATTACGGCGATCAAAATAAAATCGAGCCGGATGTTGCTGGCTCATGGTTTCTTGCGCAAGGTTTTCGAGATATTCGAAAGCTACCAGACATCCATCGATATGATTTGTACGTCGGAGGTAGGGGTTTCCGTGACTGTAGACAATACGAAGCATCTGAATGAGATACTCGACGACCTGAAGAAATATGGGACGGTGACTGTGGATGAGGACATGTGCATTGTTTGCGTAGTAGGCGACCTGGAATGGGAAAATGTCGGTTTTGAAGCCCGGGCGTTGGATGCGATGAGAGATATTCCCGTGCGGATGATCTCATTCGGCGGCAGCAATTATAATATTTCGTTCCTTATCCGTGAGTGCGATAAGAAAAAAGCGCTGCAATCATTGAGCGATATGCTCTTTAATGATAAGTGATTGCGGTAGCGGAATTTTTGAAATGCACTTTGCCGTACTTTCTTATTATATTAATCAAATAAATTTCGGGCGATGAAGGGAGTATTTCCTCTTGATAAATTCTGTGATTTGCAAACCCCTTTCTATTTCTACGATATACAAGTTCTGAGTGATACGCTGGCTGCCATTCACCGGGAGACAATCAAATATCCGAATTATGCAGTGCATTATGCCATGAAAGCGAACGTCAATTCCAAACTGCTTTCTGTGATTCGTGAAAGCGGATTGGGTGCCGATTGCGTGAGTGGCGGAGAAATCCGTGCCGCTATCCGTGCTGGATTTTCTGCCGATAAGATTGTGTTTGCCGGTGTAGGCAAGGCCGATTGGGAAATCAATCTCGCGCTGGAGCACGGCATCTTTTGCTTCAATGTAGAGTCTGTTCCCGAACTGGAAGTAATCAACGAATTGGCTGCCGCACAGAATAAAGTGGCGAAAGTGGCTTTTCGTATCAATCCGGACGTGGGAGCGCATACCCATGCCAATATTACAACGGGGCTGGCCGAGAATAAATTCGGAATAAGTATGGAAGATATGGACCGGGTTGTCGACACAGCTTTGGAGATGAAGAACGTGAAGTTTATCGGGCTTCATTTTCATATCGGTTCTCAGATTCTGGATATGGGCGATTTTATTGCTTTATGCAACAGGGTAAATGAACTGCAAGATAAGTTGGAGGCACGTTGTATTCTGGTAGAGCATATCAATGTCGGCGGCGGTTTGGGCATTAATTATGCACATCCTAACCGCCAGGCCGTTCCCAACTTCAAAGATTACTTCGCGACTTATGCGGGGCAGTTGAAGCTCCGTCCTTATCAAACGTTGCACTTCGAGCTCGGGCGATCTGTTGTCGGTCAGTGCGGTTCATTGATATCGAAAGTGTTGTATGTCAAGCAGGGAACGAAGAAAAAGTTCGCCATCCTGGACGCGGGTATGACGGAGTTGATTCGCTCTGCTTTGTATCAGGCTTATCATAAGATAGAGAATCTTACTTCCGACGATGTTGTGCAAGCGTATGATGTAGTGGGCCCTGTTTGCGAAACATCCGACGTGTTTGGTAAGGCGATAGATTTGAATAAGGTAAGGCGGGGCGATCTGATCGCCATCCGCTCTGCTGGAGCTTACGGAGAAGTGATGGCTTCCGGCTACAATTGCCGGGAGTTGCCCAAAAGCTATACTTCTGCCGAGCTGATGATATAAAGATGTGAACGTAGTTTAAAAAAAAGAACGACATGAAACAATTCTTTTTGAAACCTTGTTACTTTTGTAATTAGTTCAGACGAAGGAATTGTTGATAATTTTAAAATAAAAACGATTATGATTTCAGAAAAATTACAAAAAGCAATGAATGAACAGATCACGATGGAAATGTGGTCTGCTAACCTGTACCTGTCAATGTCTTTCTATTTCGATAAAGAAGGCTATAGCGGTTTCGCTCATTGGATGAGAAAACAATATTTTGAAGAAGTAGAGCATGCTTGTTCGATGGCTGATTATATTATCAAACGCGGTGGTACTGCCCAAATAGACAAGATAGATGTGGTTCCTACCGGTTGGGGCACTCCGTTGGAAGTGTTTGAACATGTGTATAAACACGAATGCCACATCTCTGAATTGGTAGACAAGTTGGTAGATGTTGCTGCAGCTGAGAAAGATAAGGCTTCTCAGGACTTCCTGTGGGGATTCGTTCGGGAGCAGGTGGAAGAAGAAGCTACCGTACAAGGTATTGTCGACAGGATTAAGAAGGCGGGCGATGCCGGTATCTTCTTTGTCGACTCGCAGTTGGCGCAGCGTTGATGAGG
Source organism: Bacteroides pyogenes (assembly GCF_014196225.1). Taxonomy (GTDB): domain Bacteria; phylum Bacteroidota; class Bacteroidia; order Bacteroidales; family Bacteroidaceae; genus Bacteroides; species Bacteroides pyogenes_A. Next base: position 54,808 of record NZ_JACIDI010000016.1, on the reverse strand, counting down.
TGTTAAAGTACGAATGATCTATATGGGCTGTCCGGATGAATTTCTGGGCAGTTTTTTATTTGCGCTTTTTGGTTTGCCCTTTCTCCATTGTTCCCAGATAGATTTCCAAAGAGCGGGTAGATATCTGTATTTCGTGAAAAGACACTCCTAAGGAAGCTATCAGCAGGATCAGTGCGATTCCGAACACGTAGGCCGAAAAGATTTGCAATCCAATGTAGATGAGAAACATGCTGACAACACAGAGGAAGAGGCTTGCGATGCCCAGTCCTTGCATAGTACGAGTCAGGTTCAAGCGTTTCCGCAGGTTCTCGATCTGCGCCACCGTGATGTCTGCGGGATCTTCCATGTAGCGGTCGCGTAATTGCCGAACCAGCTGCGCATAAGATAGAAACCGATTGGTATATGCCAGCAGAATCAGCGAAACTGCCGAAAAAAGAAGTGCGGGGGTAGTGAGGGTAAGTTCTTCCATTGAGTTCGTTTTTTTGAGGTTTGGATATGAGTTTCGGCGGATACATTAATAATGAGCATACGGCGAAAGTGGGAGACACCCGTATTTGCCGTATGCTCATGTTTCCGGAGTTTCGCGTTATAGCACTCCGAGATCTTTGCCCACCTTGATAAATGCGGCTATGCACTTATCCAGATGTTCTTTTTCGTGTCCAGCGGAAATCTGCACGCGGATTCGAGCCTGTTCTTTCGGAACCACCGGATAATAGAATCCGGTCACATAAATTCCCTCTTCCTGCATCCGCGCCGCAAAAACCTGAGACAGTTTGGCATCATACAGCATGACGGCGCAAATGGCGCTTTGAGTCGGTTTGATGTCGAATCCCGCGGCTGTCATCTTCTCACGGAAATAAGTCACATTCTCTACCAGCTTGTCGTGCAGGTCATTGTTTTCCTTCAGCATCTTGAAAACTTCGATGCTCGCACCTATGATACCCGGTGCCAGTGAGTTGGAGAAGAGATACGGACGGCTGCGTTGGCGCAACAGGTCGATGATTTCTTTGCGTCCGGTGGTGAAACCGCCCAATGCACCGCCGAAAGCCTTGCCCAGCGTTCCGGTGTAAATGTCCACACGTCCGTGAGTCTTGAACAATTCGCTTACTCCGTGCCCGGTAGCCCCTACCACGCCTGCCGAGTGCGATTCGTCCACCATTACCAGCGCGTCGTATTTCTCTGCAAGGTCGCAGATTCGATCCATAGGAGCTACGTTACCGTCCATTGAGAACACCCCGTCGGTGACGATGATGCGGAAACGTTGCGCTTGCGCTTCTTTCAGGCATCTTTCCAGATCCTGCATGTCGGCGTTCGCATAGCGGTAACGCTTCGCTTTGCAAAGCCGTACGCCATCGATGATGGAAGCGTGGTTCAAAGAGTCCGAGATGATAGCGTCCTCTTCGCCGAACAGGGGTTCGAATACTCCTCCGTTCGCATCGAAGCAGGCGGCATATAGAATCGTGTCTTCTGTCCGGAAGTATTCGGAGATGGCGGCTTCCAACTCTTTATGTATGTCTTGTGTACCGCAGATGAAACGGACGGACGACATTCCGTATCCGCGGCGGTCCATCATCTCTTGCGAGGCTTTGATCAGGCGGGGATGGTTGGATAAACCTAAATAATTGTTAGCGCAAAAGTTCAGCACTTCTTTTCCTTTTACAGTGATTGCTGCTTGTTGTGAACTTTCAATGGTCCGTTCTTCTTTATAAAGCCCGGCTTCCTTTATTTCAGCCAGTGTCTGACTGAGATGTTTCTGCATTCTACCGTACATAGTGTTTGAGTTATTAAGTTATATGCAAAGGACACTATTTTTATTGGAATAAACAATATCTTTTTGATTTAAATCTGAAAAAAAAGTATTTACTTTGTGCACTATTTTAGCTTAATATCTTTAGTACAAAGAAAGAATGGAACACATTTTGATTATTGGAGCTACCGGACAGATTGGATCGGAGCTGACGATGGAACTACGTCACCGCTATGGGAACACGAATGTTGTGGTCGGTTATATACCCGGAGCAGAGCCTAAGGGCGAATTGAAAGATTCGGGGCCGTCGGCGGTTGTCGATGTTACAGATGGAGAAATGATATCGAAGGTGGTAAAAGAATATCGCATCGATACTGTCTACAATCTGGCCGCCTTGCTTTCGGTAGTTGCCGAATCGAAACCGAAGCTCGCTTGGAAAATAGGGATCGACGGTTTGTGGAATGTTCTGGAAGTGGCGCGCGAACAGAATTGCGCTGTCTTTACACCGAGCTCCATCGGCTCTTTCGGTGCAAGTACCCCGCATACCAAAACTCCTCAGGATACCATTCAACGGCCGGGGACAATGTATGGTATCACCAAGGTGACCACAGAGTTGCTGAGCGATTACTATTTCAATAAATACGGAGTAGATACCCGGGCGGTGCGTTTCCCCGGCGTTATTTCCAATGTGACTCCTCCGGGAGGCGGAACGACCGATTATGCAGTCGACATATATTACTCTGCGGTGAAAGGGGAAAGATTTGTGTGTCCTATTCAAAAAGGCACCTTGATGGATATGATGTACATGCCCGACGCGCTGAACGCGGCGATTATGCTGATGGAGGCCGATCCGTCGAAACTGATACACCGCAATGCTTTCAATATTGCCTCCATGAGTTTTGACCCGGAAGCCATTTATCAGGCTATCAAAAAGCATGTACCCGATTTTGAGATGATCTATGATGTGGATCCGCTGAAACAACGCATTGCCGATAGCTGGCCCGATAGCCTGGACGATACTTGCGCCCGTGAAGAATGGGGGTGGAAGCCGGCTTACGATTTGGAAAGTATGACGGTGGATATGCTTGAAAAGTTAAGTGCCAAATTAAAACAATGAAAAAAATAATTGCAGGGGTTGCAATGTTGGGCTTTCTTGTTGCCTGCGGGAACAAAAAAGCAAACGTCGACCCCTTTGCATCTATTACCCGTGAGGTGGACTCTATCCGGCATAAGGCCGATACCGTCCGCCAACAGAAATTGCCTGAAGAACCGAAGCCGACGGAGGCGGACGAGTCTTTCGACGATTTTATTTACAATTTTGCTTCCGATGACGAGTTGCAGCGTAAGCGGATAAAGTTTCCTTTGTCTTATTACAAGGGCGACGAGAAGATTAAGATAGAGGAACGGTATTGGAAGCACGACAGTTTGTTTGCCGGACAAAGTTACTATACGCTCTTGTTCGACAGAGAAGAAGATATGGATTTGGTGGGAGATACGTCCCTCACTTCCGTGCAGGTGGAATGGATTTTTATGGCAACGAAGATGGTGAAGAGGTATTATTTCGAACGCATCAAGGGAGCGTGGATACTCGAAGCCGTCAACATGCGTCCGGCTGAGCGGGGCGAAGGCGAGGGTTTCGTGGAGTTTTTCGCCCGTTTTGCCTCCGACAGCCTTTTCCAGAGCCAGCGTGTACAAAAGCCGTTGGCTTTTGTCACTACCGATCCGGACGATGATTTCTCCATTTTGGAAACCACGCTCGATTTGAACCAATGGTTTGCTTTCAAACCCGAATTGCCTACCGAACGTCTTTCTAACATAAGTTACGGGCAACGGAATGACGACCGATCGCCCATTAAAATCCTTGCATTGAAAGGCATCGGAAACGGATTCTCCAATATCCTTTATTTCCGTCGGAAAAACGGAGGGTGGGAACTGTATAAGTTCGAAGATACCAGCATTTAGTGTCTGGAAAGAAAATAGCGGGAAGCTGTGCAGGTGTAATCCCGGCAGCACGGCTTCCTTATAATCTTGTATAATCATTTTATAATCTGTATATGTATTCTCTATTACCTCACAATACTTTCGGCATCGATGCGAATGCCGCCCGTTTTCTGGAGTACGCTTCGGTGGAAGAGCTGAAGAAACACATCTCCGGAGGGAGTGTTACAACCCCTTTTCTGCATATAGGCGCCGGCAGCAATCTACTTTTTACCAAAGACTATGACGGGGTGGTTCTCCATTCGCGCATCGAAGGTATCGAGGTGACCGGAGAGACGGAAAAGCATGTGGAGGTGAGAGTAGGGGCCGGAGTCGTTTGGGATGATTTCGTAGCCTACTGCGTGGCGAAAGGCTGGTACGGGACCGAGAATCTTTCGCTCATTCCCGGAGAAGTGGGGGCAAGCGCGGTGCAGAATATCGGAGCCTACGGCGTGGAGGTAAAAGACCTCATCACATCTGTGGAAACAGTCGATATCAATGGGAAAGAGCGCGTTTACCCGGTAGAGGAATGCGGCTATGCCTATCGCGACAGCATATTCAAACGTCCCGAAAACAAACCCGTATTTATCACATACGTCCACTTCCGGCTCGGCAAAGAGGAACGCTATATGCTCGATTACGGAAGTATCCGGCAGGAGCTGGCGAAATACCCGGCAGTTTCTTTGCCTGTCGTCCGTCAGGTGATTATAGATATACGGCAGAGCAAACTGCCCGACCCGAAAGTGAGGGGAAATGCCGGAAGTTTCTTTATGAATCCGGTCGTAGGGCGTGAGAAACTGAAAAGCTTGCAGAAGGAATATCCGCAGATGCCTTACTACGACTTGGAAGACGGAAGGGTGAAGATTCCAGCGGGTTGGATGATCGATTGCTGCGGCTGGAAAGGAAAAGCGTTGGGACCGGTGGCTGTGCACGATAAACAGGCGCTGGTGCTGGTCAACCTCGGCGGGGCAAGCGGGAGCGATGTCGTGGCACTTTCGGATGCCATACGGGTTTCCGTCTTCGAAAAGTTCGGAATCGAAATTCATCCGGAGGTAAACTTTATTTGACGAGGAATGAAAATCAGGATATTGGGAAGCGGAACATCGACAGGCGTACCCCAGATTGGCTGTACTTGCGCTGTCTGTACTTCGAACGACCCCAGAGACAGGCGGTTGCGTACTTCCGCTCTTGTGGAGACGGAAGATGCCCGCATCCTCATCGATTGCGGCCCCGACTTTCGGGTACAAGCGCTTGGCATGCCTTTCGAAAAGATAAACGCCGTGCTTATCACCCACGAGCATTACGACCATGTAGGCGGATTGGACGATTTGCGCCCCTTCTGTCGCTTCGGCCCGATTCCCGTTTTTGCGGAGGACAGTGTTGCGCGGGCCCTTTCCCTGCGTATGCCCTATTGTTTCATCGATCATCATTATCCCGGTGTGCCCGATATTTTTCTGAAAAAGATAAAGCCTGGACAGCCTTTCCTTGTCTGTGGAACGGAGGTTTTGCCTTTGCGTGTGATGCACGGGCGTTTGCCCATCTTGGGATATCGCATAGGCAAAATGGCGTATATCACAGACATGCTGACGCTGCCTGAGAACTCTTGCCGATTGCTGGAAGGGGTGGAGATTCTGATAATGAATGCACTCCGTGCCGCGCCCCATCCCACTCATCAGCATTTGGAGACGGCATTGGAGGTGGTGGAGCGTATCGGCCCCCGCAAAACTTATTTTATACACATGGGCCATGATATGGGATTGCATGCCGAAGTAATGAAAATGCTCCCCGAAAATGTATGCTTGGCATCCGACGGCTTGGAAATTCATCTCTGATGGCTAATCTTTTTTTGCAAAAGTTTTGTTTTGTTTGTAGAATTTATTATTTTTGTCCGACAGTCGATAAAGATAATCAAGAGCGTCATGAAACTTCGTACGATAGTGAAAATAGCAATCACTTCTTCTGTGGTACTTTTGTGCGCAGGTTTCGTCCTGTATTCTTTCTTCAGGCTTTCAGCCGCCGAAAGCAATAAAGATTTCAATCTTTTCTCTCTGGTTCCGCCTTCTGCCGCTGTGGTGTTGATGACGGACGACGCGGCGGAGCTTGTCGGCGAAATCGAGGGGCTGGCGTGCAGCAAAAACCAGCAATACCTTCGTGTGTCCAAACTCTTTTCTTATCTTAAAAGCTATCTAAATACGCTTGCCGAGGATACCCCGCACGGATTGAGCCGGCAGATGAGCCAAGTCATCATCAGTTTCCACGAGCCGGACAACGATCGCAATCAGGTGCTCTACTGTACACTGGGCGAAGGAGACTCGGAACTGATCGGCAGGTTTATACGGAAATACATGTCCTCGTCTTATCCTGCCAAAACATTTCGTTATAAGGGTGAAGATATTGTGATCTACCCGATGATTGACGGCGATTTTTTGGCTTGTTACCTGAAGCCTGACTTTCTGGCTGTGAGCTACCAGAAGAAGCTGGTTGAAGAAGTGATCGACGCGTATAAGGCGGGACGTTCGCTGGCTGCCGACCCCGAGTTCAGGAAAGTATGCACGCCTAAAAAGAGTACTTCGACGGCCACCCTCTATGCCCGCTTGAACGGAGTGATCGGGTGGACGGAGTTCGACATGAAGCTGAAGGAAGACTTTATCTACTTGTCGGGAACCACTCCGCAGCCCGACTCTTGCTTTACCTTTATCCACATGCTCAACAGGCAGGAGCCTGTCAAGGGATTTCCCGGAAAGAAAATACCTTCCACCGCTTTCTATTTCGTCAAACAGGGAGTCAGTGACTGGACTTCTTTGTCCGCCCAAAACGGAAAGATGAAAGAATTGCTGGCCGATTTGCGTGAAGACAGCCGGATCCGGCACGGGCAACTTTTGTCGCACCTGACGGCCGAGGATGGGCAGGAGCTTTTTACATGTCTTTTCCAGAGAACGGACACTTTGAAAGGATGCGCTATGCTGTCGAGCCTCTCCATGCCCGATGTAGCCGATGCGGACAACTTCCTGAGGTCGTTTATGGAGAAGCCCTCCCGTATCCGCTACTTCTATCATCAAGGGAGGTACTATCCGGTCTACCGCTTGTCGTGTACGGAGTTTCTGGGCCAACTGACCCATTTCGCCGACAGGGTATCGGAGGTTTACGCTACGCTCCATGACGATTGCCTGTTGCTGGCGCCGGATGAAGAAAGCCTTTCGGAGTATGTCCGTATGCTCGAACATGGCGAAGTCCTGGATGAGTCGTCGGCTTATCGGGCGGGAATGGACGGTCTGTCGGATTCGTACCAACTCATCGTAATGGCCGATTTGACCGAAGTGTTCCGCCGGTTTGACAAGGAGATTCATCTTGTGCCCGATTTCTTTTTCCGCAATGCCGACTTCTTCCGCAACTTCCTGCTTTTCGGACAGATTAGCTGTTCCGACGGGATGGTGTATCCGAACATTGTTTTGAAGTATCAGGCGGAGTAGGGCAGAGCTGTGTACGCCGCAGGCCGAAATTCCTGCGCCCGATTACCCGCAGCCGTTCGGCGCAGTGCCGCAAACGTTTGGAGAGAGTCTGTTTCGTTCGGGTGGGACTTCTGCTTTGTCTCCAATAAGCCGAAGACTGTCCGGTATATGCCTGATTTCTCCGATAGTGAGACTTCCGTTTTGTCACCGCAAAGCAGGCTCGTCGACTCTCCGGTTGCTGCTTGTTTCGCTCAGGCGGAGCTTCCGATTCGTTGCTGCAGACCTGTCTCACCTTGTTGGAACCTTCGTTTCGTCCCGATTAGAGGCCCTGTTTCTTTTCGACAGAGCTTCTGTTTCGCCCCGATAGAACCTCTGTTTGGCATCGGTGGAGCCTCTGTTTTTGTAAACGGCAGACGGAAGCGAAGCGCTTATACGCATCCGCCGGGCGATTGCCGTGCAGATAGGCGGCAACCGTCCGGCGGACAAAAACACTTTCTTTCGGCAGACTTTTCTTCGTGTTTACCCGACCTGCCGCGCAAACATCAGAAAGGAAGATCGTCTTTCTCGTCGCCCGGAGTGAATTCCGGAACGGAGGTAGGGGGCGGAGGAGGAACCGGAGCGCCCGGATCCATGCTTGCGCCTGCGCTTACACGCTCTACTTTCCATGCGCGTATGCTGTTGAACCAACGGTCGTTCCATTGGCGGGCGTCGATGTCGAAAGATACGGTCAGCTCTTCGCCCATTTGGATATTGAATTGTTCGATTTTATCGGCGCCGAATACGTCGAAGCACATTTTACGCGGATATTGGTCGTGATTCTCGATAACGTATTCTTGTGATTTCCATTCGTTGCCGCTTGTCTTTGATACTCCGCCTCTCGGGGGCAGGATAGCGATAATTTTTCCAGTAAATTCCATTGCAATAAATTTAATATTCTGCGGCGAAGTTACGATTTTTTGGGAATATCCTTGATATTATGGCTGTTTTTTCTCCGTTTTGTTGTGATGCCCGAATCTTTTTTCGTAACTTTGTGCAATTGAACATTTAAAACTTAAATATCGGGAAATATATGAAATTTATCGTTTCAAGTACTGCGCTTTCCAGCCATTTACAGGCTGTCAGTCGTGTGATAAACACCAAAAATACGCTGCCTATTCTTGATTGTTTCCTCTTCGAACTGGAAGACGGAACGTTGTCTGTAACAGTCTCCGATAGTGAAACGACGATGGTGACCACGGTGGAGGTGACCGATGGCGATACCGGCGGACGGTTCGCCGTAGCGGCGAGAACGTTGCTCGATGCTTTGAAAGAGATTCCGGAGCAACCGCTGACTTTCGATATCAATCCGGATACATACGAGATTACCGTACGGTATCAGAACGGTAAGTACAGCCTGATGGGGCAGAACGCCGACGAGTTTCCGCAAGCGGCTTCTCTGGGAGAGAACGCCGTGCGCGTGGAGATGGAAGCGGAGGTGCTGATGAATGGTATCAACTGTTCGGTGTTCGCCACCGCCGACGATGAGCTACGCCCGGTGATGAACGGTATTTATTTCGATATTACGACCGAAGATATTACGATGGTGGCATCGGACGGACACAAGCTCGTCCGCTGCAAAACACTGGCTGCCAAGGGGAACGAACGTGCGGCGTTTATTCTTCCGAAGAAGCCTGCCACGCTGCTCAAAAACCTGCTTCCGAAAGAGCAGGGAACCATGGTTGTGGAGTTCGACGAGCGGAACGCCGTGTTCATGCTCGAAAGATACCGGATGGTCTGCCGCCTCATCGAAGGGCGTTATCCGAACTACAACTCCGTGATTCCGCAGAACAACCCGCATAAGGCGACCATCGACCGCCTCCAACTGCTCGGAGCGTTGCGCCGTGTGTCCATATTCTCCTCACAAGCTAGCAGCCTCATTAAACTGCGCCTGCAGGAGAACCGGATGGTGATTTCGGCGCAGGACATCGATTTCTCTACTTCGGCTGAGGAAACGCAGGTTTGCCAGTATGACGGAACTCCGATGAGCATCGGTTTCAAATCGACCTTCCTCATCGATATCCTGAATAATATTTCGGCGGCTGAGGTCGTGATCGAACTTGCCGATCCTTCGCGCGCCGGAGTTATCATTCCTGTGGAACAGGAAGAGAACGAAGACTTGCTGATGCTGTTGATGCCGATGATGTTGAATGACTAAGTGTATTATACAATATTTTTCATAAACTGACGCAGAGTTCCACCAAGAAGGAGTGGCGCCGGAGTTCCGGCGCAAAGGCGATTGGCCGCTGTTCGGCAAATACGTTTTCGAGCCTTTCCTTTTTAGCGGAACTCTGCGTTGCTCTGATAAGAGCATAAAATCAAATACCCGAATATGAAGCTAAATCTGAAGAACCCGATTGTTTTTTTCGATCTGGAAACCACCGGAACCAACATTAATACAGACCGTATCGTTGAAATCTGTTATCTCAAGGTATATCCCAACGGCAACGAAGAATCGAAAACGATGCGCATCAACCCCGAAATGCCTATTCCGGAATCAGCCTCCGCCGTACACGGCATTTATGATGCCGATGTGGCCGACTGCCCCATTTTTAAAGCCGTAGCGAAGAACATTGCCCGGGATATAGAGGGGTGCGACCTCGCGGGATTCAACTCCAACCGCTTCGACATTCCCGTACTGGCGGAGGAGTTCTTGCGTGCGGGAGTGGACATCGACATGTCGAAGCGTAAATTTATCGACGTGCAGGTCATTTTCCACAAGATGGAGCAACGCACGCTTTCCGCCGCTTATAAGTTTTACTGCAACAAGAGTCTGGAAGACGCCCATACGGCGGAAGCCGATACACGAGCGACCTATGAGGTGCTGAAAGCCCAGCTCGACCGTTATCCCGAACTTCAGAACGATATGGCGTTTCTGGCGGAGTACTCCAACTTTACGCGGAATGTGGATTTTGCCGGACGGATGGTTTACGATGACAACGGGGTGGAGGTATTCAACTTCGGAAAGTACAAGGGAATGCCCGTAGCCGAGGTGTTGAAGAAAGATCCCGGATATTACGGGTGGATACTGGGGAGCGACTTTACGCTCCACACGAAGGCGATGCTTACGAAGATACGTTTGCGTGAAATGAGCAATCTGATTACGAAATGAACCGGAGAACGTAAAACTGCGAACTGAAAATGCTTAAAGGAAAAAAGATCATTCTCGGAATTTCCGGGAGTATTGCCGCTTATAAAGCCTGTTACCTTATTCGCGGGCTCATTAGGGAGGGCGCGGAGGTACAGGTCGTTATTACTCCGGCAGGAAAAGAATTTATAACGCCCATTACTCTTTCGGCGTTGACGAGCAAACCGGTGATCAGCGAGTTTTTCGCTCAGCGCGACGGGACTTGGAACAGCCACGTTGATCTGGGTTTATGGGCGGACGCGATGGTGATTGCGCCTGCCACGGCAGCCACCATCGGCAAGATGGCGAACGGAATTGCCGACAATATGCTGATTACGACTTATCTCTCAGCCAAAGCGCCCGTGTTCGTGGCGCCGGCTATGGATCTTGACATGTACGCGCATCCTTCCACACAAAAGAATCTCGATACACTGCGTTCTTATGGTAACCGTATCATCGAACCGGGTACGGGCGAACTGGCCAGCCACTTGGTGGGAAAGGGGCGGATGGAGGAACCCGAAAACATCATCCGTGTTCTGGATGAATTTTTCTCCGCCACGCCCGAATTGCAAGGCAAGAAGGTGATGATTACGGCAGGTCCGACCTGCGAAAAGATAGACCCTGTCCGCTTTATCGGTAATTACTCTTCCGGTAAGATGGGTTTTGCCCTCGCCGAAGAGTGTGCCCGTCGCGGAGCCGACGTAACGTTGATTGCGGGTCCCGTGCAGATGCAGGCGCGTCATTCGCGCATTCGCCGGGTAGATGTGGAGTCGGCGGCCGAAATGTACGAAGCCGCTTCGGAGCATTTCCGGGAGTCGGACGCGGCTATTCTCTGCGCCGCAGTGGCGGATTTCTGCCCCGTTGAGGCAGCGGGTAAGAAGATAAAACGGGAAAAGGAGGGAGAGCTGACGCTTCATCTTCAGCCGACAAAGGATATCGCCGCCTGTCTGGGACGGGAGAAAAAGGAAAATCAACTGCTGGTGGGCTTTGCCCTTGAGACCGATGACGAACAGCGGAACGCCGAAGGAAAGCTCGAGCGCAAGAACCTCGACTTCATCGTGCTCAATTCGCTCAACGATGCGGGCGCGGGCTTCAGGCACGATACCAACCGCATCAGCATCATCGACAGGGAGGGGCGGACGGATTATCCTTTGAAGAGCAAAAAAGAAGTGGCGCGGGATATTATAGACCGTTTGGTAAAGTCGTTATAACGGTGCAGAGTGTATGTTACGTTCATTATACATCCAAAATTATGCGTTGATAGAAAAGCTGGATATCGGTTTCGATTCCGGTTTTTCGGTTGTTACGGGCGAAACGGGAGCGGGAAAATCCATCATGCTGGGAGCTATCGGCTTACTGCTCGGCCAGCGTGCCGATGTGAAAGCCATCCGTTTGGGTGCGTCGAAGTGTGTCATCGAGGCGCGTTTCGACATTTCCGCCTACGGGATGCGTCCTTTCTTCGAAGAGAACGAGCTGGAGTACGACGGGGAGTGTATTTTGCGCCGCGAAGTTCAGGCTTCCGGCAAGAGCAGGGCGTTCATCAACGATACGCCGGCTTCACTGGCACAGATGAAGGAGTTGGGCGAACTTTTGGTCGATGTGCATTCACAGCATCAGAACCTGTTGCTCAATCAGGAGGGTTTCCAGTTGAATGTGCTCGATATATTGGCGCGCAATGACGCCGTGTTGGAGAAATACCGTTCGCTGTACGGAGAATGGAAGCGGACGGAGCGCGAATTGGCGGAACTGCATGCGCTTGCCGGACAGAACCGGGCGGACGAGGATTATATCCGTTTCCAATTGGAGCAGCTCGATGAAGCGCGTTTGACGGAAGGGGAGCAGGAATTATGGGAACAGGAGGTGGAATTGCTGAGCCATGCCGAAGAAATCAAGGCGGGGCTTTACGGCATTGAACAGATGTTCGCTTCGGATGAGGGAGGGATGCTTTCTCTGTTGAAGGAAAACCTGAACATACTGCATGGTTTGCGGAAAGTGTATCAGCCCGCCGAAGAATTGCACGGGCGTATGGAAAGTGCTTACATCGAACTGAAAGATCTTTCGCAGGAAATATCGTCACGGGCAGAGAATGTGGAGTTCGACCCCGAACGGCTCGCAGAGGCGAACGAACGTTTGAACCTGATTTATTCGTTGCAGCAGAAGCACCGGGTGCAAACGCTGGAGGAGTTGATGGCGCTGGCGGACGAATACCGTAAGAGGTTGTCGGACATCACTTCGTATGACGACCGCATTGCGGAGCTTACCGCGCTTCGCGACTCGCAGTACGGACAAGTGAAGGCGCAGGCGGCGTTGCTGACTCGCTCCCGCACGGAAGCTGCCCGTGAGGCGGAGAGGCAGTTGGCTGCCCGGCTCGTTCCGTTGGGTATGCCCAACGTACGTTTCCAAGTGGAGATGGGACTCAGGAAAGAGCCCGGCATGCAGGGGGAGGATACGGTGGCGTTTTTGTTTTCTGCCAACAAGAACGGTTTGTTGCAGAATATCTCTTCCGTGGCTTCGGGGGGCGAGATAGCTCGTGTGATGCTTTCCGTCAAGGCGATGATTGCGGGAGCCGTGAAGCTTCCAACGATCATATTCGATGAAATAGATACCGGAGTCTCCGGCGAGATAGCCGACCGCATGGCGGATATTATGCAGGAGATGGGCGACAGCAACCGTCAGGTGATCAGTATTACGCATTTGCCGCAGATAGCGGCGCGGGGCTCAGCGCACTACAAAGTATATAAGAAAGACAGCGATACGGAAACAAATAGCCATATCCGCAGGCTGACCGATGAAGAAAGGGTAGAGGAAATTGCGCACATGCTGAGCGGGGCGACGCTGATGGACGCCGCGCTCGATAACGCGAGAGCATTGTTGAAACTCGGTTAGGGATTGAAAGTCCTCAAAAGCGATATGTTTTTTCGCAGATTCCGGGTTCGTATGCAGAGGGGAGGAGGCCGGCTTCTTCTTTTGATGAAAGCGGGAAGTCTTTCGGAGGAGTTGATGCAGAATGTTGTTAGGCAGGTATTTGCAGTGAATTAAAGCTGATTCTCCTTTTGTTGAAAGCGGGAAGTCTTTCGGAGGAGCTGATGCAGAATGTTGTCAGGCAGGTATTTGCAGTGAGTTGAGACTGACTCTCCTTTTTGTTGAAAGCGGGAGCCCCTTTGTGTAAAGCCGATGTAAGATGTTGCCGGCGATGTATTTGCAGTGAGGTGATAATGATCTTCCTTTCAACCTGCTGAAAGCCGGGAGTTTGCTTACGGTAGCCGGAGAACCCGCCTGCCGCAAGAACAACGCTTTGAGAGGGCGCGGACAAATATGGTCCGGTGAGAGTGAAATAATAACAAAATTAAGGATATAAATATATGGAATATAAAAGAAAAAACAAAAGCAACTCGTCTGCCGGGGCCTCGAAAGAGGTGAAAGGGGAGCTTCGCAGCCATGAGGAACCGCAGATGATATTTGGCGTGCGTGCCGTGATAGAAGCGGTTCAGGCGGGAAAAGAGATAGACAAGATTCTGGTAAAGAAGGATATACAAAGCGATTTGTCGAAAGAACTGTTTGCCGCTCTGAAGGGAACTCTGATTCCCGTTCAGCGCGTACCGGTGGAGCGCATCAACCGTATCACCCGGAAAAATCATCAGGGAGTGGTCGCTTTCATCTCTTCCGTGACGTATCAGAAGACGGAAAACCTCGTGCCGTTCTTGTTTGAAGAGGGAAAGAACCCTTTCTTCGTGATGCTCGACGGTGTGACCGATGTGCGCAATTTCGGAGCTATTGCCCGCACTTGCGAGTGCGCGGCTGTGGATGCCGTGATTATTCCCGCGCGTGGAAGCGTGACGGTAAATGCTGATGCCGTGAAAACTTCGGCCGGGGCGTTGCATACGCTTCCCGTGTGTTGTGAACAGAGCCTGCGCACGACCTTGCAATACCTCAAGGATAGCGGATTTCGCATTGTGGCTGCCACCGAAAAAGGCGACTACGACTACTCGAAAGCTGATTACAAAGGTCCGCTGTGCATCATCATGGGAGCGGAGGATACAGGAGTTTCGTACGATAATCTGGCCTTATGCGATGAATGGGTGAAGATTCCGGTGCTGGGGAGTATCGAATCGCTTAACGTATCGGTAGCTGCCGGTATATTGATTTATGAAGCTGTGAAACAAAGAATGGAATGATTATGATAAAGTTGAGAAAGTTATTGGTGCTGCCTCTTGTGCTTCTCTCCTTGACGGAGGGGAGCCACGCGCAAACTCCCAAATGGGTGGAAAAGGCGAAACAAGCGGTTTTTTCGGTAGTGACTTACGATAAAGAGGGTAAAATCCTGAATACCGGCAACGGTTTTTTCGTATCGGAAGAGGGGTTGGCTTTGTCCGACTACACACTTTTCAAAGGTGCGGAGCGTGCCGTTATCATCTCTGCCGAAGGAAAGCAGATGCCCGTCGGCCGGATTCTGGGAGCGGATGACATGTACGATGTCGTTAAATTCCGCGTCGATATTGTCGGCAAGAAAGTGCCGGCATTGAAACCGGCAGAGGATATGCCTGCTGAGGGGTCGGCTGTATGGTTGCTTCCTTATTCTACGCAGAAAAGCATTGCCTGTGTTTCGGGTAAGGTGAAAGAGGTGAGCAAAGTCGGCGGGGAATATCATTACTATACGCTGGATCTGCCTTTGAAAGAGAAAATGGTGAGCTGTCCGGTGGTCGATGCCGCCGGTCGCGTGTTCGGCATTGCCCAAAAATCATCGGGAGCGGATACTGCTACCGTGTCTTATGCCGTAGGGACAGGCTTTGCGATGGCACAGAAAACCAATGCTCTGTCATTGGCAGACGCTACGCTGAGAAGCATCGGCATCTGCAAGGGACTGCCCGACACGGAGGAGCAGGCGTTGGTGTATCTGTTTATGGCGTCTACGCAACTTTCTGCTCCGGAGTATGAGGCGGTGCTTGATGATTTTGTGCTTCAGTATCCCAACAGTGCGGACGGCTATATGCGTCGGGCGAATTACTATGCGGGAAACGCGCAGAACGCCCCCTCGCTGCTCGATAAAGCTTCGGCGGATATAGAACGGGCGTTGAAGACTGCCGGAAAGAAAGATGATGTGTATTACAGCATCGCCAAGCTACAGTATGGCTACCGGTTGGGCAAGCCTGAGAACACGTATAAAGACTGGACATACGACACGGCGCTGGCGAATGTGCGTGAAGCGCGGGCTATCAACGATCTGCCTGTTTACGTCCAGTTGGAAGGGGATATCCTGTTTGCAAAACAGGATTATGCGGGGGCATTGGCCTGCTACGAGAGGGTGAATGCCGGCAATCTTGCTTCGCCCGCCACTTTCTTTAGCGCTGCAAAAACGAAAGAGTTGTTGAAAGCCGATCCGAAAGAAGTGATAGCATTGATGGACAGTTGCATTGCCCGTTGCCCGCAGCCGGTCACCGCCGATGAGGCTCCTTATCTGCTCGAACGGGCAGCGATGTACATGAATGCCGAACGGGGAAGGGACGCGCTGGCTGATTACGACGCATACCATAAGGCGGTGAACGGCGCTGTGAACGACCTTTTTTATTATTACCGCCATCAGGCAGCCATGAAAGCCCGTCAGTACCAACGGGCGTTGGACGATATAGCGAAGGCGGTGGAATTGAATCCCAAAGAATTGGCTTATCAAGTAGATCAGGCGGTAATCAATCTGCGGGTAAGTCGCTATGAAGAAGCCATAGAGATGCTCAACCGTGTGCTGAAGGCGGAACCCCAGTATGCCGAAGCTTACCGTCTGATAGGGGTTTGCCTTGTGCAGCTGAAGCGCATGGATGAGGCTTGCGCCAACTTTAAGAAAGCCAAAGAACTGGGCGATACGAACACGGATGACTTGATTGGCAAATACTGCAAATAGTGGATTGCGGGCGAGCCCGGAACTATTCTTGCGGCTACGGGTCGTTATCGATAAATGCTTCAACAATGGATTTTGGTGAAAAACCGATCTGCTCTTAAGGTAATGGAAAGGTGGCAATAACATAAGTCTGCGCGTACACCGGAGTATCGTTAATATTCTGGCGGAACCGTATAACCCGGCAATAGCATAAGTAGTCTGTTCGCAACACCAGAGCGTCGCTAATATTCTGGCATACTGAATAGACCGGCAATAAAACAAGCCTGTCCGTAACAGATCCTCGTTGTAAGCATTGAACGAAAGAGGCTAGACTGGCAACAAAACAAGCCTGTCCGCAATCTGTTTCCAGCTTTTAAACGTTCAGTTTTAACCGGAAGTTTTTGTGCGTGTGCTCTCGATCAAAAGAACAGAGAGTACCGTTTTTCCTGTAAAAGCAGGTTTAAAACGGTACTCTCTGTTTTATGCGGAGCTCAGGATTGTCTTTCATACGTTTTTATTCCGGTATCACGTCGCAGATTGTACGTCTTCGCAGACTCCTGATCGACTTCTATGAAAATGCACGCATTCGGTTGCAGAAAGTCATGTTCCGGTCTTCACCTTTTGTTTCTGCTTTTGCTTTTTGTTCGAAGTTCTGCTTTCACCCAGATTTTGCTTTTTACCCGGACCTCGCTTATTGTCGGGTTTTCGCTTGTTCTCCGGCTTTTGCTTCTTACCCGGACTTCGTTCTTACTTGAGTTCGCTCCTTATCCGGACTTCGCTTGTGATTCGGACTTTACTTCTTGCTGTATGCCGTCAGCATCCAAACCAGCTTTTCCTGTTCTTTCAGGTAATCGCTCATCAGCGAAACGGTAACTTCGTCGCCCGCTTGAGAAGCTACTGACAACACTTTGCGCTCTTCACCGATCAGGAGGCTGATGGACTGAAGTACGTGTTGCAAGGCTTCCGTTCCGTTGGTCACTTTATCTACTTCGTTGATGTTTGCCAGTTTCAGGTAATCGCTGAATTTGCTGGCGGGAGTACCGCCCAATGTCAGAATACGTTCGGCGATCTCGTCCACCTTTTCAGCTACGTCGTCGTACATTTTCTCAAACTGGCTGTGGAGAACGAAGAATTCCGGGCCTTGGATGTTCCAGTGGAAACCGCGGAGGTTGGTGTAATAAATCTGGAAGTCTGCCAATAACTGCTGCAAAGAGCTTACTACTTTGTTGGCTTCCGACTCGGTCAATTGGATAAATGCTAATGTTTTCATATTCTTATTGTTTTTAAATGATTTATACTTATTCTTTTTTTATGTTACTGCAAAGATAGTGGAAAAAGTAATTGGTGTCAAACTGAAAATTTCTATCTTTGCATAGAATATTTCTATATATAAACAGTTTTTTATAGATGACGATACAACAATTGGAGTATGTTTTGGCGGTCGACCGTTTCCGCCATTTTGCACGTGCCGCCGAGCATTGCCGGGTGACGCAGCCCACTTTGAGCGCAATGATCCAGAAGCTCGAAGAGGAGTTGGGAGTGAAGTTGTTCGACAGAGCGGTTCAGCCTGTATGCCCCACAGCCGTGGGGGAGAAAGTAATCGGGCAGGCACGTATCGTGCTGTCTCAGGCGGCGCACGTGAAAGAGATAATCAGCGAGGAGAAGCAGACCGTATCTGGCATTTTCCGCTTGGGCGTGCTACCTACGATTTCTCCCTATCTGCTTCCCCGTTTTTTTCCTCAATTGATAGAGAAATATCCGGAGCTGGACATCCGCGTGACGGAAATGAAAACGCACGATATCTTGCAGGCGCTGCATGCCGGCGAACTCGATGCGGCAATCGTCGCCAGCAGGTCGGACGACCAGATGCTGAGGGAGGAAACGCTGTTCTACGAGCAGTTCTATGTTTATGTTTCGCGCAGTGAGGCGTTGTTTAAGAAAGATCTCATCCGCACGGCAGACGTGACGGGCGAGCGTTTGTGGCTATTGGACGAAGGGCATTGCTTCCGCGACCAGTTGGTGAGGTTTTGTCGCATGGAAGCGGTGAAGGTAAGCCAGATGGCCTACCGTCTGGGGAGCATGGAAACTTTCATGCGGATGGTAGAGAGTGGCAAAGGAATCACGTTTATCCCCGAACTGGCTTTGATGCAACTGACCGGCGGGCAGAGCGAGTTGGTGCGTCCGTTTGCCATCCCCCGTCCCACGCGCGAAATCGTCTTGGTCACCGGTAAAGACTTTATACGCTTCAGTCTGCTTGCCGTGCTGAAAGAAGAGATACTCGCCGCCGTGCCGAAAGAGATGCTTTCGTTGAAGAGTGCCCAGTATCTGTTGTAGGAGGGGGATGCGCGGTATTTGAGGAGAAATGGCGGCCGGTGAACCTGAAAAAGAGTGTTTATTGCAGGAGAAAGCAGGGCAGACCGATTTAAAAAGCGATGAAAAACTTTGATTTCTGGTGCGGAAATCCTATCTTTGAGTTGTGTATTAATATTTTAATTCAATAGTTATGAAAAAGTACATTGCAGAAATGATCGGGACGATGGTGCTCGTTCTAATGGGTTGCGGTAGCGCAGTTTTCGCAGGAAGTGTTGCAGGAACAGTGGGTGCCGGTGTCGGAACAATAGGTGTCGCGCTGGCTTTCGGCCTTTCGGTGGTGGCTATGGCTTATGCCATCGGCAGTGTTTCGGGATGCCACATTAATCCGGCTATTACTTTGGGAGTTTTTCTGTCGGGACGTATGAACGGGAAAGAAGCGGGTATGTACATGCTTTTCCAAGTCATTGGCGCCATTATCGGATCGGCTGTTTTGTTCGCGCTGATATCTACCGGAGCATACGACGGCCCCACTGCCACGGGAGCAAATGGTTTCGGAGACGGTGAAATGTTGCAGGCCTTTATCGCCGAAGCGGTGTTTACTTTTATCTTTGTATTAGTGGTCTTGGGAGCTACCTCTTCGAAGAACGGGGCAGGCTCTCTGGCGGGGCTTGCCATTGGTCTGAGTCTGGTGCTGATACACATCGTGTGTATTCCCATTACAGGCACTTCCGTAAATCCCGCCCGCAGCATCGGTCCGGCTTTATTCCAAGGGGGAGCCGCGCTATCGCAGTTGTGGCTGTTTATCGTAGCCCCGTTTGTCGGAGCCGCTTTCAGCGCTCTGGTATGGAATTATCTGGGTGGCAAGGAATAACCCCTTCGCGGTAGGTTTTTTATCAGTCCTGAAAAGGAAATGAGCAACAGACGGCTCAATCTTCACCTATGAAGTGCGGAGAGGGCCGTCTGAACTTATGTCCGGTCGGAAGAGAGATCGGCGTGCTCTGGAAGCAAGTCTCCGCCGGGATTTGTTTACATTATTCATAGGCCGAGAACGCCCGGCCGGAAGCTCCGGTTCATTTATTTTTTATCGCCCACGGTGTTTCAACCATTTCTATTCTGATAAACCGAAGCACTCTTCCCAGAAGAGCGCGTGCTTCATCCCGATAAGCCGAAGTGTTTCTTCGGGTGAGACAAGCGGTTGCTTTTCGATGAAACAAAGCCTTTGTCGGAATGAAATAAAGCTGCCGTTGAGGAGAAACAGAGCCTCTGCTTGCCTCCAGCGAACGTTTATGTCGCAGCGGGTTGACTGCCGTGTGAGAAGAGAAGCGGATGCCGACTGTTTGCATCGCCTCGGCAGGTGAGCTTATCGGTACTGGTGCAGACTTGGCAAAAAAACAGGACATCTCGTTTGCATGCACATGTGCAGCAGGAACGGAGATGAAAAATTTAGAGCAAAACAAGACGGTTGCTTGTAGCGGCAATCGGGCTTGCTCGTTCGTGGAACAGTAAAGTTTAGGGCGAAACAAGACGGTTGCTTAGAGCGACAGTGCCTTTTTCTGGCCTGATCCGGCTTTTATACGGAGCTTTTCAGTTTAATTATTATGAAGGCGGAAAGTTTACCTCGTAGGTCTTTTCGCCGTTGTAAATGGTATTGACGCGTATCTTCAGACCCTTTTTCCCTTTCATCTGATCTTTAATTTCATTGAGCTTGAAAGATACATATCCGTTGATTGCCTCGCCCGAAGTATCTCCGTGAGCGTTGTGGCGAAACTCCAGTTCGATGTAGTCTTTTATGGCACTGGATGTTATGTCTTTCTTCTTTTCATTGATTACCAGATTCAAAAGATGTTTTTTGTCCTTCCGGTATGTCCCGTAAAATTGATACTCGATCGTCAGATACTTCCGGTCTTTAGAGATCCACATGTAGGTTTGGTTGATTTTATCGTCGCCTATCTCCGCCTCATTCTCTTTGTTCAGCTTTTTTATATCTTTTGTTAAAATGTTTACAATCTTGAGTATCCGGATGTTGTAATCGTATCCTGCCGCTTTTTCATCCAGAAAGTTGCATGTGACAAAGGCGCGTTGCCCGTCCACAGGCTTATAATTTCCCAGATATCTGATGTCTGACGGGAATAGAGTCTGCCCGTTGTCCTGAGTTAGATAGAATCGATTTTTTTCCGCGTCGGATACATTGATTGTACAGATGAGGAGTTTCTCTCGACGGTTA
The DNA here is from genome assembly GCF_014196225.1 of Bacteroides pyogenes. Taxonomy (GTDB): domain Bacteria; phylum Bacteroidota; class Bacteroidia; order Bacteroidales; family Bacteroidaceae; genus Bacteroides; species Bacteroides pyogenes_A. The sequence goes on along the minus strand of NZ_JACIDI010000016.1, from coordinate 34,066 downwards.
TCGTCGTCGCCTAAGCAAGACTGCAAGAATGGCGCAAGTCCTGACAAGGCAAGAATAAAGGTGATAATTTTCAGCTTTTTCATAATATGCTTTTTTAGTTTTAACGAGTGTCTGTTTCATTCATCCATTTCGTAAAGCAGAGAGCGCTTTCCGCAATTTTCGTTGAAGAATGCCGGACGGGATGCTGGCAGATTTTCGCTGCTCCGTACCAAAGAAATGTAGGTTTTGGACGAATACTGCATCTCCATTTTGTTAAAGAAACAAAAGCCGGAAAAAATTCCGTTCTCCGTGCAGTATTTTTATCTTTGTGGTATTTATAAGTCGAACACGTGCTTAACAGAATGGAAGAATTAGAGTTGTCGGATCAATGCAGACAGGGGAATAACCGTGCCCGCAAGGTATTATACGAGCAATATGCAGGACGCATGTTCAGCGTCTGCCTGCGTTATGCCGGCGACCGGGATACTGCTCAGGATCTTCTTCACGACGGTTTTCTGAAGATTTTTTCCTCTTTTGACAAGTTCTCATGGCGTGGAGAAGGCTCTCTGAGGGCATGGATGGAGCGCGTTTTTGTAAATACAGCCTTGCAATATCTTCGCAAAAACGATGCAATAAACCGGTCGGACTCGTTGGAAAGGCTGCCCGACGATTATGAAGAACCGGAGGAATCCGACGTGGACGTGATTCCCGAAACCGTGTTGATGCAATTTGTTCGCGAACTGCCTGCGGGATACCGCACAGTGTTCAACCTATATATTTTTGAAGAAAAATCACACAAGGAAATAGCGCAGATACTGGGAATTAATGAGAAATCTTCGGCTTCCCAACTCTTCAGGGCGAAGGGAGTGCTGGCGAAGAGAATAAAAGAATGGTTAACGATCAACCGATAGACAGAATAGTGATGAAAGAGACTGATTTATGGGTAAAGAAGCTGAAAGAGAAGCTCGAGAATCATTCCGAGCCGCTTCCTGCCTCCGGTTGGGAACAACTGGAAAAGGAACTCTTACCCTCTGCTGCCGGCAGGAAAATATACTTTTACCGTAAGCGGATGCTTGCTGTGGCTGCAGTTATCTTGCTGGCTGTCATATCTTCCGTGAGTTTGTACTTTCTGAGTATTCCGGATGCGGATGATATCCTCCGTGCTCCCGATCCGGGACTGACCTCGTTGCCGGTAGAAGTTCCCGGTACCGATCCGGTGGAAGGAAAGCATGTCACTGTCGGACCGGCTGTCCGTCCCGTCGCAATCGTCCCGAAAGACAGGATGGCGAAAGCCGGTGAAACGGGCATGGTGGTGGAGTCTGTTGTTCGTAAAGAGGAAGAGGCGGGCGAGAGAGAAAAAGAAAAGGGGGAAGAAACGCCTCCTGCGTCCGATCCCATCGAAAGAGAAAGCAGGCATGAACCTGAGGAAGGCGGAGAGATACGTACTCGCCCGCCGCGCCGGTCGCCTAAAGAGAAGCGGTATGTATCCTCGAAAAAGGGTTTGAAAGCCGGCGGCGGATGGGCTCTCGCACTTTCCGTGGGCAATTCTGCCGGAGCGTATGCCGGATCGGGGGATGGCCCCGTTTACATGACCCGTGTCAATACGGTGACCTTATCCGATGGCTTGATGGATGTGCCGGATGATAAGAAACTAGTTTTCGACGAGGGAGTTCCCTATTTTCGCCAGTCGAAAGAACTGACCGAGATCAAGCATCGCCAGCCTGTCTCTGTGGGAATATCCGTCCGCAAGAATCTGGGAAGCGGCTTTTCCGTCGAAACGGGGCTGAACTACACGTTCCTTTCGTCGGAAGCGAAACAAGCGGACACTGGACATAAATTGCAGCAGACACTGCATTATCTCGGCATACCCGTGCGTGCCAACTGGAATTTTCTCGACAAGGAACGCTTCACGCTCTATCTGTCGGGTGGAGGCATGGCAGAGAAATGTGTTTACGGGAAACTGGGAAGTGAAAAAGAGACGGTGAAACCGTTGCAGTTCTCCGTATCGGGTGCTGTGGGGGCTCAACTGAACGCCACGAAGCGGCTGGGCTTCTATGTAGAGCCCGGTGTCTCTTACTTCTTCGACGACGGTTCGGAAGTGCAAACCATCCGGAAGGAGAATCCGTTCAACTTTACCGTCCGGGCAGGCGTCCGGTTGACATATTAAGGGGGAGGAGATGACTGCGGCGTCGCGGCAGATATGCCGGAAGGTCCTCGTTAAGCGTCTTGCGGGGGAGGGTAGTGCCTGCAAAGATGTGTGATGACCTTATTGTTACTCTTTTTAGGTGTCGGGAACACATTAATCGAGGAAATCTTCAGAATATCGCAGCTTGAAGAAAGCTAACCAATTATTTTGTAGCTGACAAAAAGAGGGTGAATCGCTTATTACGACACCCCCCCCTTTTTTTGTGATGTGGCCGGTTCATGTTATAATGCCTCACGGTCGTTTTTGAGTACCGGCGGGAGTCGGTACTTTTGTTTTTACGTTAGAACCTTATCGGCTTTCTTTTTTCATGCTTCCTGCGAAGAAATTTGAATATCTCCATGACTAATAACATCGGAATAGCCAACAGCAGTATATATATCCACTCATTGAGATGGATGGGCTCTATGCGTAAGATGTTTTGCATCAGAGGGATCTGCATGCTTAATATATGAATGGCTTGTGCTGCGATCACTCCGAACACAAGGATAATATTCCTTTTTATTGGAACTCTGAAAGTCGATACTCTTTCGGACCGACAGTTGAACACATGGAAGTTCTGCATAAATACCATGAGCAACAATATCAGGTCGCGTGCATGAACTTCATCCATTTCTGTGTATTTGTTCAGATAAAACCACAATCCAAAGACGATTAGCCCCATGGTTGCCCCAGATACAATGGTTTGGCTGATCATCTGTGAGTTGAATATCTTCTCAGAAGGTTTGCGGGGAGGCCGTTTCATTGCATCCGGCTCACCGCCTTCGAAAGCGAGGGCCACATCTTGAATGCCGTTGGTTACCAAGTTTAGCCATAACAGTTGTACGGCAAGAAGCGGTAAAGGCAAACCGGCGAAAATTGATGCAAGAAAGAGAATGATCTCGGCTGCTCCCGTAGAAATCAGCAAGTATATTACTTTGCGTACATTATCATAAGCAAACCTTCCTTCTTCGACACCCGAAACGATAGATGAAAAGTTGTCGTCCAAAACAATCATTGAGCCTACTTCTTTAGCTACGTCAGTACCCGACCCCATTGCAACTCCGATATTCGCACGTTTGAGAGCAGGGGCATCATTCACACCGTCTCCTGTTACTGCTACGAATTCTCCTTCACGAATCAATACATCTACAATTTCAAGCTTTTGCGTCGGGGCCACTCTTGCAAAAACAGTGGTTGAAGATACTAAGTCTTCGAATGCAGGGCTGTCGGGCGCGCCTGACTCGGCCAACATTTGTCCTGTTATGACTTTAGTGTTTTCATCTGCTATACCTAATTGGCGCGCGATGGTTCCGGCGGTTTCAGGATGATCTCCGGTAATCATGATTACTTTTATACCGGCAGTCTTGCACTCTGCTATCGACTTTTTTGCTTCTGGCCTCAGCGGGTCGATAAAGCCTACCAGCCCGTAAAATACAAGAGGGGGAATATCTTTATTTTCATAAATTTCCTTCTTGACAAAGTCAAGACATTCGCCGCTGGCAAATGCCAATACCCTGTATCCGTCTTTTGCCAGTCTTTGGGCTTCTGCCGCTATTGCGGTTTTGTCTATTTCAGTAACTTGATTATTGATGGACATAGAGTCGCAGAAGCCGAGTATGGTTTCTACGGCTCCTTTGGCATCTATCTTTATGGAATCGTTAGCTTCATAGAATGATGCGGAGAATTTACGCTCCGACTCATAAGGAATCTGAGCGACAACTTTTTTTTCTTTTTTCCACTCTTCGGGATTCTTGCCTCCTTTGTAACATAAGCCGAGCAAAGCTACATCCATTGCATCTCCATGGTATTTCCATTTCCCGTTTTCTTCAGTGAGCGAACCTTCATTTGCGAAACAAGCTATATGAAGGAGCTTTGATATTTCGGTATTTTCGGATGAATTATTTACTCCCTTATCCGCTTCGTTGATTTTTCCTTTTCCATTATAGCCTTCTCCTGTGATATCATATTCACTTCTATCCGGTAGAATGATCACTTTGGCCGTTTGCTCGTTTACGGTAAGCGTGCCGGTTTTATCGCTTGCTATTACCGTACAGCTGCCCAGGCTTTCAACGGATGTCAGCTTGCGCACAATTACATTGCGTTTTGCCATTCGTTTGGTAGCTATTGATAGGGCTACCGTTAGGGCCACGGGCAGGCCTTCGGGTATTGCGGAAACTGCCAATGCTACCACGAAAAAGAATATTGCCGTTATATCCATTCCTTGTGAGCGGAGTATAATCGCTAATATGACGCTTAAGGCAATGATGAAGAAGCTGATTTGTTTTATGAATTTTTCCATGCGCTGCATCAATGGCGGTTTGGCAGACGCGGATTCGGCGACATTTTGCGAAATAATCCCTACTTGGGTGTCAATTCCTGTGCAGACTACTACGCCCATACCTCTCCCTTTCATCACTGTGGCTCCGGCAAAAGCCATATTGGTTCTTTCGGCAACACCGATATTTTCTTCCAATAGGCCTGTTTGCTTTTTGGCGGCTATAGATTCTCCCGTCAGAAAGCTTTCATCTATTTCCAGTCCCGATACTTCGAGCAATCGCATATCCGCCGGCACTTTTATTCCTGATTCAAGCCATACGATATCTCCGGGAACTAACTCTTCGGAGTCTACTTCCTTTTCAATGCCGTCTCTTTTTACCCTTGCCTTAATTTTCATTAACTGCTGCAGGCTGCTTGCGCTCTTTTCGGCATTGTATTCCTGAAATGTTCCCAATGCGCTGTTGATGAGAATAACCAAGAGGATAAAGACGGCATCTTTCTCTTCTCCTATGGTAATAGATGCTATTGCAGCCGCTACAAGAATGAATATTAAGGGGTTCAGCAATTGGTGGAGAATTATCTGCATGAGCGTGACCCTTTTGCTTTCGGGCAGTTTGTTTTGCCCGTAAAATGCCAGCCTTTTGCTTGCTTCTTCCTGAGTCAATCCACTATCGGAGGTTTTTAGTTCATTAAAGATTTTCGTTTTATCGAATGCTTGCCAATGCTCAGCAGATATTTTTTGTTGATGTTTCATGTGCATTTAGTGTTTATAGTTATTTAATAATATCTCCTTCCCCTTGATATCTATGAAGAATCTCTATTGGAATCCGTAGATGATGCGGTCATTTTTTCAGGTTGCAACCTGAACGTTTCTCTTTCTCAATGAATGAGTTTTATTGTGTTTCGGTTTGGATTGCCTGCCATCTATGCCTTTGTAACATTGCAGAGAGGTTGACGGTTCTGATGGGTGCTGCCATATTAAGAGATTTTAATAAGGCAGCATCCAAGAGAATTCGGTTAGCAACCGTCTGGAGTTTGGTTTGGGATGAGTGCCGTTGTATGTTTTTTCACTTCACGACCTCCGCCAGTTTCTCTGTCAAGCCGTCTCCATGCAGGCCGCGTGCGATGATAGTGCCTTCGCCGTCTATCAGTACGGTGTGCGGGATGCTGTTTACGGCATAGAGCTGTGCACCTTCGTTTTGCCAAAGTTTCAGGTCTGACATTTGCGGCCAAGTCATTTTCAGGCTCTTGATAGACTCTTTCCATGCTTCTGCATCCTGATCGAGCGATACGCCTACGATTTCGAAATTCTTGCCTTTGTATTTGGCATAGGCTTCCACGAGGTTAGGCATTTCGCGGCGGCAGGGTCCGCACCAGCTTGCCCAGAAATCTACCAGCACCACTTTACCTTTGCCTGCATAGTCCGACAGTTTAACGGCTTTCCCTTCGGGCGTTTTCATTTCGAAGTCGATAAACTTTGTGCCTACGGCTGTCCTCTTTTGTTTCTCGGTCATCTCCTTAATCTTGACGATTGCCTCGTCGCTTTGGAAGTTGGCGGGTATTTGTTGCAGCAAAGCGTCGTTCTCGTCGACCGAATTTTCGTAGAAAGTTCTTTTAAACAGATGTATTCCCACTGCATTGCCGATATTCTTTTTCACGGCTGCTTTGAGAGCGGCGCTGTATTCCGCTTCCAGTTGTTCCGCTTCTTTCAGTTTGGCCTCCCGTTGTTCGTCGGTCAGCAGTGTGTCGCCCAGCATATTGAATATTTGGTTTGTCTTTTTGCCGATTCCGTCGATCTTTTCTCTGATTTCCTGATAAGCGTCGTTAGACGGAGTACCGGTGGCGGAGTCGTTCTCTTTTCCCAATTCGACTTTGATTTTTCCGTTCTCGAGAAAGAAGTCCATCAACAAGGGTTGGTTCTTTACCTGGCAAGTGAGGTAACGGTTTACGGCGGAATCTTGCTGCCCTTTGAAAGTAAACGTGCCGTTTCGGATGATGGCGGTGTCGATTTTGACCAATTCACGCCCGTTCGCTTCCTGCAAGTACACGGTGTCGCCGTCGGCGGCGCCTTCTACGGAACCGGTTATCACATATCCGTTTTTGTTTTCGCCGGTACAGGCTGCGATGGTCAGAGCGGCAGCCGTGATGGCTAAGTAAGTTAGTTTTTTCATCTTTTGTTCGTTAATTGGTGAATAAATGTAGGTTACAAATATAGTATAATTTCTCATTCTGTTTGGCCGGATGCGTGTCATATTCCGCTTTTTACCGCTTCATGCTTCGGATTTGCTTTTTTGTGGCGGCGGGTATTCGCAATGATTCGACAATCTTTTGCAAGGTTTTATTGTAAGTCTGGTCGTCTAAAAAGCTCTTGTTTTGAAGCTGTTTCATCGTCTTTTCGGGGAACTTGACGAAGCAGACGGACAGCAGCCATGCCATTGCCATGCGGGCGTAGTAGCCTTCGTGCGCGAATCCGCCGGCGTAAGCGAGCAGTTGGTCGATGTGTTCCGGGTCGGTGAAATGAAACAGCATCACCACTCCGAACCGCACTTCAAACTCTTCGGACGAGCGCAGGTAAGGCTGTATGAATTGCCACATCGCTTCCGGTTCTTTCTTTACCGTGCGCTTCAGCTCCGAGCAAAAGGTGTCGCATACCGCCCAGTTGTCGATACGGGGAACAAAGCGGCGGATATACTCTTTCCGTTCGTTGAAGTCCATTTTCGCTTTTCCTATCACGAGTCCTTGCAGCATCGTTTCTTCGTAGTATCTCGTGTCGGGGCGGTCTGCAAACATTCTCCAGTCTGTCAGTCGGGCTAACTCCTGAGCCAGCTTCCTCAACTGCGGAATGCGTACGCCCACAATGTTTGCTGTGCCCGGTAGCAGCCCCGCTTGAAATTTCCGGTACTCTTCGTCTGCCAATGCTTCCAGCCGTTTGCGAATTTCTGTTAGTGTCATGATTTTGGGCGATTTTAAAATGATGTGTATGAATAAATTCCGGTTGCGGCAAAGATAAATAAACTCCGTCTCTGCTCCAAGCACTTTGGCGGATTATTGGGAGAGAACCTTTTGTTCGCCTGTTGTTCGGGGTGCGGCGCGGGTCGGGAAAGAGGCGGGGAGGGTACGGGCAGAACTATTGTCGGGGTGAACGGGATTTCTGTCGGGAATGGGTGGCAATCCCGTTCGAATGAGGCGAAGACTTCGTTTGATTTGAGCCGAAGCTCTTTCGAGTAAAACGGAATTTCTGTCGGAGAATGGGTGGCAATCCCGTTCGAATGAGGCGAATGTTACGTTTGATTTGAGCCGAAGCACTTTCGAGTAGAATGGAATTTCTGTCGGAGAATGGGTGGCAATCCCGTTCGAATGAGGCGAAGACTTCGTTTGATTTGAGCCGAAGCACTTTCGAGTAGAATGGAATTTCTGTCGGAGAATGGGTGGCAATCCCGTTCGAATGAGGCGAATGTTACGTTTGATTTGAGCCGAAGCTTTTTCGAGTAAAACGGGATTTCTGTCGGAGAATGAACGGCAACTTCTTTCGAATGAGACAGATGCTTCGTCCAGTTTGAACGGAAGCTCTGTCCGGGCAAAACGGAACTTCTGTCGGATCGAAACAGAGCTTTTGTCGGGAGCGAATGGAGCCACTGTTTATAGCACCGGGCAGAACCTCCGGCGGAGAGGATGCTTTTCATAAACGGGAAGTCGGCATTTTCTTCATCCTCCACTTATGTTCTGTTGAAGGTTGCTCCCGGAGCACTCTTTCTGTTTGGTAAAGAACGATGTTGGGCGATGTGACCGATAAAATGAGGCAGGTCAGGCGGAAGACAGACTCAAAGGTAACCGGTGAACAGCTTGAAAAGAACGTTTGAAACGGTCTTTTACCATTCCTGTCGACTGATAATGCTTCAACTCCCGACATAAATAAAAAATCCCCTTCGGCTTGGCCGGAGAGGATTTATGCTTTTTTCAAAGCCCTTGTCAGCAGCTTGCCGGAATTTATTCGGCGGCAGCTTCTGTTGCAGGCGCTTCTTCTGCGGGTGCTTCTGCTGCTTCTTCGGCAGGTGCTTCGGCAGCAGCTTTCTCTGCTTCTTCAGCGGCTTTCTTTTCGGCGAGAGCTTTCGCTTTTGCTTCGTTCACTTTCTTTTCTGCTTCCAAACGTGCTTTAGCCTCTGCTTTCTTGGCTTCTTCTTGCTTTGCTTTCAGCGCGGCCAGACCCGATTGCTTGTTGTTTTTCCAAGCCTCGAACTTAGCTTCTGCTTCTGCTTCTCCGAATGCGCCTTTAGCTACACCGCCCAACAAGTGCTTCTTCATGTATACACCTTCGCGGGAAAGGATGTTGCGTACCGTGTCTGTCGGCTGTGCGCCTTTCAGTACCCATCCCAGTGCAGAGTCGAAATTCAAATCTACCGTAGCAGGATCGGTATTCGGGTTGTATGTACCGATCTTCTCAATAAATTTACCATCACGTGGTGCTCTGCTGTCTGCAATTACAATTGAATAAAACGCGTAACCTTTACGTCCGTGTCTCTGCAATCTGATTTTAGTTGCCATTTTAAATAAATGTTTTTTTATTAATGATTTGAATTATATGCTACTATCTCGTAATAGCGGCTGCAAAGATACGCTTTTTCTTTTGAACGGCAAGCGTTTCCGCGTCATTTTTCTTTCAGGAATATTTTCTCGGATATCGCAGCAGAATGGCCCCCAGCGCAAAAATCCCCATTGTGAACGGGTAGTAAAGGTTGCCGATGATGTGCAGCGGAGAGATGTTTGCCAGTCCGGCGGCAATCAACATCTGCGCTCCGTAGGGGATGATGCCCTGTATCAGACACGAGAACGTATCGAGTATGCTGGCCGTTTTTCTTCTGTCGAGATGGAACCTGCGGGCAATGTCTTTCGCTATCGGGCCGGTTGTGATAATGGCGATGGTGTTGTTTGCAGTGCACAGATTGGCGATACCGACCAGCGCGGCAATGCTCAACTCGGCTCCCCGCTTCCCGTTTACACGTCGTGTCAGCCGTTCGATGATAAAGTCTATCCCCCCGTTGTAGCGGATGGTTTCGAGCATTCCTCCCGCCAGCAGGGTGATGATGATGAGCTCGCCCATCCCGGTGATGCCTTCTCCCATCGCGCCGAACCATCCGAAGAGGTCGAGACTGCCGGTGGATATGCCGATGATGCCGCTCATGATGGCTCCCACGAGAAGTACGATCATCACGTTTACCCCTGCGATTGCCGTGCCCAGAACGGTGATATACGGAATCACTTTGACCCATTCTATCGTTTGCGTATGCGCCGGAGCGGTGACAGACAGCCCCTGAAAGACGTATATCGCCAGTACGATAAGAGCCGCCGGGACTACAATCATGGAGTTTACGCGAAACTTGTCGCGCATCACGCACTCCTGCGTTTTCGTCGAAGCAATCGTAGTGTCGGATATGAACGACAGGTTGTCGCCGAAAAACGAGCCGCCGACGACAATCGCTACCATAAACGCAAGATCGATGCCGGTCTTTTCCGCCAGTCCTGCGGCAACGGGCGTCAGGGCGACTATTGTTCCCACGCTGGTTCCGATAGACAGGGAGATGAAGCATGCGGCGATAAATATGCCCGCCAGCAACAGATTGTCCGGGAGAAAGTGCAATGTCAGATTCACTGTGGCGTCGATAGCTCCCATCTGCTTGGCGCTCTGCGCGAAAGCCCCGGCAAGGATGAAAATCCAGATCATCAGCATGATATTCTTGTTCGAAGCTCCCACCGAGAACTGATAGATTCGCTGCTCCGGCTTCAATCCCCGTGTGATGACGATGGCATAACACGACGAAATCAGGAAGGCCACAGTGATGGGAACTTTGTAAAAGTCGTTGATGATAAGCGAAGTTACCAGATACAAGCAAAGAAATACGAGCAACGGACTCAGCGCCCACCAGTTTCCGGCGCGACTGTTTTTTCTTGTTTCATTAGTCATAAGGAATAAGATTGTTTTTATTTAAAGACACAAAGTTAATAAAGAGATAGGTAAGTAGTGTTGTAAATTAATTTAAATATTTCAATTGATAATTGATGTTTAAGTAATTTTGTTACCTCATTAAAGGTTATATAAGTGAATTTTATAGTTTATGAGCAACTTTATTTTTTTCATGAGAGATGTGGTCGGTGAGCTTCAAGATTCCGGCAATCTGGGTACAGCCCATGTTTATCGCAGCAGCCTGAATGCTGTTCTTGGTTTTCATGGAGATGATTTGCTACGTTTTGTGGATATCACTCCGGAATGGCTTAAAGGTTTCGAAGTTTATCTTCGTGCCCGCGGTTGCAGTTGGAACACCGTATCCACCTATCTGCGCACGTTGCGTGCCGTCTACAACCGTGCGGTGGACCGTGGCAAGGCTGAGCACGTGCCCCGCCTGTTCCGTTCGGTCTACACCGGTACCCGCGCCGACCGCCGCAAGGCCCTCGACGGCGACGAGATGCGCAAAGTGCTCGGCAGCCTTCCCCGGGAAAGTTCCGTACCCCCGCCGTTGAAGCGCGCGCAAGAGCTTTTCGCGCTCATGTTCCTGCTTCGCGGCTTGCCGTTTGTCGATTTGGCCTATCTGCGCAAAAGCGATTTGCGGGGTAATGTTATCACCTACCGCCGCCGCAAGACCGGTCGCTCCCTGTCGGTCACGCTCACTCCCGAAGCCATGCTGCTGCTGAAAAAGCACAAAGACTGCAACCCCCACAGCCCCTACCTTTTTCCGATTCTTCGGAGCCGGGAAGGCAGTCGCGAGGCATATCGCGAGTATCAGCTGGCATTGCGCAGCTTCAACTACCGTCTGGCATTATTGGGTAAGCGTCTCGGCCTTGCCGACCGGCTTAGTTCGTACACCGCCCGCCACACATGGGCCACCACGGCTTACTATTGCGAGATACACCCCGGCATCATTTCCGAAGCCATGGGGCATTCTTCCATTACGGTGACGGAAACTTATTTGAAACCTTTCAGAAACAAGAAAATTGATGAAGCCAACAGAAGGGTAGTCGATTTTGTAAAACGTTCAGGATATGGATTAGTAGTCTGATTTTTTGTCTGTTACTTTGTAGGTAACGGGAAAATATTGGGTGCAAATATGAGTATTTTTCTTTCAAAAAACAAATAAAATTCTTTTTTTTCAGATTAACGATAAAAAAAAGAACAGAACAAGTAAATCAATGTGACTTTTTATTTTAGGTACCCATTAATTTTCTTTATTCTTTGAGAAAGGGTCCCCTCCCCTCTGCCGCCGTCCGGAAGCAGGGGTAAAATAGTTGTCGACTTTCTTAAGAGTTTTTCCATAATAGATGCTTTAATACGGTTCGGGCAAAGGTTTCCCGTTACCTACAAAGTAACGGACTTGGAATCTAAATATGACCTGGAATCTAAATATGATTGAACCAATTCATAAACACAATGAGAAAATTAGCATTTTACTGATTATAAAACAAAATTGATACATTAAAATAAAACACTCGATTCTCTTATAAGTGAGAAAAACTATTTTATCTATTCACTAATTTTTAAAAACACGTTAAAATGAGAAACACAACACTGAAACTGCTGGGGGCAGTTTACATCTGCTGTTGGGTCATGTCTTGTTCCGACAAAAAAGATTCAGGCGGCGGTACAGCCTTTAACCCCAATCAGGACATTGTTATTGAAGATTTTTATCCCGACTCGGGAGGAATTGCGACCCCTATGATTATTGAGGGGAAAAACTTCGGTGCGGACACAACCGGACTGAGTGTGTATTTTGTTGACGAAGACCAAGTAAGGCGTAAAGGCGGTCTGGTTTCGTCTAACGGTGAGAAACTTTATGTGTATGTCCCTTCCGGACTTACTTACAAGCGTAACATTGATTTAGTTGTAGAACGGAAGATGCCCGGAAAAGAAGAAGTATATTCGGGCAAGTCTTCCCATCCTTTTATTTACAAGACTCAAACTTCGGTGACTACTGTGATAGGGCAGGTGTCTACGAATCCTCAGCCAACTAAAGCCGCGGATTTAAATACAACGACTTTGTCGGCTCCGGGATTTATCTGCTTGGACGATGAAGACAACATCTTTATTGTCGAGCGTACGTTCGACTCGGGTAGCGCGGAAAAAGGCGGTGATATTTATTGTAAGAAAACCGATGGAAACAATTCAAGCGGTAATGTTTTGAAGGCTTCGTTGACGAGAAAGGATGTAGTTCTCCTTTCCGAGAATCAGATAGAACGCCCCAATGCTCCGGCCTTTTCCGATGAGAAAGGATTGGAGACGGTATATGTGCCGGCAGATTTGGGGATGCATTATCTGGCTATGGCCAAAGCATTGGATTATCAACCCCGTAAATTGCTTGCGCTGAAGAATGAGCAATATCCGGAGATCGATACGAGAAACTGGAAGTATAGCTTTGTGGTGAATAAGAATGACAAGCAACTTTATACTGTGATGTATAACGGTCAGTTGGTGCGTATCAACCCGAAAACAAGACGTACGGAAGTGCTGTTGAAAAGTATCGGAGTGCATGGGGGAGGAGACACATACATAAGCTTTAGTCCGATTGAAACAAACAAGCTTTTTATCTGCCTGGCTGATAAGCACGAGATTTGGACTGTGGATATCGACCAGTTGGAAGGTAAAGACATTAACGAATACCACGGCGAACCCTATGCCGGAAAAGCATGCTGGGAAGGAATCGTTGCCGGTAAAGGTTGGGAAGACGGATTGCTCAAGAATGCAAAATTCAAATACCCTCGTCAGATCTGCTTTACGAAAGACGGGAAACTGTATATCGCCGACTCCGGCAATTGTTGCATACGTACTATCGATACAACGCTTCCGCAGGATAAAGCGACTGTGACTACAGCCATCGGTATACCCGGTTCCAAAGGCCATCAGGATGGAGGTCCGGATATCGCAAAATTCAATTTCCCTTTTGGAGTAGCGGTCAGCCAAGATGGACAGACTGTATACGTGGCAGATACGTATAACAGAGTAATTCGTAAATTATCCATTGAGTAATCTTTAAAGTATGAGAAACTATATATTATTTATATTATGCATGTTGGTCTTATCGCCGCTAGATGCATATAGCCAGGATAAGAAACAATTTACAGTATCGGGTATTGTTGTAGATGATTCGGGCGAACCGTTTCCCGGTGCTACTGTTTATGTGAAAAACATGCCCGGAAAAGGAACTGTTTCCGATTTAGACGGTAAATTTAAAATCAGAGTAGACGCTAATGCGGTTTTGGTGGTACAATCGGTTGGTATGAAATCGGTGGAAACTCTTATCAATAAAGATATGCCTAAACTGAAAATTGTGTTGACCGAGGACTCAGAAAGTCTTGAAGAAGTAGTTATCACCGGTTTGAGTTCACAGAAGAAAGTTTCAGTGGTAGGAGCCATCTCTTCACTGGATGTCAGTCAGATTAAGACTCCCGCCACTTCACTGAGCAACATGATCGGTGGTCGGTTGGCAGGTGTTATCACCATGCAGACTTCGGGTGAGCCGGGAAAGAATCTTTCGAACTTCTGGATTCGCGGTATCAGTACCTTTGGTGCCGGAGGCGGTGCTTTGGTGCTTATCGACGGACTGGAAGGAAATCTTAACGATATCGACCCGGATGATGTGGAATCATTCAGTATCTTGAAAGACGCTTCGGCTACAGCCGTTTACGGTGTACGCGGAGCGAACGGTGTTGTGCTTGTAACTACCAAGCGCGGTGGAAAAGACAAGTTGAACATTACCGGTCGCGCTACTGTGAAAATGTCTCACATCAAACGCTTGCCTGAGTATTTGGGTGCTTACGACTATGCATTGCTTGCCAACGAAGCGCGTGCCATGTCCGGACAAGAAGACCTCTATACTACCTTGCAACTCGACTTGATAAGATCCGGTTTGGATAAGGATTTGTATCCGGATGTGAATTGGACCGATGAAATCATGAAGCGTAACTCCTGGCAACAAAACTATTACGTCAGTGCCCGTGGCGGTGGAGATATCGCTACTTATTTCCTTTCTCTGGGATATCAGGACGAAGGGGCCGCTTATCGTCAGGAAGAAAATATTTTTGATGAGCCGCTGGCTTATCGGAGATTGACTTATCGTGCCAATATCGATATGAATCTGACCAAAAATACAAAACTTTATTTCGGTGTCGATGGGCATATTTCAAATTACACTACTCCCGGTGGACAAAGCACGCAAGATGTGTGGAACGCCGTTCGTTTGCTTAACCCGTTAATGTTTCCGGTTGTTTATTCCGATGGAACAATGCCTACATACGGTAGGGATGACTTGATCTCTCCTTATGTAATGTTGAACCATACGGGATACCGGTCTCAAGATAATAACCGGAACGTGCTTACGCTTAAATTGTCGCAACAATTCACCGGCGCACTCAAAGGATTGACTTTGTCGGCACAGGCCATGACTGAGCATGTGGGGAATTTTAACGAACGTCGGTTCATCAGCCCGAACTTGTATCGTGCTTCGGGACGTACTTCTCAGGGTACTTTGATTAAAACTTTGCGTCACAAACAGCAGGATATGGCTTACTTCTCGAATACTGTTACTTACCGGAAGTATTATATGGAGTCTAAAGCAGATTATAACCGTTCTTTCGGCAACCATAATGTGGGCGCGCTTCTTTTTTATTACATGGAGGATGCTCAAGGTTCCAATTGGGGTACCGACGTATTGGGAATTAACGCAATACCTCAACGTCGTCAGAACTTGTCCGGACGTCTTTCTTACGGATACAATAACTGCTATTTTATCGACGGAAACTTTGGTTATACCGGTTCTGCCCAATTTAAAAAAGGAGATCGTTTCGGTTTCTTCCCCTCAATTGCTGTGGGTTGGGTGCCTACGGCTTACAAGTGGGTGAACAAAAACATGCCATGGTTGAGCTTCTTTAAAATACGCGCTTCTTACGGATTGGCAGGTAACGACCAAATCGGTGGCGGAAGATTCCCTTATTTGACTTTGATAGACCATCACGCTCCGGTATATTGGGGATATGTAGGTCGCGGAATCAGAGAAAAACAAACCGGAGCCGATAATTTGACATGGGAAGTTGCCAAAAAAGCGAATCTGGGTATCGATACGAAATTTTTCAAAGATAAGCTTTCTGTGACGGTAGACTTCTTCCGCGACGAACGCGATCATATCTTCCAGGATAGAGTTACTTTGCCTCGCTATGTAGGTATGGTTACTTTCCCGAAATCCAATGTGGGACGTATGCACAGTTACGGTTCGGACGGTAATATTTCATATTTCCATGAGATAAATAAGAAAATGAATTTTACGTTACGCGCCAACTACACGTTCTCACAGAATATTGTAGATTATTTTGAGGAAAACAAACTTCCTTATGACTATTTGAGTGTAACCAACAAACCTTATGGTTTGATACGAGGTTACATTGCAGAAGGGTTGTTCAAGAGCAAAGAAGAAATCAATACAAGTCCTGATCAGCAAAGCTCGTTCGGACGTGTCCGTCCGGGTGACATCAAGTATCGCGATGTAAACGGCGATGGCAGAATTACTGCCGATGATAAGGTGCCTTTGTCTTATGGCAATCAAGTTCCCCGTGTGATGTATGGATTTGGCGTGGATTTCAACTATAAGGATCTGACCGTAGCTGTTTTGTTCAAAGGAGCTGCGAAAGTTGAGTATTACCGTTCCGGTTTTGGAGGTAATGATGCCGGTTGGATTCCGTTCTACAACGGAGAGTTGGGTAATGTCATCAAATTGGCCAATAACCCCAAAAACCGCTGGACGCCGGCATGGTATTCGGGAACAACGGATACTGAGAATCCGAACGCAGAATTCCCGCGTTTATCTTATGGAGGCAATGCCAATAACTCTCAATTGTCTACTTTCTGGAAACGCAACGGATCTTATCTTCGTTTCCAAGAGTTGAGTCTTCGTTATAAATTGCATGCTAAGCCTTGGATCAAGAAGATGGGGCTTTCTGGAATCGATTTAGAGTTTGTTACCAATAATATATTTACGATAGATAAAGTGAAGTATTTCGACCCGGAACAGGCTTCTTACAATGGGGCTGCTTATCCGATTCCCACTACGTATACATTCCAGGTTTATCTCAAATTTTAATACAGATATTTATATATGAAAAAGAAGATATTGACATATATTACCGGGGTAGCGATATTCGGCTCAATGCTGCTGACTTCGTGTAATTTTTTAGATGTAGATCGCTACTTTGAGGCTACATTCAAAGAAGACTCTATTTTTCACAGCCAGGCCAATGCCGAAGGTTATTTGTGGAATACGCCCTCAGCGTTTCCCGATCCGGGAAAGATTTGGGGAAGTTCTTGGAATCCCGGGCAAACAGCATCGGACGAGATTACCGTAAAATGGCAGACCTCGGAGTTTTGGGGAGCGCAATTCTCTGTGGGAAATATTAATGAGAATTATATTCCCAACTGGGGATTGTGGGATGATATGTATCGGGTTATCGCTCGTTGCAATAAGATGTTGGTCAATGTGGAGAATGTGCAAGATATGACCGACGGAGACAAACGGGAATACAAAGCTTATGTGCATTTCATTCGAGGATATGCTTATTATCACCTGCTGATGAACTGGGGCCCTTGTCTCATTGTGGGTGATGAGATTATTACTACCGATAAACCTGCCGAATACTATGATAGGGAACGTAGTACTTACGATGAATCGATCGATTATATATGTAATGAGTTTGCACTGTCGTTGAAAGGAATGCTGGGTCCTCAACAACAATCGTTGAACTTTTTCGAGCGCCCCACCAAAGGAGCGGCTTTGGCACTGATTGCGCGTTTGCGTTTGTTCCAGGCATCACCTACGTTTAATGGAGGAGCTTCTGCCAAAAGATGTTTCGGCAATTGGTTGAGAGAAAGCGATCAAGTGTATTATGTGAATCAGGAGTACGATCCCAAGCGCTGGGCGGTTGCGGCAGCGGCAGCCAAGCAGGTTATCGATATGGGCTATTATGAATTGCATACGGTAGAAAAAGACAAAACAAATCCGTATCCTTTACACCCGAGTGTGCCTACAGGAACTTTTCCCGATGGTGCCGGAAATATTGATCCGTTCCATTCTTATGCCGATATGTTTACGGGCGAAAGTATGCCTAAGGTAAACAAAGAGTTTATTTGGGCGGTAGAATCGTCAGGTAATGTAAGAGGATACACGCGTCATTCATTCCCTGTAAAGTATCAGGGATGGGGCGGTATGTCTGTTCCGCAAAGAGTAGTCGATTGCTTCCTTATGAATGACGGTAAGACGGTAAATGAGTCTGAAGAATATGTTTCCGATTTGACGCAAGTGACTCCGACTACGAAAGTATTGGGAACTTATCAATTGATGGCTGGAGTCCCGAAGATGTACGAAAACCGTTCGGCGCGTTTTTATGCTTCTATCGGTTTCCCGGGACGTTATTGGGAGATGAATACCGCCAGTGCGGATAAGGCTTTTATTAACAAACAGTTCTGGTATTCGAATGATGATCAGGAAGCGGGTAAGGCCGGCGCCGGAAACAACCCGAACGATTATTGTATTACGGGATATGTGCCGGTAAAATATATTCATCCGGACGATTCTTATGCAAAGGTGAACGGTACCACGGTGATGGTGAAGCCATTCGCTATCATCCGCTATGCTGAAGTCCTTTTGGAGTACATTGAGGCCATGAACAACATCCAAGGCAGTGAGACCGTTGAGGTGCATGACATTACAGGTGAGCTGAAACCTGTGACAGTGACCAGAGATATTGCTGAAATGAACAGATATTTCAGTCAAATTCGTTATCGCGTAGGTCTGCCCACGGTCAGCGAAGCTGTTCTTGCCGACAGGGACGCTTTCGAGAAAGTTATCCGTAACGAACGTCAAGTGGAACTTTTCAATGAAGGATACCGATACTTCGATACACGTCGTTGGGGTACTTTCCTTGACGATTCACAGTCGGAAAACTGGAAAGGACTTGATGTAAACAGAGACCGTACCGACCAGAATGGAAATATAGGTTTTTGGAATCTCGTACAAATTAACGAACAAAATATTCGCGACCGTGTGTCTAAACCCAGGATGGTGTTCCTGCCTCTGCATCACAATGAGTTGATTAAAGTGCCTCGCATGGCGCAAAATCCGGGATGGGAAAGATAATTTATTTTAATATTGTAAGACATGAAATATAAATATTCTATATTATTATGCACAGTATGTGCTGTTTTAGGTGCCTGCAACAGCTACGATTTTGATCAGGAACAATATCGTAAGGAAATTAACTTGCTTCAAAATACAGAAGGAGTGTTTGACAGGCAAGTGGTGGATATGGCGGATGAAACGAGTGAAAAAGGCGCAATCATCAATATTGTAGCCGGTTTGAGCGGATCTCGGCCTTCCAACCAAGCATATTCCGTTTCTCTTATAAATTCCGATTCTTTATTTAATGCTTATAATAAATCGAATTTTGATATCGAAACTGAACGTTATGCACGAAGACTGCCTGCTGAATGCTATGAAGAGCCGGAGTTGAGGCAAGATATTCCTGCCGGTAAATCTCAGGTGTTATTTCCTTTCCGTTTGAAAAACCTGAGCAAACTATCACCGGACAGTGTTTATATGCTGAATTATGAGATTGACAAAAATACGGAGACTCCGTATAATCCGAAAAAGCGTCATGTGTTGCTTCGTATTCACTGGAAGAACGATTATGCGTCGACCGCAAGGCAGATGGCATACAGTTATAATAGTGCTAAAGTGATTACCCCTGCCACTACCCCGACCGGAACCGCTACATTGAGAAGACCGACAAACTCGTTGACAGCATTTCCGTTGACGAAAAACTCGGTTCGTTTCCTTGCAGGAGATGAGGAGTACGGCGATTATAAGAAGGCTTTACGGCAAATCAACCAGAAGAGTATTATTATCGAAGTGGGAGAACAGCTTCCGGAAAATCCTTTGGCAAGATATATTACTATCAAACCTTATAAGGAAGAAGAAATGGAGGTAAAAATGATGACTCCGCTGGGTGAATATGACAATACTTTCCTGTTGAATGAAATGCAGGTGTTAGGAGGAGGAAATTCTAAATTCTATAAAGAATTCCGTGTACATTATAAATATCGTTTGCTTAAAGTAAAACAAAACGACGGTTCTTTTGCTCCCGGTCCGATGAAAACAGTGCAAGCTAAATTGCGCTATGAGTTTAACCCCCGGGCAGATCAACTATAGAGAACTTTTAATATTTGAAATGTTATGAAAAAGAATATATTTATTATAACACTGATAGGCCTGATTGGAATAGCCGGCGGATTCTTCTCATGTTCGCCGGATTATGAGACCGATTTTCATGTGTCGAGTTTGGTAGTGTCTCATAAAAATCAGGGGCTTATTTTACTACCCCTTGAAGGAGGCAATAAAGAAATACCTGTTCAAACAAATATTCCTTTGGACAAATGGACGGCAACGTCTAACGCTCCCTGGTGTGAGGTGTCTAAAGCGGAAGGCTTAGTCACAGTCAATGCAGGTGAAAACAACAATTACAAAGAAAGAAAAGCGTTGGTAACAATTGCTTATGGACATCAGAAATATGATATTCAAGTGAGACAATTCGGAAAAGAGTCGACTTTGGAGATCATAGAAAATGAGAACTTTAAAATGGTCAAGAATATAATGACCACTACTGTGGAACCGACAGCCGAAACATTGGAGATACCTTTGCGCACGAATCTGGTTGTAGACCATGTGCTTATTCCGGATACTTGTAATTGGGTGCATTACACTCCGTCCGGTAGAGGAGAATCCGACAATTCGGAAATCGTTTATCTGACATTGAATCTTGATCAGAACACTGAACTGGAAGAGCGTTATTGCATGCTTATTCTCCAATCTTCCTTAAATTACAATGTAACTAAGGAATTGCTTATCAAGCAAGATAAGAGAGGATTTATCGTGGTGCCTATTGAAGGAAAAACAGAATTTGAAGTAGAGGATGCCGGTGATATTGTCCGTGTTCCATTCGGCAGAAATGGAGGAGATGACTCATATACCGTAACTGTTGCGGAAGACGCTCAAGAATGGATTCAAATTCGTCCTAAAACAAGGGGGATATCAAATGATGAATTGGTGCTCATTGTTCAACCGAATGAAGTGGAAGAACCACGTACCGGAAAAGTAACGATTAAGAGTAACAACGAAGAAGAAGAGAGTTCTTTTGTCGTGACTATTAATCAGAAGGCATTTGTTCCTGTTCCTCCCAACAATGTAGTTAATCTGATGGCAATACCGGGTGAAGGATTTATTAAGCTTTCGTGGGATAAACCTGAAAAAGCGAATTATTCGAAAGTGGTAATTACTTATTTGGATACACCGAGAAGAAAGAATATAAGAAAAGAACTGACAGACAAGAATGTAACAGTATGTAAATTTGATTCTACTTTTGCTTTTGCAGGTGAGTATGAATTTACTGTGAAAACATACGGTCCTACAGGGTTGGAGACTGCCTCTCCGTTGACGGTGAAAAGTCGTTCGCTTCCATGGAGTGAGAAAAAAGAAATCACACTTACGCAAACCATGATTACGGCCAATGCGACACAGACTAATGATGGTGGTGGTATACCTGCTTTGGTAGACAGGAAGGTAAATACTTACTATCACTCTTTCTGGGGTCCTACTTCTCCGGGCAAGAAGCCGCATTATTTGCAATTCAATTTCTCCCAACCGATTTATAAGAAGTTTACGATAGAGTATGTCGGACGTCATAATGGTGATGGTGGAGGAGATATCAAACGTACGGATATATTGGTGAGCGACACCGGCGGTGACAACGACAGCGAATGGCACAAAATCGGCGAAATTACCTATACGCTTCCGTCCGGAAGAGGACAGCCGGGTACGGCCAACGGGTATGTGACAGCAGACAAAAATTATAATTATGTTCGCTTCTTGCCTACGGCTCGTCGTTCTAAAGATCCGCTGAACGGACCTGATCCATCCACTTGGACCGGAAAAGAATGGTGGAATATGGCCGAAATCTATATATACGAGATACATGATGAAGCTTGGATTATAGACAAACTATAGCAAAGGCTGATATGAATTTACAATGCCGCTTTATATATAAGCAGCTTCTATAAACCCCGGCGGGAGCATAAGTTGAATGAATTATACCGACTCATGTTCCCGCCTTTTATCATAAATCAACGCATTATGAATAGAAATATATTATTTTTTTACTTTTTATTTTTATGTTTGCTCAACATCGGATGCTCTTCAAGCGACGATGGGCTGTCTGCCCCGACTATTACTGTGGGGAAAGAAGTGGTAGACTTCGAAAATGGTGCCGGTGTTCAAGAGGTGAGTGTAAAAACCAATATCACCGGTTGGAGCGCAACGGCTGATAAAAGCTGGTGTCATCCTACCCCTTCCGGAAATTTTTTACGTATTTCCGTTGATGAAAGTAACGATCGACTGGTTCGCGAAGCGATAATAACGCTTACATTCGATAAGCAGACAAAGACAATCAAAGTCCGCCAATTGGGTTATGAACCGGCTATCCTTATCGATCAACAGATTTTCTTGCTTAACGCTTCGGGAGGCAATATCAAATTCACGGTAACCGCCAACGTAAAAGTGGGAATCGAAGGAGTTCCCGAATGGGTCAAACCAACTTCAAGAACGCGCGCTCCCGAAATGGTGAGCACCGATTACTCATACACAGTAGGAGCTTCCACGAATGAACAATCGCGTGAAGCCTCTATTGAGATAACAGAAATATTGGATGCCGGCGTCAATGATATAGCTCCGAAAAAAGCGCTTATTGTCATTACTCAAAAAGGATTGGGGAACTATGAGGCCGAACCGGGCGATGAAATAAAAGACGATATCAAGATAAGAGTGGTAAGCGGCACGGCATCTTCTTTCCAGCAAGGTCAAAATATAGAAAAATCATTTGACGGAGATTATACCACTTTGTATCACTCCAATTGGGATAATAAACCGGAAAACTACTTTCCTATCAGTTTGGTGTACAATTTTGAGGAACTCTCAACGGTAGACTACCTGCTTTATCATCCGCGAAGCGATGGGAATCCCAATGGCCGGTTTAAAGAAGTGGACATCGAATATTCCGAGGATGGAAGTTTCTTTAAACCGCTCATGACTAAAGTGCTTCAAAACGTAGCCCATGCTACCAAAATGGAGTTTCCTAAATCTGTTCAGGCCAAATCTTTCCGCTTTACAGTGAAGAGCGGATTCGGAACGGGAAAAGGATTCGCGTCTTGCGCCGAAATGGAGTTTTATGTGAAGAATTCCGAGAACTTCGACTATTCGACACTCTTCAGCGACCAGACTTGCAGCGAGTTGAAGCCGGGCATCACCGAAGAAGAAATTCTGAAATGCGAATATCCTTTCTTTAAAAACATCGCTTACTATATGCTGAAAGGAAAGTACGACAGAGAATTCCGTATAGATGAGTTCAAGGCATACCCGCATCCTGACATAATGGCCCGCACGCACAAGACGAATGCGTATTCATTGTTGGATAACCCCACCGGAATTTCGGTAAAAGAGAATGAGACAATCATTGTTTTCGTAGGCGACACGCATGGGAAAACAATCAGCTTGCGCGTGCAGAATCTGGACAAGCCGAACGGTGACGGATTCGGCGGGAAATATTATGCGTTGAATCCCGGAGTGAACAAATTGCGCATGTCTACCAAGGGATTGGTTTATGTGATGTATCATACATCGACGATCGAAGAAGCTGACAACGCGAAACCTATCAAAATACACTTTGCTTCGGGAAGTGTCAACGGATATTTCGATTCGAACAAACATCAGCCTTCAGATTGGAAGAGATTGCTCGATAAGGCTGTAGATCCTTATTTCGATCTGGTAGGGAAATACGCCCATCTTACTTTCCCGACTTATCGGTTCCGGACATTGACGCCCGACGGGAAAGCGTTGATAGACGCTTATGATTTGCTTGTGAATTCTGAAATGGAATTCATGGGGTTGTATAGATACGATAAAGTCTTCAGAAACCGCATGTATTTCAACGTAATGTATCATAGCTATATGTACGCCACCAACTATCATACCGGGTATCATGATAATACATTGCAACAATTGTGCGATGTGAATAAATTTAAGGCGGCTCCTTGGGGACCGGCTCACGAAGTGGGGCATTGCAACCAAACCCGTCCGGGATTCAAATGGTTGGGTACGACGGAGGTGACCAACAACGTGATGTCTTTATATATACAAACAACCATATTTAACCGCCCATCACGCCTGCAAACCGAGAATATGGGAAATGGTATCCGCAACCGCTATTCGAAAGCATGGACAAGCCTCGTCGCTCCGAGACCGCAGCTTTCCTACTCTTCATTCGGCGACAACGACGTGTTCTGCAAACTGGTTCCTTTGTGGCAGTTAGAGTTATACTTCGGAAAAGTGCTTGGGAGAACTCCACTGCAACAATCGGACAAGGGAGGTTTCTATCCCGATGTATATGAGCATGTAAGGACACACAGCGACTTGCCGACGCCGGGAGAACAGCAGCTTGAGTTTGTTTATATCGCTTCACTGAAAGCGCAGAAAAACCTTATCGGGTTCTTCAAGAAATGGGGCTTCCTGACGCCTGTCGATGTGGAAATAGATGATTACGGAAAAGGCCGGATGAAGATTACCCAATCTCAAGTCGACAACATTATCAAAAGGGTGAATGATTTGGGATTCCCGGAACCGGACGTTGCTTTGGAGTATATTACAGACAATACAGTGGAAGTTTATAAGACCAAAGCGGACATTATACCCGGAACAGCGACTCGCAGCGGGCAGGTTTTGACTATGACAAACTGGAAGAATGTAGTGGCTTATGAGGTAGTAAACGAAGAAGAGGGGAAAATGGTTTGTATTTCAGACGGTGTGTTGGAGGCTTCGTCCATAGCAACGTTTGATGTGCGCACGCCTTGGCAAAGCTCCTTCAAAGTGTATGCCGTATCGGCAACAGGTAAACGAGTAGAAGTGGTATTGTAATGTGATGACAATGTAAACAATGTGGTATTTCAAATAAGAACGTGTATAATTAAAGAGGGTGTCCGTTGTGGGTACCCTCTTTAATTATTATCCGGTTTGATTGAAATATTCTCAGAACGTTGTTCTGTAAAACTCATTTGGATGATGCGAAATGAGGTGGGTTTATTTGCTATGGTAATAGTCGATCGTTTCCACCGACAACAAGTCGATAGGCATGTAATTGACGCACGTCACCTCTTTTTTGAAGATGAGATGATCGCAAAGCGACTTGATGCCGTTGAAGCCTTGCAGTTCCGGTTGTTGGGCGATGAGGAAAGACACCTTGCCTTCTTTCAGGCAGGTCACGTTGCGCTCCAGCAGGTCGTAGCCTATGAGGTTGAATCCCTCTTTCCCTCGCTTTTGCAGGTATTCGCCTATGATGTAAACTTTGGAGTTGAAGGTAATGCCGTTCTTTACCGCCGGGTGGGAACGGAAAAACTCGTCGAGCATCGCGTTGTCTTCATCGTTTCGCTCGGCATGCAGGTCGAGTTCCAATATGTTGCAGTGCGGATGATGCTCCCGCATGTATTGCCTGAAGCCTATTTCTCTGCTCTCCTGCTGGTTGGAGCCCACAATGCCTTCGTGTATTTTCCTGAAAATCACGACTTCTTTTTCATTTCCGGCAAGTAGCATCAGGATGCGGGCGGCAAAATATCCGCTTTGGCGTGAGTTCTGTCCGAAGAAAGCAAGGGGAGGCTCTTCTTTAATATTCGAATCTATATATATATAAGGTATACCTTTCGCTTTCAGTCCGTCGGTGAATCCTTTCGTGTGCCGGGGAGCGGTGGGAGCCACCATTACTCCGTCGGGGCGTTCCGCCAAAATTGCTTCTCCGGCATTCACAAACGAGCGATAGTCGTAAGGGTCGTAGTAGCGGATGTGTGCCGAGATGTTGAAATCGGAATAAGTCACGGTCGCTTCATGAATGCCTTTCTCGATAGCTGTCCAGTATTCTCCTTCCAAATGCTTGGGAAGCAGGCAGACGAAACTGTACTTCTTGTTCGAGGCCAAGGCGCTGGCATACATGTTGGGCTGATAATCCAGCTGTTTCAGAATTTCTTCCACCCGTTTTCTGCTCGACTCCGATACGCCGCTTCGTCCGTGCAGAACCCGGTCTACTGTTCCTACCGATACGTTCGCCAGACGCGCGATGTCTTTGATTCTGATTCTTTCAGGCAATTTATTCATGATTGTTCATTTCGATTTCTTATTTGTGTACGGACACAATGATAATCTTAATATTTTCGACACAAATATATAACAACTTTTGTAATTACGAAAATAGTTGTATCTTTGTGCTCGCACACGAATTGGTTGACTCCTGAATGGTGTATGATATTAATTATCTTTTATTCAGTGTATTATGTGCATAAATATCGAAAAGATTATAATTTAAAAGTTTATTGTATCAAACAACTAAAGAATTTAAATATAAGATTATGGGAAAGAAAGTCGTTACATTAGGCGAGATCATGCTTAGATTATCAACTCCGGGCAATACCCGCTTTGTTCAATCAGACTCTTTTGACGTGGTATATGGCGGAGGAGAGGCAAACGTTGCGGTGAGTTGCGCTAACTACGGACACGAGGCTTATTTTGTAACCAAATTGCCGAAACATGAGATCGGTCAGTCTGCCGTGAATGCCTTGAGGAAATATGGCGTGAAGACGGACTTTATAGCCCGCGGCGGCGACCGTGTGGGGATTTATTATCTGGAAACCGGAGCTTCCATGCGTCCGAGCAAGGTGATTTACGACCGTGCTCATTCGGCTATCGCTGAGGCGGATGCCGCCGATTTCGACTTCGACGCAATCATGCAGGGAGCAGACTGGTTTCACTGGTCGGGCATTACTCCGGCTATCTCCGACAAAGCTGCCGAACTTACCCGTCTGGCCTGCGAAGCGGCGAAGCGTAACGGCGTGACTGTGTCTGTCGATTTGAACTTCCGTAAGAAACTCTGGACGAAAGAAAAAGCCCAATCTGTGATGAAGCCTTTGATGAAATACGTAGATGTATGTATCGGCAACGAAGAAGATGCCGAGCTTTGTCTGGGCTTTAAGCCCGATGCCGACGTGGAAGCCGGACATACGGATGCCGAAGGCTATAAGGGAATTTTCCGTCAGATGATGGAAGAATTCGGTTTCAAATATGTGATTTCCACACTCCGCGAATCTTTCTCGGCCACTCGCAACGGATGGAAAGCGATGATTTACGACGGAAAGGAATTCTATACCTCGAAACGTTACGATATCGATCCCATTATCGACCGTGTAGGCGGGGGAGACTCTTTCTCAGGCGGCATTATACACGGTTTGCTGACTAAACCGAACCAGAGCGAAGCGCTTGAATTTGCGGTTGCCGCATCCGCTTTGAAGCATACGGTGAACGGCGACTTCAACCTTGTGTCTGCCGAAGAGGTGGAAGCCTTGGCAGGCGGAGACGCGAGCGGACGCGTACAGAGATAAATGAATCATTAAACAGTAAACAGACTAAAATGGCAAAATTCGATAAAATGGCCGTGATGAGTAAGATCGGCTCTACAGGTATGGTTCCTGTATTCTATCATAAAGATGCGGAAGTGGCGAAGAAAGTGGTAAAGGCTTGCTATGAAGGCGGCGTGCGCGCTTTCGAATTTACCAACCGCGGCGATTTCGCGCAGGAAGTTTTTGCGGAGATTGTGAAATTCGCAGCTAAAGAGTGTCCCGAGATGGCAATGGGGATCGGTTCGATTGTAGATCCCGCCACTGCCGCCATGTATTTGCAATTGGGGGCTAACTTCGTGGTAGGCCCGCTGTTCAATCCCGAGATTGCAAAAGTTTGCAACCGGCGTGCGGTGGCTTACGCTCCGGGTTGCGGATCTGTATCCGAAGTAGGCTTCGCGCAGGAAACGGGCTGCGACCTTTGCAAAGTATTTCCGGGCGATGTGTACGGAACAAACTTTGTGAAAGGGCTGATGGCGCCGATGCCTTGGTCTAAGCTGATGGTGACGGGTGGGGTGGAACCTACCAGAGAAAACCTGACCGCTTGGGTAAAAGCCGGAGTATTCTGCGTAGGCATGGGCTCCAAACTGTTCCCGAAAGACAAAGTAGCTGCGGAAGATTGGACGTATGTAACCGATAAATGTAAAGAAGCGCTGGGTTATATTGCCGAAGCCCGGGGTTAGTTAGCAATAGGCATATTTCATTTTTGTTTAAAGGTGTTTAAAGGGGATAAGCCATTGGAATGAAGCGATTCATTTCCGATGGCTTGTTTTTTTTCAAAGCCCGCGGGCTTTGAAAAAAAGGCGGCGGGCTTTGAATACAAACACGACGGGCTTTTTTTAAAAGGCGCACCGTGTTTTTTCAAACGTCGCGATGATTGTTGCCGGACGTTTTAATGCACCTGAGTAGGGATAGCAAGCATGGATGACAAGATGAAAATAAGTAGAAATAGGTATTGCCTCGTACGATGGTTTGCGCTACCTTTGTGGGTGAAACAAAAGAAACGGACTTAAAGTAAGTATTTATTTTCTGGGATATATGGATTCACATCATCACCATCATCATCACGAGCACAACCACCGTCTGACTTCGCTCAACAAGGCTTTTATCACCGGTATTGTTCTCAACCTTTCCTTTGTGGTTGTCGAGTTCGGGGCCGGATTTTACTACAATTCGCTGGGTTTGCTTTCCGATGCGGGGCACAATCTGGGCGATGTGGCGAGCCTCGTGCTGGCCATGCTGGCTTTCCGTCTGGAGAAGGTGCGCCCCAACAGCCGCTACACATACGGCTACCGGAAAAGTACGGTGCTGGTTTCGCTGCTGAATGCCGTTATTCTGCTGGTAGCGGTGGGCGTCATCATTGCGGAGAGTGTGGAAAAACTCATTCATCCCGCTCCCGTAGCCGGATCGGCGATTGTCTGGACGGCGGGTGCGGGAGTCGTGATCAATGCTCTTACCGCCTGGCTGTTTATGAAAGATAAAGATAAAGACCTGAACGTAAAAGGGGCTTACCTGCACATGGCGGCGGATACACTGGTTTCTGTCGGCGTGGTGGTTTCGGGCTTTATCATCATGTATACGGGCTGGTACATTGTCGACCCCGTCATCGGGATGCTGATAGCTGTTGTGATCATAGTTTCCACTTGGAGATTGCTGCACGACAGCCTTCGTCTGTCGTTGGACGGTGTTCCCGTGGGTATCGACTCCGGGAAGGTGAAGCAAACAATTTTGGAAACGCCGGGAGTGGCGGATTGCCATCATTTGCATATCTGGGCGTTAAGCACTACCGAAACCGCACTTACGGTGCATGTGGTGATCGACGATGTGAGGCGGATGGAAGAGGTGAAGCACCGGCTGAAGCACCGACTCGAAGAGGAAGGGATACATCATGTGACGCTGGAGGTGGAATGTAAAGGTTGTTTGTGTGATTCTGCAGACACTTGTTTGTAGATCGGTGCCGGTTGTTGCTCCGCTTGCCGCAAACAGTCTTTGAGTCGCCGGAGTAAACGGGTGGGAAGCTCTGGCGGATGAAAATAAAAATCCGTCGAGTGAAGTCTTTCTGTAGACTTTTTTTGTACCTTTGCCCTGCAAATTTACTAATCTTTATCTTTGTATGTTTACGGATCTATTGAACTTTTCTTATTTCTCGCTCTTTCTGATTGTGGCGTTAGGCTTTATGTTGGGAAGAATTAAAATCAAAGGCCTTTCTCTCGACGTATCGGCTGTTATTTTCATTGCGCTGCTTTTCGGCCATTTTGGAGTGATTATTCCTAAAGAGTTAGGGAATTTCGGACTGGTTCTCTTCATCTTTACTATCGGCATACAGGCAGGGCCCGGTTTTTTCGATTCTTTTCGCAGCAAGGGGAAGACGCTGATCATTATCACGGTGCTCATCATTGCTTCCGCCTGCCTTACGGCGGTCGGGCTGAAATATGCTTTCAACATCGATACCCCAAGCGTGGTGGGATTGATTGCAGGAGCTCTGACCAGTACTCCCGGTTTGGCCGTGGCTATCGACAGCACCAACTCTCCGCTGGCTTCGATTGCTTACGGTATCGCCTATCCGTTCGGTGTCATCGGCGTTATTCTTTTTGTGAAGCTCTTGCCTAAGATTATGCGGATCGACCTCGATCAGGAAGCCCGCCGTCTTGAGATAGAACGTCGCGGGCAGTATCCGGAGTTGAGAACTTGTGTATATCGGGTTACGAATACGGCGGTATTCAACCGAAGTCTGGCGCAAATCAACGTGCGCGGCATGACGGGGGCAGTCATATCCCGCCTGAAACATGGCGATGAGATTATTATTCCCAAAGCTGCTACCATTCTTCGTGAAAACGACTATATACAAGGAGTGGGGAGTGAAGAGTCACTCAGTCAGTTGGCTGTTTTGGTCGGCGAGCGTGAAGAAGGAAAGCTCCCTTTGGATCGGACGCAGGAAATCGAATCGTTGTTGCTTACTAAAAAAGATATGATCAACAAGCAGTTGGGCGATTTGAACCTGCAAAGAAACTTCGGTTGTACGGTGACCCGTGTTCGCCGAAGCGGTATCGACCTCTCACCGTCGCCCGAACTCGCTTTGAAATTCGGCGATAAGCTGACGGTGGTGGGCGAGAAAGAGGGAATTAAAAGTGTGGCGGGGCTTCTGGGAAACAACGCGAAACAGCTGTCCGATACCGACTTCTTTCCCATTGCAATCGGGATTGTGCTGGGAGTATTGTTGGGCAAGCTGAATATTTCTTTCCCCGGCGGGCTTTCTTTTTCTCCCGGATTGACGGGCGGCGTGCTGATGACGGCCCTTTTGCTGAGTGCCGTGGGTAAGACCGGCCCTGTACTGTGGTCGATGTCCGGTCCTGCCAATCAATTGTTGCGCCAGTTGGGACTCCTGCTTTTCCTTGCCGAAGTGGGTACATCCGCCGGAAAGAATCTGGTATCTACGTTTCAGGAAAGCGGGCTGCTGCTTTTCGGCGTGGGAGCTGCCATTACGTTGGTTCCCATGTTGGCGGCAGTATTGGTTGGGCGTTTGGTATTCAAAATCAATATTCTCGATTTGTTGGGCACGATTACCGGAGGGATGACCAGCACGCCCGGTCTTGCCGCCGCCGATTCGATGGTCGACAGCAACATCCCCAGTGTGGCATACGCCACGGTTTATCCCATCGCCATGGTATTCCTTATCCTGTTTATTCAGATGATTGCCACAGCGGTGGTATAGCGCCCGACAACGAATCATTATAAATAGGGATTGGGCGGTATTGGTATTTTTCGTACTTTTGCCGCGTGAATCGAACGATGAATCAATTGCATAAACATATATTGAAGTGGTTTCTGCCTGTACTGTTTACCTCGTACATGGCAGGTATCACTTTGTTTATGCACTCCCACGTAGTCGACAGGGTTACCATCGTTCACTCTCATCCTTTTAAGAAAGACGGCGGGCATACTCATACCACGGTCGAGTTCCAACTGATTCATCTGTTGAATCATTTGCTTACTACCGACTTCGGATTGACTCCTTTACTTACCGCCGTTGTTTTATTTCTATTACACATCCTTTTCATGCGTCCCTGGCATAGGGCTTTCCGTAGCGCTTGCCAAGGCATTGTCTCTCTAAGGGCTCCTCCCATGCGTTAAGCCGCTTTGCTGTTTGCCGTATCCGGATATATACCTTATTCCGGACTTTTCCGCGTGTCGCGTGTTCCGTGCTTCGTGTCCGGTGGTTCGGCACCTCGATTCTCATATAAATAAAAAAACAAACTGACGAAAATGAAAAAATATATCATGATTCTCGTTAGCCTTTGCTGTGCTTTGACGCAGGCAATGGCAAATCATCCGGAATACCCGGAGTTGAAAAAGTCCGATGCTAATATTGTCGGACATGTGTTGGATAAAAATACAAAAGAACACTTGCCTTATATTACCGTAACGTTGAAAGGTACCACTATCGGAACGGTGACCGACGCCACCGGGCACTACTTCCTGAAGAATCTGCCCGAAGGCAATTTCGTGCTCGAAGTAAGTTCCATTGGTTATAAGACGGTAACCCGAAATGTCACCTTGAAAAAAGGCAAAACCCTCGAAGAAGATTTCGAGATCGAAGAGGATGCCGTGGCATTGGATGGAGTAGTGGTTTCCGCCAACCGTAACGAAACCAAACGCCGCTTGGCGCCTACGCTGGTGAATGTGTTGGATATGAAGCTCTTCGAACGCACCCAGTCTACCGATTTGGCTCAGGGATTGAAGTTCCAGCCGGGCGTGCGCGTGGAGACCAATTGCCAGAATTGCGGATTCAGTCAGGTGCGCATCAACGGTCTGGACGGTCCTTATTCGCAGATATTGATCGATTCGCGCCCCGTATTCAGCGCATTGGCAGGCGTATACGGTCTCGAACAGATTCCCGCCAACATGATCGAGCGTGTGGAGGTGATGCGCGGCGGAGGTTCCGCCTTGTTCGGTTCTTCCGCCATTGCCGGAACCATCAACATTATTACCAAAGAACCGTTGAGCAATTCGGCAAGCATTTCGCACGAGCTTCGCGGATTGGGCGGACTGAATACATTCGAAAATACCACCAACTTCAACGGTTCCATCCTGACGGATAACAACCGCATGGGAATCACGTTGTTCGGTCAGGCACGCCACCGTTCCGGTTACGACCGTGACGGCGATGGGTATACCGAAATGCCGGTGCTCGACGGCCGCACCTTGGGATTCCGCGCTTTCATCAAGCCGACGGATTATTCGAAAGTGACGGCGGAGTTTCATAATACTCACGAATTCCGTCGCGGAGGCGATCTTCTGAAGAACGAACCTCATAACGCTCACATTGCCGAACAACTGGAACACACCAACAACATCGGAAGCCTGAATTACAGCCTGATGAGCCCCGACGGCAAGCATCACTTTAATGCCTACGCTTCGTTTATGAAGGTGAACCGGAAAAGCTACTACGGAGGGAGCGACAAACTGGCTTCCGACATCATCGACGGAGGAAGAAAGAATGTAGAGGCTGCCAAGGATAAATTCATCGCGGATTTGAAAAAGAAAACACCGGACATATCCGAAGAAGATATCGTCAAAAAGGTTGAAGAGGAGTTCAATCCGCAGATTCACAACGGGCTGACAAACGAAGATTGGTTGGAGCTCGATAAACGCATGGCGTCGTACGGACGTACCGACGGACTTACCTATATGTTGGGTGCGCAGTATTCTTACGATTTTTCGAAATTGCTGTTTATGCCTTCCCAGCTTACGGTGGGAGCGGAGTATACGCGAGATAAGCTCGATGATATCAGCGGTTACCGCCCGGCCCCCATCACTCAGAAAGTGCATGTGAAAAGCCTTTTCGCGCAGAACGAGTGGAAGAACGATTGGCTGAGCCTGTTGGTGGGAGCCCGTTTCGACAAGCATTCCATGATCAAGCATGTCATTGTAAGCCCTCGCGCCAATCTGCGCTTCAACCCCGTGAAAGATTTGAGTCTGCGTGTAAGTTACAGCAAAGGTTTTCGCGCTCCCCAGATATTCGATGAAGACCTTCATGTCGACAACGCCGGAGGCGAACTCATCCTTTCCGTGCTCGACCCGAATCTGAAAGAAGAAACGTCACACAGTTTCAGCGGTTCGGTAGACTGGTACCACCGTTTCGGCGCATGGCAGTTGAACCTGATGGCCGAAGGATTCTATACCAAGCTGAACGATGCGTTCGGCTCGTTGCAACAGAACGCGGTGGAAAACGGAAAGGCGTTTATCCGCAAGTATCGTACCAATACCGACGGGGCGAAGGTGTACGGAGCCAATCTCGAAGGAAAGCTCGCTTACCTGAGCCTTGCCCAATTTCAGGCGGGAGTTACCGTGCAAAAAAGCCTTTGGGATACGAAGCGCCAGTGGAATGATGATGACGCTTATACCACCCGCCGCATGTATCGCACGCCGAACGTATATTCCTATTTTGTGGCTACGGTCAATCCCGTCAAACGATTCAGCGTTTCCCTTTCAGCCAACTACACCGGCAATATGCTGGTAGGTCATGAAATACCGACCGAAGATGATGGTTCGCTGACCATGTTCGATGGCAAGCCCGCCGCTACCATTCATGCCGATCGCCTGCAGCACGGTAAGGATCAGACGGCAACCACTTACGGCCCGCGTACTTTCAAAACTCCTTCATTCTTCGAGATGGGATGCAAACTGGCTTACGACTTCCCGTTGTATAAGGTCTATACCCTGCAAGCCTATGCCGGTGTTCAGAACATGTTCAACTCCTATCAGAAAGATTTCGACAAAGGTCCTTCCCGCGATTCCGCTTATATCTACGGACCGGGCGCGCCGCGGAGTTTCTTCGCCGGTGTGAAGATCAGCTATTAATGGAAATCGATGTCATTCAATAAGCCGTGAGCTTAACTAACAACAAGAAGGTGTGTCAAAAATCGCACCTTCTTTTTTTATGCACAAAGAGGGTGCATCGCTTATTACGACACATTTACATTTGCAGTATTAAATATCCCAATAAAAATATAAGTGTATATTTGAAAAGAAGAGTTGCAGTGAACTAACTTTGACACTAGTCT
>NZ_JACIDI010000015.1 GCF_014196225.1 Bacteroides pyogenes | reverse complement strand
TTTTTTTCAAAGCCCGCCGCCTTTTTTTCAAAGCCCGCCGCCTTTTTTTCAAAGCCCGCCGCCTTTTTTTCAAAGCCCGCCGCCTTTTTTTCAAACGGCAAAAGCTCTCGGGCGTTAATCGATAAACCGCTTCGTCAGCCCTTCGTAAGATTCGATTCGACGGTCGCGGAGGAAAGGCCACCAACGACGCACATTCTCCGAGCGCTCCATGTCTATTTCGACAACCATGTTTTCCGGTTGCTCGTTTCCGGCCTGTGCCAGAACTTCCCCTTGAGGCCCTGCAACGAAACTATTGCCCCAGAACAGGATTCCGTTGGTTTGGCGCGAAGGATCCGGCTCGTGCCCGACACGATTGACCGAAACAACCGGAAGCCCGTTGGCAACGGCATGTCCGCGTTGAGAGATAATCCATGCATCGATCTGGCGTGCTTTCTCTTCGTCGGTGTCGCTGCTTTCCCATCCGATGGCCGTAGGGTAGATTAAAATTTCGGCCCCTTTCAGTGCCATCAGGCGGGCTGCTTCCGGATACCACTGATCCCAGCATACCAATACGCCCAGTTTTCCCAAAGATGTCTGAATCGGTTCGAACCCGATATCTCCCGGAGTGAAATAAAACTTTTCGTAATATGCCGGATCGTCGGGGATGTGCATTTTACGATACTTTCCGGCCATGCTTCCGTCGCTGTCGAACACCACTGCCGTATTGTGGTACAAACCCGGAGCTCGCTTCTCGAAAAGAGAAGTGACGAGAACGATTTTGTGCATAGCCGCCAGCTCGGAGTAAAAGCCGGTGGAAGGGCCGGGGATGGGTTCGGCAAGGTCGAACAAGTCGGTATTCTCCGTCTGGCAGAAATACAGAGAGTTGTGCAGCTCCTGCAATACAACCAGCTCGGCGCCGCGGGCCGCGCATTCTTCTATGTTCTTTGCCAGATTCCTCAGATTAGTCCGTATGTCTTCTGAATTGGATTGTTGAATCAATCCTACTTTTATTTTTCTCATGATGAATAACTGTTTTTTATATGGTCATTTAATCACTCCCTGCGGATATTGCATTGTGACACAGTGCAGAGAACCGTGTTGTTTGATCAGGGCGCCGCAGTCTATGCCCACTATCCGGTGCTTGGGGAATGCTTGCTGCAATACTTCACCCGCTTCCTTGTCGTTTTCCGGCTGATTGTATGTGGGATAAAGCACGGTTCCGTTCAGAATCAGGAAGTTGGCGTACGTGGCAGGGAGCCGTTCACCCTTTTCTTCTATTTTGTCGGCCATAGGCAACGGCAACAGCCGGTAAGGCTCGCCCGCCAATGTGCGGAAAGTTTTCAGCTGTTCTTCCATGGCCTGCAACGCCTCGTAATGTTCGTCTTCGGGGTCGGAGCACTTCACATAGGCAATGGTGTCGGTGGAGCAGAATCGCGCCAGCGTGTCGATGTGACTGTCTGTGTCGTCTCCCGCCAGATACCCGTGATCCAGCCAGAGAATCTGCCGCAGATGGAAAGTCGACTTCAGGTATTCTTCTATCTCCATCCGGTTCATTTGTCCGTTCCGGTTGGGAGAGAGGAGACATTCGGAAGTGGTAAGAAGAGTTCCCATTCCGTCGCTTTCTACAGATCCGCCTTCGAGGACGAATCCGAGACGGTTGACGTAATGCCCGTGCAGCATGCCGGCTTTTACGGCACGGCGTGTGATTTGATTGTCCATATCGCAGGCGAATTTAAGTCCCCAGCCATTGAAGGTAAAGTCGAGCAGGGAAGGAGTGCCTCCGTCTATCATCGTGATCGCGCCGTGGTCGCGTGCCCACGTGTCGTTTGAAGGACATTCCAGAAAGCGGACATTGCTCATGTTTACCTTGCCGGCGATCTGTTTTTTTACTTCTTCCGGTTCGGGAGTCACAATCAGTAGCAATTCGCGTGCGGCAATTTCCCGGGCTATGTGTACGAAGCATTCCTGCACTTCCTCCAACATATAGTTCCAGTCGGTGCCGGCATGCGGCCATGTCAACTGCACGCCGCTTTGCGGATGCCATTCGGCAGGCAGGTGAGGCGATCTCATTTCTACCTGTTCATAGATTGTTTTTCTGAAATCCAGCTGTAATTCTTTTTCCGAACGAATCACAAGAGGATAGCCTACGTTGATTCCCATATTCGTTTTTTAAGTCTTTATTATTTACCCAATGCGAGACCCGGCGCAATTTATCGCCACCTCTTATTTCATCGCTTTCTTTTTGTATCGGCAACAACCGCCGATGTGTTGCTTATCCCTTAGGTTGCCTGTCGAAAAACGGATTCTTCGACGATGCGCTCACCGGAATGGCCATAACCGTTTTGCAGTCTTTCAACCAGTTTAAACGCTGTGCCGCCAGTCCCGCCGAGAACATGACACGGGTATCTGCACGCATATCGGCTGCCATGGCGCATGCCGATCCGATGGCAATGCCCACGTCGATGCTGTTGAGCGCGCAAGGTACGTTTTCCGTACGTCCCGCGCAAGTGGCAAAGCCGCAATGAGCGCAATTCAATCCTTGTGCTTGTTCTTTCGTTCCTATTAACACAATACATTCGGCATTCAATATGTTGTCGGCGTCACGAAGAAAAAATTTCATACCGTGTTCTTCTGTCATTTCTATCATCTTGTCCGATAGTTTTTTAATCTCATCTCCCGTTATCATCGCTGCTTCGATGATATCGACTCCCTTCGCTTTCGGGGCGGTGCGCGCGGCAGTCATCATCTGCCGGGCTATTTGCAGTACGTGTTCGTGCCGGGTGTCCCTTTCGTTGGATATCATGTTTTTATTGAATTAAATAGTGAGGCAAAGATAACGTTTTTCAATAAAATAGTACCTTTGCCGCGTGGAAAGAATTGAAAATGCTATGTTATATATAAATAACGCTTGTATAACTTTGGGCACGGAAGTACTGTTTTCCGGATTTACAATGCGTCTGAAAAAAGGTGAAACGGCATGTATCGCAGGCGAGTCCGGTTGCGGCAAAACATCGCTGTTGAACGCCGTCATGGGCTTTGTCCCTCTGACAGAAGGAACCATTACCGTAGGAGGTACTTTGCTCGATAAGACCACTGTCGACATTATTCGCAGACAGATTGCATGGATACCGCAAGAGTTGGCGCTTCCGTTCGAGTGGGTCAAAGAGATGGCAGCTCTTCCGTTCCGGCTGAAAGTGAACCGCGACGTCCCGTTCTCTGAAGAAAGACTGTTTCGCTATTTCGACGAATTGGGATTGGAACAGGAATTGTATCATAAACGTGTGAACGAAGTTTCCGGCGGTCAACGCCAACGCATCATGCTGGCGGTAGCAGCCATGCTCGATAAACCTTTAATCGTTATCGACGAACCTACATCGGCTTTGGATGCCGGATCGACAGACAGGGTTCTTTCTTTTTTCCGGCGGCAGGCGGAGAGGGGAGCAGCCGTTTTGGCTGTGTCGCACGATAAGGATTTTGCTTCGGGATGTCATTATTTAATCGAATTATAAATCAAAAAACAAGATAGTGGGAACCATCGATATTTCTTATTTCAACTTGTTTACAGGCTTGTTATTGCTCGTCATTCCTTTTTTCTACCTTTGGAAATTTAAAACGGGGTTGTTGAAGCCGGCTGTCATAGGTACGCTGCGAATGATTGTCCAGTTGTTTCTGATCGGGATGTATCTGAAATATCTGTTTCTATGGAACAGTCCCTGGATTAATTTTCTATGGGTAATCGTGATGGTCTTTGTGGCGGGACAGACCGCCTTGGTGCGCACCCGGCTCAAACGGAGCATTTTGTTGATTCCCGTCTCGGTGGGGTTTCTTTGCAGCGTGTTGCTGGTGGGAATGTATTTCATTGTAATTGTACTTCGTCCGGATAATATTTTCGATGCCCAATACTTAATTCCGATTTTCGGTATTCTGATGGGCAATATGCTGTCGAGCAACGTTATTGCGCTGAATACCTATTATAGCGGGTTGAAGCGCGAGCAACAGCTTTACTCTTATCTCTTGGGCAACGGAGCCACTCGTCAGGAAGCGCAGGCGCCGTTTATCAGGCAGGCCATCATCAAATCGTTCAGCCCGTTGATAGCCAATATTGCCGTCATGGGATTGGTGGCTTTGCCCGGAACCATGATCGGACAGATATTGGGGGGAAGCAGTCCGAACGTTGCAATCAAATATCAGATGATGATTATGGTGATAACCTTTACCGCCTCTATGCTGTCGCTGATGATTACCATTTCGCTGGCTTCGCGCAAGTCGTTCGACGCATACGGCAAATTGTTGCAGGTAACCGGTGAGAGTAAAAGATGAATTTGGAAGAACTGATTCTGAAAGAAGTGGCGGAGATTCATCTCCCGGGCTTTTTTGTTACGGTAGACTTCTCGGCGACAGGCTGTGAACCCCCGCGGCATATCGAGGCTTTTTTGAAAGAAAAGCACGAATCCATCCTTCGCGGATCGAACGGGCGTAAGTTTGTATATCAAGAAACGGGCTGGAGGCTGATTTTCACTTTCTTCCCGACCGATCGTGTAGTGGATGAACGCTATGCGATGAAGAACAAGGTTTGGATGAAAAGAAAATGAATCTGATAAAAAACAATAAGAAAATTCTTATTCTTACTTATTTTGAGTATATTTGCACTTAAATTTTCTGGGAATAATGAAAATTAAGGAAATAGTAAGCGCCCTTGAAAGGTTCGCGCCTCTGCCATTGCAAGACGGATTCGATAATGCCGGCCTGCAAATCGGATTGACAGATGCGGAAGCAACAGGGGCTTTGTTGTGTCTTGACGTTACCGAAGCTGTGTTGGACGAAGCTATCGCGTTGGGATACAACCTTGTCATTGCGCACCATCCGCTCATGTTTAAAGGATGCAAGTCCATTACGGGCAAAGACTACGTGGAGCGCTGCATATTGAAAGCGATAAAAAACGATATCGTGGTATATGCTATGCACACCAATCTGGATAATGCGAGAAATGGCGTGAATTTCAAAATAGCCGAAAAGATCGGTTTGAAGAATTTACGTGTATTGGCTCCCAAAGAAAACAGCTTGCTCAAACTGGTTACTTTTGTTCCCGTCGCAGAGGCAGACAAGGTGCGCCGGGCTCTCTTTGCTGCCGGATGCGGAAACATCGGCAATTACGACTCGTGCAGCTACAATTCGGAGGGAGAGGGTACATTCCGGGCAAACGCAGGAGCCCGCCCTTTCTGTGGAGAAATAGGGGAGTTGCATCGTGAATCGGAAGTCCGGATAGAAACGATTCTTCCGGTTTACAAAGAAAGAGAAGCCGTGAAGGCTTTGCTGAACGCCCATCCTTACGAGGAACCGGCTTTCGATCTGTATCCTTTGAAGAATGACTGGAAACAGATGGGAGCAGGGCTTGTAGGCGAGTTGGAAGAACCCGAGACAGAACTCGAGTTTCTGAAACGGATAAAACGGATATTTGAGGTGGAGTGCCTGCGTCACAATAAGTTGTCGGGCAGAGAAATAGAAAAAGTAGCCCTTTGCGGAGGAGCCGGCGCTTTCTTGCTTCCGGAGGCCATTCGTTCGGGAGCGGATGTGTTCATCACCGGAGAAATCAAATATCACGATTATTTCGGACGTGAAGAGGAAATTCTGATGGCGGAAATCGGTCATTACGAAAGCGAACAGTATACAAAAGAAATTTTTTATTCCATAATTCGGGATTTATTTCCTAATTTTGCGCTCCAATTGAGTAAAATAAATACGAATCCTATAAAATACTTATAAAAATGGCTAGAGAAGCGAAAAAAGATCCGAGTGATTTGACGGTGGAACAGAAGCTGAAGACTCTGTTCCAGTTACAGACGATGTTGTCGAAGATTGATGAAATCAAGACTTTGCGGGGTGAACTTCCGTTGGAGGTGCAGGACCTTGAAGACGAAATTGCCGGTTTAAGCACCCGTATCGATAAAATTAAAGCCGAAGCAGAAGAACTGAGATCCGGCATCTCCGGTAAAAAACTGGATATTGAGACGGCAAAGGCTTCTGTAGAAAAGTATAAATCGCAACAAGATAACGTTCGTAACAACCGTGAGTATGACTTCTTGACTAAAGAGATCGAATTTCAGAATCTGGAAATCGAATTGAGCGAAAAAAGAATCAAGGAATTTACTGCGGAAAAAGAAGAGAAAGAAGCTGAAATCGTGAAAAACGAACAGCTACTTGAAGAGCGCAAAAAGGACCTTGATGAGAAGAAAGGCGAGCTGGACGAAATTATCTCCGAGACAAAGCAAGAGGAAGAAAAACTCAGGGATAAGACCAAAGATCTGGAAACTAAAATAGAAGCGCGTTTGCTGCAATCGTTCAAACGCATCCGCAAGAACTCCCGCAACGGATTGGGCATTGTATATGTACAACGCGATGCTTGCGGTGGTTGTTTTAATAAAATTCCGCCTCAGAGGCAATTGGATATCCGTTCTCGTAAGAAAGTGATCGTATGCGAATACTGCGGACGTATCATGATTGACCCGGAATTGGCGGGAATACGGAGTGAAGCGAAGGCGGAATCAGCGCCAACTACTACGAAAAGATCGATCAGAAGAAAATCTGCCGAGTGAAAACAGGCGGTTGGAAGGGATTAAATCAATAATTTTTTAGGAAATATCCCATTTTGTGTAAATAGAAATTTGCAGGATTCAGGTGTTATACTTGAATCCTGTTTTCGAATATAGTAATAATTTGATGGGAACTATCCATTATTTACTACGCGAATCGGTATAACAGATATTTTTTATAAATTATTGCTGAGCGGATTCGCATAGTTTTTTCTCGATTCAGGTTTGTTTTACGCCTATTTTTCTTTTATTTATTTTCCTGAAGCTACTTGTGCTTCCTTATTTGCTGTCCGACAAATTTTCTCGTCATCCGATTATAATTGCTTGTAATCATGTTGATATGATTGTTTTCTGCAAACGGATCTTATCTTATTATAGCATGTTGACTATTATATGATTAGATAGATGTTCTCGGGAATTAATAGTTCTTTTACAATTTATGGTAGTCGGGAATGTCTTTGAGAAAAGTATAAGTCTGATTATTGTAATCCATGAGGCAACAATAATGTTGCATTCCGTTGCTTACTATCAGATAATCGACTTTCAGAACCATGTTGTAGCGGCTGATCTGATCGAATACCGGTTGCGTGATTTCGACATGGGGGGCCTTGTATTCTATAATCATCCGTGCGGAAAGATTTCTCCGGTAAAGTACCGTGTCGCATCGCTTGGTCGTTGCGTTTAATTTCACCATTACTTCGTTGGCAAGGAGAGCTTGCGGATATCCTTTATGGTCGATCAGAAAATGAACGAAATGTTGTCGCACCCATTCTTCCGGAGTAAGAGCCACGTACCGTTTACGTATGGTGTCGAAAATAAAGCTCTTTCCGTTTCTTACGTCGATTTTTGTATCAAATGCTGGTAGGTTTAACGATAACATTTACTATTTTTGTAAGTTAATAATAAGCTCTATTGATTAAAGCTACA
The DNA here is from genome assembly GCF_014196225.1 of Bacteroides pyogenes. GTDB lineage: Bacteria > Bacteroidota > Bacteroidia > Bacteroidales > Bacteroidaceae > Bacteroides > Bacteroides pyogenes_A. Next base: position 75,156 of record NZ_JACIDI010000015.1, on the reverse strand, counting down.
AATTTAATAGATAATTATGAAAACGAAAGAAGAAATCGTGGCTAATTGGCTGCCTCGTTACACTAAACGTAAACTGGAGGATTTTGGAGAATATATCCTGTTGACCAATTTCAATAAGTACGTTGAAATATTTGCCGATCAATTTAATGTTCCCATTTTGGGAAGAGATGCTAATATGATTTCCGCTTCTGCCGGAGGGATTACGATAATTAATTTCGGCATGGGAAGTCCCAACGCTGCCATCATCATGGACTTGTTGGGGGCTATTCACCCTAAGGCTTGTCTATTTTTGGGAAAATGTGGAGGAATTGATAAGAAAAATCATATTGGAGATCTGATTCTTCCTATTGCGGCTATTCGTGGTGAGGGAACTTCGAACGACTATTTTCCTCCTGAAGTTCCGGCGTTGCCGGCATTTATGCTTCAGCGTGCCGTTTCTTCGGCTATTCGGGATCATGCTCGTGATTATTGGACGGGAACTGTATACACAACCAATCGCCGTATTTGGGAGCACGACGACTCCTTTAAAGAATACCTCAAGCAAACAAGGGCAATGGCGGTAGACATGGAAACAGCGACTCTGTTCAGTTGCGGGTTTGCCAATCATATTCCTACGGGGGCTTTGCTGCTTGTCTCCGATCAGCCGATGACTCCCGAGGGAGTTAAAACAGATAAAAGCGATAATCTGGTCACTCGAAATTATGTGGAAGAGCATCTCGAAATCGGAGTTGCTTCACTTCGAATGATTATGGGCGAAAAGAAAACCGTGAAACATTTGAAGTATGATTGGTAAGTGGCAAGAAAAAGGAGATTGAATACATGGCGAAACAAGAGTTGACGTGCGACGATATCCTGAAAGAACTGAAAGCCAAACAGTATCGTCCCATTTATTATTTGATGGGAGAAGAGTCGTATTATATCGACCTGATTGCAGATTATATAGCAGAGAACGTGTTGAATGAAACGGAAAAGGAGTTTAACTTAACTGTGATGTACGGTTCGGATGTAGATGTCGCTACCATGATCAATACTGCCAAGCGCTATCCCATGATGTCGGAACATCAAGTAGTAATCGTAAAAGAAGCGCAGTCCATTCGCAATATGGAAGAACTGTCATACTATCTCCAAAAGCCGCTTCATTCTACAATTCTGGTTATTTGCCACAAGCATGGCACGCTCGATCGCAGGAAAAAATTGGCTGTGGAAATAGAGAAAGCGGGTGTTTTATTTGAGTCTAAAAAGTGTAGAGAGGCTCAGCTTCCTGCTTTTATTACTTCGTATATGAAACAGAAGGGCATAGATATGGAGCCTAAAGCCACTTCAATGCTTGCAGATTTCGTTGGTGCTGATTTAAGCCGGCTGACAGGAGAGTTGGAGAAGCTGGTTATTACTTTGCCTGCCGGGAGTAAACGGATTACACCTGAGCAGATAGAAAAAAATATAGGCATCAGTAAGGATTATAATAACTTTGAATTGAAAAGCGCATTGATCGAAAAAGATGTGTTGAAGGCAAACAGAATAATAAAATATTTTGAAGAGAATCCCAAAACTAATCCTATCCAGATGACCCTGTCTTTGCTTTTCAGTTTTTATTCGAATCTGATGTTGGCTTATTATGCGCCGGATAAATCGGAAAATGGAATAGCTGCCATGTTGGGACTGAAAACTCCTTGGCAAGCGCGTGATTACATTGCGGCAATGCACAAATATTCCGGAGTGAAAACCATGAAAATTATTGGAGAGATCAGATATGCGGATGCAAAATCGAAAGGGGTGGAGAATAGTTCGCAGACGGAAGGAGATATACTTCGTGAGTTAGTGTTTAAAATTCTTCACTAAAAAGAATCATTTAATTTTTTCGAATGAGACATATACTTTTACCATGCAACGGTGAAAGTATATGTCTTTTTTGTTTTCAATATTTTGCTTTTGGAAAAATAATGAGAAAGTATTTCTTTTTATTGAAAAATATTGAGCAAAATCATTCTGTTTGTTTCCCTATTCAATGGATTTTTCCTTTATAACGGTTTTTTAATGGTTTGACCTTTTCTCGGATTTTCTATTTGTTTTTATTCTGCAAGGCTTGCCATAAAGCTCTTTTAGCAATGAAAAATATAGATAAACAATGAAATTGAAAACGGTCTGCAATTAAAATCCGATGCTCTGTGTGATAGCTTGATACACTTGCGACAAGTTTCTCTGGAATGAGGCTTTAACTATCACTTTGATAAAAAACCTTTTGGGGAAGAAAACAGAGTCTTTTTTCTATTTCAATCAATTTTATGAATCTAAAAATAGGGTATAATTATTTATAAATCAATAATATAATAAGATTTAGACCTCTCTGGAATCAAATAAAAAAAGATTTCTGCTATCTTCCCCGTAAAAAAGCGCAGGATTTGCACTTATCGGCTTAAATGTAAAAGATAATATTTCTATTCAATAGTTTCCATTTGTGTAAGTTGCTTTTTATTTCCAACTTTTTATTGGTTATGCAACCAATTTTATTCACAAATGAAATAAAATTATTGCAGTCATAATTTATTACTTTTGTGATTCTATTACAAATATATAATAAATCTGTTTTATCTTACTATATACTCCTTTTTTTCTTTTTGTGATATATTATTTTCCAAATGGAAGATCCATGAATTAACTCTACATTTTTTAGTATACAACATATTGTATACCAAATATATTATAGATATTATATAGATGATAAGTTTATATATAGGAGTTTAATTGGGAGTACAAATGTGAATGGATTGTTTGTTGTTTCATTTGTTAGTTTTATTTATTTGATTATTAGATATATATGTATTTATATTAAATCTTTGAATTATTCTATTTTAGTTTGTTTTAGAGCTTTATTAGGAAATAATATATTTTAATCACCTTTCTCTTTACATTTGTGTTCTATCAGAGTTATAAATGTAATTTTGCCGTTTCTGAAAATATTTGTACTTTTGTATATTACAAGGGGTGAAATATATTTTTGTGAAATAATTCATGGAAGTTATTTAATTGAACGGAAAAAGTATGGAAATAAAAGATCGAATTAAAATAATAATGGAAAAGGAGAATTTAGCTCCTCGGGTATTTGCTGAAAATATAGGTATACAGCAATCTACTCTTTCTCATATTTTAAATGACCGGAACAAACCGAGTCTGGAGGTTGTGATGAAGGTGCATCAGGCATACAACTATGTCAATTTGGAATGGCTACTTTATGGCAAGGGTGAGATGATGGCTTCTCCTGAAGACTCTTCTATGGAAACTCCCGGCGGAAGAAAAGATTATCAGCGTTCTTTATTCGATGAGAATACGATAAATCCGTGCGGAGATTCACTTGCTCAGGAAAATCGCAAGGAAATGCCATTAGAAAACCCTAAAATTACTCATAAAAATATTGTAAAACAGGAAGTTAAGTATGTAGAAAAACCGATCAGAAAGATTACTGAAATAAGAATTTTTTTCGATGATAATACATACGAAATCTTTAAACCTGAAAAATAATAAGTAAAATCGCTCGATTGAGTAAAATCCTCTATCTTTGCACACGGAAACACGAATTCATACTTTTATATCCATACATGAAAAAATTTATATTAGATCTGACAGTGACCGAGAATGTCAGACTGAATGACAATTATGTATTGTTGAAATTAACATCTCAGTCTCTACTGCCCGAAATGTTGCCCGGCCAATTTGCTGAACTCAGAGTTGATGGTTCACCCGCAACTTTTTTACGTCGCCCTATCTCTATTAATTTTGTCGATAAAGAGCGAAATGAAGTCTGGTTCTTAATCCAGTTGGTTGGAGAAGGAACAAGGCATTTAGCACGGTTAAATACGGGAGATATACTCAATGTTATTCTTCCATTAGGGAATACTTTTACAATGCCTCAGAAGCCTTCTGATAAGCTTCTGCTGATTGGCGGAGGGGTTGGTACGGCTCCCATGCTCTATTTAGGTGAACAATTGGCCGAAAAGGGGCATAAACCCAATTTTCTCTTGGGGGCATGCAGCCGGAAAGATCTTTTGCAACTGGAAGAGTTTGCCAAATATGGCGAGGTGTATACCACTACAGAAGATGGAAGTTATGGAGAAAAAGGGTATGTAACACAACATTCTATATTAAATAAGATAGAATTTGAAAAAATTTACACATGCGGACCCAAACCCATGATGATAGCAGTTGCAAAATACGCCAAAAATAAGCGAATAGATTGCGAGGTATCACTGGAAAATACAATGGCATGCGGGATCGGAGCCTGCTTATGCTGTGTAGAGAATACGACAGAAGGACATTTATGTGTATGTACGGAAGGTCCTGTTTTTAATATAAATAAACTATTATGGCAGATTTAAATGTAAATATTGGGGAATTGAAAATGAAGAGTCCGGTAATGACTGCATCCGGTACGTTTGGATATGGTGAAGAGTTCACGGATTTTATTGATATTGCGCGAATAGGAGGTATCGTTGTAAAAGGCACTACCCTTCACAAGCGTGAAGGAAACCTTTATCCACGTATGGCAGAAACCCCTTCAGGCATGTTAAACGCTGTAGGACTGCAGAATAAGGGGGTAGATTACTTTGTTCAACACATATATCCTCGTATTAAGAACACACAAACCAATATAATTGTAAATGTATCCGGATCGGCCATTGAAGATTATGTGAAAACAGCGGAAATTCTCAATGAACTTGACAAGATTCCTGCTATTGAATTAAACATATCTTGTCCTAATGTGAAGCAAGGAGGTATGTCTTTTGGTGTGTCAGCAAAAGCAGCTTCTGAAGTTGTAAAAGCAGTGCGTTCTGCTTACAAAAAGACATTAATAGTAAAACTCTCTCCGAACGTAACAGATATTACTGAAATTGCCCGCGCAGCAGAAGAAACTGGTGCTGATAGTGTGTCATTAATTAATACATTATTGGGTATGGCTATTGATGCGGAGCGTAAACGCCCTGTTTTATCGACTATAACAGGAGGATTGTCAGGGCCAGCTGTAAAACCTATCGCTTTACGAATGGTTTGGCAAGTCTTCAATTCGGTAAATATTCCTGTCATTGGGATGGGTGGGATTATGGATTGGAAAGACGCTGTAGAATTTATGCTTGCCGGTGCTTCAGCTATTCAAATTGGTACAGCAAATTTTGTGGATCCGAGAGTGACAATCCAAGTGGAGGATGGTATAAATAATTACTTGGATAGACATGGATATAACTCAGTAAAAGATATTATTGGTGCGCTTGAGTTATGATTGAAAACAGATGATGGCTATTCGCTTATTTTTTTAATCATAATGTAAATTTGTGCTTCCTTGCTCTTTTTAATTTTATGGTGTAAAAACAGCTCATTATTCAATAAATAAGGGGAGAATCCTTTTGAAAGATTCCATCCTTTATTTATTGAATATTATTTGCTCAGATAGAAAATTGCCTGTAAAAAAGCATCTATTTTTAATGGATTAGGACTATAAATATTTACATTTGGTTCACGGCTATTTTGCACATTATGGTTAATGTTTCTATTACATTTATCATTTATAATTCCATTAAAATTCAGCAAATGCTCTTTTCTGGAAATTTAGCAGGCGTTTTATTAAGGCTCAGCGGAATATTGGGAGCTTCGCATAAATCATGGAGAACCTGAATAGTTTGTCACTCCTCTTAATGATGTCTGGGAAGTTTTTATTGGCATTGAAGAATTTCTCAAAGGCATTCGTGATCGATTCACAAATAATTATATATTTATTTTAATAAGTCAGGACGAAGCCTTTTAGTACGTTCTAAAGACTGCTGCAATTCCCACTCTTTAATTTTGGCTTCGTGACCGGATAATAGGATGTCGGGTACTTTCCAACCTTTATAATCTGCCGGGCGGGTATATACGGGCGCCGCCAGCAAGTTATCCTGAAAAGAATCCGAAAGAGCAGATTGTTCGTCAGAAATTACACCGGGAATGATACGTACAATAGCGTCTGTCATCACAGCTGCGGCCAGTTCGCCGCCGGTCAAAACATAGTCTCCTATGCTTATCTCTTTAGTAATCAAATGTTCACGAATCCGGTAATCGATACCTTTAAAATGCCCGCACAAGATAATAAGATTTTCCACTAAAGACAAACTGTTGGCCATGGACTGATTGAACTGCTCTCCGTCAGGTGTTGCAAAAATCACTTCATTATAGTTACGTTTTGCTTTCAGAGCGTTAATACATCTTTCGATAGGTTCAATCTTCATCACCATTCCAGCAAATCCTCCGAATGGATAATCGTCTACCCGTCGATATTTATCTTCAGTGTAGTCGCGAAGATTGTGGATTTTAATCTCTGCAAGTCCTTTATCTTGAGACCGTTTCATAATCGAACAATTGAAGAAACCTTCAATCATCTCGGGTAATACGGTTATAATATCGATACGCATATTCTTTATTTTTCCACAAAAATACAAATAATCAAAGATAAACCTGTATTTTTGCTTAAACAATCAAAGAAATATGGATATCAAGGATAAGATAGAAGAACTGCGTACCGAACTTCATCGGCACAACTATAATTATTATGTATTAAATGCTCCAGAGATTTCTGACAAGGAGTTTGACGATAAGATGCATGCTCTCCAGGAACTGGAAGAAGCCCATCCGGAATATATGGACGCAACTTCACCTACCATGCGCGTGGGGAGCGATATCAATAAGAATTTTACGCAAGTATTTCACAAATACCCGATGCTGTCGTTAGCAAACACTTATTCGGAAGCGGAAGTCGCTGATTTCTACGAACGTGTCCGGAAGACATTGAATGAAGATTTTGAGATTTGCTGTGAAATGAAGTATGACGGCACTTCTATTTCTTTGACTTATGAAGATGGGAGACTGGTTTGCGCCGTGACTCGTGGAGATGGGGAAAAAGGAGACGATGTGACCGATAATGTAAAAACAATACGTTCTGTTCCTCTGGTGCTGCATGGCGGTCATTATCCCTCATCGTTTGAAATCCGTGGTGAGATTTTGATGCCTTGGGCCGTATTTGAAGAATTGAATCGCGAAAAAGAAGCACGGGAAGAACCGTTGTTTGCCAATCCGAGAAATGCTGCTTCGGGAACATTAAAACTGCAGAATTCTTCGATTGTAGCGGCACGGAAGCTGGATGCTTATCTTTATTATCTATTAGGAGACAATTTGCCTTGCGACGGACATTATGAGAATCTTCAGAAAGTGGCGGAGTGGGGTTTTAAGATTTCTGATCTGACAAGGAAATGCCACACTTTGCAGGAAGTATTCGACTTTATCAAATATTGGGATGTAGAACGCAAGAACTTACCGGTGGCCACGGATGGAATCGTCTTAAAGGTAAACAGCCTGAGGCAGCAGAAAAATTTGGGTTTCACAGCAAAATCTCCCCGATGGGCCATTGCTTATAAATTTCAGGCAGAGCGTGCATTGACGCGTCTCGTCAAGGTTACTTATCAGGTAGGCAGAACGGGAACAGTAACTCCGGTTGCCAACCTCGAACCTGTGCAGCTTTCCGGCACAATCGTAAGACGTGCTTCATTGCATAATGCGGATATTATCGAAGGGCTTGATCTGCATATCGGAGATATGGTGTACGTGGAAAAAGGAGGAGAAATCATTCCTAAAATCACGGGTGTAGATACAGATTCGCGCAGTTTTATGTCGGGAGAAAAAGTAAAGTTTATCACTTGTTGCCCCGAATGTGGAAGTAAGTTGACGAGGTATGAAGGCGAAGCGGCCCATTATTGTCCGAATGAAACAATGTGTCCTCCTCAGATTAAAGGAAAAATAGAGCATTTTATCAGTCGAAAGGCGATGAATATAGATGGTTTAGGTCCCGAAACTGTAGATTTACTATATCGATTGGGATTGATTGGGAATGCGGCGGATTTATACGATCTTACAGTGGAAAAGATTAAGGGGTTGGATCGCATGGGGGAGAAGTCTGCGGAGAATATCATTGCCGGAATTGCACAGAGTAAGAAAGTTCCTTTCGAACGAGTGATCTTTGCATTGGGAATTCGATTTGTAGGTGAAACGGTAGCAAAGAAAATTGCAAGAGCTTTTAAGGATATTGATGAGTTGCGTCAAGCTACTTTCGAAAAATTGATAAGTATCGATGAAATCGGGGAAAAAATAGCCAAAAGCATTTTATTGTACTTTACAAATGAAGAAAATTGCCAGCTGATCGAACGTTTGAAATCATCCAGATTGCAATTGTATCGCATAGAAAAGCATCTTAGTGAGTACACGGACAAACTGGCTGGAAAATCTATTGTTATCAGTGGGGTGTTTATACACCATTCACGTGATGAGTATAAAGAGTTGATTGAAAAGAATGGTGGGAAAAATGTGGGAAGTATTTCGGGAAAAACAAGTTTTGTTCTTGCCGGGGAGAATATGGGATCGACAAAATTGGAAAAAGCGAATAAAATGGGGGTAGCTATTTTAAGTGAAGATGATTTTCTGAAACTAATTTCGTGAGTTATGAAAATATTCATACTTTTGCGACTAAGATTATTAGAGATTATAATTAGACTTCATGATACAGACTAAATTGAAAGGAATGGGGGTAGCACTGATTACTCCTTTCAAAGAGGATGATAGTATTGACTATGACGCCCTCATGCGTATGGTAGATTATTTATTGCAGAATAATGCTGATTTCCTGTGCGTCCTTGGAACTACGGCCGAGACTCCGACATTGACCGAAAAAGAAAAAAAGACAATCAAGAAAAAGGTTGTCGACCGCGTGAATGGAAGAGTGCCGATTCTGCTGGGCGTAGGCGGCAATGATACCCGTGCCGTGGTAGAAGCATTAAAGAATGATGACTATACAGGAGTCGACGCTATATTGTCTGTCGTACCTTATTATAACAAACCTTCACAAGAAGGTATTTATCAACATTACAAAGCGATATCAGAGGCTACCGATCTTCCCGTTGTTTTGTACAATGTCCCGGGCCGTACAGGTGTTAATATGACAGCCGAAACGACTTTACGCATCGCTCGTGATTTTGAAAATGTGATCGCTATTAAGGAAGCTTCAGGAAATATTACTCAAATGGATGATATCATCAAAAATAAGCCTGATAACTTCGATGTAATTTCTGGCGATGATGGTATTACTTTTCCGTTAATAACACTCGGCGCAGTTGGAGTAATTTCAGTAATAGGTAATGCTTTCCCACGTGAATTTAGTCGTATGACACGATTGGCACTTCAAGGAGACTTCGCTAACGCTTTGACGATTCATCACAAATTCACGGAGCTATTCAGCTTGTTATTTGTAGATGGAAATCCTGCAGGGGTGAAATCAATGTTGAATGCAATGGGGATGATTGAAAATAAACTCCGATTACCATTGGTTCCTACGCGGATTACTACATTTGAGGCTATACGCAAAGTTTTAAACGAATTAAATATCAAATGTTGATGGCTATATTGTGATTCTCTTTTTATTTGCGCATAATTAACATTGAAAAGAGTAGAAAAGCAAAGAGTGAACTTCAAGTTGGGGGCAACATCACTCTTTGCTTTTATAGAAATTTGGGACATTCGCTGAATATCCACTATTGAACATAATGTAAATTATGAAAAACATGAAATGATTAATTTAATCCAATTATCCGTTTATATTAATAACAAGTAATGGAGTATCCGAATGAAAGATCATTTTACGTGCAATACCAGGATTAAATAAACGAGCAAATATGTTTCTTTTATAAGATGTTAAAGTAATTATATCAATTTGATTTTCCTTTATATAGCAATCAAGACCTCTTAATATGTTTTCATTTGTTACGACATCATAATGAATTTCAAGACTGGGATATTGCTTATGGAAATATTCTTTTATGCCAGCAAGCTTAATTTCATTCCATGTATCTTTTGATTCAGCAAAGTGTATGAGGAATATTGAAAAATGGAAAGATTTCCATGCATTAAAGAAAGACTCAAAAGCGATAAGATCTCTTTGGTCAAAATTTGTCAAGAAAGCAACTCGCTTTATCTCATTAAATTGTTTAAATGGTGTATTCTCCGGAATTGCTAATACTGTTGTACGGCTTCTTTCGATAACTTCTGCCGTTACACTGCCAATTAAATCAATATCTTTTTGATTTTTCCCTCTAGTCCCCATAATAATGATTGGCGGACACTGTTCTTTCGCGTACCTTAAGATTTCTTCTTCGGGAATACCTTCACGCAGAATGCAAGTAAATTTTACATCCGGAAATTCTCCGGATGAGATTTTTTCTTTTATTTTATCTGATAACAGATTAAGATCAGTATGGACTTTTTTAATAATAGTTTTTACAGATTCTTCATCTCCAATCTGATAATTAAATACATCTCCATATGGTAATGACGAAGCATATATAGGTGTAAAGTATACATGTAATAGCACTACTTCCAAGTTTTCCAACTTAGCCAAATTGAAGCCTAGCCCACATGCTTTGAGTGAATAGCCGGAAAAGTCAACTGGAATAAGGATTTTATTCGATTTGCTTTTTACTTTCGGCAAATTCTCTCCTACAATACTTTCAGAAAGCCAAACAGAACTTTCTGTTATTTTTAAGGCACGAGGTAAATCGCTTTCTTTGATTCTCAAACGGACTCCTGAAGAGACAACCGGCTGTATTTGGTTCACATTGTGAATATAGGTTTCTATGCCTTCACTTTCCAGAACATTTTTAAGGATCTGAGCCTTTGTATATGTCAATATAGCCAGTGTTACTAATTTATCTTCCATAAAAAATGATTTTATAATGTGAATCAATCAAGAAATCCCAACCGTATTAAAACTGTTGGGATTCAATATATTTTAGATTTGCATAAATTCGGTAGCCTGTTTCTTGTCTATATTCATATTCAACTCATCTAAAATTTTTAGAGCCCGATCAAGAACGGTTGTATCATCCAACATCACAAGCCCACCATCTGGACCGGGCTCTAGATGTATTCCGACACTTTTCCCTTCCTTAAAATTGTGTCCTCCAAAAAAGTTACGCACAGTATCCACGTGCAAACCGAGTTCATCCGCTATTCTATGCATGCTACCGCTAGGCAATGAATCTTTAATTTTACGAAGTTCATTAAACGTAATTGTCCTCATGTTTCATAAATTTAATGGTTAATACTATAATGTATTTGATTATACGCTATAAACTTAAGCAAAAAAAAAGATAAAACAAATTATTTGCTTATCTTTTTTCCCTTAATTGATAAAATGTATTAACGTTTTAAATTTCTTCAACAGCGGTAGACGATACCCAGCCGACTTTCCCATCTTCTAGACGAATTTCTTTCCACCCTTTCATTGAGTTATCTTTTATATTTACTTTTCTCCCTTCATGCAAAATAAATAAACTTGTTCCATTTTCGCTTGGTGTACTGCGCACAGTAACACTTGGAGTTATAATGATTGCATCCGTTCGATTGACTAAGCGCTTTTTAAGTTGCCAAGCAAATAGATTAGAAGAAATTACAATAATCAGACACACGACTCCCGATATGAATCCTATTTTTTTCCATACTATCTGTTTGGAAAATATAAATAAAACCAAAGCTGTGACAAATAAAACAAAAGATACAATCCCCAATATAGCCCATGCGTCCATACTCATACTATTAATCAAGGCTTTAGTCCACGTTACAAAAAATATTTCCGGAACAAGTTCGACCTTATCAATCGTTTTGGCGCGGGCAATCTCTAAATTAGCTTGTATATCAGCACTACCCGGTTGTAAAAGCAAAGCACGCTCATAATTTAATATAGCTCTGGCTATTTCTTCTGATTTATAATAAGAGTTTCCTAAATTATAATAGATCTCCGCAGCTTCTCCTCGTTTTAATAATGTTTCGTAGATTTGAATGGCTTTACCATATTCATTTCTCATATAGGCCGAATCCCCTTCAGCTTTGGTTACGACATTTAATTTTTTATCAGCTGCTATTATATGACCGTCTTTATATACAGAGTCTATTTGTCCGAATGCTAACTCCGAAAATGTTGATAACAATATATATAATAATATTTTTCTCATAATTTAAAATATTCAGAATTATTTTTTATAGAGCTTTCCATTTTGCTGATTATATCTATTGACGATGAATATGCTTTATCCATTGCTTCCCGATTTCCATCTCCCGGTGCAAAACGGGCAAACTCACAACTGTCTAATGTATCTAGAAATTCAATGATTAGTTTTTCATCTACTCCGTGATTTCTAAGCTTTTCCTCAATATTGTCTTTTGACAAAAGAGAAACCGGAATACTTAATTTATCACTGATATATCCCCATAAAGCTTTCAGAACTTCGTCATAAAATGCTTCGCTTTTATTATCGGATAGTAGCTTTTCAGCTATTTTCATACGCTTCGTTGCTATCTTATTCGCTTTCTTTGTTTTCATCTTTGCAACATTTGCATTTTCGATTACCTGTTTACGATAAGCAAAGAATAATATAACAAAACCTAAGGAAGGAATAATGTAAAACAGCCAATATCTCATTGATCCATAGAAAAAGTGTCCTTTAGGCTTAAGACTCACTTCATTCTGCATAATATAACGAATATCCTCTCCTAATACTTTCAGATCTTCCTTATTAGTGAAGTTAGCAATCACTTGATTGGCATTCCCTGCTCCTTTTTCAACTTCAACCGTATATTCTTCCGTATGTAAAGTTTTATAAGATCTTGATCGAATATCAAAATAGCTGAAAGAAATTGCAGGAATTTTGTAAGTACCTGCATGTCTTGGAATAGCTAAACACTCAATAATTTTATTTCCTGTAAGTCCATCTCGAGTGAGCCGAACCTGATGATCTGTTTTAGGGTCGTAGATTTCAAAGTCATTAGGAAATTTCACCTCCGGGCTGGAAATTAATTTTAGATTTCCAGTACCGGAAATAACTATTTTGACGGTGAGCGCATCGTTCGTTTTTAATTTTTCGTTGTTAATGGAAGAAGAAATAGAGAACTCTCCCACTCCACCGGTAAAACTTGCAGGTTTATTGGCAGGAAGCGAATGAACATCTATTGAAATTCTGGGAGTTACAATATTCTTTCTGATTTCAAGTATATTACTTCCTCCATTGAAAAAAGCTTCAAAAGGATCATCAGATTGTATGGCCTTTCCTATAGTCATTTGAAACTGTGCCGGTTCGATAAATAGTTTGCCCGACTGTTGTGGGAAAAGAACAAATTGGCGATATACCGCCGTGGAGTAGTTGCGACCATTATAGTGTTCCTGGCTCCATCTGGCATTAGCAGGCATTTCAATTTCTTGTGAATGGAAGCCTTTAAAATCCGGAAGTTTTGCACTATTCAATTGTAAGTTCGGTTCTCTGGTATATATTTTATATGTCAGTACAAAAGCTTCTTGTTCGTATACATTCGTTTTGCTGGCTGTAGCTGTAATAAATAAATCTTGGTTAGAAACGGTTGTTCCGGAGGAAGAGCGGGCAGTTCCGGAAGTTTGTCCCCTACTTCCACCTTGTTCTTGGGGTAGAACCTTTATTTTTACAGAGTTTGAAACAAGTTGGTTACCGTCTGCCATGACAGAAGCTCCGGGAATGGAATATTCACCCGCTTCAGTGCCCATTAAAATAAAAGTATAAGTAATACTGCTGGTGGAAGTTATATTTCCGTTTACTATTTGTGTACTGCTTTGCTGCGAGCGGCTAGGTCCCATCAACACATCAAAACCTTTAATGGAAGGTGCACGAAAATCTTTTATTTTCTGCGTGGTTACTGTATAAGATAAGCGAAATTGGTCACCTACAGCTACCACATCGGGTGCAGAAGCCTTGAATGAGATATTATCAGCAACAGCCTGCGTGCAAAATGCCGTTAATGTCATCCATATAATAAGAAGTTCTTTCATTGCTTAGAAATTTATATCATCTATTTTTATTTTACCAATCTTTTTCCAAACGTCCGCTTTGGATTACCCTTTGTTGTTTTTTTACTTTGTCTTGGACATTTTTTTCATCTTGCATAACGGAGTTCAATAGCTGTTCGGCATTTTCTTTAGACATTTCATTTTCTTTCTTTTCAGATTTAGGAGGTTGCTGATCTTTTTTATCATCTTTTTTCTGATCATTTTGCTTCTCTTCTTTTTGATCTTGCTTTTTACTCTGGTCTTTGTCTTGATTTTGACTTTGTTGCTGTTGCTGATTTTTCAACATCTTTTGCGCTAAAGCCAAGTTATACCGTGTTTCATGATCTGAAGGATTATTACGTAAAGACATTTTATACGCTTCTACCGCTTGTGCATAATCTCTTGCTGCTTGAAGAAGTACTCCCATGTTATGATAGATTTGAGACAGTTTGGGTTTATCTTTTTCTATTTTGGCAGCAGCCGTATACTGTTCCATAGCATCTTTAAACTTTTGTTGTTGAGAAAGTGCATTTCCCAAATTATACATCGAAATAGCAGATTGAGGATTTACCTCCAATGCTTTCCGATAGTTCACTTCGGCATCGACAAATGTACTGTCTTTAAAAAAACGGTTACCTTTGCGAATATAGTCACGTTCTGCTTTCTGGGCGGAGATACCGGCAGTAAAACACAGAAGAATCACAAACAATAAATATTTGATTTTGAAAATATACATGATTACCTCTTATTATGAGAAAATAAATGAATATTCTTAAACAATGGATTTTTACGATCCAAGATTAAGATATCGGCCAATAGTAATAACAGAATAATCCAGGCAACAGCTTGGAACTGCTCATTGTATTCGGTATACACTTTCGACTCTACATCGGATTTTGCCATCTTGTTTATTTCCTGATTGATTGCTTTTTGAGCGGCGTTCGTATTATCTACCCGTATATATATACCTTTTCCTTCTTTTGCAATTCCCTGGCACATAGCTTCATTTAGCCGGGTAACAATTACATTACCTTCTCTGTCTCGTCGGAAATCATTGGTTCCTTCTACAGGTATGGGTGCTCCTTCGGGCATTCCTACTCCCAGCACACTTACTTGTATGCCCTTTTCCGCGGCCTCTTTAGCTGCTTCTACCGCTCCTCCTTCATGATTTTCTCCATCGGTTATCACGACAATAGTACGTCCTACCCCTTCTTGCGGCGTAAAACTACGGGTTGAAAGTTTGATGGCTTCTCCAATCGCTGTTCCTTGTTTGGATATCAATGATGGAGATATGGATTCCAAAAACATTTTAGCAGAAATATAATCGCTCGTAATGGGGAGTTGCGTAAATGCATTTCCCGCAAAAACAATCATCCCTACTTTATCATTATCCATTTCGTCAACGAGACGGGATACCAGTCGTTTGGCTTTTTCCAACCTACTTGGTTGAACATCTTGCGCAAGCATAGAGTTCGAAATATCCAAAGCTATGATTACTTCTACCCCTTTGCGCTTTACAGTCTCCAATTTAGAACCGAATTGCGGGCGGGCCAATAGTACCGAGAACAGTCCGATTGCAGTAATAATAATCCAAAATTTTACGTCAGGACGATATTTGGAAACATCAGGCATTAGTTGGACCAACAAATAGGGGTCTCCAAAACGCCGAATATTCTTTCTTCTTTTATAATTTGAATAAAAGTAGAAAATTGCCAGTAAAGGCAATAATAACAACAGGTACAAATATGCAGGTTCTTCGAATCGGAACATTTTTTATTGTTTTACAATTTATAAATACGATTGATAAGCTGTTTTTTTAAGGAATTTTCTTGAGTATCGAATTGCGCAACAAGACTTCGAGCAGTACACATATAAAAGCTGCCAAAGCAAACCATCGATACTCCTCTTCCCGTTTATTATACTCTTTTACATTGAGTTTTGTTTTTTCCAGTTTGTCAATTTCCGTATATACTTCTTTTAATTTAGTATTACTTGTAGCACGGAAGTAGTTGCCTTCTGTCGTTCCGGCAATCTGAGTCAATGTTCTCTCGTCGATTTCCACCGGCATATTGACATATTGCACCGTATTCCCCATCGGATAAGGGTAAGGCGCTACTCCATTGGTACCTACGCCTATAGTATATATCCGTATTCCAAAACTTTTGGCGATTTCAGCCGCAGTCAAAGGAGATATATCCCCTTTATTGTTGGTTCCGTCTGTCAGCAAAATAATCACTTTGGATTTGGCTTTGCTGTCCTTTAGGCGGGTAACTGCATTGGCTATTCCCATGCCGATGGCAGTACCGTCTTCTATCAATCCGCATTTTATGTTGTGAATTATATCCGATAATACAGAATGGTCTACCGTAAGCGGGCATTGAGTAAACGATTCGCCTGCAAACAATGTAATTCCGATATTATCGTTGGCCCGCCCGTTCACAAATTCGGCAGCTACGTCTTTGGCCGCTTCGAGTCGGTTTGGTTTTAAATCCTCAGCCAACATACTGGTAGATACATCGATAGCCAGCATAATATCAATCCCTTCTATTTCACTGTTCTGCCATTTATTGGTTGTTTGCGGGCGTGCAAGCACCAGAATTATGAATATAAAAGCGAGTACACGTAATATAAACGGAGTGTGTAGTAAATAGTTCTTATAACTTTTGGGAGTATGGGCATACACTCGCGCGTCCGAAATTTGCAGTGTAGCTTCACTCCTTCTATACTTTAATATATACCATACAACGTAAGGTATAAGCAATAGCAGTAAGAACAAATATTCGATATTGGCAAAAACCATTTTACTTCTGATTTAACAAGATTCATATTTAGCATCCCAGCTTTTATGCTATGCAAAAAGTTCATAGAGCTGGATACCGATGTATATACAAGTGCTTATCAAGGCTATTGATAAAAACGTAATGCACAGAACCAAGAGAATCTTTACGCGTAAAGAACGTTTCTCTATGATTGTAATTTCCGTTGGTTGCGGCTTCTTCTCTTCTTCTAGTTGCTTTGTCTCATCAATAAAATCAATAGCATTAATCAAATTGGCATCGTTTTCATTCATCAGAGGAGCATGTTTGGCGAATTTGACCAAATCAGCAGTTTGGAAAAGGAGCTGTAAATCTGATATCGCCTCTTTATCTCTTATCTTTAATAAGTTATCTATGATTTCTGAGGAAGTCATTTCCAACGCATTAAACCCGAAACGATCTTTAATATACGTGCGAATAACATCAGTTAATTCGGTATAGTACTCCTTCGAATACCCCTTTTGCCAAATTTTCTCGCTTTTAATCCGCTCTATTTCTTTCATTGCCGTTTGGTGTGGGGGCAATTTCGGTTCTATCTTTACTTTTCTTATAATAGGCTTATTATCACGAAGGCGAACTATAAGATAAATAAGTAGGACCAGCAAAGGTAATGTAAGAAATGAGCATCCTATTAAGCCGTACCAATCTGCCCATGAGAAAGGAGCTTTCATTACAGTTTTTTGCCCGAAAAAATGATCCGGATGCAACGTGTCTACCGGCATAGAGTATACTTTCAGCGCCAATGCATTCGACTTATATACCTTGCCGTCAACTGTCACCGGCATAGGAGGCAAGTAATACAACGCCGAATCAAAAGAAGTAATGGTATATTCCTGAGTCATCAACATTCGCTGGTGATCATTCAGGTATTGTGTATCGAGCTTTGCAATTTCTACAATCTCCACTCCGTTAACGAGAGTGTCAATATATGCCGGAAATGACGCTTGTTGTTTGGCATCCATAGCCGCTTGCAATCGTATTTTTGTTTGTTCTCCAATTAGAATCTGTAAAGAATCGATCTTTGCTTCTATCGTGACAGATTGTGCTCCAGCATTACTAACAGATAACAAACATAACAGTATTATCAGAACAATATTTTTATTCATGCTCGATTCCATTAATTTCGTTTTGCAAATAAATTCAACAAAGCTTTCACATAGTCTTGGTCTGTTCTCACAGACACTGCGTCTACATTACTTTTGGCAAAAGCTTCGTCCAGTTCTGCCTGCCGTTGTATCCACCAATCACGATGTGCCCGACGCACAGCTTTTGAAGATGTGTCGATCCATTGTTCATGTCCGGTTTCCGCGTCTTTTATCCGAATCAGCCCTATGGAAGGAAGTTCACTTACTCTTTTATCGTATACTTGCAAAGCCACTACATCATGTTTTCTGTTGGCGATGGTTAAAGCGTTTTTAAAGCTTTCCTGATCTATAAAATCAGATAAGATAAAAGCAGTACATCGCCTCTTCATTGCGTTGGTCAGATATTCCAATGCCATCCGGAGATTTGTACGACGGCTTTTAGGTTGGAAATCAATCAGTTCTCGAATGATATAAAGAATGTGTTTACGTCCTTTCTTAGGAGGGATAAACTTTTCTATTCGATCTGAAAAAAACATCACGCCAATTTTATCATTATTCTGGATAGCGGAAAAAGCAAGTGTGGCCGCAATTTCCGTCACCATATCTTTCTTTAACTGTTTCACCGTACCAAACTCCAAACTTCCGGAAACATCAACCATCAACATGACAGTCAGCTCACGTTCTTCTTCAAACACTTTTACATAGGGTTTGTTGAAGCGTGCCGTCACGTTCCAGTCTATATCGCGTATGTCATCGCCAAATTGATATTCACGCACTTCAGAGAAAGACATCCCTCTACCTTTGAAGGCGGAATGATACTGCCCAGCAAAGATATTATTAGAGAGTCCTCGCGTCTTTATTTCAATTTGGCGAACTTTTTTTAATATTTCACTTGTTTCCATTCTAACGTTCTAATTGAAATCAGAGTTACAGGTTAGGGCACTTCTACTTTATTAAGAATTTTGCTGATTATCTCGTCCGAAGTCATGTTGTTGGCTTCTGCTTCATAAGTCAGTCCGATACGATGTCGCAGTACGTCGTGAGCCACAGCGCGTACATCTTCAGGGATTACATAGCCCCGACGCTTAATGAAAGCATAAGTGCGGGCAGCCAAAGCCAAATTAATGGAAGCACGCGGCGAACCGCCAAATCCAATCATTTCTTTCAATTCCTTTAGATCATATTTTTCAGGAGAACGAGTTGCAAATACAATGTCTACAATATAGCGTTCTATCTTTTCATCCAGATATACCTGGCGAACGATTTTGCGAGCTTCAATGATTTCGTCCGCTTTTAATATGGGTTTTACATTGAAACTTTCCCCGTTTATATTTTGACGGATAATCTGTTTTTCTTCTTCCAATTGAGGATAATCGATTACCACTTTAAGCATAAAACGGTCGACTTGTGCTTCAGGCAACGGATAAGTTCCCTCCTGCTCAATAGGATTCTGAGTAGCCAATACTAAAAACGGCTCAGGCAATGAGAACGTTTCTTTTCCAATCGTAACCTGTCTTTCCTGCATGGCCTCCAATAATGCACTTTGTACTTTAGCCGGGGCACGATTGATTTCATCTGCCAGAACAAAATTAGCAAAGACAGGACCTTTTTGTATTTTAAAGGCTTCGTCTTTCTGGCTATATACCATGGTACCAATGACATCGGCAGGCAATAAGTCCGGTGTGAATTGAATGCGGCTATACCTTGCATCGATAAGCGAGGCGA
Organism: Bacteroides pyogenes; assembly: GCF_014196225.1. Lineage (GTDB taxonomy): Bacteria > Bacteroidota > Bacteroidia > Bacteroidales > Bacteroidaceae > Bacteroides > Bacteroides pyogenes_A. The sequence continues at coordinate 55,621 of NZ_JACIDI010000015.1, read as the reverse complement.
GAGTTTTGATAGCCAATGTTTTTGCCAGACCGGGTACTCCTTCCAAAAGAACATGTCCGTCCGAAAGTAATCCGATAAGTAGTGATTCTATCAAATGTTTCTGACCTACAATAACTTGGTTCATACCTACAGCCAGATTGGTAACGAAAGCGCTCTGTCTTTCAATCCGCTCGTTCAACTCGCGGATATCAATTGATTCAGCCATAAATCCTTAAATGTTTTATTATTGAATTCTCGTTTATTTTAATTGTTAAGCCATTCTAATCACAGCTTTTTATTTTGCTCCCAAATGTAAGCTATATAATTAACCATCGCAACTAATTTTTATTAAAAAACAATGTAAAATCTTTAGATTAAGGTACTTTCATATTGTTTTGTACTTGCATAACATTTTATCTGAATTGCCCGCTTCCTATACCATAAACTGTTTTACATGTAAATTCGTTTCTTATTTTTCAATTAGTTCCGGAATTTTAATCGTTGTACCAAAAGGTACATTGTCAGGATCCTTTATTACATCCGAATTGTGTTTTACAATATAAGGCCACATTGCCTTGGTGCCAAAGAAGCGTAACGAAACCTTTGTCAGAGTTTCCCCTTTCTGAATTGTATACCTTGTTTTAGTGCCGGTTATTTGGTATACAACAGATTCGGAGTACACATTTACAGGATTTGCTTGCTCTTTTGATTCCACAGTTTGTCTATGTCGCACTTCATCTTTCAGTTCTTGCGCAACTTCCGATATTGTGTCTTTTTTCGCAACAGTATCGGTTATTTGTTCCGGTAACAGAGCCGAACCGGCGTTTATTGGCAAGTCAATTGATTCCTTTCTTGGCGAGGGAGGAAATATATCAGGGTAGTAAACGAAGAAAACAACTCCTCCGCATAGCAACAGAATAGCAACGATGCCGACTGTCAAGTAATAAATATAGGATTTCCTTTGTTGATGAGTGTCACTTTTTGACAAACTCTCAAGCTTTGCACATTCATCTGTTTTGTCTTCGTTCTTTGCAAATTCCTCCTTTTTCATTTCTTTATGATTATCTTCTTTAGCAGGAATGGTTTCTGTAATGAGGTTTTCCGTGTTTATTTGTTCTTTTTTTGGATAATTTTCAATGTCTGCTAAGTTTTCTTCTTCTGTATCCTCTTCCTCTGCTGCTATTTCATCCGTTGGCGTATCTTCCAGTAATGTATTTTCATTTAATATCACTGTTTCAAAATGAGCGAAAGGTTTGTTGATCGCTTCTTTTAAATTAGTGTCCGGGGTAAATGATATTTTAGAATGCTCTTGTGTCTTAAACTGTTCTCCGGTACTTTCATTAACACTTTCCGTGCTATCCACATTTATCAGTTTGAAAGTTCCCAGGCCTTTGATTTTTATATATTTTTCATTTTCCAAGGCCTGTTCTATCAATAGAAAAAATTCTTTGACAAAATCTTCAGCATCTTTTTTAGTCATATTGTGCTTCGAAGCCAACAAGTCTGTAAAATCTTGGATGGTCAATCTTTCATTCATAGTTGGAGAAAAAATTATTTAAACTTATCCTTCAAAATATTGCTCGGCCTGTATGCGAGCACCAGTTTGGGGGGGAATAATATTCGTTGGTTCGTAACCGGATTCACAGAAATGTACTCCCCTTTTTTCTTTACCTCAAAAGCTCCGAAGCCTTGTATGGAAATACTGTTTCCTTTTTCAAGCTCTTGCGTCATTTGCCCCAATAAAGAAGTTATCAGGTCCGTAGTGTCCTTAGTCGTATATCCCAGCCTGTCGGCTAATTCTGAAGTGAACTCCTTATTATTCATGATAATCTGCAATCTTTACGTATAAATCAAAATCATCCGCGTCGGTAACTTCTACCCAATAGAACCCACCGATGCACAAGTCAGTTTCGGGGCGCCGGATTAAAACTTCAGGATCCACCTCAGGAGAATCGAATTCGGTTCGTCCGATATAATAGTCTCCTTCTATCCTGTCTATTATGACTTTCATGCAAGAGCCTATCTTTTGTGCGCTTAATTCGGCTGAAATCTGTTGCTGGATATCCATCAATTCGTCCAAACGGGCTTGTTTTACTTCTTGCGGGATAGAATCCTCATATTGATCGGCAGCGTAAGTTCCTTCTTCCTCAGAATAAGCAAAAGCTCCCATCCTGTCGAATCGTGCGTTGCGTACAAATTCTTTCAGTTCTTCAAAATCTTTTTCCCTTTCTCCGGGATGCCCGACCATTAAAGTTGTCCGTAAATGAATCCCGGGTACCTCTTTGCGAAATTGCTCTATCAATCTGTATGTCTGTTCTTTCGTCACTTGGCGACGCATCAGTTTCAGCATGTTGTCGCTGATGTGTTGCAGGGCGATATCCATATATTTGCATACATTGTTTCGTTCACGCATAACGCGAAACAAATCTGTCGGGAAGTGTGCCGGATAAGCGTAATGCAAACGAATCCATTCTACTCCCGGAATGTCGGAAATCCGCTCTATCAACTCCGGAAGCATTTGCTTCTTATATAGGTCGATACCATAATAAGTCAACTCCTGCGAAATAACCTGGAACTCCTTTACCCCTTGGGATACAAGATAGCGCACTTCATCCAGAATATCTTCCATCGGTCTGGACACATGTTTTCCCGTGATGATAGGAATGGCGCAATATGAGCATTTGCGGTCGCATCCCTCTGAAATTTTCAGATAAGCGTAATGTTTCGGAGTAGTCAATGTACGCTCGATATGCAGTTCTTGATGATAAGCTTTCCCCAGATCGTGTAGTAATTCTTTCCAATTGAATTTCCCATAGAATTTATCTACCTGAGGAATTTCTACGGCCAACTCTTTTAGATATCGTTCCGAAAGGCACCCCATTACAAACAGCTTTTTCAAGTCTCCCTCTTCCCTTCTTTGAGCAAACTCCAGAATCATATTAATGGACTCTTCTTTGGCATCGCCAATAAAGCCGCATGTGTTGATAACCGCTATTTCTCCTTTCGGATTTTCCGTATCATGAGTAACATTGTACCCCACCTCTTGCAGCTGTCGCATCAACTGCTCCGAATCTACTAAATTTTTAGAACACCCTAATGTGATGATATCTATTTCTTTTTTTCTCATGCGTTGTCACCAAACAAGGAGTCTACAAATTCATTTTTACGGAAAACCTGTAAATCTTCCATTCCTTCTCCCAATCCGATATATTTTACCGGTATTTTAAACTGGTCGGATATACCGATCACAACTCCTCCTTTAGCCGTTCCATCCAATTTCGTGATGGCCATAGCGGTTACTTCTGTTGCCAAAGTAAATTGTTTCGCCTGTTCAAAAGCATTTTGTCCGGTAGAACCGTCCAATACCAGCAACACCTCGTCGGGGGCATCCGGCACAACTTTCTTCATTACATTCTTGATTTTAGTCAACTCATTCATCAAGCCCACCTTATTGTGCAACCGCCCGGCAGTATCGATTATCACCACGTCCGCACTGTTGGCAACCGCAGAGCTGAGCGTATCGAAAGCTACCGAAGCGGGATCGGCTCCCATCTTTTGCTTGATTACAGGCACTCCTACCCTATCTCCCCAAATCATCAACTGTTCTACGGCTGCCGCGCGGAATGTATCGGCGGCGCCCAAATAAACAGATTTACCGGCTTTTTTAAACTGATAGGCCAGTTTCCCTATCGTAGTTGTTTTGCCTACTCCGTTTACGCCTACTACCATGATGACGTAAGGCTTCTTCTCAATCGGCATATCAAAATCAACTATCTCTCCCGAGTTGTTTTCTGTAAGCAAAGCAGCTATTTCATCGCGTAATATATGATTCAACTCCTGAGTATTCACATATTTATCCGCCGCCACACGTTTCTCAATACGCTTAATAATATTCAACGTAGTTTCTACGCCTACATCAGAGGTGATCAATACCTCTTCCAAGTCATCCAACACCTCATTATCAACTTTCGATTTGCCGGCTACGACACGAGCTATTTTTCCAAATACGCTCTCTTTGGTTTTAGATAATCCTTTATCTAACGTTTCCTTTTTTTCTTTTGAAAAAAAACCGAATAATCCCATGTTTATAGTTAATTTGTATAATACATAATGCCTACAAAGATATAATAAAGGATTGGAAAAGTAAAAAAATACAATAAAAAATCCCCCTGCCAACTAATCGGCAGGGGGATTTTACATATTTAGCTTAGATGCTATTTCAATTATTTCTTGAAGAAGTCTTGTACTTTATCGTTCGGTACCATTTGTTCATCAAAAACGTATGCTCCGGTCTTAGGAGATTTCACCATTTTGATAACTTTGGTATAAGAACGTCCTTCTTTTGTTCCTTCGTGCAAACTTGCTACTGTTTTCTTTGCCATGGGTGATAGTTCTTATAATTATTTAATTTCCTTATGTACTGTTACTCTCTTCAGAATCGGGTTGTATTTTTTCAACTCAAGTCTTTCGGTAGTGTTTTTTCTGTTCTTTGTTGTGATATAACGAGATGTTCCCGGCATTCCGCTATCTTTGTGTTCTGTACATTCCAGAATCACTTGCACTCTGTTACCTTTTGCTTTCTTTGCCATTGTAAGTTTTCTCCTCTACCTTTTAGCCGATTACTTTAATACTTTTCCAATCACAATAGCCTTTAGCCACCGCTTCAGTCAGCGCAGCGTCCAGACCTTTTTTGTTGATAATACGCAGTCCGTTAGCACAGATGCTAAGGCTGATCCAACAGTCTTGCTCTACGTAGTAGAACTTCTTCTTAAACAAGTTCACATCAAAGGTTCTTTTAGTTCTTCTCTTTGAGTGTGAAACATTGTTGCCAATCATGGCTTTCTTTCCGGTAATTTGACAAATCTTCGACATTTCTATCTTATTTTTATAGTTTTATATCTATACTTCTTTCAAACAGGACGCAAAGTAAGCACTTTTATCCGTATAAAACAAGAATTTCTTTAAATAATTCACAGCCAAGTATTCTTTTTTCTTTATTTGAGCATATCCCTGAGCATAAGTAGCGCATTATTGCCTGCTCTTTCCATATTCATGCTTCTTCCGCGATTTGTCTCCTGCCTGTAAGTGCGAATTTCGTTTTTATAACCAACGGCGATCCAAATCGTGCCTACCGGTTTCTCCGGAGTTCCTCCTCCGGGACCGGCAATGCCGGAAGTTGCAACGGCGCAGTCCGTTTTCATCGCTTTCATCGCGCCTTTTACCATTTCGGTCACGGTTTCCTCGCTTACGGCCCCATGTTTTTTCAATGTTTCCGCAGAAACACCAAGAAGCATGTTTTTAATATCGTTGGAATAAGCCACTATGCTTCCGCGAAAATAATCCGAACAACCCGGCACAGAGCTTATACGTGCGGCTATACTCCCTCCCGTGCAACTTTCTGCGGTGGAGACGGTCAAATTATTTTTCCTTAGTAAATCTCCTACGATTATTTCCAAGGGAATATCTTCTTCACTGAAAATATCGTTATCCAATATGCTCTTCAGTTTTGCCGACTCCGTGTCCAATGTTTTTTCCAGTTCCGTCCGGTTTTTTCCACGTGCCGTCAGGCGAAGACGAATGAATCCGAGTTTGGGCAGATAAGCCAATTTGACGCATTCCGGCAAAGCGCTTTCCCATGCATCCAGCTTTTCCGCCAAAACGGATTCGGGATTGTTCTGAACTAAAAAAGTCCGGTGTATGATTACATCCGTATGAAATCTTTTATGCAATTTGGGTAATACGGATTCTTTCATGACGGCGTTCATCTCTTGCGGGACTCCGGGCATTGAAACGAGTACCTTTCCATCCTTTTCGAACCAGCTTACGGAGGCGCTCCCCACCGGATTGTTAATGACCGTGCACTCTTTCGGAACCATTGCCTGGCTCTTATTTAACGCATTCATCGGAATCTTTCCGGCAAGCACTCGTTTGATGTTTTGAAACACTTCTTCATTAAAAACCAACTCGGTATGGAAATATTTGCAAAGAGTTTGTTTAGTGATATCGTCTTTAGTAGGGCCGAGACCTCCTGTCACCAAAACAATATTTACTTTGCTGAAAGCAGTATCTATTGCTTCCATTATTTCATCTTCCCGGTCGCGTATGGAGACGATACGCAATACTTCTATGCCTATTTTGTTCAGCTCCTGTCCCATCCAGGCCGAATTGGTATCGACAACTTGTCCTATCAACAATTCATCTCCAATTGTTATGATTTCGGCAAACATTACTTTCTACTTATTAATTAACACTTTCCGTTTCACCATCCATATTTCCCGCTCTATTGTTTTCGCAATGGCATATTGTTTTAAGTGTATCGGGCCTTTAAAGGCAAACTCGCGAATATGCAGGAAGATCTATGGAGCAGAAATCTTTATCGAGATACTTGAAATATCCCGTAATAGCGATCATTGCAGCATTGTCGGTCGTGTAGCTGAATTTTGGGATGAATATATTCCATCCATATTTTTCGGCATGTTCTTTAAAGGCGTTTCGCAATCCATTGTTGGCAGAAACTCCGCCGGCTACGGCAATTTCCTTGATTTTATACGCTTTGGCCGCTTTTCTCAGCTTATCCATCAGGATATCTACGACCGTAGCTTCGAGCGATGCTGCCAAATCTGCTTTATGATGCTCAATGAAATCGGGGTCTTCTTTCAGCCAATCGCGGAGAGAATACAAGAATGAAGTTTTCAGTCCGCTGAAGCTGTAGTCCAATCCCGATATATGGGGTTTGCTGAATGTAAACGCTTTCGGGTTGCCCTGACGCGCCAGCTTGTCGATAATCGGACCGCCCGGATAACCAAGCCCCATCACTTTAGAACATTTGTCGATGGCCTCTCCTGCCGCGTCGTCGATTGTTTGTCCCAGAATCTCCATATCATTGTATGCTTTTACCAAAATGATTTGGGAGTTTCCTCCCGATACCAACAGGCAGAGGAACGGGAGTTCGGGATGTTTGTTTTCTTCGCCTTCCGATTTAATAAAGTGAGCTAAAACGTGTCCTGTGAGATGGTTAACATCAATCAAGGGGATGCCTAAAGAACGTGCGAAACCTTTGGCAAAAGAGACTCCCACCAATAGCGAACCCATCAGCCCGGGACCACGTGTAAACGCAACCGCACTCAATTCTTCTTTGCTGACGCCGGCTCTTTTCAAAGCTTCATGTACTACAGGCACAATGTTTTGCTGATGCGCCCGGGATGCAAGTTCGGGAACTACACCTCCGTAAGCTTCGTGAACGGCTTGGCCGGATACTACATTCGACAGCAGATAACCGTCTTTAATGACAGCGGCCGAGGTATCGTCACACGAAGATTCTATTCCTAATATAATTGTACTCATATGTCATAAACTATTAAACGGCACAAAAGTAATGATAAAACTACGATTCATAACGAACTATTTTATATTTTTGTCGTAAAATAAAAAAAGAGAACTTATAAGAGCACTGAAAAGAACTGTACGATGGATAGTGGGTATTGTACTGGGAGTATATATCGGAACTATTGTTTTGTTGAATATACCGGGTATTCAACGTTTCATGAGTGTGCTTGCATCGAAAGAGCTATCGAAGGTTCTCAACACGGAGGTTGCCATCGGCAAAATCGATATCGGATTATTGAACCGGATCATTATTGACGATGTATTACTGAACGATCAGAAAGGGAACGAACTGCTGAAGATTCCCCGTCTATCGGCCAAATTTGATTTTATCCCTTTTTTCAAAGGAAAAATTTCGATAAGCAGTGTGCAACTGTTCGGTCTTAACATGAATCTCAGGCAAGAAACGCCCGATTCTCCGCCGAATTTCCAATTCGTGCTGGACGCGTTTGCTTCTAAAGATACTGTGAAGCGGGAAAGTTCGTTGGATATTCGTATCAATTCCGTCTTAATCCGTCGCGGGAAGGTCACCTATCATTTATTATCGGAGCCCGAAACACCCGGAAAATTCAATTCGCGGCATCTTCAATTTCAGAATATCATAGGTAACCTTTCATTGAAAGCTTTGACCAAAGACTCACTCAACGTAGGGATAAAGCGTTTGAGTGTGGATGAAGCAGCTTCGGGATTCTCGTTGAAGAAGATGAGCCTGAAGCTGGTGGCTAACAAAAAGCGCATGAGTATCGATAATTTTGCCATCGAATTGCCCGAAAGCTCTTTACGAATGGATACCATCCACTTGATGTACGCCGGGGTGAAGACTGCCGAACAGTTTGTTAAGCAGGCTCATTGTTCTTTTCGTATTTTACCTTCCCAAATTACGCCGAAAGACATTTCTCCTTTTATCCCCGCATTATCGCACTTCAAAGAGCCGGTGACGCTGAACATGGAAGTGAACGGTACAGTCGACCAATTTTCCTGCCCTCATTTGGAGATTACGGCCGAAGGCCGGCAATTCAGACTCTTGGGAGAAGTATCTGTTCAAGATCTCTCCCATCCCAAAGACGCTTACATATTCGGAAAGCTTTCGGAATTGAGTGCCAGTTCCCGGGAAGTAGGTTTTTTGGTACGCAACCTGAGCGATAATTACAATGGGGTTCCTCCCCTTCTGGAGCATTTGGGAAATATCGCTTTCCGCGGAGAAATATCGGGATACTTTACCGATTTGGTAACTTACGGACTGCTTCAAACCAGTCTTGGAGCCGTAAAAACAGACTTGAAACTGAGTTCGGACAAAGAGAAAAAGGCTTTTTCTTATTCGGGCGCTGTGAAGACTGAAGATTTTGAATTGGGGAAACTGCTGGGAAATGAGTTGTTTGGGAAAGTGACACTGAACCTGGATGTACACGGACGCCATGTGGAAAACCAATATCCTTCCATTGGAATGAAAGGTCTGGTGTCTTCTGTAGAATACAGCGATTATAAGTACGAAAACATCACTCTGGACGGCGAATATCAAAAAGGAGGTTTTAACGGGAAGGCGGCAATGAACGATCCGAACGGATCCGTATACCTGAACGGCGATTTCAATTTGGCTTCCAAAGTCCCTACTTTCAATTTCTCTGCCGTTATTGACAAAATCCGCCCCCACGAGTTGAATATTACATCGGATTACGCAGATGCAGAATTCTCCGTAAAACTCAGGGCAAACTTCACCGGGGGGTCGGTGGACGAAATGAACGGAGAAATCAATATCGACAGTTTGGAATTCAACGCTCCCGGAAAAGAATATTTCATGAGAAACATGAACATTCAGGCTACCCGGCAAAATAACGAGAACCAACTCAAGTTGACGTCGGAGTTCCTTACGGCAAGCGTGGAAGGAGACTTTCAATACCACACGTTGCCTGCCAGCATGCTCAACATTGCGGGCAGATATATTCCTTCTCTGCTGCCGCCTTTCAAGCATCAGGAAAAACTTCATAACAACTTCCGGTTCGATATACATATATATAACACGGATATCTTATCTGCAATATTCAATATTCCCCTGCATATCCATGCTCACTCCACAGTGAAAGGATATTTTAACGATGCGGGTCAGCGTTTGCGTGTAGAAGGATATTTCCCCCGCCTGCAATATAAGAACGACCTGATTGAATCGGGGATGATTCTCTGTGAAAATCCGTCTGACAATATTCAGATCAAACTACGGCTGACGAATCTGAAAGAGGCGGATGCCGTCAACATTGCGTTGAACGCGCAAGCCAAAGAAGATGTTGTAAGCGCAACTTTCAATTGGGGAAATAATGCGACAGCCACTTATAGCGGACAATTGGGCGCTGTCGCCAAGTTTTTGCGCACGGAAGGAGAAAAGCCTTTGTTGAAAGCGGTAGTCGACGTAAGCCCTACCGATATTATTCTGAACGATACGCTTTGGCAGGTTCATCCTTCACAGATTGTGGCCGACTCCGGAAGAATAGACGTAAACAACTTCTATTTCAGTCATGCCGACCGGCATATACGTGTCAACGGCCGTCTTTCGGAACTCCCTGCAGATACGGTGAAAATCAGTTTAAAAGAAATCAATCTGGGGTACGTTTTCGATATAGTGGGCATCTCCGACGATGTTGCTTTTGGAGGTGACGCTACCGGAACCGCTTATGCGACAGGGGTTTTCAAGAAGCCGGTGATAAACGCGCGTTTGTTTGTAAAAAACTTCTCACTTAATCAGGGGCGGTTGGGAGATGCCGATATTAACGGAGGATGGGATAATGAAAAAAGAGGAATCCTGCTGGATGCTTCCATTCGCGATATGGCCGATTCTCCATCCCGTGTCAGCGGCATCATTTATCCGTTGAAACCGGAAAGCGGACTGGATTTGAATATTGACGCCCATGAGCTGAACCTGAAGTTTCTCGAATATTATATGAGTTCTATCGCAAACGATATCAAAGGAAGAGGAACCGGCAAAGTACACTTTTATGGAAAATTCAAAGGCTTGAATCTCGATGGAGCTGTCATGACGAATGCTTCTATGAAGTTTGATATACTGAATACACGGTTCGCCATCAATGACACGATTCATCTCGCCCCTACCGGATTGACGTTTAAAAACATGCGGATTGCCGATGTGGAAGGTCATCAGGGAACAATGAACGGCTATTTGCGCTTTCAGCATTTCAAAGACTTGAGCTATCGTTTTGAAATACAGGCCAACAATATGTTGGTGATGAATACGAAAGAATCTCCCGACATGCCTTTCTACGGCACAATATACGGTACGGGAAACGCCATGCTGACGGGGAATGCGACGCAAGGGCTCGACGTTAATGTGGCGATGACTACAGACCGGAATACTTCCTTCACCTATATTAACGGAAATGTAGCGTCGGCTGCCAACAGTCAGTTCATCAAGTTTGTAGATAAAACACTTCGCCGTGTTGTCCGGGACTCTGTTCAGACAGACGATTACGATGATTTATTATTGAAGCGGCAACTGTCTGAAAAGGAACAAGATACAGACATCTGGCTGAATATTCTGGCCGATGTAACGCCCGACGCCACTGTGCGGATCGTCATGGACCCGATAGCCGGCGACTATATTACCGGAAAAGGAACGGGAAACATTCGCACGGAATTTTATAATAAGGGAGACGTGAAAATGTTCGGCAACTACCGGATCAGTCAGGGAGTTTATAAATTCAGCCTGCAAGACGTGATACGGAAGGACTTCGTGATAAAAGACGGCAGTACGATAAACTTCAATGGCCCCCCCCTTGACGCGAACATGGATATTCAGGCTTCTTACACGGTAAACTCGGCGTCTTTGAATGACTTGATACCCGATGCCTCCACCGTTATTCAACAACCCAATGTACGGGTGAATTGCATGATGAATTTGAGCGGCGTCTTGCTTCAGCCCACGATAAAGCTGGGTATCGAACTTCCGAACGAGAGGGACGAGATTCAGTCGTTGGTGCGCAACTACATCAGCACGGAAGAACAGATGAACATGCAAATCCTGTATTTGCTGGGTGTGGGCAAATTCTATACGGAAGACGTCCGGCGGGAAAATCAAAACGCTTACGTGATGACTTCCGTTCTTTCCTCCACCCTCTCCGGGCAACTGAACAATGCTCTTTCGCGGATTTTCGAAACCAACAACTGGAATATAGGAACCAATTTGAGTACCGGTGACAAGGGTTGGACGGATGTGGAATTCGAAGGCATCTTGTCGGGGCAGTTATTAAACAACCGGCTGTTGATTAACGGTAATTTCGGTTACCGCGACAATCCGCTGGCAAATACCAACTTCGTGGGTGATTTTGAGGCGGAATGGCTGATCACGCGTTCCGGTGATATCCGGCTGAAAGGCTATAACAAGACCAACGACCGCTATTATACGAAAACCAACCTCACCACGCAAGGCGTGGGAATCATGTATAAGAAAGATTTCAATAAATGGAGCGACCTTTTCTTCTGGAACAAATGGAAGCTCCGGAACAAGCGGAAACGGCACGAAGGCCTTCAGCCGGAAATGAAAACAGACAGTGTTGCCTCCGAAGGAGCAAAAACGAAAAAGAAAAGAGAGCGATAGTCTCCGTAAGAATCAGCGACACTCGCAACCTTCGTTGTGCAGATAAAAAACAAAAAAACGACCGCAGGTTTTCGGTCCGTGCGGTCGTCCTTTATATCGATGCTGTTCCTAATAAGAGCGGGCGAAGATTACGCGGCAGGGCGAAGGTTTGCCTGTCACCATACATTTACCCGGTTCTTTGTCTCCCGGGATAAACGAATCGAACGGTATGCAACGAATGGTCGCCTTGGTTTCTTCTTTTATTTTTTCTTCCGTTTCGGAAGTTCCGTCCCAGTGCGCCAGAATAAATCCTCCTTCTTCGATTTTTTCTTTAAACTCTTCGTAAGTATCTACGCTGATGATGCGCGAATTGCGATAGTCGAGCGCCTTTTTATAGATATTCGCCTGAATTTCTTCAAGCAGGTCTTTTACATAAGCCTCTATTCCGTCGCAAGTCACCGTTTCCTTCTCCAAAGTGTCGCGGCGCATTACCTCCATCGTGTTGTTTTCCAAGTCGCGTCCTCCCATGACAAGCCGCACGGGAACACCTTTCAGCTCATAGTCGGCAAATTTAAAGCCGGGACGTTTGTTGTCGGCATTGTCGTACTTCACGGATATGCCCAACGCTTTCAGGCGCGCCACGATTCCTTCAACTTTTGCGTCGATCTGCTTCAACTGTTCGTCGTTTTTGTAGATAGGAACAATCACTACCTGAATCGGCGCCAGATGCGGAGGCAATACCAAACCGTTGTCGTCGGAGTGTGTCATGATCAGGGCACCCATCAGGCGGGTCGATACGCCCCATGAAGTAGCCCATACGTATTCCAGTTTATTCTCTTTGTTGACAAACTGCACATCGAACGCTTTGGCGAAATTTTGTCCAAGGAAATGGGAAGTTCCGCTCTGTAAAGCCTTTCCGTCCTGCATCATCGCTTCGATGGTGTACGTGTCCAATGCTCCGGCAAAACGTTCATTGGCCGATTTTACTCCCTTTACAACCGGCACAGCCATGTATTTTTCGGCAAATTCACCGTACACATGCAGCATCTTCTTTGCCTCTTCTTCCGCTTCTTCACGGGTAGCATGGGCGGTGTGTCCCTCTTGCCATAAAAATTCCGCAGTGCGCAGAAACAGTCGGGTGCGCATCTCCCAACGCATCACGTTGGCCCATTGGTTGCACAGGATGGGAAGATCGCGGTATGAATTGATCCAGTTTTTATACGTGTTCCAGATGATGGTTTCGGATGTAGGGCGGATAATCAGCTCTTCTTCGAGCTTAGCTTCCGGGTCTACCACGACGCCTTTGCCGTCGGGCGAACTTTTCAGGCGATGGTGTGTCACCACCGCACACTCTTTTGCGAAGCCCTCTACATGTTCCGCTTCACGGCTTAAAAAAGATTTGGGAATCAACAAGGGGAAATAAGCGTTCACATGCCCTGTTTCTTTAAACATGTCGTCCAGTTGTCGTTGCATCTTTTCCCAGATTGCGTATCCGTAAGGCTTAATCACCATACAGCCGCGCACGGCAGATTGCTCTGCCAAGTCTGCTTTTACTACCAAATCGTTGTACCATTGCGAATAATTCTCGCTACGTTTGGTCAGATCTTTCAGTTCTTTTGCCATTATATTTTTTTATTTAAGTTTTTCCATTTCAAAACAGGATGCAAAAATACGAAAAATGAACGAACTGCCATAGATTCTTTTCCGTTTATTTTTGCATACGGCAGATTCTTGCCACAGCGTTTCAGGTATTTTATAATGAATCGGAGAAATATGTTTCTCAAGAGAAACTGGCGGTTCTCGGAAAGGCTTTGGCATCTGAAAAAACACGGGCGGCCTCTGAAAAAAAGCCCGCCGTGTTTGATTACAAAGCCCGCCGCCTTTTTTTCAAAGCCCGCCGTGTTTTTTTTAAAGGCGGCGGGCTTTTTTCGCGACTTCTTGCGGGTTGCTTTAAAACGTGGATAATACGTTGTATATACCGTGCAGAAACTGCGGCGGATATGATGTTTTCTCCATTTTTCAAACTGTATCCGCATGAAAATGCTCCCGCTCAGCAACCGTTCCTTATTATCTCCCCCGACTGTTGTGCCCGATGATTGCTTTTTGTTCTTTTTTCATTATCTTCGCAAGCAAATAAACATTTTAATAAATGATATGAGACAAGCAAATTTATTTATGATGTCGGCAGCAATGTTATTGGCTGCCTGCGGCGGAACAAAAGACGCGGGCAAAACAGAAGAAGGCCAGGTGCTTATCGGAAAATCGGATATCAAGATCGAAGGCAGGCGCATGACTCCCGAAGCTCTTTGGGCTATGGGACGGATCGGTGGATTGGCGGTATCGCCCGACGGGAAGAAAGTAGCGTATACGGTGGCCTATTACAGTGTCGCCGAGAACAAAAGCAACCGCGAGATATTCGTGATGAATGCCGATGGAACGGATAACCGGCAAATCACGCGCACCGTTTATCAGGAGAATGAGGTGGCCTGGATCAAAGGGGGCAGCAAGCTCGCTTTCCTGAGCAACGATAGCGGAAGCAGCCAGCTTTATGAAATGAATCCCGACGGAACGGGACGCAGGCAACTAACCGATTACGACAAAGATATCGAGGGTTTCAAATTCTCTCCCGACGGAAGAAAGTTGCTGTTTGTCTCACAGGTGAAAACGAAGCAGACCACAGCCGATAAATATCCCGACTTGCCGAAGTCTACGGGCATCATCGTCACCGATCTGATGTATAAGCATTGGGACGAATGGGTAACGGGCGCTCCGCATCCTTTTGTCGCTGATTTCGATGGCGATAAAATCTCAAATGTAGTCGATATTCTCGAAGGCGAACCGTACGAAAGTCCGATGCGCCCGTGGGGAGGTGTCGAACAACTGGCTTGGAACCCTTCTTCGGACGAGGTGGCTTACACCTGCCGCAAAAAGACCGGACTGGAATATGCCGTGTCTACCAATTCCGATATTTACATTTACGACTTGAAGACGAAACAGACCCGGAACATTACCGAAGAGAACAAGGGATACGATACGAATCCTTCTTATTCTCCCGACGGGAAATACATCGCATGGCAGAGTATGGAGCGCGACGGGTACGAGGCCGATTTGAACCGTCTCTTTATCATGGACCTGGCGACCGGAGAAAAGCGTTTTGCGAGCAAAGCTTTCGAGTCGAACGTAGACGCGTTTGTGTGGAGTTCCGATGCGAAAACGATTTACTTCACGGGCGTATGGCACGGCGAAACGCATATCCGCGCGATCGACCTGACAAACGATTCGGTGAAATCCATCACTTCCGGTATGTATGACTATGAAGGAGTGGCTTTGTGCGGCGACAAACTTATCGCCAAAAGACATTCGATGAGTATGGCGGACGAGATTTATACGATAGGGCCGGACGGATCGACTACCCAACTCACGCAAGAAAACAAAGCTATTTATGACCAACTGGAGACAGGTAAGGTAGAACCGCGATGGATGAAGACGACTGACGGCAAACAGATGCTGACTTGGGTGATTTATCCTCCGAAATTCGATCCGAACAAGAAATATCCTGCGGTTTTATTCTGCGAAGGAGGTCCCCAAAGCCCTGTAAGCCAGTTTTGGTCGTATCGTTGGAACTTCCAGATCATGGCAGCCAACGATTATATCATTGTCGCCCCCAACCGCCGCGGCTTGCCGGGATTCGGCAGAGAATGGAACGAACAGATCAGCGGCGATTACGGCGGCCAGTGCATGAAAGATTATTTCACTGCAATCGACGAGATGGCGAAAGAACCGTATGTGGACAAAGACCGTCTGGGGTGCGTGGGCGCCAGCTTCGGCGGCTTCTCCGTCTACTGGCTGGCGGGACATCACGATAAGCGTTTCAAGGCATTCATTGCTCACGACGGTATTTTCAACATGGAAATGCAGTATCTGGAGACAGAAGAGAAATGGTTTGCCAACTGGGACATGGGTGGCGCGTACTGGGAAAAGCAGAATCCGGTGGCGCAACGCACGTTTGCCAACTCACCCCACCGCTTTGTCGACCGTTGGGACACTCCGATTCTTTGCATCCATGGCGAGAAAGACTACCGTATCCTTGCCAATCAGGCGATGGCGGCTTTCGATGCGGCCATCATGCGTGGAGTTCCGGCGGAATTGCTGATATATCCCGACGAAAACCACTGGGTGTTGAAACCGCAGAATGGCATCCTCTGGCAACGGACTTTCTTCGAATGGCTCGACAAATGGCTGAAAAAATAAAACGCTCTTCATGAATGTTTGAAAGAAAACGTAGTTTGCGCCTTCACGAACAATAAAAAGAGCCGTATCTTCACTCCGAACAGAGTGTGATACGGCCCTTTTTATTTCTTTCGGTTATGGTTTATCATTTTCTCATCCGTGAGAACTGTCTGCAAAGCCGGGTTTCTTGAATAGCTTTATTTTCTTTTATTCAGTTTGACGACTTCGCCCAAACAAGGAATCTCTACCCGTATTTTTCGTTTTTTCGCTTCGGCGGCAAAAACCTGCGGAGGATCGTGCAGAGGCTCGTCCGACAAATCGAATGTTCCGTAATGCATGGGGATGGTCAGTCCCGCGTCCATCTCTTCCGCCGCTGTGAGCGATTCGTAGGGAGATATATGATTGGGTTGCATGAACCAGCGCGGTTTATACGCGCCTATTCCCAACAAAGCATAATCCGGCGGTCCGAACAACTCGGGAACCTCACTGAAATGAGCCGCATATCCCGTATCGCCGCTATAATATATCGAAATTCCATCACCCTGAAGCATAAACGCTCCCCAAAGTCTTTGCCCTCCGTCGCGCATCGAACGCTTGCTCCAATGCTGGGCGGGCAAAAAAGTGATTTTCAACGACTCGTCTTCCAACTGCTGATACCAGCATGCTTGTATCGTTTCCATCTGCGGAAACCAACTTTCTATGAGTTCTCCGGTGCCTAATCCGCAAAACAGTTTCATCTGCGGATTGTTTGCCGATAAGCGGGCAACGCTTCGTTTGTCCAAATGATCGAAATGATCGTGGCTTATCAGCAAATAATCGATTCCCGTGAAAATATCGGGGTTTGCGGGCAGTTCGCTCCTTCTGCGTACAAAAGGAATATTCCCGAATACAGGATCGAACATGATTCTTTTTCCTGCCAATTGAAGGAAAAAAGAGTTGTGTCCGAGCCATATCAGGCAATTTCCGGTGGCGGAATCCAATGAATGAAGATAGCAGACTTTCGGATTCCATTTGGTGTTCTTCTTCTCTTTTCGTTGCGGATTCGGAGACAAACGCCATTTCAACACACTACCCATGCCGGGACGATAGCGGTGTTGCCGGTTATAATAACGTCCGCGTACCACGGGATTTCCTCTCCAATAAGGATTTACCGTGGCCAAACGCTCATTTCTTCTGAAACATATATGTTCGCCCATGCTTACTTTTTCTATTCATACATCATTATGCTGCAAACATAATGAAAAAGAATGATTCTCAAAACGGAAAATTTCATGGAAAAGCGCTATTGTCATACCCGATGCAATCCATACAACGGCAGTTGCCATCCTAAAGCGGACAAGTTAATGATGCAAAGTACCAATCCCGTCACCCACAGTATGAACAGCGACCATTTCAGCACACTTCCCATCGGCTGCCAATGGAACAACTGGCGAAGAATGGAATAAGCCAGTCCGACCAATGGAATACCTATAAAAAGTACTCCTCCCATGGTGCCGACTACAGTCATTATAGGAGATATCGAAGCCAAAGGTTCCCAGTTAATCGTAGGGATCCATTCGAGCAACAATGCTCCGCCGCCAATCGCTATGGAGATAATGGCTATCACCAACGCGACAAAAAGAATAGCCAATACGAACAGTACAGGAAAGCAGACAATCAGCAGAGCGATTAAGAATAATTTGAGTATAAATCCTACCACCGCTACGAAAGCGTCCCCTATCTTCTGAAGAAGCGTACGCGGTTTGTCTGATCTCATATAGTTATTTACTCCGTCCGCCATCCGTTCAAACCCGTCTGTAACGGTCTTACCGATGTTTTCTACCGTGACGGCTTCGCCCCGCATGCTCAACTTCTCGGCAGCCGTGCGTGCTTCGGGAATAAGCAACCAGCATACAAGATAGATAATGACCATCGGGAAATAAGGAAGAAATATTAAAGCAATCATTAAAAGGCGCACCACCGTAACGTCCCACCCCAAATAAGCGGCCAGGCCTGCGGCTACACCGCCCAACATTTTATTGTCAGGATCGCGAAAACAGCGCCTGCTGCCGCCCGAACGGTCGTTATTCTGTCTTTTCCCCTTTTCTTTCGGATTTTCTCCCGGTTCATCTCCGCTCTCGGCATCTGCAAGATCTTCCGGTTTTCCCATTCGTGCGATGACTTCCTCCACATCGGATACAGTTATCACCTGTTTGCTCAGGGAGATTCTCTCCGAGAAGAGTTCGGAGATTCTGTTTTCCATGTCATCCACTATTTCATTCGCCCCCTGTTGTTTCCGGAAATGCAGACGAAGATTGTTTAAATAATTATCCAGCAAACGATAGGCGTCCTCATCGATGTGATAAACTGTTCCGCCTAAATTTACAGTCAGTGTCTTTTTCATTGTTATTTCTTTTTTCAGATTATCTGTTTGCAATATGGTTCACGGTTTCATTCAATTCTTTCCACGAAAGCTCCAACTCCAACAAAGACTCCTCTCCTTTCGCAGTCAGCCGGTAGTATTTGCGCGGCGGACCTTGTGTCGATTCCACCCACTCATAACTCAATAAATCGTCATTTTTCAAACGCGTTAACAATGGATATAAGGTTCCCTCTACCACAATCAGCCTGGCTTCTTTCAGTTTCTGAATAATATCCGAGGCATAAAACGGTTCTTTATGGAGCAACAACAGGATGCAATATTCCAACAACCCCTTTCGCATCTGAGACTTTACATTTTCTATATTCATATTATTCAAATTTTGTTCAGCAAAAATATATATTTCAATAGTACCATGTATAACATAGTACTATGTTTTAAGAACAATTAATATTCTGAGTAGATACGCCTATCCCGCCATATGAACAATCAGGTTATGAAAATGGAAAACATACAAGCATAAGCATAACGGTTTATATAGAGAAAGGCGGTAACAAATTTGTTTCTTGCTACCGCCTTTTCTATATAACGAACTATTTCAGTTAAGCAACTTTCTCAAGCTTCTTCATGATCGAGAAGATAAACAATGCGGACAACAAGCAGCATACGATCAATACGCTCCATACCATCCAAAGTTGCATGTCACCCCACAGATAGCCGATGATAGAAACCATATAGTTTCCAATGGCTGTGGCCACAAACCAGCCCCCCATCATCATTCCTTTATATTTGGGAGGAGCCACTTTAGATACAAAAGAGATTCCCATCGGAGAAAGCAACAGCTCGGCAAATGTCAATACCAGATAAGTGGATATCAACCAATTGGGAGAAACCAATGTATCGGGGTCGATTCCTTTGGCAGCTATCGCGGTAGGTGTAGGCAATCCTATCGATCCTATCGCCAGAATTAAGAAACCGCAGGCTGCAATTACCATACCGATACCGATTTTACGAGGAGCGGAAGGCTCTTTCTTTCTACTTGCCAGATGAGCAAATACAGCCAAAGATACCGGCGTTAAGGCAACTACGAAGAATGGATTGAACTGTTGGAAGATTTGCGGCAGAATTTCTATGGTGTCATCCATTGCATAATAACTTCCTGCCAATATGATCAACGAGGCCAATACAACCACTCCGGAAATAACTTTAGCCTTTCCGGTTTTAGATTGGAACAAAGAGAACAATCCATATACCGCAATGATGATGAGAACAAGGTTCCATACATCAAAACCGATACGGTTTATTCCGGTAACATATTGAGTCGTATAGTCGCGCGCAAAGAATGTCATCGTCAAACCGTTCTGATGGAATGCCATCCAGAAGAAAATAACCACCGCGAAAACAAGTAGCAAAGCAACAATACGCTGTTTCGTCTGTTCGGGAGTCAGTTCCGGTTCATTATGGTTGTTGGATGTTTTGGCTTGTTTGGAGTTATAATCGGCGTGTTTGTACATTGACCGGCAACCAAGGTAAATAGCCATAGAAGCAATTAATGAAATACATGCTACAGCAAAACCGTAATTATAAGCTTCAGAAAGCTTTTCAATGTAGGTCGAACAAAATGAAGCCATATCACCGGTGAATCCCTGCGCTGCTTTCAATCCTTCCAAAGCGGCGCTTCCTTCCGGCTTGATTGTGCCGTTCAGAAATTGATGTGCCAATGAAGGAATCTGCGCATTGTATGTAAAATCGGCGCCGGAGAGCACGTAATTAGTCATTTTGGTCGCAGCTGTAGGAGCAAACAAAGCGCCCACATTGATAGCCATATAGAACAAACTAAAAGCCGTGTCTCTTTTTGAACTGTACTCAGGCGAGTCATAAAGATTACCTACCATTACTTGCAAATTACCTTTAAAAAAGCCGGTACCGCAAGCTATCAGGAAAAGAGCCCCCAACATCATCATTTTTCCGGTAGAATTGGCAGCCGTAGGAATTGCCAAGAGCAAATAACCGACAAACATCACTACGATGCCGATTGTAACAATCTTACCATAGCCGCACTTATCCGCTAAAATACCCCCGACAAGCGGCATGAAATACACAGCGCCCAGGAATGATCCAAAAATGGTAGAAGTTTCAGCGGCCGAATAGCCAAACTTTGCTTGCAAAAAGAGTGTAAAGATAGCAAGCATTGTGTAATAGCCAAAGCGCTCTCCGGTATTGGCAAGAGCCAAAGCATATAAACCTTTCGGTTGTCCTTCAAACATATAAAAATAAATATTAGATTAATAAAAATGATTATTTCCTGCAAATATATACTTTTTCCTGAATTATTCAGCAATTATCAACAAAAGTTGTCATTCAAACAAGCGGCAGACTTCCGCTTTCGATTCCCTGATCAAATCACCCGGAGATATTTTTATCTGTAATCCCCGTACACCGGCGCTTACATAGATGTGTGGAAACCGAAGGCAAGTGTCGTGAATATATGTGGGAAAATGTTTTTTCATCCCGATAGGCGAACAGCCTCCGCGTATATATCCGGTAAGTGGAAGAAGCTCCTTCATAGGAATCAAATCGCATTTTTTGTTTCCGGATACTTTGGCGGCAAGTTTCAGGTCGACTTCATGCTCTCCGGGAATAACGCATACAAAGTAACCGCTTTTATCACCATGCAACACAAGCGTTTTGAATACTTGTTCTATGTTCTCTCCCAAACCGGCAGCTACATGCACTGCGCTTAAATCGTTTTCATCCACTTCGTAAGCGATAAGTTCATAAGGAATTTGGGCCTTGTCGAGCAAGCGGGCGGCATTCGTTTTATTGATTTTCATTTTCGTTGTTCGTATAATAGTTTTTTAATCAACCTCCAATCTCTTCCCTCAAAAACTTCGGGGTATATCCTTGCAAGCTTTTTGCCACTTCTTCCGGTGTTCCGAAACTTAATACTTCACCGCCGCCTTTTCCGCCTTCGGGTCCCATATCGATTAGATAGTCCGCCATTTTGATGACATCGAGGTTATGTTCGATTACAATCACCGTATTCCCTTTATCAACCAATTTATTAAGTACTCCCATCAGTATGCGGATGTCTTCAAAATGAAGTCCTGTAGTGGGCTCGTCGAGTATATAAAGCGTTTTGCCGGTATCTCTTTTTGCCAACTCCGTTGCCAGTTTCACACGCTGGCTTTCTCCGCCGGAAAGCGTGGTAGACGATTGCCCGAGTTTGATATAACCCAATCCGACATCTTGCAGAACCTTTATTTTGTTCAGGATCTGCGGAACGTTCTCGAAGAACTCGACGGCACGGTTGATGGTCATATCGAGCACATCGGCTATCGATTTTCCTTTGAAACGTACTTCCAGCGTTTCTCGGTTGTAACGTTTGCCGTGACAAATCTCACAAGGCACGTAGACATCGGGGAGAAAATTCATTTCAATGGTTTTATATCCGTTTCCTGAACAGGCTTCGCAACGCCCTCCCGAAACATTGAAAGAGAAACGTCCCGGTTTATATCCGCGAATCTTCGCTTCGGGCAGGCCGACAAACAGGTTCCGGATGTCGGAGAACACACCGGTATAGGTAGCGGGATTGGAGCGTGGAGTACGGCCTAAAGGCGATTGATCGACATTCACCACCTTATCTATATGTTCTATACCTTCAATGGAGTCATACTCCAGCGGGTCTTGCAACGAACGGTAGAATTTCTGTGAAAGAATCGGCTGTAATGTTTCATTAACCAAGGTAGACTTTCCGCTGCCGGACACTCCGGTCACACAGATCAATCTGCCTAACGGGAATTCGACATCCACATTTTTCAGATTATTCCCTTTCGCCCCTTTTAGCCGTATTGCCAGGCCGTTTCCTTTTCTACGCTTGGTGGGAACCTCTATTTTCATCTTTCCGTTCAAATATTGCGAAGTCATAGTATCTGTCTTCAGCATTTCTTGCGGAACACCGGCGAAAACAACTTCTCCTCCGAGTCGTCCGGCTTTAGGGCCCATGTCGATTATATAGTCGGCCGCCAACATCATGTCTTTATCGTGCTCCACCACAATAACGGAGTTGCCCATATCGCGGAGTTCTTTCAAAGAATGAATCAACCGGAGGTTGTCGCGTTGGTGCAACCCGATGCTCGGTTCATCTAAAATATAGAGCACATTGACCAATTGTGAGCCGATTTGTGTCGCCAGTCGTATGCGCTGGCTTTCACCTCCGGAAAGACTTACGGAACTCCGGTTTAAAGCCAGATAATCCAACCCCACATCCAACAGAAATTTCAGGCGCGTGCGGATTTCTTTCAGTATTTCTGCGGCTATTTTCTTTTGTTTATCCGAGAGAAAAGCATCGACGTTCATCAACCAATCATACAATTCATTGATGTCCATATTTGCCAATTCGTTGATGTTCTTGTCGTGAATGCGGAAGTGCAACGCTTCTTTATTCAGGCGCGCTCCTTTGCATTCGGGACAAACAGTCGTCTTGGCAAATTGTTCCGCCCATTTTTGGGCCGTAGCCGAGGCGTCTTTCTCTTGCAACATCTGGATATATTTCACAATGCCCTCATAGCTCACAAAATAATCGGAAGATGTCCCTATCAGCGAGTTCTTAATTTTAATACGTTCGTCCGATCCGTGTAATATTTCCTCAAGCGCATCTTCCGGAA
This sequence comes from Bacteroides pyogenes, assembly GCF_014196225.1. Taxonomy (GTDB): domain Bacteria; phylum Bacteroidota; class Bacteroidia; order Bacteroidales; family Bacteroidaceae; genus Bacteroides; species Bacteroides pyogenes_A. The sequence goes on along the minus strand of NZ_JACIDI010000015.1, from coordinate 32,424 downwards.
GCTCTTTTACAGGAGTTTTCAATCCGGCGTCGTATTTTTCGAGCAAAGCGGCAATCTGCCAAAAGATCATTGTGTTTTTGTATTTTCCCAAGGGGGCTATCGCTCCTTCATGAATGGAAAGCTCCCGGTCGGGAATCACTTTATCTATATCGATTTGGTTGACTATGCCCAATCCTTTACATTTCGGACAGGCCCCTTGCGGAGAGTTGAAAGAAAAATTGTGCGGCGCAGGCTCGCGATAAGACAACCCTGTGACAGGACACATCAGACGTTTGCTGTAATGGCGGATGCTTTCGGTCTGAGCATCCAGAATCATCAGCAGACCGTCTCCCTGTCTCATGGCAGTTGCCACGCTCTGTTTCAAACGTTTATCATCCTTGTCGGCTACAACCAGTTTGTCGATTACAACCTCGATATCGTGATTCTTATACCGGTCGACTTTCATGCCGTGCGTTATTTCACGCACATCCCCGTCTACACGGACATACAAGTAACCCTTTTTGCGTACCTGTTCGAACAACTCTTTGTAATGTCCCTTGCGCGAACGCACCAATGGAGCGAGTAAAAATATCTTTTTGCCTTTATAATCATTTAAAATCAGCTCGATGATTTGCTCTTCGGTGTATTTCACCATCTTTTCGCCCGACAAATAAGAATACGCTATACCGGCGCGGGCAAAAAGCAGACGAAGATAATCGTATATCTCCGTCGTAGTGCCCACCGTAGAACGCGGGTTTTTATTCGTCGTTTTCTGTTCGATAGAGATCACCGGACTCAATCCCGTGATCTTATCCACGTCGGGGCGTTCCAGATTTCCCAGAAAGTTGCGGGCGTACGCCGAAAAAGTTTCGATATAGCGACGCTGCCCTTCGGCGAATATCGTGTCGAATGCCAACGAAGACTTACCGCTGCCGCTTAATCCGGTTATCACCGTCAGACTGTCGCGAGGTATTTCCGCATCGATATTCTTCAAGTTGTGCACACGCGCCCCGTACACGTTGATATATTCCGTTTCCTGCATATTCTTTTCTTTCATAAATGCTGCAAAATTAATGTTTCCGCATGAAATATGCTCCTAAAAAAGCACAATATTATTTTCTTAACTCAAAACTTATGAAGATATAATACATTTATTCGTACCTTTGTTTCTTAATTTAAAGAACTAACCGTTATAAATTAATGAAACTAATCAGTCGAATATCCTTGCTTTTGCTAATTATAAGCATTTCATATACGATGGGGTATGCGCAGGAGAATCAATCTTACTTTTTGCATACTATCGAAAAAGGTCAGAGTTTATATTCCATATCCGGTATGTATAACGTCACTACAACCGACATCATCCGTTTGAATCCGGGATGTGAAGATAAAATATACGCCGGACAGACTATCAAAATTCCCAAAGGTAAGGAGATACAGCAAGGAGAAACGTTTCATACCATCCAAGCCGGAGAAACTCTGTATAAACTGACGACCGTATATGGCGTGTCGGCGAAGGTCATTTGCGATGCCAATCCGGGCTTAAGCGCCGAGAATTTCCGTATCGGGCAAGTCATACGTATCCCGCTGGAGAAAGATGCGGTCTCCGTTAAACAAGAGTTGCCGGCAAGTAAACCGATTAAAGGTCCGGTGCAGTCGAGATGCAAGGATATGCATAAGGTAAAACGTAAAGAAACGATTTTCAGTGTAAGCCGTCAATACGGAATCAGCGAAAAGGAGTTGATTGCCGCCAATCCGGAATTGAAAGAAGGAATGAAAAAAGGACAGTTTCTTTGTATTCCTTATCCGGGTGCTGCCTTGCTAAATCCCTCTCAATCGGAGAGTCAGCCTGCCACTCCTCCAAGCAATAGCGAGCTTTTCCGTGAAAATAGAGAAACTCCTCGGGAAATTTCCACCATAAAAGCGGCTGTTCTGCTACCTTTTCAGGAAGACAAGCGAATGGTGGAATATTACGAAGGTTTCCTGATGGCGATAGATAGCCTGAAACGCACCGGAACTTCCATAGATTTGTATGTATACGATTGCGGTAAAGAGACTTCTTCGTTGAATGTGATTCTGGCCAAAGAAGAGATGAAAAGGATGGATGTCATATTCGGTCCTATGCATCAGCAGCAAATCAAGCCTTTGTCTGCTTTTGCCCAAAAGAATAATATCCGACTTGTGATTCCTTTCTCTTCCAGAGGACAAGAAGTTTTCAAAAATCCTCTCGTCTATCAGATCAATACGCCTCAATCTTATTTGTATTCGGAGGTTTACGAACATTTTACCCGTCAGTTTCCTAATGCTCACGTCATATTCATGGAAGCAGCCAATGATGACAAGGAAAAAGCCGATTTCATCAGCGGCATGAAGCAAGATTTGAAAAATAAAGGAGTAACGATGAGCTTTGTCAGTGAAAATGCCGATAAAAGCACGCTTAAAGCTGCCGTTCGTGAAAATAAGGAGAATATTTTCATACCGACATCAGGAAGCAATATCACACTCATAAAGATTCTTCCGCAGCTGACGTTGCTGGTTAGAGAAACTACGGAGCAAAACATACATTTGTTCGGCTATCCGGAATGGCAAACTTACACCCGCGACCATTTGGACAGCTTCTTTGAACTGGATGTGTATTTTTATTCGTCTTTCTATACCAATACTTTATTCCCTGCTGCCGTACAATTCACAAACGCTTATCATAAATGGTACAGTAAAGATTTAGCGAGTAAATATCCCAGTTACGGGATGCTTGGCTTCGATACGGCATTCTTTTTCCTGAAAGGTTTGACAAGGTATGGGTCGGAATTGGAGAAAAATCTCGATAAAATGAATCTGACACCTATTCAAACAGGATTTAAATTTGAACGGGTGAATAATTGGGGAGGATTTATCAATAAAAAAGTATTCTTCATTCATTTCACCAGAAATTTCGAATTAGTAAAACTTGACTTCGAATAAGAAAGACGAGTATGATAAAAATGAAATCGCTTTTGATTGCCTTCATTCTAATGACGGTTCTCACACTTCCAAGTATTGCTCAGATAGGTGAACTTCGCCATAACTTTTCCGTGGGTGTAAACGGAGGTCTTAATTTAAACAAATGTTTCTTCACTCCTACCATCAAGCAAAAGACATTGTTGGGAATGACCGGCGGAGTTACCGCGCGTTATATTTCCGAGAAATATTTCTCGATGATTTGCGGCGCGCAGCTTGAAGTAAACTTTTCGCAACGCGGATGGGATGAATTGTTTGAAACTGTAAATGAAAAAGGACAAACGGTAAAAGATGCTACACGGGGATATACACGCAAAATGAGCTACATAGACGTTCCTTTTCTTGCGCATCTGGCTTTCGGTCATGAAAAAGGATTGCAGTTTTTTATCCATGCGGGACCTCAGATTGGATTCTTGATCGGAGAATCGGAAGAAAAACAAAATATAGATATGAATACTCTGACCGATACTCAAAAAGCCGTATACGGAGGTAAGATCAACAATAAGTTCGACTATGGAATCGTCGGTGGCGGAGGTATAGAGCTTAAGACAAAGAAAGCCGGCAATCTGTTGCTCGAAGGGCGTTACTACTTTGCTTTATCCGATTTTTACAGCACTACCAAGAAAGATTACTTCTCCCGTGCTGCGCACGGGACAATCAGTGTGAAAATTACTTATCTGTTTGATTTGAAATAACGCCCGAATAAACCCGCCCCAACTAAGAATGCTCGAATTTCTCCGTGCATAAGTACCCAAAAGTATAAAAAAACAGGCACGATAAAAAATAAATTAAAGAGGAACTGTCCGAAAGGTTAGCTTGAATACTCAATCAATATTATGAAAAGGTTGTGACAAAAAGAAAAATTATTTCTGATTACTTTTCGAACAGTCTCTCCTTTGTCAATAGATAAACGAACACGCATTTATCGTAGGCGATCTGCGGCTTTCACCATTACTTCATCGCGCCCGATGGCACGAATCGCCAAGATATTCAGAATAATCGAAACAAGCGGGAGACAGAGAGCCCATCCGATGCGAAACATGCCGGCATTATCTTTTAATGCGGTATAAAAAGCAAAAAAGGCAATATAATAACCTACCAACAACAAAGAGTTGAAAATAGTCATGCGAATTTGGAGCATACGGTTCTTATATAGAAAAATAGTCCCCAAGGCTATGATACCGCTAAGCGCCAAAATACCGAATAAGCCCCAAGTCGATTGAAAAGAATCATGCATATCTACTCCCAGAGGTTTAAAGACATGCTCCCCCATCGTATCTGTAAAATATCCCATAGGCAGACACATCGCCGCAATTAGCGCTCCTGTGACGATTAATAGATAAACTGTTTGAATTCGTTGAATCATAATTTATATATGAATAAGTAAAGTTAAACAATAATAGCCAAGCAATAAGGAGCGGAATAAGCATTCCTCCTACTTACTTGACTATTTCCATTTTTTGTCAAAAACAATAAGTTATTGAAGTTTTTCTTTCTCTTTCGCCGGATTTCTATAATAGATTTTCCCTTCAATATATTCCTGGGTGGCAATCAACGTAGGTTTCGGCAATTTTTCGTAATAACGGGAAATTTCGATTTGCTCTCTGTTTTCAAACACTTCTTCCATATTATCCGAGTAGGAAGCAAATTCTGCCAATTTCTTTGACAAATCGCTTTTTATCTCGACGCTGATTTGGTTGGCCCGTTTACCTATAATGGCAACACTTTCATATACATTCCCGGTATCAGCACAGAGATCCATCATATCACGGGTTACCGTCGTTGTGGGAGCATTTGTTTTTTTGTAATCCATAAATCTATAATAAAATTAGTCTTTAGTTACTTTTTTCGATTCTCTGAAAATTTTTTCAGCCTCTTTCAGGTATTTGCTTTCAGGAAACTCATTTTTGAAAGCGTAATATTCGTCTATTGTTTCGCGATAGCGATCAAGCTTCTTGGATTCTACGCTATTGACCGCCATTTCATAGCGGGCACGGAGGATCAAAATAGAAAGTTCTTCGCGATAATCGGTGTAAGGATAATCTTTCAACGCATTTTGGGCAGTAATGATAGACGATTCATAGTTATTACCCATGTAATTACCCAGATTGTAATATAAACGCGCAGAATAAAGTTCTTTCAACACCAATTTATCCTGTAAGGCGAAAATCATATTTTGCGCTTCCAGCTTTTTGCTGCTTCCCGGAAAATATTCCATAAACATCTGCAATTGTTGAATGGCCTGATAAGTGCTTGTTTGATCGAGCCGCGGTTCGGGAGTATCCAAGAATAGCGATTTCCCCGCATGGAAACGAGCCAATTCGGTATAAGTGCCTCGCGGATAAGTAGTGTAATAAGTGATAAATGTTTGAGCAGCAGTTTGATAATCCTTTTGATTGTAGTAACACATTCCCAACATATACAGCGATTCTTCTGCTTTGTCTGTTCCTTTCAGAATAGTAATCAATTCGTTAAGCAGAGTAGCCGACCGATTGTACTGTCCTTTCGCGAAATAATTTTTGGCAGCTTCGTACTTATATTCATAATCAGTGCTTTTCAGCAATTTATTATACTCTCCGCAGGAAGTCAGAGCGGCTGCTGCAAGCAAAACTATAAGGATATTCTTCTTCATTCTATTAAAAAATAATGCGCAAAGTTACTTATTCGTCGGGAATTAACCAATTAATCTACCTTTTTTAATACATAAAAGGCGTTAAACGACGAAAGAAATGGACCGATAAAGCAAAACATAGATCACAAAGCAAGCTATAATTTGTACAAATCGCTTGCCGCCAGCAGGTCTACTTTCTTCTCTTTCAGCACGGCAATACATTTCTCCAGATTACTCGGGCGGATCACTACATTCGCTACATGATTGCTCGCAAACGAATACATGTATTCTATGAAAACACCTTCAGCTGAAAGATATTTCAACACTTTGGCCAAAGCACCGGGAATATTCGGGCAACTAATGCCAATCACATCGGTTATATTTACCGCAAAATTGTTCTCTTTTAAAGCTTTGTATGCCTTATCCGGATCGGATACTATTCCCCGTAAAATGCCGAAATCGGCATTTTCGGCAATACACAGCGCGGAAAGATTGATGTTTTCTTTTGCCAACACCTCGGTTACTTCCGTCAGCCTTCCCGATTTATTTTCCAGGAAAATAGAAAGTTGTTTTGCTACCATGATCTTAAACTATTTAGATTTTATTTCTCACATTTAAAGTCTCCTATTATCTATTATCCGTTGGGCTTTTCCGGTACTGCGTTCGATGCTTCGAGGTTCCACAAATTTCACCTTTACTCCCAATCCTAACACGCTTTGCAAACGATCGCTCAGTTTCTTCTTCAGCGCAAGCATTTTATTGATTTCGTCCGAATAAAAATCGGGACGTATCTCTACACGCAGTTCCATTGTATCCGTATTGTTTTCTCTGTCTACTATTAATAAATAGTGCGGTTCAAACTCTTCCATCTCTAGAATTACCGATTCGAACTGGGTGGGAAAAACATTCACTCCCCGAACAATCAACATATCGTCGCTGCGTGCTAAAATTCGGTTCATGCGTACCAAAGTCCGCCCACAAGAACATTTTTCATAATTCAGAGAAGTTAAATCCCGTGTCCTGTAGCGCAATAACGGCATGCCTTCCTTGCTGAGATGAGTAAAAACCAGTTCGCCTGTTTCTCCGGGACCAACCGGTTGTAAAGTGTCCGGATCTATAATCTCGGGAAAAAAATAATCTTCGTTCAAATGAGCGCCTTCCTGACATTCGCATTCATATCCCACTCCGGGACCGGCTATTTCACTAAGTCCATATAAGTCGTATGCTTTGATTCCAAGTTTATCTTCAATTTCACGGCGCATGTTCTCCGTCCACGGTTCCGCGCCGAAAATTCCGATTTTCAGTTTGAAGTCGTCGCGGGGCAACTTCGACTCTTTGATAGCGTCTGCCAGATAAAGAGCATACGAAGGCGTACAGCAAAGTACCGTGGCACCGAAATCATGCATCAAAGTTATTTGCTTTTTCGTGTTGCCGCTGGACATGGGAATCACTGAGGCTCCGATATTTTCGGCGCCTGAGTGTGCGCCCAGCCCACCTGTAAACAATCCGTATCCGTAAGAAATCTGAAAAACATCCGAGCGATCGGCCCCATAAGCCGTATAAGCTCGCGAAAGACACTCCATCCACGATGATAAGTCCTTGCGGGTATACCCCACTACCGTAGGCTTTCCCGTCGTACCGGAAGAAGCGTGTATACGAACAATTTGACTCATGGGTACGGCGCAAAGGCCAAACGGATAGTTCTCTCTCAAATCATGTTTCGTGGTAAAGGGAAGTTTTGTGATGTCGTCAATCGATTGTACATCATCCGGGGTCAATCCCATTTCGTGCATCTTTCTCCGATAAAAAGGAGTGTTCTGATATACATATTCTACAATCTTTCTGAGACGTATGTCCTGAATTTTACGAAGACTTTCACGATCCATGCATTCAATCGCTTCATTCCAAATCATGTTTTCCGCTGTATTTTATTAGTGGTACAAAATTATTTTCTGACTTGAATATCCTGCAAAGTAAAGGATTTATTTGGATAAATGATTTGTTATATCGATTATTTTACCGAATATTGTCCTTCTTTTCAACGATTGACTATGAATTTTGAATTAACATCAGCCTATAAACCTACCGGTGATCAGCCTGAAGCGATAGCCCAACTGACTGAAGGAATACGTCAAGGCATTCCCGGGCAGACATTGTTGGGCGTTACCGGTTCCGGAAAGACATTTACCATTGCCAACGTTGTTGCCAATATTAATAAGCCGACGTTGATTTTAAGTCACAATAAGACATTAGCTGCGCAACTGTACAGTGAATTTAAAGGATTCTTCCCGAATAATGCGGTAGAATACTATGTTTCGTACTATGATTACTATCAGCCGGAAGCGTATTTGCCGAGTACCGATACGTATATAGAGAAAGATCTTGCCATCAACGACGAGATTGACAAATTGCGGCTCGCCGCTACTTCGGCCCTGCTTTCGGGGCGAAAGGATGTGGTGGTCGTTTCTTCGGTTTCCTGTATCTACGGTATGGGAAATCCTGCCGACTTCTATAATAATGTCATTGAAATCGAATGCGGGCGTATGCTCGACCGGAATGTTTTTCTGCGTCGGTTAGTAGATAGCTTGTATACACGAAACGATATAGACCTGAATCGGGGAAATTTCCGTGTGAAAGGAGATACGGTGGATATCTATCTGGCATATTCCGACCATTTGCTTCGGGTGACTTTTTGGGGTGACGAGATTGACGGCATCGAGGAGGTAGATCCCGTAAGCGGTGTTACCGTCGCTCCTTTTCAGGCATATAAAATATATCCCGCCAATCTTTTCATGACAACGAAAGAAGCGACCCTTCGCGCCATTCATCAGATTGAAGATGATTTGACCAAACAGGTAGCCTATTTCAGGTCTATCGGCAAGGAATATGAAGCGAAACGGCTGTACGAACGTGTCACGTACGATATGGAAATGATTCGGGAGTTGGGACATTGCTCGGGCATTGAAAATTATTCGCGCTATTTCGACGGGCGCGAAGCGGGAACCCGTCCGTATTGCCTGCTCGATTTTTTTCCTGACGATTTTCTGATCGTTATCGACGAGAGCCATGTGAGTGTTCCGCAGATACGCGCCATGTACGGAGGAGACCGCGCCCGCAAAACGAATCTTGTGGAGTATGGGTTTCGATTGCCTGCGGCGATGGACAATCGTCCGCTGAAGTTCGAAGAGTTCGAGGCAATGGCCAAACAAGTGATATACGTCAGCGCCACGCCGGCGGAATATGAATTGGCACAATCGGAAGGAATTATTGTTGAACAGGTTATCCGTCCAACCGGATTGCTCGACCCTGTCATAGATGTCCGTCCGAGTATGAATCAAATAGACGATTTGATGGAGGAAATTCAACTCCGGATCGAAAAAGAAGAACGGGTACTCGTCACCACACTGACCAAACGCATGGCCGAAGAACTCACCGAATATCTTTTGAATCACGACGTGCGATGCAACTATATCCATAGCGATGTGGACACACTGGAGCGCGTGAAGATCATGGATAGTCTGCGTCAAGGAATTTACGATGTACTGATTGGTGTGAATCTGCTGCGTGAAGGGCTCGACTTGCCCGAAGTTTCGCTTGTCGCCATTTTAGACGCCGACAAAGAAGGCTTCCTCCGGTCGCACCGATCGTTGACGCAAACTGCCGGACGTGCCGCGCGTAATGTAAACGGGAAAGTCATCATGTATGCCGATAAGATAACCGAGAGTATGCAGCTAACCATCGACGAGACCAATCGCCGGCGCGAGAAACAATTGGCGTACAACGAAGCCAACGGTATTACTCCGCAACAAATTAAAAAGGCACGTAATCTGGCTGTATTCGGACATACGGATGCGGAATCCGGCGAGCTTCCCAAAGAGAAACGTGCTTATGTCGAACCCGCCGCACCGAATATCGCTGCCGATCCGATCGTACAATACATGAATAAGGCGCAAATGGAAAAAAGTATTGAGCGTACCCGCAAGCTGATGCAGGAAGCGGCTAAGAAATTGGAGTTCATCGAAGCGGCGCAATATCGCGACGAATTGTTGAAACTGGAAGATCTGATGAAAGAAAAATGGGGATAAATTATTAATAAACATAGAACAATACCCCACCCCTCTTAATATATGTTATAAAACACATTATTTCGCTTGTATAGTTTGCGGTTTTCGGAAAAGTGCCTACATTTGCAATGTGTTTTTCATAGTATTAGATTTAAGGTTAACAAAGGTTGGAGTACAGCGGTACTCCTTTTTTTATGCCCATACTACATTTGGCATATACTAAGATAAAATCATATGGAGCAAAAAACAATTCTAAACGGTCATAATAAACAAGAGTATCCTCCCATGCATACGGCAGAACATCTGTTGAATGCAACTATGGTACGGGCTTTCGGATGTCCGCGTTCACGGAACGCCCATATCGAAAGAAAGAAAAGCAAATGCGATTACCAGCTTCCTTCCTGCCCTACTCCCGAACAGATACAAAATATTGAGGACAGTGTGAATGAAGCAATCAAAAGAAATCTGCCGGTTAATACGGAGTTTGTGACATATGATGAAGCCAAAGAGTTGGTGGATTTAAGCAAATTGCCTGCCGATGCCTGCCGGATGTTGCGCATCGTGCGGATTGGAAATTATGACGCCTGCGCTTGCATTGGGTTACACGTGGAAAACACCTCCGAGATTGGAACTTTCAAAATTATCAGTTATGACTATAATGAAGACGAGAAGACACTTCGGATAAGATTTAAACTTATTGGCAATAAATAGATAAACAAACGTCTTTCTTGTTTAAAACGAATGAAAACGTACATTTTGTCATGTTTCGAGCATTTTTTTCATACGAAGATGCCAAATAGTCAATCTGTTACGATAAAACACTGCCGGCACATATTTTGCATCTCTTTTAATGGAAAGAATGTTTAACTAAAAGATAGGAGAGTAAATTATGATGCCTGTAAGAAAAAATCAAGGTTGGTTACCAAGTATCTTTAACGATTTCTTTGATAACGATTGGATGGTGAGGGCCAATGCAACCGCGCCCGCTATCAATGTATTCGAAACAGAAAAAGAGTATAAGGTCGAATTGGCTGCTCCCGGCATGACGAAAGAAGACTTCAATGTTTGCATTGATGAGGAGAGCAACCTCGTCATTACTATGGAAAAAAAGGTCGAAAACAAGGAAGAGGAGAAAGACGGTCGCTATCTGCGTCGCGAGTTCTCATATTCGAAGTTCCAACAGACTATGATTCTGCCCGATAATGTAGATAAGGAGAATATTTCTGCTGTTGTAGAAAATGGAGTGTTGAACATCCAATTGCCGAAACTTTCAGAAGAAGCTGTGAAGAAAGCGGAAAAGCGAATCGAAGTAAAATAAAAGCGTAACCAATTAAGAAGCAGAGGGACAAGGAACGTAAAAACGCATCTTTGTCCCTCTTTCTTTAGCTATGAACTTATATACCTTAAAAATGAAAGTTACATGCCGACAATGATACGGCCGTTTATATTGGGATATCGAACTGCCCCAATAGATTTATCGGTTCTTCCGGTAGCTTATTACTGCCCATATATTAAACCCTGTAGCGAAGAGTAGTAATATAATCAATTGCGGTATCAATTCGAAAACTCCGCTTCCTCTTAAATACACCATCCGCATCACTTCCATAAAGTATTTCAGAGGATTGAATACCGTTATCATTTGTGCCCATTCAGGCATACTGCTTACAGGGGTAAACAACCCGCTCATCAATACCAGAATCAAAAGGAAGAACCACATAACAAACATAGATTGCTGCAATGTGTTCGAATAATTAGAGATGACAAGTCCGAATCCGGACATTGCGAATACGAAAATAAGGGAAAAGAAGTAAATAGTTATAAAGTTACCCACAGGAACAATTCCATAGAACAGCCATGCCAGTCCGAAACTGATGGTAAGCACAACAAAACCTACCAGCCAATACGGCAACAACTTGGCAAGAATAAAAATGAATTTCGGCACGGGCGTAACATTGATCTGTTCAATAGTTCCGATTTCTTTTTCATTGACGACATTCAGTGCCGGCAGAAAACCGCAGATCAGAGTCAGCAGCATAACCATCAATGCCGGAACCATATAGAGTTTGTAATTCAAATGCGGATTAAACAACGACTGTGTACTTATCCGGATAGAAGGAAGGGACGCGCCAATAAAATTTTCCCTCGGATGTTTTGAGCTTAATCCGGCAGCATATTCATTAATGATGGAGCCCAAATAAGAGCTACCGATTCCTCCTTTCATCCCATTCACCGCATTGGCTGCTATCAGAATGCGAACTTCTCTACCATTCATCCAATCTCGTTCTAAATTTGGGGGTATCTCCATGATTATATCTGCCGTTCCCGATTCAATATGCTGCAAACCTTTTGCATATGAAGAAGGCAGTTCTGTCAAGTGGAAATAAGCAGAAGCCGCAATCTTGTCCGTTAACTGCCGCGAAAAGGCGGAGCAATCATGATCTACGATGTTCAGCCGGATATTTTTTATTTCCAAGGTTACAGCCCACGGCATCAACAACATACTCATGCAAGGAAAAAGCAGAATCAGCCTCGGCAGAAACGTGTTGCGAAACAGCTGCTTGAACTCTTTTTCTATAAGAAACTTAATCATAGCTTATCTCTCTTCGAATATAGATACACTTCATCATTCCAAGCGATACTTGAAATTCCTTATACTTATAGTAATCAATATACCTGCCATCACCAGTAAGACAACGATTTCTCTATATATTTCCATCACCGATACCCCTTGAATCATCAACTTCCGTATGGCTTCGATATACCAACGTGCAGGAAGTATGTTCGCAATGACCCGGAGCACCCAAGGCATGCTTTCTATTGGAAAAATCATTCCGGACAAAACCATTGTGGGCATCATCAATACCAGTCCTGAAGCGAGCATTGCCGCCACTTGAGTGCGTGTAACCGATGAAATGAGCAATCCCAGTGACAAAGAGACGAAAATAAAGAGCAAGGATATCATGACGAGCGCCAATAAACTGCCGGCTACCGGCACTTCCAACACAAACACAGAAAGCAACAATATCGTCAGCAGATTGATAAACGACAACGTAAAATAAGGTACGGCTTTCGCTATGATAATAAACAACGGACGGATGGGGGAAATCAATAAAACTTCCATAGTACCCGTTTCTTTTTCGCGCACGATAGAAATGGACGTCATCATTGCGCAAATCAGCATCAGAATCAATCCCATTACACCCGGAACAAAATTGTAGGCACTTTTCATTTGAGGATTGTACAGCAATTTGATATTCGGAGTCAATCGTGACATCGTCAAATCCGGAGACAGCATTTCTTGTTGCACTGCTGCCACAACGCCTGCCGCATAGTTTGTTTGGGCTGTCGACATATTCGGGTCGGTCGCATCCGTTACAAACTGCAATCTCGCATCTCCTGTATATAAGCCTTCGGCAAAATTCGGTCCAAAGACCACAGCCATATCTATGCAGCCCGTCAGAAAAGCAGTTTCCATTTCCTGCGGAGAGTGTATGTTCTCCGTTATGTTAAAATACTCCGAAGCCTTCAGCCGCTCTATAATCTTTTGAGTCACGACGTCGTTCGAAGGATCTAGCACTGCCATTCGCACGTTTTTCACCTCCGTACGGATAGCAAAACCGAACAATATGATTTGTACGATCGGCATCCCCAGCAATATCAGCATAGTTCGCCGATCGCGAAATATGTGATGAAACTCTTTTTTCACAAAAGCCATAAACTGCTTCATAATTCAATCTGCTTTTCGTACCGCATGACGGGCCAGTTGTTGAAAAACATCATCCATTGTATCTGCGCCGAACTGCTTCTTCAGATTGGCAGGCGTATCGAGTGCTTTGATTTCCCCATCGACCATAATAGATATCCGGTCGCAATATTCGGCTTCATCCATATAATGCGTAGTAACGAATACTGTGATTCCCCGATCGGCAGCCTGATAAATCAGCTCCCAAAACTGACGTCGGGTAGCAGGGTCTACACCTCCTGTAGGCTCGTCTAGGAAAACGATTTTTGGTTCGTGGAATATCGATACCGAGAAAGCCAGCTTTTGCTTCCAGCCCAACGGCAGACTTTTCACAACAACATTCCGTTCTGCCCGAAAGCCCAGATATTCCAACATCTCATCGGTTTTCCGTTTTATTTCCATATCGCTCATTCCGTATATTCCACCGAAAAGACGAATATTCTCCCATACTTTCAAGTCTTCATACAACGAAAACTTCTGGCTCATATAGCCGATATGTTTTTTCACTTGTTCCGTTTGCCGATAAATATCGAAACCGGCAACTTTACCGACACCTGAAGTCGGACGACTTAAGCCGCAAAGCATGCGCATGGCAGTTGTCTTTCCTGCACCATTTGCTCCCAAGAAACCAAAAATCTCGCCTTTGTTTACCTGGAAAGAAATATGGTTTACGGCCGTAAACTCGCCGAAACGTTTCGTCAGTCGCTCCACTTCAATTGCAGGAGCGGTATTACACTTAATATCTGTTCGATCTAACGGTGGCGGACAAAGGATAGCGGAAAACTGCTGGAGCACATGTTCGGGCGTATCGATGCCTTCAATTTCTCCATGATTGATAAAAGCTATCCGGTCGCATTGCCGGGCCTCGTTCATAATGGGAGTAGACACGATGATGGTAATGCCCGTTTCACGGAGATAATGAAGCGTCTGCCAGAATTCTTTGCGAGATACGGGATCGACTCCCGTAGTCGGTTCATCCAGAAAGAGAATTCTCGGTTTATGAATCAGCACGCAGCTTAACGCCAATTTCTGTTTCATTCCGCCCGACAAGGCTCCTGCCCTTCTTTTTTTAAAAGGTTCTATCTGCTCATAAATGTTTTTAATCAGTTGATAATTCTCCTGAACCGAAGTGTGGAAGAGGGTTGCGAAGAATTCAATATTCTCCTCCACCGTCAAGTCTTGATAGAGCGAAAAACGTCCGGGCATATATCCTATTCGTGTACGGATTTTTTTATAGTCTTTTACTGTGTCGCATCCATCTACTTCCACTACTCCGCAATCTGCAAGCAACAATGTGGTGAGAATGCGGAACAAGGTGCTCTTACCGGCTCCGTCCGGACCGATTAGTCCGAATATTTCTCCGCGTTTCACCGAGAACGAAACATTTTTCAACGCTTCTAATTCTCCGTATCTTTTGCAGATATCCCTGACAACTACTATTGTTTCTTTTTTATCCATACCATCAAAACTCTGCGTTTGACTCTTTGTCTTATTCCCGTTCACCGGAACACTACTCCCCCATACATTCCGATTTTCAATTCTCCGTCGTTTTTTACCGCTATTTTTACGGCATATACAAGGTTGGCACGTTCATTTTTTGTCAAGATGGTTTTGGGAGTGAATTCCGCCCGCTCGGAAATCCATGCAAGCACGCCGGGATAAGCTTTTTGACACGATCCTCCATAGTCGGCATACACATTCACACTGTCACCCAACGCCACCTGCGACAACTGTTCCGAAGTAACATAAGCCCGCAGATACATACGCTGCATTTCGGCTACCTTAAATAACGGCTTTCCCGTTGCCGCCAATTCCCCGGCTTCGGCATACTTTGACAAAACCGTTCCGCCCACAGGGACGCGGATATGGCATTTTTCGAGTAAATCTGCCGCCTGCGCTACCTGAATAGCCGCAGAATTTCCTTGTTCCGTCAGGCTGTTCACATTCTTTCTCAGCGTAGACTCATGTGCAGCAAGCTGCTTTTCGAGCAATTCGACTTGGGCATTCCGGTCATCCAACTGCTTATGAGTGGCAGCGCCTGCCGCCAACAGATTCTCCACTCGCTCTTTCTCGTGGCGGGCGGTAGAAATTTGCTGCTTGATGGCGGCAATCTGTTTAGGCAAGTCGGGGAGTTGATTTTCCACCGATTTCATTCCCGCTTCGAGTTGCAGCTTCTTAAGATAGATTTGCACTGTGTCTATCAAACCGACCTCTTCACCCGCTTGCAGCCGGGCTCCTTCTTCCACATCCAAGCGGAGCAATCGACCGGTAACTTCGGCGGAAACAACTATTTCCGTAGCCTCGAATGTTCCGGTGGCGTCATAATCCGGTGTTTTATTGCCGCAAGCAAAGAACATTAAAAATGCCGTTCCCCGGATTCCGGCTTTTAAGGTTTGTTTCATAATCCGAAAATATTAATGATTGGTCGTATGTTTTAATTCATAAATAGCCATAAGCCATTGGATTTCGTGCAATGCTTTCGTTTGCCGGGCAAGGCTTTCGGCAGTCAACTCGCGTAATAACTCCGTTACCGTGAGTGTGCCGTTAGCTACTTTGGCTTCGGCCGACCGTCGGATATTACCGCGCAGGCGGATGATCTCATCATCATCTTGCATTTGTTGTTCCAGCGAACGGATTGCCTGCCGCTGTTGTACCATTTGCAAGCGGGTGTTGAAAAGAAAAACATCCCGGCTGTTGTCTATCTGCCGATATCTGTCTGATATCAGTTTGCGGTCGTTTTTCAACGTATACAGGCTTCCGAAATTCCAGACGAGTCGGAGCCCTGCCACGTAAAAAGGAGAAAATTTGTTTTTCAGCATGTTCAGTCCGGGGTTTCCGTAAGCGCCTTGCGCAAAAAGGCTTAAATGCGGAAGATGTCTTATGTTCAACGCTTTTTCCTGTACATGGATTCCGTTTTTCTGAGCATCGAACCACAAAAGTTCCGGCCGGTAAATTTCTTCCGTGTCCGAAAAAGGTTTTACAAGTACCGGCTTCTCTAAAACCGTTTCGGGCAATAGCTCCTCTCCTACGAACAGCGACAACATTTTCAAATAAGCCGCACGCAAAGTCGAAAGCTCCATTTGTTTTTGGCGTGTGTTCAGCAGTTCCACGCTCACGGCATCCAGATCGGACCGGTTGGCAATACCGTATTTTCGATAGGCTGTTATCTGCTGTTCGTTCCTTTTCAACTCTTCTTGCAATAAGATGTTCTGTTTCAACTGTTCGTCCAACAACAAAATGCCGAAGAAAAGGCGGTTTATCCGGCTATTCAAAGCGTACATTTCCACATTTACATTTTGCCGTTCTATCTCGGCCTCTGCTGCCGCCTGCTTCTTCTGTATCCGTATTTTCCCGCTGTCCCAAACATTCTGTTGCAACTCCAGCATCACGAGGTACTGGTCTTTCGGAATTCCTTTCATGTCGATATTCGGAATCTTCAGCGGCAGTTCCGTAACGTCACTTTGATAAGTTGCCTTGGCCGAAAAAGCGAATTGGGGCAAATACCCCTTCGACGCATTCTCTATATTGTATGCTTTTGCCCTTTCTATCAAACTGTACTGGCGTACCAACGGATAGTGTTCCTGCGCTTTGCGCCTGCATTCGTCCAAAGTTGTTTGGGCATACGTTCCGGCAACGGGTAGCCAAAGAAAAAAACTGAACATGATTTCTTTCATATATCTTCAATTAGTTTTTTACAATGCAAAGGTAAGTGTTCCCGATGCACAACCATATTCCGATAGTTGGCAGAAATGCTCTATTAGTTCGAGAAAAAGATATAATCCCTTAAATAGCTGCTATTTTATTATCTTTGCAGGAAAGAACAGGAAGCATGAAACAAAAAGAACCTTTGGATTTAAGTCTTCGTTTATTTGAAGAGATGCAAATGCCCCAGCATGGTCAAACACATTTCATCAACTCTGATTTCGGTTTTATCAAAAACCTTAACC
Source organism: Bacteroides pyogenes (assembly GCF_014196225.1). Lineage (GTDB taxonomy): Bacteria > Bacteroidota > Bacteroidia > Bacteroidales > Bacteroidaceae > Bacteroides > Bacteroides pyogenes_A. The sequence goes on along the minus strand of NZ_JACIDI010000015.1, from coordinate 15,084 downwards.
GGACGAAAACCTTTCTCACTGACGGACAACTCTATCGCATTATAGGAGCGCGTATTATTCTGGTGCGACAAGGCTCGGCTCATGTTTCTCTCAATCTGTTGGAACATCAGCCTCAATCCAATCATTTGTTTCTCGTGCCGCCAGACTCTATCGCCCAATTAATTAAAGTCTCACCGGACTTCGAAGCGCAGATGATTGCCTTTAACGGTGATTTCCTTCTCAGAACAGATGGAGAAAACTTTTCTGAATTATTTTTTCAGCAGTATCCCCAATCTTTGTTGTTATTGACAGCCGAAGAATGGATACTTATCCAAGACTTCTTTACATTAATATGGAATATTGTCCGGAATAAAGAGTTTCACAAAGAGGTTGTTCAACATCTCTTGGAAGGATTGTTGCATCATATCGAACACATTGCCCGTCCTCAAAATCAATCGGGCAGCAATTGCATGACACGGCGGGAAGAAATATTCCGGCGCTTCATCTCTTTGGCTAATGCCCATAGCCGTACGGAGCGCAACGTTGCTTTTTATGCAGACAAGCTATGCCTGACTCCGCGCTATCTGAACACCGTTATCCGGCAGACCAGCGGGCAGACAGTGATGGAGTGGATAAACCGTTCCGTCACGCTCAAGGCCAAAGTATTGCTGAAACACAGCAACTATGTGATTTATCAGGTTTCGGACGAACTGAATTTTCCAAATTCCTCCTTTTTCTGCAAATTCTTTAAGCGGATGACCGGAATGACACCGTTGGAATACCGGAAGTCAAAATAAGACATAAAGTGTGATACGCTCTATTCCTGCTTGCCGGAAATAACGGAATAAGCTATAGTTAAAACCGGATTTTTATGTATCTTTGCAAACTTTTTCACAATAGAAATTATTTGTATGCAAGGAATCAAGAATCTGACGTACGGTCCTATCAATCGACAACTCTTTAATCTGGCCATGCCCATCATGGCTACATCGTTCATTCAAATGGCGTATAGCCTTACGGACATGGCTTGGGTAGGAAGAATAGGCAGCGAGGCGGTAGCCGCCATCGGTTCCGTCAGTCTTCTGGCATGGATGTCGGGTTCTATCTCGCTTTTAAATAAAGTCGGTTCGGAAGTAAGTGTGGGGCAATCTATCGGGGCGCAGAATCAGGACGACGCCCGGCAATTCGCTTCGCATAATATTACGCTTGCATTAATTATTTCCCTTTGTTTGGGCAGCTTGCTGTTCATATTCGCCCGCCCCATCATCAGCATTTACGAGCTGGAAGCTCCTATCAGCGCCGCCGCTGTGAAGTATCTGCGGATCATTTCCACCGGATTGCCTTTCGTCTTTCTCTCCGCTGCTTTCACCGGTATTTACAATGCGGCGGGACGAAGCAAAGTTCCTTTTTATATCAGCAGCGCGGGACTGGTATTGAATATGCTTCTCGACCCTTTGCTGATTTTCGGGCTTAAGCTGGGAACAAACGGAGCCGCTTATGCCACATGGATTTCGGAAGCTACTGTGTTGTTGATCTTCATCTATCAGCTTCGCGTCAGGGATGTGCTATTGGGACGATTCCCCTTTTTTACCGCTCTCAAAAAGAAATACGCTCATCGTATTTTCAAATTGGGTTTTCCCGTTGCCGCATTAAATACTCTTTTTGCTTTCGTGAATATGTTTCTTTGCCGCACGGCGTCCGAGCAGGGCGGGCATATAGGGCTGATGACGTTCACCACCGGAGGACAGATTGAAGCGATTACGTGGAATACTTCTCAAGGCTTTTCCACCGCCCTCAGTGCCTTCATTGCTCAAAACTACGCGGGGGGAAGAACAGACCGCGTGCTTAAAGCCTGGCAGACAACCCTGTGGATGACGGGTATTTTCGGCACATTCTGTACATTCTTGTTCGTATGCTACGGCAGCGAAGTCTTCTCAATCTTCGTGCCGGAGCGAGCCGCTTACGAAGCGGGCGGAGTTTTTCTCCGCATAGACGGTTATTCGCAATTGTTCATGATGCTCGAGATTACAATGCAGGGAGTGTTTTACGGTCTCGGGCGTACCGTTCCTCCGGCTATTGTCAGCATCGGATGCAATTATATGCGGATTCCGCTCGCTATTCTGTTCGTAAACATGGGAATGGGTGTGGAAGGAATCTGGTGGGCGGTCTGTGTCACCACCATTGCCAAAGGATTGATTCTGTTGGGGTGGTTTATGATTATCCGGAAAAAATATTTAATATCGCACATGGCGTCTCGCCAATCGTGACGAAACGCTTCGTTGCTTCCGGAAAAGAATCCTTCATTGTTTATAGGCGCGATATGCGACCGGGCGGATTTACGTCATATCTTTTCTTAAAAATAAAGACGTAGGAAAAGTTTCCTTTGGCTCTCTCCCACCCGGCTTTTGAAGCCTGGCAGAAGCAATGTGTCGATAAAGCCACATTACGCTGTTTTTTGGCCGAAAATGGGGTAATATTCCTCGTTCGTAAAGATGTTTAGGCAGCTCTTTTGCTTGATTTTCAAAAGATTATCAATTTAATAATCGAATCATACAGCCTACGGAAAGGTTATTTTGAAAACGACAAAAAGCCAAAATGCCACTATGACTGTTTTACAAACGGTGAACTCGAACCGAAACGATACGGGGATGGAGAAAGTTTGCAATATTCTGCCGCCTTCTTCTTTAATTGTTTGTTTAAAATATTCTTAGAATAATCTGTCGGTTATTTCCAAGATACTGTCTTTAGCAGGCATCTTTTATTCTTTTGTTTTTTTCATCCCTGTCCCGCTCTTCCCGCTCCGTTTATCTTGTTTGCAATAGATGCAGTAATCATGGTGTACAGTACGGAGTTTACCGCAATCGGGGCAGGTATATTTCTTTCTCTGCTGTTGCAAGAATGCTGTTTCTCCATATTCTTTAATATAGACAAGATTTTCAAGCATACTCATCGAATAGTTTGTCCGATATCTCAAATCCAGTTGTTTTAACCTTCTGCACGGAAACTTGGAACAGTCATAACAATACACTCCTCTTTGCTGACAATTCTGAATGACACAGTTGGTTGGTTTCTTCCTGCATCCGGGGCAATTCTTTTTTCTGTTCTGGAGTGAATGGCACAATTCACAATTCATTCCACAAGGGGCAATCGTTGTTATCATGTTTGCAGCATTTTAAGAAAGTCGGTTTCCCTACTTGGTCAGCCATAACCAATCATGCTTATCATCAATAAGAATATAGTATTTCGTATTCTCATATTCACAAAGATAGGCAAAAACCGGAGTAAACAATATGCTTGAGCTGAGTTTTTTATCGACAACGGCAAGCAGACTTGATTGTTTATGAATATTTCTTACACAAACAGATTCTTTTTCCATCTTTCTTCTCCCTGTTGTCAGTTTAACAAGCGTTGTGAACAGGCGGAAATGAGTAGCATAAAACACATCGTTCCCGAGATGAAACAAAAGGGCGTATAAGACTATCAATGAGCAATATATGCAATACATTGCAAAAATAGTTGAACAAAAATACAGTCATAGTGGCATTTTGGCTTTTTGTCGTTTTCAATGCTTTAAAAAAATCCGGAACATTTGCGAAAACGTTCCGGAAAAAATGCTTTTGAAATAGTAATATATTAATACATATCGAACGAATCACACAGTGTGGGTTTGAAAGGTCTGCCACCTTTTTAAAAAAGCCCGCCGTGTTTGATTTCAAAGCCCGCCGTGTTTAGTTTCAAAGCCCGCCGCCTTTTTTTCAAAGCCCGCGGGCTTTTTTTCAGAGTCCGACGGGCTTTTTTTCAGAGTCCGGCAGGGTTTTCTTCAGAGTTCCCGCAGACTTTTATTTCAGAGTTCAGTGGGATTTTTTCAGGCAATTCCTATCTTCTAAAATCAACGGACATTAGTCTATTTGCTTACGACGTTTTCCGGCTTGCCGTTGATATATGCCTGCAAATTGCCCACGGCAAGATTGATGAGCCGTTCACGGGCTGCTGTCGTAGCCCATGCTATATGAGGTGTGATATAGCAGTTTTTAGCCGTCAGCAACGGATTGTCGGCACGTGGCGGTTCGGTAGAAAGAACATCCACGCCGGCGGCATAAATTTTTCCGCTGTTGAGGGCGTCGGCCAAGTCCTGCTCGTTGATCAACGGACCCCGACCGGTGTTGATGAGGATGCCCGTGGGTTTCATAAGCGCCAAGCGGCGGGCGTTTACCAATCCGCGCGTTTCTTCGGTAAGCGGACAGTGCAGGCTGACGATATCGCACTCGCTGAATAGCTCATCCAGCTCTTTTTTCTTGATTTCGGGCGGCAGCTGGAAAGGAGATTTCGAAGTAAAAGCATATACTTGCATACCGAAACCTATAGCAATGCGGGCGGTGGTATATCCGGTGTTTCCTAAGCCTATCAAGCCGATTTTCTTATCGCGCAGAGCGATGAGCGGCGTATCGCGGAAGCAGAAGTCGGCACTTTGGGTCCACCGCCCTTTATGAACCTCTTCGGAGTAGTATCCCACTCGCTGTGTGATGTTCAAAATATGCGCGAACACCATTTGCGCTACGGACGAGGTGCTGTAGGCAGGAATATTGGTGACAACGATTCTCCGTTCCTTGGCTGCTGCCACATCCACGACGTTGTATCCGGTAGCCAATACCCCGATATATTTCAATGCAGGCAATGCCTCCATGTGCTTTGCCTTTATCACCACCTTATTCGTCAGAACAACTTCCGCTTCCGCTGCACGTTCCAATAATTCTTCAGGGGCTGTGCGGTCGTAAATCGTACATTCTCCCAGAACCTTCAATGCTTCCCATGACAAATCGCCGGGATTGGCGGTAAAACCGTCTAAAACTACTATTTTCATGTTTATCTTACTTATAATTTTGAGTGTTATTCTTCAAATTTTTCTCCCCACAACTGTTTCATCCGTTCCGCATGTTTTCGCTCCGCCGGGTTGTTTTGAGGGTGCCATATTCTTGTTTCTTTCAAATCATCGGGCAGAAACTGCTGCTTTACGAAATTCCCCTCGTAACTATGCGCGTATTTGTATTCCCGACCGTAGCCCAATTGCTTCATCAGCTTGGTAGGCGCGTTGCGCAAATGAAGCGGTACGGGAAGGTTGCCGGTAGAACGCACCAACTCTATTGCGTCGTTAATGGCAGTGTAGGCAGAGTTGCTTTTGGGGCTGGTGGCCAAATATATCGTTGTTTCCGCCAAAGGAATACGCCCTTCGGGCCAGCCAATTTTCATCAGTGTGTCGAAGCAGGCATTTGCCAGAAGCAAAGCGTTGGGGTTTGCCAAACCGATGTCTTCGGCCGCCGAGATTACCAGCCGGCGCGCAATGAAAGCGGGATCTTCTCCTCCTTCCACCATCCGGGCAAGCCAATAAATTGCTCCGTCCGGATCGCTTCCCCTGATGGATTTGATGAATGCGGAAACGATATCGTAGTGCATCTCTCCGTCTTTATCGTAGGCCAACGGGTTTTGTTGCAGGCGTTCGGTCACCATATCGTCGGTTATCACAACGGGATCTTTCGCTTCCGACTCTACGACAAGTTCCAGAATATTGAGTAATTTGCGGGCATCTCCTCCCGAAAAGCGCAACATGGCATCCGTTTCTTTCAGTTGAATATCGCGTGTTTTTAAAACGTTGTCGACAGTGAGCGCACGTTGCAACAGTTCGAGCAGGTCGTCTTTTTCCAAAGATTTCAGCACATACAACTGGCAACGCGAAAGAAGGGGGCGGATCACTTCGAACGAAGGGTTTTCGGTGGTCGCTCCGATAAGGGTAACCACACCCTGTTCCACCGCGCCCAAAAGCGAGTCTTGCTGGGATTTGCTGAACCGGTGGATTTCGTCGATAAACAAAATGGGGCTGGCTTGCGAGAAAAAACGGTTGTTTTTGGCACGCTCTATGACTTCTCTTACGTCTTTCACGCCCGACGTCACCGCACTTAACGTATAGAACGGCGTTTCCAGTTTGTTGGCGATAATCTGGGCCAGCGTTGTTTTCCCTACTCCGGGAGGTCCCCAAAGAATAAATGACGAGATACGCCCCGCTTCAATCATTTTCCGCAGAATCGCGTCCGGTCCGACCAGATGTTTCTGACCGATATATTCATCCAACGTTTTAGGGCGTAGCCGTTCGGCAAGAGGTTGCATATCAAAAGTCTTTAAAACACCATCAATACCATAAACCGGATGCCGTTCTTATTGATATTCGGCTTGTCGCGATAGGTAAAGCGGTGCACATATTCTATATGTAGTAATTTAAAAATATTGTAGATACCCACACTTCCTTCTATATAAGGAATCTTAGAATCCATCACGAAGCTGGTATATTCTCCGTTTCGCGCAGGAAAACGGAACAATTCGGGGTTATTGCTCTTGAAAGGATTGTTTTTATCGGTAAGGCTCCCCCACAGCGTGCGGATACGGAACATTTCCCTCCATTTCAAGTTCTTCAATAAAGGAATGCGGTTGAAAAGTTTGCCATTCATATCGTAAGATAAAGAAAGAGAGGCAAAGCGGTCGTTCAGAAATTCCATATTGTTGATCAGGCAAAACGTTTCGCGTTGCGTAATATAGGAAAGATTTGCCTCCGGAAGAATCAGGAACGGGAAAGGAACGGTATTCCATTCTGCGCCGGCTTTAAGGCTCATGTCGATCTTACCCCATGAGGCAGGCAGCCAGAAACGTTTCCATACGCTTGCTTCGGTACGGTTGAAGTTGTATTCTCCGCCTAAGACACCCTTGATGCCGATGGTGTGGTTGAGAGTGAAAATCGGAGCGTCTAATGACACAGGAACCCGCCTCTGTTTTGAGTTGACGAAAGATTCTCCCGGCGCATAACGAAGGGTGACGCTGGCTTCGCAAGTGGTGATGTCATGAATGGGAACGGTATTTTCCACGTTGGGTAAATATTCCAACTTCCCCGCGGGCTCGTCGTTCCTCCACCGGAACATCGCTTTCACTCCCAAGCCGGTTTGCGATTCCAATTCGTAATTAAGGGTAGCGTCACGGATATACGACATCTGGTCTACGGTAGTGGTTTTGAACGAAACAAAAACGTTGTCTTTATCCGTGAACAGGAATTTATCCATCGGCGACATCACATCATAGCTATATGAAGCCGAAATATGATGCTTGGGGAATTCCCACACTACGTAATCCCGTTTATTGAAAGAATAGGTCACCGTGCCTCGGTATTTCCAACGTCGATCTTTCAAGCCATAAGCCCCGTATCCGCTCAAGAACCAGTGAGGATGAAAATGGGCTGTGGTCATTCCGCTCAACCGAAAGCGGGTTCCGTCGATATAGTTGCCCGAAATCATCGTATTGATAGGACCTAAATCGAACTTGCTCGGATTCTCTTTGGTTCCTCCTATCTCCACAAAGTTTTCAATCAAAGCCTTCGCCCCGAAGATGATATATTTGAAACCCGGAATCTGCTCGATGCGGTTGATGAAGACATCCATGTTGCTTTCCGTCTTGGTCAGAGGCACTTCCCGTACGCTTGCCCAATATTCGTCGCTCTTTGAAAGCATATCGGCTTCTTTGATGACAGAACCTTTGAAACGGAACAAACGGGCTTCTATCGGATCGAAGTTATAATTGCTGTATTTTATCACCCGCTCTACTTGCACCCCTCCGTTGGATTTATTCGTATTCCATGAGAGATCTACGGTCATATCGTCGTTGACCAACACCCAATTGCCGTTAGGGAGCTGTTTGTACTGTTGCACAATGTCCATTTGGTTGACGAAATTCACTCCGGTCTTCTTAGGCAAATTCATCGTACATTTCTGTACCGCATAAGTAGAATCTTTCAATACATATAAATGTCCGGTAAAACCGAAATCTTGAGAATTCTGAGGAACAAAAGAGAGGTGAACGCATTCCCGGTTGTCTACCATCAATGTGTCCATCAGGTAAAACTTGTAGAATGAAATGGCATTGACTCCGATAGGGCTGACAAAACGTTGTTGCAGAAGTCGGATTTCGTCGTCATAGATGTTGATATCGGAAAAAACATCTTTGAGCACTGTCCCCAACATATCGCCCGTAGAAAAGAATTCTTCGATGCCGTTGGAGTTGCGCCCTTTAATAATGGTCTTCTTGCTTTCGGGAGATTTCCGGAAGATTGTTTGCGAAGCCGTTTCCTGAACCGAAATGGGCAGGATGAGTTTCTGCGTGGTTTCCGACACTTCGATCTGATCTTTCAGGAAAGCATACTTTTTATATATCCCTTTTTCGAGCTTTTCCGGCGTCAGGTCGTTGATGGACATCTTCATCTTTTCATACTTGTCGTACCGGTAGTAATCGTTGGCTTCGAGAATCTGGGCCTTTTTATGTTGAATGACTTTTTTCATGAACTCCACCGCAGGATTGTTTTTCCGGGAATATTTTTCTTTTTGCGGCTTTACAACAACTTCTTTCAACAACACATTATCCGGAGCCAGCTTCACGTTAATAGTTTGATTTCCCGCCCCGATCTTTACAATCTTGCTGCTGTATCCTATAGCAGAGAAGACCAGCTTTTCTCCACTTCTGCGGGCGCCGAGCTTATATTCTCCATTGATATCGGTAATGGTTCCTACCTCCCGCTTGTCCTGATAATAAACGGAGATATACATCAACGGCTCGTTGGTCAGCGAATCGGTGACAACTCCTTTTATCTGTTGCCCCAAAGCGCTCAGAGCGACCGCCATAAATAAAAGAAGTATCGTTATTTTAGAGTATAATTGTTTCATAACGTTCGCAGTAGATTTACAAAGTTAGCAAATTACTCCGACTACCTCCGGTTTATATAACGTTTTTTACTCATCGTTCCGTAATAAAACTCTCTTTAAGTTTTATTACGGAAAAACAAACAGATTGCTATTGCTCCGTCAGTATCTGCACAATACGCTCTGCCGTACGTCCATCCCACCGCTCAGGTAGTTCGCCCTGTTTCCATTCGCCTTTTATCAATTTGTCGACAGCCTGCGCCAAAGATTCGGGATCCTCTCCTACCAGCTCATTGGTTCCCATCCGCCATGTCTCAGGATGTTCTGCATATGTGTTCAGAGTAATACATGGAATACCCAGGAATGTCGCCTCTTCAGCCACGTTTCCGGAGTCTGTGATAATTCCTTTCGCCTTATTCACCAAATAGCCGAAAAACAAGTAGTTCTGCGGCGGCATAATATGAAAATTCGGCGCTTCGAAACCTATTTCTTTAATGGTGTCGCGCACATAGGTGTGAAGCGGCGCCACAACCGGTGTTCCTGCAGATTTATCGACCACAGCTTCCAGTAATTGGCGCAAGTTGTTTTTATTATTCAATATTATTCGACGATTGAGAGTGAATAGCAGATACTCTTTTTCCTGAAGCCCCAATACTGAAAACCATACCGGTTTCAACAGGCGGTTTCGATTATAACGTATACTGTCTATCAATATATTTCCTACATAAAAAACGTTTTTCTTTTCCGTTCCGGTTTGATTCAGGTTTCTGTTGGCCACCATTCCTGCCGTAAACAGATAATCGGATAGTCCGTCTGTTATCATACGGTTGACTTCTTTAGGCATATTCATGTCGAAAGAACGGGTTCCGGCTACCAGATGCGCTACTTTGATACCTTGTTTCTTAGCCACGATAGCACAACTCATGGTTGCGGTCAAATCATCGACTACAAGAACGACATGAGTGGGATTCTCCGTCAACTCTTTTTCAAAAGCAATCATTATTCCGGCGGCCAAATTGATGGGATTGCTGCTTTCCACTTCCAGATAAGCATCCGGGGCTTTCATATCCAAGTCGGCAAACAAGGATGCATCCAAGCTGGTGTCATTCCGTTTACCCGTGTATATCAACCGGTAAGAGATTGTTTTACCCTGCGCCCGCGCAGCTTCGATAGCACGTGTAATGGGGGCTATCTTCATGAAATTGGGGCGTGCCCCGGCAACAATTGTTATTTTCATATATTTTCTATACTTTTCGCGAAGCAAATGTACATTTTCTTACGGAATTTATTTGTTACTTTGCACATAAAATAACAAATATATGCTCACATTCGTTCAATTTCTGGATTTTATCGGTACATTTGCTTTTGCCATCAGCGGTATTCGCTTGGCTTCTGCCAAGCGCTTCGACTGGTTTGGAGCGTATGTTGTAGGGTTTGTTACTGCCATCGGAGGCGGTACGATCCGGGATGTCTTACTCGATGTCACTCCCGGCTGGATGACAAATCCCATTTATTTAATATGTACAGGATTGGCATTGCTATGGGTGATTTGCTTTAGCCGTTCGTTAATACGTCTCAACAATACTTTTTTTATCTTCGACACTATCGGTCTGGCCCTTTTTACAGTTGTAGGCGTAGGAAAAAGTCTGGCGTTGGGGTATCCTTTCTGGGTGGCCATAATCATGGGAGGAATGACCGGATCTGCAGGCGGAGTGATTCGCGACGTGTTTATCAATGAAATTCCGTTGATATTCCGCAAGGAAATTTATGCCATGGCATGTATACTCGGAGGAGTGGCATATTGGATATGCGATGCAATACATTTAGAATCGTATGCTTGTCAGATAATAACCGGAATAACGGTTTTTCTTTCTCGTATTCTGGCCGTAAAATATCACATTTGCCTGCCTACTCTGAAGGGAGGAGAAGACGCGGTCTAATTAAGCACACATAAAATAAGCAGACATATTGATCATTAACGGCTATTTCTCCACGAAAGCCGATAGCCTGTCGGTTTTGCATTGTTGCGTCAATCCGCTGTCGAGCCATTATTAAACACCTTTATAATAAAATTGTAGCGGTCCTCCGAATTACGGGTGAAGAATTTTATAACAGCATTGCCTTTCTGATCGATAGCCATTCGGTAATTCTCTATTGGCGCATTAAAAATCAACCCCTTCCCACCCCCGTAAAGGATATTGTATGCCTGACCGTACTATGGAAGATAAGAAAACAGAAAATCATTTTTAACTTCCAATGAATAAAGCATGACAAGAAGAATATACTGACCAATCATTGGTAATGCCGTGAGGACGTTTATCTAGTAGTTTGCCAACGTGACAACCTTCTCTTTGGGCTTCTATTTTTTCTTTCTTATTTTGCTCCGGAAGCGATGCTATTCCAGCCCATAGTACCAACAACAATATCGGAATTTGTATTTTTATTTCCATCTTTGTGATGTTTCAGTAAATATACATATTAATAACAATTCTTTATATAAAAAAGATGCTTTTTTTACTCCAAGATGAATGAAAAATCTATAATAAGCCCTAATTGACAACTTTTCTATTCAAAAATGATAAAAATTACCCCATAGCATTGTAATGAAATGTCTAAATTGCACAAATAAAGAAAAAAATATTAACCATAAACTCTTATCTATATGAAAAGTTTAAGTTTTAGAAAAGATCTTATTGGAGTTCAAGATGAATTATTGCGTTTTGCATATAAACTAACAGCCGATCGGGATGAGGCAAACGATCTGTTGCAAGAAACATCTCTGAAAGCTTTAGACAATGAAGAAAAATACATGCCCGATACAAATTTTAAGGGATGGATGTATACGATTATGCGAAATATCTTCATCAATAATTATCGGAAAATAATACGCGATCAGACCTATGTAGACCGGACCGACAATTTATATCATTTAAACCTTCCACAAAACTCGGGATTTGACAGTACCGAGGGTGCTTATGACTTTAAAGAAATGTACAGGATTATACATTCGCTTCCAGAAGAATATAAAATACCTTTTTCTATGCACGCATCCGGTTTTAAATATCGGGAAATTGCCGAAAAATTAGGTTTACCGTTAGGCACGGTAAAAAGCCGGATATTTTTCACTCGTCAGCGTTTACAGCAAGAGCTGAAAGATTTTATGTAAAAACAACATTCGCGGATATATAATTTAATGGAGTATCGAGATATTTCGTTACTCCATTTTCTATAAATATTTCCCGGTTTTTTATCATAATGTCAAATGATTCTGTATATTTGCGAAGACTAGTTAACCTTATTGTATAAAAAACATTCTGATTTATGCTATGAAAAAGGAAATAAGATTTAGTCTCGTTTATCGGGATATGTGGCAATCGTCCGGAAAGTATCAACCGCGTGTTGACCAGTTGGTAAGAATCGCTCCGCTAATTATCGAAATGGGCTGTTTTGCCCGTGTAGAAACAAATGGAGGCGCATTTGAACAAGTAAATCTGTTGTATGGCGAAAACCCTAATGTAGCAGTCCGAGCTTTTACTAAACCCTTCCGTGAAGCCGGGATTCAAACTCACATGCTCGATCGCGGGCTGAACGCTTTGCGGATGTATCCTGTTCCGGCAGATGTACGCCGGCTGATGTACAAAGTAAAGCATGCTCAGGGCGTAGACATTACGCGAATTTTCTGCGGTTTGAATGAAGTAAAAAATATTATTCCTTCCATCCATTACGCTCTTGAAGCAGGGATGATTCCTCAGGCAACCTTATGTATTACTTTTTCTCCGGTTCATACCGTAGAGTATTATACTGATATCGCTGTTCAGTTGATAGAGGCAGGAGCTTCGGAAATATGTCTGAAAGACATGGCCGGAATCGGCCGGCCTAAAATGTTGGGCAAACTGACAAAAGCAATTAAAGAGCGATATCCGGAAATAATCATTCAATATCACGGGCATAGCGGTCCCGGCCTCTCGATGGCCTCTATTCTTGAAGTTTGCGAAAATGGAGCTGACATCATCGATGTGGCAATGGAGCCTATGTCATGGGGAAAAGTTCATCCGGACGTAATATCTGTACAAGCGATGTTGAAAGATGCCGGTTTTCAAGTACCGGAAATTAATATGAAAGCCTATATGAAAGCACGCGCCATGACACAGGAGTTCATTGATGACTTTCTGGGTTACTTTATGGATCCTACCAATAAGCATACTTCATCTTTATTGTTGAAGAGTGGTTTGCCAGGTGGTATGATGGGCTCTATGATGGCGGACTTGAAAGGTGTACATTCCGGCATCAACATGATTTTAAGAAGTAAAAATGAGCCGGAGCTCAGCATTGACGATCTTTTAGTGATGCTGTTTGATGAAGTGGAATATGTTTGGCCCAAGCTTGGATATCCTCCTTTAGTGACTCCTTTCAGCCAATACGTGAAAAATGTGGCTTTAATGAATGTCATGGCCCTTATAAAAGGAGAAGAACGCTGGAGCATGATCGACAACCATACTTGGGACATGATTCTTGGCAAGAGTGGACGATTGCCCGGATCTCTTGCTCCTGAAATTATAGCATTGGCCGAAGCGAAAGGATATAAATTTACAGAAGAAGATCCGCAAAAGAATTATCCTGACCAGTTGGATGAATATAAAAAAGAAATGAAAGAAAACGGTTGGGATTTTGGACAGGATGATGAAGAGTTGTTCGAGTTGGCAATGCACGATCGCCAATATCGTGATTATAAATCGGGAATTGCCAAAAAACGTTTTGAGGAAGATCTGCAACGTGCCAAAGATGCGGCTCTTGCCAAACAAGGATTTTCGGATGAAGATGTAAAACGTTTGAAGCGTGCCAAGGCCGAACCGATAACTGCTGTAGCAAATGGTCAGATTATCTGGGAAATAGATGTACAAACATCTTCTATGGTTCCTGAGATAGGGCGTAAATATAGCCCGGATGATGTTTTCTGTTATATTGCCACGCCATGGAACACTTATGACAAAATATTTGCAAATTTCAACGGACGCATCATTGAGGTTTGCGTGAAACAGGGAGAAGCTGTAAAGAAAGGGGATGTATTGGCTTATATCGAGAGATGTGAAAAGTCCGCTTGATTGCTTTTCTTTTTCTTCCAGATTTAGTTTCTTCTTTCAGTAGTGGAAAACAGGAACCAGATTCATTAATCAGAGAATCTGGTTCTTTCTGTTTGACAATATGAAACGACAGTCTTGCTGAATGAAATCGCAATGTTGTACCAAACTCATACTTAGCCGTAGCCTATCCCCCCCAATATTATGTATTTATAAAACAAAACCCACGTGTGCATCCACGTGGGTTATCTTCTGATATAATTTGTTACTGAGCACTACAACCACCCTAAGCGGACTTAACATAAACCACCCTGAAACGGTACATCAAGAACTGCCAGAATGGTATAAGAAAATCAGCTGCTTGTACACATGTCGGGTACTTTTTAATTAGCGGCTTCCGCATTCTTTATCATTTGTTCACTGGCATACATATAAACTTCTACACGACGGTTTTGATCGGCAGCTTTAGATTCGTCGTACTGGGAATAGCCCATCCCCTTTACTGCTTTAAACTGCGAAGGAGATACTCCGCACTGCTGCAAATATTTCTGTACTGCAAATGCGCGGTTATTGGAAACCTTTTGATTGGCTTCGTAACTTCCAACTTTATCGGTATGGCCTAACACAGCAATGTCAATCGTCGGGTCCTCTTTCAACACTGTGGCAAATTCTGCCAATGCATTCTTTGAGCTATTACTCAACGCAGAAGAGTTAAATGGGAAAAGAATACCGGAGCTAAAAGACACTTTTACAGCATCCAGTCCATTGGCATCTTTCACTTTTTCCACTTGAGCACCCTCTATTCTGGCAGCTTCTGCAGCTTTTTTATCCATCTTATGTCCGATTGCAGCACCGGCCCCGGCACCTACTGCCGTACCAATAGCTGCACCAATAGCAGCACCTTTACCTTTTCCTATAACGCCACCGAGAATAGCACCTAACGCTGCTCCCGAACCACCACCAATGGCTGCGCCTTTACCAGCATTATTCATACTGGCACAACCGCCTAAGATAATAGCGAGGCTCATAAACAGAACCATGAATTTCATTTTGCTCATAATTGCATCGTTTTTAATTAATTCATAAATAATTGAATCAGATAATAATGCAAAGATAAGTATTATTCGTAAAAACTATAATGATTCTCTTAAAAAAGAATTTAAATTAGAAAATATAAAGGTTATTTCGTTTATTGTTCTATCTTACACAATACTTCGGTAAATTTTTACCGAAAAATTAAAAGTCAAACAATAGAACCGGCAAAAGTCGGTTCGAAAACACTAAAGAGGTCATTGAAATGT
>NZ_JACIDI010000014.1 GCF_014196225.1 Bacteroides pyogenes | reverse complement strand
ACCCAGACCCGCAAGTTATTGACAAACTTTTCAAAGAACTCATTTTATTTACTGCCAGAGCCGCTTAGCCTTGGCGAATTTTTAACGAACTATTATATACTATATATTTTCTATTATTAATTACTTAAACACATTTCTTATGGAAGCCAAAAAATCAAGAAAGGCTGCAATCGAGAATCAACGGAGTTCTTGGTTGTTAATGGGAGTGGTTGTTGCGCTTGCTTTCATGTTCGTTTCGTTCGAATGGACACGACAAGATGTAAAGTTGGCTGCATATTCATCGGCCCACGATCCCATTTTTGAAGAGGTACTTATTCCGATTACCCATCCCGAAGAAGTTAGAACCGCCTCCCTCTCCGGATACCAAAGTGACGGACGTGTTCAATATAGTTGCCAATGACGAAGAGGTGGAAACCGCAATGACGATCTCTTCCGAGGATGAGACAACCTCATTCTTCGATAAAAAAATCATATCTTTGCCGCCGGATTATTCTTAAAGCAGAATAGGTGTCTGAATATAAATAAAGAAATACCTGTATTATGAGTTTTCTACTTTGTCTGAAACGTCCTTTTATCTGGTTGTCCCGTTTTCGCCACCGTTGCGGATACGGCGTGCATTCTCCTTTTGCTTTCGGGCTGATAACCGATGTCGTTTATGAGCGGCGCCCTTATTATGCTTATGCCAATCTGGAAAGTGAGGAAAAAGAGCGAAGAAGAAAGGAAGGAAGGATTAAAGGGCATGTAAAAGTGAATCGCTTGCTGTTTCGTTTGGTCAACAGGATACAACCGGGTACGATTGTAGAAGTGGGACCTTTGTCTGTTGCCTCTTTGTATATGCAGGCTGCCAGAAAGTCTGCCGGTTATGTTTTTGCCTCGAATCTCTCGGAGCTTGTGCTCGTTGCCGATACGAAAGTTGATTTTCTGTATCTGAACCGATATCGGCAACCGGAGGAAGTGGAAAGAATATTTGATATTTGTGCCGGTCGCGTGTCTTCCGGGTCCTTGTTCGTGGTTCATGGAATCTGTTATTCGAAACCGATGAGGGATGTGTGGAGACGGTTGAAGGAGGACGAACGGGCAGGAATCACGTTCGACCTGTATGATGTCGGGCTGATTTTTTTCGACCGGAAAAAGTTTAAACAGCATTATGTAGTCAACTTCTGAGAGCCTTTATGCGTTAATTTTATATGAGTAGAATATTTAAGCAAAATACACCATGAAAAAAAGTCTTGTATATACGAAAACCGGAGACCGGGGAACGACCAGTTTGGTAGGAGGAAGCCGTGTGCCGAAAACTCATATTCGTCTGGAAGCTTATGGGACGGTAGATGAGCTTAACTCACATTTGGGATGGCTGCATACATACCTGCGTGATGAAAACGACCGAAACTTTGTTTTGGACGTGCAGCACAAGTTGTTTTCCATCGGTTCGCATCTGGCTACTGATCAAACAAAAACAAAACTGAAACAGCGTAGTATTATTATGCCGGAAGATGTTGAAAGGATTGAGCGAGAGATAGATCGGCTGGATGAGGCGTTGCCTGCTCTTTCCGCTTTCGTCATTCCCGGAGGGAGCCGTGGATCATCTGTTTGCCACGTGTGCCGCACCGTTTGTCGGAGGGCCGAACGGCGTATTTTGGCGTTGCCCGAAAGTTATGCGATTGCTCCTGAACTTTTGGCTTATATCAACAGACTGTCTGATTATTTGTTTGTTTTATCGCGAAAAATGAATGTAGACGAACAAAATATTGAAATATTCTGGGATAATAGTTGGAAATGATAGATTTTATTATACTTTTGCCGAAAAATAGAAAAGCAAAATAATTAGTATTCACTTTTAATACTGGGTTTTATGTATTGGACATTGGAATTAGCGTCAAAACTGGAAGATGCTCCCTGGCCGGCAACCAAGGACGAGTTGATTGACTATGCCATGCGTTCGGGTGCTCCTCTGGAAGTTATTGAGAATCTGCAAGAGATGGAAGATGAAGGCGAAATTTATGAAAGTATCGAAGATATTTGGCCGGACTATCCAAGCAAGGAGGACTTCTTCTTTAATGAGGAAGAGTACTGACCCGAGAGAGGTTTAGAACAAGAATTTTATAATAACCCGATAGCCTGCAAAGGTTCTCGGGATTTTTTGTGCAAAGTTTCAGTCTCTTGCGGATAAAGACACGGAGGCAGACGAAATGTTTTCTACCTCCGTGCTCCGGGGAGGGAATTACTGCGAGAATGAAAGCGCGCAGTTTGTAATTTATCATGATAATATATATCTTTGTATCGAAACTTTAACGTACAGATTTATGAAAAAGACTTTTAGTGTTTTTTTAGTTGCCATATGCATGCTTGTGGCAACTCCGGTTTTGGCTCAAGTACATTTTGGTGTAAAGGGCGGTTTGAACTTGTCGAAAGC
Source organism: Bacteroides pyogenes (assembly GCF_014196225.1). Classification (GTDB taxonomy): domain Bacteria; phylum Bacteroidota; class Bacteroidia; order Bacteroidales; family Bacteroidaceae; genus Bacteroides; species Bacteroides pyogenes_A. The sequence goes on along the minus strand of NZ_JACIDI010000014.1, from coordinate 82,642 downwards.
AAGTCTCTCTGATGTGCCTGCAAATTTTAAAAAGGATAATTTTACCGGCTTCTTTATCGGACCAATGGTTGAATTCACTCTGCCTGTTGTCGGCTTGGGAGTAGACGGGGCGTTGCTGTTCTCTCAGAAAGGAGTCGATGTGGGTAATGAAAAAATCAAGCAGAACGGATTGGATATTCCCGTTAACCTGAGATATACGTTCGGAGTAGGTCAACTCGCTGCCATTTATCTGGCAGCAGGTCCCGATTTCTATTTCGATTTCGAGAAGAACAAGGATGTTTGGGACGCCGATAATAAGAAGCTGCGTACGGATAAGAAAAAAGCGGAAGTTGGTTTCAACCTGGGAGGTGGCGTGAAATTGCTGAATCATCTGCAAGTGGGTGTGAATTATAACATGCCTTTCAGTGACACTGCTAAATTCTTCAGAGGAGAAGAAGAGTCGGGATCGTATAAGACGAAGACTTGGCAGATTTCCGTAGCCTATATGTTCTAATATAGATTTGGTGGTTTTGAACTATCCGAAAGCCATGTTGAAAGGCGGATATAACCTAGAAATAAACAGCCCGAGAAATCTGTAAGCATGTGAGAGGATTTATCCCGACGAGACGTGGATAGAAAGAACTTAGAAAGGAACAGTGTATTCCTAGCCATCTTGAAAGAAAGATAGTGGCAAGGCTTAATGAGATTTTTAGAAAAAATGTTTTTGCGCAGATTAATGCAATGATTACTTTAATGAGTTTGCATTGATTTGCGCGAATTCGTGTCTGCCTGAAACGATTTTCGCGTTTGTCTGAGAAACGCGTTTAGAAGGATAGATGGTTTTTTAGACGGAGGTCTTCTTTTTTATATCTTTGTACCTGCAATGAAAAAGTTTGTAGATGTTATATTACCCTTGCCTTTGGCGAGGAGTTTTACTTATGCGCTGCCCACCCACTGTGCGGATGAGGTAAAGCCGGGTTGTCGGGTGGTGGTGCCTTTCGGTCGTAAAAAGTTTTATACCGCTATTGTGTGTAATGTACATTGCTGTTCTCCCGAAGGATATGAAGTGAAGGAAATTTCTACCCTGCTCGATCCTTCGCCCATCTTGCTGCCGGTGCAGTTTAGGTTTTGGAAATGGGTGGCAGACTACTATCTTTGCACGCAGGGGGATGTATATAAGGCTGCTTTACCTTCGGGATTGAAACTCGAGAGCGAAACAATCGTGGAGTACAACCCCGATTTTGAAACGGATGTTCCGTTGCCTGAAAAGGAACAGCGAATACTCGATCTGTTGGCGGAAGATTCTCAGCAAAGCGTCACTAAGCTGGAGAAGGAGAGCGGTATGAAAAACATCCTTTCCGTCATCAAGTCGTTGCTCGATAAGGAGGCGATTTTTGTCAAGGAGGAACTAAGACGTACCTATAAGCCCAAGACAGAAGCAAGGGTACGCCTCATGGCGACGCCCGACGAACAGCAGTTGCATATTCTTTTCGACCTTTTGTCCCGTGCTCCCAAGCAACTCGCGCTGTTGATGAAGTATGTAGAGTGTGCGGGGATTTTGGGAGACGGAGTTCCGAAAGAGATTTCCAAGAAAGAATTGCTCGAACGCGCGGGAGTATCTGCCGCCATTCTCAATGGTTTGGTAGAGAAGCATATCTTTGAAGTTTATTTCCATGAAGTGGGACGCTTGAACGGCCAAGTTCCCGTGCAAAGCGTCTTAAATTCCCTTAATCCTCTGAATGAGTTTCAGCAACGCGCATACGGTGAAATCATAGAATCTTTCTGCCGGAAAAATGTCTGTCTGCTTCACGGGGTAACCTCCAGCGGGAAAACCGAAGTCTACATTCATCTCATCGAAGAAACCATTCGGCAAGGGAAGCAGGTGCTTTATCTGCTTCCCGAAATAGCGCTCACCGCACAGATAACCGATCGTCTTCAGCGGGTTTTCGGTTCGAGGCTGGGCATCTACCATTCCAAGTTCCCTGATGCCGAACGGGTGGAGATATGGCAGAAGCAGTTGGGAGAAAAAGGGTATGACATTATTCTGGGAGTGCGCTCGTCCGTCTTTCTCCCTTTCCGGAATCTGGGATTAGTTATTGTAGACGAAGAGCACGAGAATACGTATAAGCAACAAGATCCTGCTCCCCGCTACCATGCGCGCAACGCGGCTATCGTTTTGGCTGCCATGTATGGGGCGAAAACTCTTTTGGGAACGGCCACTCCCTCTATCGAAACATGGCAAAATGCCGTAACCGGGAAGTATGGATTCGTGCAATTGAAAGAACGCTATAAAGAAATTCGTCTGCCCGAGATTATTCCGGTAGACATCAAAGAGTTGCATCGGAAGAAGCGGATGGCCGGCCCGTTCTCTCCTTTGCTCGTGCAATACATGAAAGAGGCGTTGGAACAGAAAGAGCAGGTAATTCTTTTTCAGAATCGGAGAGGATTTGCACCTATGGTGGAGTGCCGCACATGCGGATGGGTTCCGAAGTGTAAGAATTGCGACGTGAGCCTGACTTATCATAAAGGTATTAATCAGCTCACCTGTCATTACTGCGGATACACTTACGGATTGCCAAAGGCTTGCCCTGCTTGTGAGGGAACGGAACTGGTAAACCGTGGTTTCGGAACCGAAAAGATAGAAGACGATATCAAGATTCTTTTTCCCGAGGCAGCGGTAGCGCGCATGGACTTGGATACAACCCGCACCCGCACGGCTTATGAAAAGATTATTGCCGATTTCGAACAGGGAAAGACGGATATACTCATCGGTACGCAGATGGTATCGAAAGGACTCGACTTCGATCACGTCAGTGTAGTCGGCATCCTGAATGCCGATACTATGTTGAACTATCCCGATTTCCGTGCCTACGAACGGGCTTTCCAACTGATGGCTCAGGTGGCGGGACGTGCAGGCCGCAAGAACAAACAGGGCAGAGTAGTGTTGCAAACCAGAAGTATCGACCATCCCATCATTCGTCAGGTGATAGCGAACAGTTACGAAGAGATGGTGGACGGACAGCTTGCCGAACGGCAAATGTTTCGCTATCCGCCCTATTATCGGCTGGTATATGTTTATCTGAAAAACCGGAAGGAGTCTTTACTCGATGAAATGGCGGGAGTGATGGCAGATAAGCTCAGAGCTGTGTTCGGTAATCGGGTGCTGGGCCCTGATAAGCCTCCTGTAGCCCGCATACAGACTTTATATATAAAAAAGATCATTCTGAAAATAGAGCATAATGCTCCCATGGAACGTGTGCGTGAATTGCTGTCACGGATACAGGGTGAGATGCAGGAAGAAGAACGTTTTAAGTCGCTCATCGTTTACTACGATGTAGATCCGGTATAAAACAGACCGTTGCGTTATGTCATCTGAAGGAAAACAGCCTGCTTTCTATTCCCCATACTTCCGGCACGATCTTCCTGACTGTCGACTACTTGTTTGGCAGCTTCAGAGTTTGATATACCTCACGCTTTTGGAGCGGTGGGATAATGTGAAGTATTGCAAGACAACAAGCCGAAATATAGACGTTGGTAATATAATGGATGGAGGTTGTTTCCCATTTTTATTCGGGGTAGCTGTTAATTTTATAAGAATATGAAAAAAATACTGTTTGTTTGCTTAGGCAATATATGCCGCAGCTCTGCGGCGGAAGGAGTGATGCTCCATTTATTGAAAGAAAAGGGAGTGGAAAAAGATTTTGTGATTGACTCTGCCGGGATTCTTTCCTACCATCAGGGAGAATTGCCCGACAGCCGGATGCGTGCCCATGCCGCCCGTCGGGGGTATCAACTGGTGCACCGTTCACGCCCGGTGCAGACGGAAGATTTTTACTGCTTCGATTTAATCATCGGGATGGATGACCGGAATATAGACGATCTGAAAGAGAAGGCTCCATCGCCCGAAGAGTGGAAGAAAATCAAGAGGATGACAGACTATTGCACTCGCATATCTGCCGACCACGTGCCCGACCCCTATTACGGAGGGGCAGAGGGCTTTGAATATGTACTGGATATTCTGGAGGATGCTTGTGAGGGGTTGCTCACTTCTTTAACTCAGGATAGCTGATCCGGGTATGATAAGCGATTTTCAGCTTCTCCTTGAATACGGTTTTCACAGTAGCGATGTCTTTAAATGTGATGGGACAATCTTTGAAGTATCCCTCTGCTACTTGAGAGTCGATAATCTTGTCGACAAGATTGTTGATGCTTTCTTCCGTGTATTCCGGCAAACTGCGGGAAGCTGCTTCCACACTGTCCGCCATCATCAGGATGGCTGTCTCTTTGGTAAACGGATTAGGACCCGGGTAGGTGAACTTCTCCTCATCAGGTTCTTCTCCCGGATGTTCGTTTTTCCATGAAATATAGAAGTACTTGGTTCTGCCACGCCCGTGGTGAGTGCTGATAAAGTCTTTGATTACCTTAGGCAAGTTGTGCTTGTCCGCCAATTTCATGCCCCCGGTAATGTGTTTGATGACAACTTGCGCGCTTTGTTCATAGCTCAGACTCTTGTGCGGGTTGATGCCTCCCGATTGGTTTTCGGTAAAGAAAGCCGGGGCTTCCATTTTTCCTATATCATGATATAGAGCGCCTGTACGTACCAACTGACTGTTGGCTCCGATACGGTTAGCTGCTTCGGAGGCCAGATTGGCCACCTGCATGGAATGCTGGAAAGTGCCGGGCACAGTTTCCGACATTTGACGCAAAAGGGGACTATTAATATTTGAAAGCTCTACGAGGGTTACATTGGAGGTGAATCCGAATGTTTTTTCCAACAGGAATAGCAACGGATAGGCGAACAGCAATAAGATGCCATTAATTATGAAGTATATGTATATTCGCACGTTGATCTTTGAGAAGTCGCTTGAGAAAACGTTTCCGCCCATCAGGTCAAGCGCGAAGTAAATGCTTACGTAAGTCGCTATCACCAACAAAGCAGTGCGGACTAATTGAGACCGCTGAGAAAGTTCGCGAAGGCTGAAAATAGCTACCAGTCCTGCACCCAATTGCGTCAGGATGAACTCATGCGGGAATCTGAGCGCTATAGAGCAAATAAGTATGGTGACCACATGTGTCAGGAAAGCGGTTCGCGAATCGAAAAATACGTGTATGATGATCGGCAACATCGCATACGGAATGATGTTGATGTTGAATATATTATGTGTGATCATGAGTGCGGTCACCACACTGTAAAAAACGATCAGCATGAACAATAGCGATAGCCGTCCCTTGTGTACATAATACTCTTTTCGGAACAGGTCGAGATAAAGCATGAAGTAGAATATCAGCATGCTTACGAAGAGAATTTGTCCCATGAGCACCAGACGGGCTTGTCCGGTCGATTCGCTTCGTTTGATTGATTCTTTGCGCAGCGATTCCAGAATGTTGTAGGTTTCCGGGCTGATGATTTCTCCCCGATCTACAATTTTTTGCCCGGCAACTACGAGCCCGTTTGCCCAAGAATAGTTTTTGAAGATTTCTTCTTGCGCCGTTTGCGTGCGCTGGCGGTCAAAAGACAAGTTCGGAGCGATATATTCGTTCATGGCGCACTGACGCAGAATGTCTAAGTTGAGATGCAGGGAATCGGCGGTGGATAGTAAATATTCATAGGCTTTTTTTACAGTGAAAAGATTTCCTGTAGCTTCCGGATTGGCCAGCTTATCATCAACAACCATAATGGAAACCACACTGTCTTGTTCAAGCCTTTGTTTGTCTTCTGTCGAAACAACTCCGGTCGTATAGATTTTTTTCAGCGTTTTATCAATGTATTTCAAGTGTTCTGCGGCGGCGGGGATGCCTTTCAGCTTTGCATGACCTTGCCGCTTCAGCTTTTCCAATGCTTCTTTCTCCACACTTTTGTTGAGCGTGTAATAAGGCTGGAAAAACTCCATCAAGCTGTCTTTCTCGTGCTTCACCACCGATTCGCTTTTATAAATGGGAAAATCGAAAGTGGCTATCAACTGGGCGTATTTCCACGGCTTGTTCATGTCGAACTGATAGTTGAATTTTCCGTCGCGAGGAAGGAAATATACAATAAGAGACACTGTGACTATAAACAATAAAGCTTTATAGATTAATTTTTTTTGTAAGAAGCCTCTTTTTCCTTTCAGATATTCCATAACCGTTGAATTTTTGGCGAAAAGTACGAAAAAAAAACATAGTATGGAAAAAAAAAATTAATTTTGCCCCGATTTACCTATATTAAGACCCGATATTATGGCAGAAAGAAAAGTAAGAGTGCGTTTTGCACCCAGCCCTACGGGGGCGTTGCACATCGGCGGTGTGCGTACGGCTTTATATAATTACCTGTTTGCGCGCCAGCATGGCGGAGACTTGATATTCCGCATTGAAGATACAGATTCCAACCGTTTCGTACCCGGTGCGGAAGAATATATACTCGAATCATTTAAGTGGCTGGGCATTCATTTCGACGAAGGAGTGAGCTTCGGGGGAGAACATGGTCCGTACCGTCAGTCCGAACGCCGCGATATTTATAAAAGATATGTCCGGCAGTTGCTGGATGCCGGGAAAGCGTATGTCGCTTTCGATACGCCCGAAGAACTGGACGCGAAACGTGCCGAGATTGCTAACTTCCAATACGATGCTTCCACTCGTGGGATGATGCGCAACTCGCTGACTATGCCGAAAGAGGAAGTCGAGGCATGGATCGCCGGAGGCAAACAGTATGTGGTTCGCTTCAAGATCGAACCGAATGAAGATATTCGCATAGACGACCTGATTCGCGGCGAAGTGGTAATCAACTCTTCCATTCTGGACGATAAAGTGCTCTATAAATCGGCAGACGAGTTGCCGACTTACCATTTGGCCAATATTGTAGACGATCATCTGATGGAAGTCACCCATGTGATACGCGGCGAAGAATGGTTGCCATCGGCTCCGCTGCACGTATTGCTGTATCGTGCGTTCGGCTGGGCGGACACGATGCCGGCGTTTGCCCACCTGCCTTTGTTGTTGAAACCTGAAGGCAACGGCAAGCTCAGCAAGCGCGACGGAGACCGTTTGGGTTTCCCCGTATTTCCTTTGGAATGGCACGATCCTAAAACGGGAGAAGTGTCTTCAGGGTATCGCGAATCGGGCTATCTTCCCGAGGCTGTCATTAATTTCCTTGCCTTGCTGGGGTGGAATCCGGGCAACGATCAGGAACTTATGTCGATGGACGAGCTGGTGCAACTTTTCGACCTGCGTCGTTGCAGTAAGTCGGGCGCAAAGTTCGACTATAAGAAAGGTATATGGTTCAACCATCAGTATATCCAGCAAAAACCGGATGAGGAAATTGCCCGGATGTTTTTGCCCATATTGAAAGAACATGGCGTGGAAACGCCTTTCGAAAAGGTGGTTGCCGTAGTGGGTATGATGAAAGGTCGGGTAAGTTTTGTGAAAGAGCTTTGGGAAACGTGCAGCTTCTTCTTCGAAGCTCCCGAGCGATACGATGAGAAAACGGTGAAGAAACGCTGGAAGGAAGATTCTGCACAGCATATGACCGAACTCGCCGAAGTGCTTGCCGGCATCGATGATTTCAGCATCGAAGGGCAGGAGAAGGTTGTGATGGACTGGATTGCCGCGAAGGGCTATCATACCGGAAACATCATGAACGCTTTCCGGCTGACGCTGGTGGGTGAGGGAAAAGGCCCGCATATGTTCGACATCTCTTGGGTGTTGGGCAAAGAAGAAACATTGGCACGTATGAAGCGCGCCGTTGAAGTATTGAAATAACCCCGCGACACGCTATGCTCTATAACTTAGCCATTGTTTTATACGATTTTCTCGTTCATTTGGCGGCGCCGTTCAGCCGTAAACCGCGAAAAATGATGAAGGGACATTGGGTGGTGTATGAACTTCTTCGCCAACAGGTGGAGAAAGACGAACGATATATCTGGTTTCATGCCGCTTCGCTCGGAGAGTTTGAACAAGGTCGGCCCCTGATTGAAGAGATTCGTGCACAATACCCTGCCTATAAAATTCTGCTTACGTTCTTTTCGCCTTCGGGCTACGAAGTGCGCAAGCATTACAGAGGAGCCGACATTGTTTGCTACTTGCCGTTCGACAAGCCTCGCAATGTGAAAAAGTTTCTCGACATCGCCAATCCGTGCATGGCTTTCTTCATTAAATATGAATTCTGGAAAAATTATCTCGACGAACTTCACAAACGCCGGATTCCCGTGTACAGCGTTTCGTCCATTTTCCGCCGCGACCAGATCTTTTTCAAATGGTATGGCGGAAGCTACCGCAGGGTGCTGAGGAATTTCGACCATCTTTTCGTTCAGAACGAGGCTTCTAAACGCTATTTGTCGAAAATCGGCATCAACCGTGTGACGGTGGTGGGCGATACCCGTTTCGACCGTGTGCTGCAAATTCGCGAGGAGGCGAAGGAACTTCCGCTGGTGGAAAAGTTTAAAGGAGACAATTCTTTCACTTTTGTGGCGGGAAGTTCATGGAGTCCGGATGAAGACCTGTTTCTGGAATATTTTAATACGCATCCTGAAATGAAGCTGATTATTGCTCCGCATGTAATCGATGAAAATCATCTGGTAGAGATCATAAGCAAGCTGAAACGTCCGTATGTGCGATATACACGAGCCGATGAACGGAATGTGCTAAAAGCCGATTGCCTGATAATCGACTGTTTCGGTCTGCTCTCTTCCATTTATCGGTACGGGGAAGTTTCGTATATCGGCGGAGGATTCGGCGTAGGCATTCATAATACGCTGGAGGCGGCAGTATATGGCATTCCGGTTATTTTCGGTCCCAAGTACCAGAAATTCATGGAAGCCCAGCAGCTGTTGGAAGCCGAAGGCGCTTATTCCATCAAAGATTATGAAGAACTGAAGTCTCTGCTCGATCGTTTCCGTATCGACGAGGCATTTCTGCATGATACCGGTGCGAAAGCCGGAAACTATGTGACGGGTAATGCCGGTGCCACGCGAAAGATAATGCACATGATCAATTTCTGACGAAGCGATACCCGCGCAATTTTGACTTACGCGAAATTGCGATATCTCCAAACTCTTTTTGAACCTGTCGTACCTCTTGTGGATTTATCTCCCTGTCTAAGAAAAACACGTTTGCCTAAAAAGTATTTCCATCGTTCTAAGCGCAAAAAATAGGCAGGCGTGATTGCTTGCGTATGAGGCTTATTTATATTCTGCATGCCATCCATGCAAGGGCAATCCTTACTGATGATATTCCATCGCAAGCAGCAGAAGTATGATCGATAAGTAGTCTTTCAGTTCTTCCTTGAGCACAGTCATTACTTTCTGTTTGTACCGGTTGATGGATTTTACGCTGAGGTTCATCTCTCCGGCTATCTCCGCATGCGTTTTGTTTTCAATGAAACTTTTCAGGAATACTGTCCGATAGTTTTCGGGAAGCTTTTCCAACGTACTGAAAAGCAGGCGGTATAATTCGTCCAGCGTATAAACCTTGTCGGGCGAGGTGGCGTATACCGGTGCCTTTTGCTGCTGCCATTCCGCATAATTCCATTCGTATTCCTGATGCTTGAGGTGGTTGAGGCATTGATTCCGTACGGACATTTTGATATATCCCAAGGCGGTTTCCGGTCTCAGGTCGTCGGACTCTATTTTTTGCCACACCACGGCAAATACATCCGACACAATGTCTTCCCTAACCTCTCTGTCATCGATAAATCGCTTGGCATAGAGGCAGAAGGGAGCATAATATTCTTCGAACAACTGTTTGAAGCGCTGCTCTTTTGCTTTTTTATTGGATGAAAGAATCATGTATCTTGAAAAGGTTGCACATGTTTTTCGACTGCAAATGTACATGATAAATTCCGGATTCTTGCTACGGATTTCGATAATATATGTCACATTGTTGCGCCGGAGAGGCTGGCCCGAAATGCTCGAAAGCCCTTCCTGTCAGCTCTGTAATACCCCAAGGGGATGGGTTTTAGGCCCTTTCAGCGAGAGGGAAGACTATAAAGAACGAATATGCGCTGAAAGATAAAGGGAACGGCTGCTAAAGTTAAGCCATTTGCTTATGCGGATACTTCGTCTGCCGAACGTGTCCTATTCGTCTTTCGTCTGTGTTTTATTCGTCTGCCATTCGGCAGACGAATAAAACACAGACGAAAGACGAATAAGTTTTTTAATATAACATGTTGTTTTTCATTTATTTTGGGGTTAATGTGTGCTCTCTCTTCCGTTATGTTGTGTTGCAATTCAAAAAAAGCAGTCGTATCCTGTCCCTTTTGGGAAATTCGCTTGTATTATAAATAGAAACTAAAAAACAGGACTTTGGATACTAATAATCTGAATACGGATACGAACGAGTTGCTGAGACGCGCAGAAGCGATTAGCGAAGATATTCTCGAAATGGAGTCGGTGAATGTAGCGTCGGCTTACCAGAAACTGAAAATCCAAAAGCAAGAACGCCGTAGAAAAGAATTGCGTGTGCAACTGATGCGCTATGCGGCGATGCTTACCTTGCCTCTGCTTTTTGCAAGCCTGACGCTGGGGTATATGTATTTCCATCGTTCCGATCGCATCGAGCAAGAAGCATTTGCCGAAGTCACGGCCGCAGCCGGCTCTATCGTGCGATACGAATTGCCCGACCGCTCTACGGTATGGTTGAACTCGGGGAGCAAACTTCGCTTTCCCACCCGGTTCCAATCTTCTCGCCGTCAGGTGAGTCTGCAGGGAGAAGCATTTTTTGAAGTCTCTGCCGATAAAGAATCTCCTTTTTATGTAAACACCCCTACTGGTCTGAATGTATATGTGTACGGTACTCGTTTTAACGTTTCGGCTTACGAAGATGATGACTGCGTGGAAACCGTGCTCGAAGAGGGGAAGGTGAATGTGATTTTTCCGCATAGCGGGCATCAATGTTCTCTTGCCCCCGGCGAATATTTGTCTTATGATAAACTCACGGGCAAAGCTTTCAAGGAGCCTGTCGATGTATATGAAAAAGTGGCATGGAAAGACGGGAAAATGATTTTCAGAAACTCCAGTCTGGAAGATATATTCAAGCGTTTGGAACGTCACTTCAATGTGGATATTTCCTTCCGCAACCACTCGAATAAAGAATATAAATATCGTGCGACGTTTCGTAGCGAAACCTTACCGCAAATATTGGATTACTTGGCCAAGTCGGCTAACCTGAAATGGAGTGTCGAAGAATCCGAGCAACAGGCGGATGGGACATTTACCCGAAAAAGAATAATTATCGATTTATATTAACCGTTAAAACAGTGAAAAACATTGCTTATGATTTAATACCGGAAAATTTAAGAAGAAAAGAGGAAAGACTTCTGCGATAGCGAAGCCCTTTCATTTTTGAGATCTTACAGCAGGCGGGCAACCGAAGTGAACTGCTGTTACCCTATCAATTTAATTTATTTATAAACTCTAGTTAACCGCACATGATGAAAAAAACTCATTCATTTTCAGTGCTTAATCCTGAATGTGCTTTGAATCTAAAACTACCTTTAAAAATGAGGATTAGTATTGTGCTGCTTTTCATGGCAGTATTCCAGCTTTCAGCTAACAATGGCTATGCCCAACGTACGGGAGTGCCTATTTCCGTCTCTAATGTTACCATAGAGCAAGTGTTAAACAAAATCGAAAAAACTTCCGATTACGTATTCCTTTACAACGATAAGACTATCAATACCGATAGGATCGTTTCGGTGAATAATAAGAGCGGCAAGATTACAGAAATTCTGGACCACATCTTCCGAGGGACGAACGTGGTTTATACCGTAATGGACAAACAGATTATTCTGTCGACCAAAAAAAACGATCAGCAGGCGACAGCTTCTTTCCCTTTGGAAGGGACGGTTCGTGATAGCAAGGGTGAGCCCCTGATCGGAGTGAATGTGAAAGTTAAGGGGGCCGCTGTGGGTGCGATTACCGATTTCGACGGTAATTTTTCGCTTGAAGTGCAAGAAGGCGCCATTATCGAAATCTCGTATGTGGGCTATGTGACTCAGGAGGTCAAGGTCGCCGGTAACAAACCGCTCCAAATCATACTGCAGGAGGATAATCATGTCTTGAACGAAGTGGTTGTAACGGCATTGGGTATAAAACGCGCCCAAAAGGCTTTGAGCTACAACGTGCAAGAAATTAAAAACGAGGCCTTGACTACGGCCAAAGATGCCAACTTCGTGAACTCGCTGAACGGTAAAATAGCCGGTGTGACTATTAATAAAAGTGGTTCCGGAGTCGGTGGCGCCACACGTGTAGTGATGCGTGGTGCCAAGTCGTTGGAGGGGAACAATAATGTGCTCTACGTAGTAGACGGTATCCCTTTATTTAATACGTCGGCAGGCGATGACAGCGGCGTAATGGGAACCGGTCGCGTGAGCAGCGAAGGTATTGCCGACTTCAACCCCGAAGATATTGCTTCTATCTCTGTCCTCTCCGGTCCGTCTGCTGCCGCTCTGTATGGTAGTAGTGCTGCAAACGGAGCCATCTTGATTACAACGAAAAAAGGCGAGTCGGGGAAGGTGAAGGTAGATCTTACTTCTTCATTTGAATTTAGCAATCCGTTTGTTATGCCTCGTTTTCAAAATACGTATGGAAACAAGCGAGGTTCGTACAAAAGCTGGGGAGATAAACTCGATACTCCGTCTTCATATGATCCGGCCAAAGATTTCTTCCGCACAGGAAGCAATTTTATGAATTCGGCTACGATGGTTTTCGGGACAGAGAAAAGTCAGACATTTATCTCCGTAGCATCGACCAACGCCGGAGGTGTTGTGCCCAATAACGACTATGAGCGCTATAATTTCTCTTTCAACAACAATATGAAAATGTTGAATGAAAAGTTGGAACTGAGCGTGGGCGCACAATACATCAAACAGAAAGACCGCAATATGGTGTCGCAGGGACAATATTGGAATCCTATCGTAGCGGCATACCTCTTCCCGCGGGGAGAAAAGTGGGAGCCGATCAAAACTTTCGAAAGACGGGACCCTGCCCGTAAAATCTATACGCAGTACTGGCCGGTGAGCGAAGGTACTTTTGGGGTTCAGAACCCTTACTGGACGGCTTACAGAAATATTGCGGAGAACGATAAAGACCGTTACATATTCACCGCCAATGCACGCTATCATATTTTTGATTGGTTGAACGTGGCGGGGCGTTTGCGCTTGGATAAAGCAAATACTTATTTCCATAGAGATCTTTATGCCAGTACCAATGAAAAATGGGCGAAACCCAAAGGAAACTTTGAATACAGCCGAACCACAGACGATCAGTTTTACGCCGATTTGATGGCGAACGTGGACAAGAGGTTCGGAGATTATAGCGTAGTAGCCAACTTAGGTACGAGTTTCTCCGATTACAGCTCTGATATGGGAGGATACGGTGGCCCGTTGCAACTTGTTCCCAATCTCTTTACCATCGGGAACATCAATCCGAGCGTGGGAGCTCCGTCAGAAGGCGGAGGCGATCGTGCAGTGAGAAATGTGGCTCTTTTTGCCAGCATAGAGTTGGGCTGGAAGAATATGGTTTATCTGACCGCTACCGGACGTAACGACTGGAACTCCCGGTTGGTAAATTCAAAAGAACCTTCTTTCTTCTATCCCTCTATCGGTATTTCCGGTTTGCTGTCTGAGATGATAAACATGGGGCAGATGGTCGACCTGTTGAAACTTCGCGCCTCTTATACTCAAGTAGGAGCGCCTGTCTCTCGCATCGGAATGACACCGGGAACTTATACAGACAAGATTGTAGGTGGGGTAATCATTCCCAACACTCTCTATCCTTATACCGATTTCAAAGCCGAACGTACCAAGTCATATGAGTTTGGTTTGAGCTTCAAAGGCCTGAAAGGACTTTCGTTCGATCTCACTTTGTATAAATCGAATACCTACAATCAGACATTTCTTGGTACGATGCCCGAAAGTTCCGGATATACAGGTGCTTATCTGCAAGCCGGTAATGTTCAGAATACAGGTATCGAGGCATCTTTGGGTTATGGACACAAGGTCGGTGAAGTAGACTTTTCTACCAACTTGGTATTCAGTCGTAACAAGAATGAAATTAAGGAGATGGTGAAAGACTACAAACATCCTGATTTGAACTATACCTTTGATATTCCTGAAGTGTCCAAAGGGTCCACAATTCTGAAAGTAGGCGGAAGTATCAACGATGTCTATGCCAGCAAGTTCTTTAAGAAAGATGGCAATGGTTATGTGTATGTGCCGGAAACCGGTGAAGTGAATATGGAAGTCGGTAAACCCGTCTTTTTGGGGCGTACAACCCCCGACTTTAACATGGGATGGAACGCCTCTGTAAGCTGGAGAGGACTTAATTTCGGCTTTACCTTCAACGGACGCTTCGGTGGCATCGTCACTTCGTCTACTCAAGCCATTATGGATAGCTTCGGAGTGTCTGAAGTATCGGCTATTGCTCGCGATAACGGAGGTGCTTTACTGCCTAACCAAGGCTTGTATGACGCGCAGAAATATTATGAAATGGTAGGAGCTTCAGGTGAGTCGGAACTGATGGGGTACTATACTTACAGTGCTACGAATATTCGTTTACAGCAGCTTTCGCTTGGATACCGGTTCCCTGCAAAATGGTTCAAAGGATATATTCGCGGCCTTTCGCTGACTCTGATCGGTAATAACTTGTGGATGATCTACAACAAAGCTCCTCATGATCCGGAGTTGACTCCGACCACAGGTACATACGGCGTCGGCAACGATTACTTCATGCAGCCCAGCTTAAGAAGTTTCGGAGCAAGTATCAAGCTTAGCTTCTAATATTTTATTTCTTTCTTATTCAATATGGAAAATATGAAAATTAATATTTATAAATATGTCTCTTCACTGTTTTTGTCGACTGCACTTTTGGCAAGTTGCGGAAACTTTGAAGAAATCAATACCAACAAACAAGGGGTAACTCCGGAACAGGCCGAAGGAGACGGTGTAGCTTCCGGTGGTTTTATACAAACGTTGCAAAGATCAGTGGTGCCGGTAGGTACGGCTGCCAATAAAACTGATATAATCAATGTGTATCAGACTGCCTATCACATTGGTCAGGATGATTGGGCCGGTTATTTCGGCCAAAACGCAGACTGGAAAGGCGGTAGGAATCATACCACGTACTCTTTAGTGAATGACTGGGTGAAAGAGAGTTATAAGCAATCTTATACACAAGCATTTTCTCCGTGGTTGTCTATCAAAAATAGTCCAGCAGCGAAACTGAATCCTGAGAACTTTGCTTTGGCACAGGTTTTGAAAGTTGCCGTATGGCATAAAGCTACCGACATCTTCGGTCCGATTCCTTATACCAAAGCCGGCGAGGGACTTTTGAATACCCCTTATGATTCGCAAGAGGTGGTATACATGTCTATGTTAAGCGATTTGGAAAAAGCCATTGAAACTCTGACAAGTTTTGAAGAGCAAGGTGGTAAACTCTTTCCCAATTACGATCTGGTGTATGGAGGAAATACTACAAATTGGGTGAAGTTCGCCAACTCATTGATGTTGCGTTTGGCTATGCGTATGCGTTACGTAGCACCTGCTGAAGCAAAAAAATATGCTGAGATGGCAGTGAATCATCGCATCGGAGTGATGACGGGCAAGGAAGATGGTGCTTCTATCTCTGTGGCACACGGACTTCAGTTTGAGAATCCTATTGAACGCACTGCGGGGCAATATGCCGAAACACGTATGGGTACGCCTGCCTTCAGCTACATGGCCGGCTATGAAGATCCGCGTCTGCCTAAGTACTTCCGCACGACAAAGCATCCCTATGCAGTCTCTCTACCTTGGGCAGGTGGATCATACTTCCCCATTCCGGTAGGCTTTGGCATCAGGCAAGACGAAAAACGAGAAGAGTCTGTTTACTTCTGCTCGCTGCCTAATATAGAACGTACGACTCCGGTGCATTGGTTGCTAACCTCTGAGGTGCTTTTCTTGCGTGCTGAAGGAGCTCTTTTTGGCTGGAACATGGGAGGAACAGCTGAAAATTTCTACACACAGGGCATTCAAATGTCTTTTGAGGAAAACGGTGTACCTGCTTCAAAGGCTGCTCTGTACATCGGAAGTGGTTTGAAACCGGTGGATGTGGATATGACTAAACTCAATCGAGTGCGTACAACCATTCAAGCTGTAAGTACAGCTACTGTAGAATTTGTAGGAACGCAAGAGCAAAAATTGGAAAAAATTATGATTCAAAAGTGGATTGCTCTTTACCCTAATGGTCAGGAAGCATGGAGCGAGTGGAGGCGTACAGGCTATCCTAAGTTGCACACTCCTCTGAAGAACACCAGTAACGGAGAGGTGAACAGCAAGCAGGGAATCCGCAGGATGCATTATTCCATTCAAACGGCACGCAGTGAAGAAGAGCAGGCAGTGTATGACGAAGCCGTGAAGCTGTTGGGTGGCCCCGACTCACCGGCTACTAAACTTTGGTGGGATAAGAAAAGATAAGATATACGTAATCATTTAATAGAAAGACATATATGAAAAAATATATACGCAATGGATTAGCTTGGGGAGTGATTGGTATGGCAATGGCTGCTTGCAGCGATTGGACCGAACCCGAACCCAAACAGATTGAGCACATCGGTGGTTTTGCCACCATGTTCAACACTGAGAGTGAAGAATATTACAAGGAACTCCGTGCTTATAAAGACCAAGCTCGCAACTACGGTCGGCCGGTGGCTTTCGGGTGGTTCTCCAACTGGTCGCCCTCGGGTATCATGCGCAAAGGCTATCTTTCGGCTGTCCCCGATAGTATGGACATTATCTCTATGTGGAGTGGTGTACCGGGACGATTTCAAATCACCGAAGCTCAGAAGCGCGACAAAGAGTTTGTGCAAAAAGTAAAGGGTATCAAGCTCCTGGAAGTAAGTTTGCTTTCACATCTCGGAAAAGGAAGAACCCCCGAGTCTGTGTATGAAGGGTTGGCTGAAAAAGCCAAAGAAGAAAACTGGAGCGATTCTCAGTTGGCGCGAGCGAAAAAATTTGCTCGTTGGGATTTCTGGGGATTTAAGTCACATGACTTAAATAATCAGGAAGAGTTGAAAGCTGCATTGTCCAAATTTGCCAAAGCGCTTTGCGATTCGTTGGTCGTAAATGAAATGGATGGATTTGATATCGACTGGGAGCCGGGTGCGGGTTTCAACGATGCAGACGGTACGCTCAATCATGATAACATCATCTTTCTGGTTAAGGAAATGGGGAAATACATCGGTCCGAAGAGCGATCCCGAAGGTAAGGGACATAAGCTTCTTTGCATTGATGGAGAAATCTCAGGGTTGGGAGAATTGGACGAGTATGTAGACTATTGGATTCGGCAGACATATGGGCAGTCTAGTCCTTCTATTCGGAATCCGAGCGGGAAGAACCCTCATAAAGTGATTGTCACTGAAAATTTTGAGTCCAGATGGGGCAATGGAGGTTATCTGACCAGTCAAGCTGCTGCTATGCCTAATGAAGGATACAAAGGCGGAGTAGGTGCGTATCGCTTTGATAACGATTACAACAATAAGCCCGATTATAAATATATGCGCCAAGCTATTCAGATTAACCAACAAGTATTTCAGGAATGGAAAGCTAAGCAGGCAGGAACAGCAGGTAATTAATAATGATATAAAAGAATTAACCGAAAACAAGTGATAAACATGAATAAGAACTTATTTTTCATATCCGTTTTTGCTCTCACAGCAACTTTCCTGAGTAGTTGTGACTCAGGTGAGAAGAAATTGTTGGAACCGAAAGTTTATTTTGAGAATAAAGAGTATCAGATAGAAGTGGAAGACCAGAACGAGATCACATATGATTTGCGTGCACGGCTTTCGAAAATGACAACTGAAGTGACAAGTGTAGCCTACTCGTTAGTAACAGAGCCCGATATCGTGGCCGCGTATAACAAAAGGAATGGTACTAACTATGAGTTGTTTGACCTTTCTAATGTGAAAATCGACAATGAAAGGACTAATATACCCGTAGGAGCGCTTTATGCAGAAAATAGGTTGTTACAAATTTCTAACTTGAACGCTGTGCAAGAAGGAAAGTCCTATCTGCTTCCTGTACGCATACAATCTGCTTCTTTACCGGTGATTCGCGGAACAGATATTGCTTATTTTGTTTTACGTAAACCTATGCGTATCTTGAAAGCAGCCCAATTGGAAAGTCATTTTATTCGAGTACCATTTCTGCCGACAACTCCATTTAAATCAGTTACTTATGAAGCCTTGATTTATATGAGATACTTTGGTGGTAATAATACTATTATGGGTAAAGAAGGTACCCTAATCTTGCGTATCGGTGATGAAGGAGGCGGACTTCCTCGGGACCAAATCCAGATTGCAGGTAATAAGCAATATCAATCTACCCAAAAGTTCCAAAAGGAGAGATGGTATCACGTAGCCTTTACGTATGACCAGACCTCCGGAAAGACAGCTATCTTTATCAATGGTGTCAAGTCGGCGGAATCTACTTGGGATGCTCCGAGCTTCAATTTATCGGGTGAAGGGTCCGGCGGATTCTTTATTGGTAAAGTTGCCAGATTTATGTGGGGAGAACGCCCGTTCTATGGACGTATGAGTGAGGTGAGAATTTGGAACGCCGCCCGTACTGAAAACCAAATTCAGCAGAATATGTTGGGAGTCGATCCGAAAACCGAAGGGCTGCTGGTTTACTACAAACTGAACGGAACAGATCAATACCAGAAAGACGATAAGTGGTATGTGAAAAATGCTTCGGGAAATGATATGGATGGCTTGGTAAACGATGGTTTGAAAAAACTCGATGTTGTAACTCTGGAAAAACCGATAAGGATTGATTAAGAGGACTATGCTTTTTAAAAGTGTGAGATAATCTTTTCTCTGTACATAATTAAAGCCATTTTAGCTCGTATATTCGGAGCTAAAGTGGCTTTATTGATTATGTGGAATTGCTGAAGAGGGCCTTTGATACATTCTTTATAAATTTGTATCAAAGGCTGCTTCGGGGCTATTTATACCACTGCGAATACATCAGATAATTGTGAGCAATCTTTTGGTTCAGTTCTTTTGCCTGCTCGGGATCTACCCTCTTAATGAATTTAGCCGGTACCCCTCCCCAAATACTGCCGGGCTCTATCAGGGTATTGCTCAGGACCAAGGAACCGGCCGCCACAATTGCTCCTTCTCCTATTACAGCGTGGTCGAGGACGGTCGAACCCATACCAATCAGAGCATAGTCTTTTATGGTTGCGCCATGGATCGTGACATTGTGTCCTATGGATACATGGTTGCCTATTTCGATGGTCGATTTTTGATATAGCGTGTGCAGTACACTACCATCTTGTATATTCACTCCGTTTCCTATGTGTATCGAGTTCACGTCGCCGCGCAATACGGTGCTGTACCAGATGCTGCAATCATTCCCTATGCTAACATCTCCTATGATAGTAGCATTCTCCGCTAAAAAACAATTTTCTCCGATTTGAGGCGTAAAACCTCTTACTGATTTAATAAGGGCCATAATTTGTTTTTGAATTATCGGTTTCTAAATGGCAAGGGTCGCTTTTCGCAACCATGCTCTTTCTTCTTTGTCCAAGTGGGGAGAGAGTTGAGTGTATACGTTTTGATGATAGTTATTCAACCAATCAACCTCTTGTGTACTGAGCAAATCTTTTATTATTCCTTTCGTACAGATAGGGCAGAGGGTAAGCGTTTCGAATTTTAAGTATTCCCCAAACATTCCTTCCTGATCTTTGCAGACCAATGTGAGGTTTTCAATACGAACTCCGTGTAAACCGGGTTTATATACTCCCGGCTCATTGGAAGTTACCATACCCGGATACAAAGCCACGGGGTTTTCGTTCATACGAATGCTTTGAGGCCCTTCGTGTACGCTTAAGAAATGGCCTACGCCATGCCCTGTGCCATGCAGGAAGTTCATTCCATGCTCCCAAAGCGGCATTCGGGCTAACACATCCAATTGCGCTCCTCGTGTGCCGAGCGGGAATTTCGCCATGGCTAATGCGATGTGTCCTTTAAGTACGAGTGTATAGTCGGTCTTTTCTTCTTCCGTAAGTTCCCCCAAAGCGATGGTGCGTGTGATGTCCGTTGTCCCGTTTAGATACTGAGCGCCTGAATCCAACAGAAGAAATCCTTTGGAATGAAGAGTGGCATTGCTCTCGGGGGTAGCCGAATAATGTACAATGGCTGCGTGAGGGCCATACCCGGCGATGGTGTCGAAACTTTCACCTATATATAAGGGTTGTGTAGCTCGATGTTCGTGTAGCTTTCTGTCAACACTTAATTCAGACTCTTCTCCGGAAGGAACAGCTTCTTCCAGCCATTTGAGAAATTTCACCAATGCCACACCATCCCGCAGCATGGCAGTATATAGCCCGTTTATCTCGGTTTCATTACGAATGGCTTTCAATAAGGCGACGGGTGATTCATCCCGAATGATTTCGCAGGAAGGGTTAATGGCGGAATAAATCCCGTAATTTGTTTTGCGCGGATCGATTAAAATACTTTCTTCTGTGAATCCTCTTAGAAACTCCTCTACTTGCTCATAATTTTGTAAGTCGATTTGCTGTTCCCCAAGATAAGCGCTGACTTCCGGATTAATCTTTTCGGGCGCAATGAAATAGACGGCCTCTTTTTCGGTAATAAGCAGATAGCTGATAACTACGGGGTTACAATGAACATCGCTTCCCCGCAGGTTGAGTGTCCATGCAATCTCATCCAGACCCGATAAGAATAAAGCTTTTGCATTTTTCTTCTTTAGTTCAGCGCGTATCTCTGCAAGCTTCTCTTTGCAGCTTTTGCCGGCATATTGCAGTTTGTAAATAAATGCAGGCGAGTCAGGGATAGATGGGCGCCCCCTCCAAATCTCTTTCAGCGGATCTTCGAGAATCTCTATTTGGAGCTGATGTTGTGAAAGTTCTTTTTTCAGTTGTTCTACTTGGATTACGGAGAACATTTTTCCGTCAATGCCGACAGCTTCACCCGGTTTGAGCTGTTGTGCCAGAAAATCAACGATACTCGGTGTCTCCGGAAGCATTTCTTTGTATAAGGCTATGCCACTGCCTTGCAGCTCTTCGGTAGCTTGAAGAAAATAACGGGAGTCGGTCCATAGTCCGGCTTGACTTTCTGAGATGACCACAGTTCCGGCAGATCCCGTGAATCCCGAAATCCATTCCCTCGACTTCCAATGCGGGGCTACGTATTCGCTAAGATGCGGATCGGTACTGGGGATGATTAAAGCTTTGACGCAGCTGTACGCGAAAGCTGTACGCAATGCTTCTATGCGTTTGCTAATGTCCTTTTTCATGCGTTGAAGTGTTTTTAATGATAATATACTAATCTTCTTCAAAGGTAGTAACTTTCTGCAGGTAATGTTTTGTTTACGAATAGTTTTTGATAAAAAAACGGGGAAAGTTTTGTGGATAAAGAAAGTATGTGTAATTTTGCGGCGCAATTTAACTGCGCAATTTTTTAACCAATAACATAATTAATAATAAAAAGAATGATTGTAGTACCTGTAAAAGAAGGCGAAAACATTGAGAAAGCGCTGAAGAAGTTTAAAAGAAAATTTGAGAAAACCGGTATTGTAAAAGAGTTGAGAAGCAGACAGCAGTTCGACAAACCTTCTGTAATAAAAAGACTTAAAAAGGAACGTGCTGTTTATGTGCAAAAGCTTCAGCAGATAGAAGATTAATAATTCGTAATTTCCTTTGAATTATTGAAATCTTTTCATACATTCGTTGCTGGATTATACAAGTGACGATATTATGTTGATAGCATCTTTTCTTGATTATCTCCGATATGAACGTGGCTATTCCGAGAAAACCATTCTTGCATATGGTCGGGATATCATGCAGTTGCAGGAGTTTGCACAAGAAAAAGATGGAGAAATTGACTTTCTGGAGGTGAGGCCGGAGTTGATTCGTGAATGGGTTGTCTCATTGATGGATAATGGTTATGCTTCCGTTTCTGTAAATCGCAAACTGAGCTCGCTTCGGTCTTTTTACAAGTATCTTTTAAGGAATGGCAGGGTGACGATGGATCCGTTGTCTAAAATAACAGGGCCTAAAAATAAAAAATCATTGCCTGTTTTCTTGAAAGAGAGTGAGATGGATAAGTTATTGGACGAGGTGGATTTCGGGGAAGGATTTATAGGTTGTCGAGACCGGCTGATTATTGAAGTCTTTTATGCCACAGGTATTAGGCTTTCGGAGTTGATCGGTATTAATGACAAAGACGTGGATTTCTCAACATCTATTCTGAGGGTGACGGGGAAAAGGAATAAGCAGCGTTTGATTCCTTTTGGCGATGGACTTAAGGATTTAATGTGTGAATATATCAACGTAAGAAATCAGCAAGTGCCGCAAAGCTCTGAGGCTTTTTTCGTTCGTGAAAATGGGGAGCGGCTTTATGGAGGCTTGGTTTATAATCTGGTGAAACGAAACCTTTCAAAGGTGGCAACGTTAAAAAAGAGGAGCCCTCATGTTTTGAGGCATACTTTCGCTACTGTAATGCTGAATAATGAGGCCCAACTCGGGGCTGTAAAAGAGTGTTTGGGGCACGAAAGTATTGGAACTACCGAAATTTATACGCATGCTACATTTGAAGAACTTAAAAAAGTATATAAACAAGCTCATCCCAGAGCTTAAAAAAAAGGAGGTAAGTATGGATATTAGAATTCAATCGATTCACTTTGATGCGTCAGAGCAATTGCGGGCATTTATACAAAAAAAAGTGTCTAAGTTGGAGAAATATTACGATGATATAAAGAAAGTGGAGGTGTCATTAAAGGTTGTGAAGCCGGAGACTGCCGAGAATAAAGAGGCAGGTATTAAAATTCTCGTTCCCAGTGGGGAATTTTACGCAAGTAAAGTGTGTGATACTTTTGAGGAGGCTGTCGATTTAAATGTTGAAGCACTCGAGAAGCAGCTGGTCAAATACAAGGAAAAACAACGAAGCAAATAAAAAAAACGCAAATATTTTGCGGAATAAGAAATAAATAACTAAATTTGCAGCCGTTTCGCTCGTATTAAGAACGTGGCGGTTGCATTTTTTGCTAAAATGCCTCTTTAGCTCAGTTGGCCAGAGCACGTGATTTGTAATCTCGGGGTCGTTGGTTCGAATCCGACAAGAGGCTCAAAAGAAAATGGATGCTTGGATAGTTGTTTCAGCTTTAGGCTTGTTTTTTTAAAGGGCAAATACCAGAGTGGCCAAATGGGGCAGACTGTAAATCTGCTGGCTTACGCCTTCGGTGGTTCGAATCCATCTTTGCCCACAAGCAGACTGATTCAGCTTTGACAAGAATGCGGAAGTAGCTCAGTTGATAGAGCATTAGCCTTCCAAGCTGAGGGTCGCGGGTTTGAGTCCCGTCTTCCGCTCTTTTTCTTGCTGTTATAGCTCAGCGGTAGAGCACTTCCTTGGTAAGGAAGAGGTCCCGGGTTCAAGTCCCGGTAACAGCTCAGGGTGTAAATATGTAAAAGCTGATTATTAATCAAATAAATAACAAGTAAAGCTATGGCTAAAGAGAAATTCGAACGTACCAAACCGCATGTAAACATTGGTACAATTGGTCACGTAGACCACGGTAAGACAACGTTGACAGCTGCTATCACAACAGTGTTGGCTAAAAAAGGTCTTTCAGAGTTGCGTTCTTTCGATTCTATCGACAATGCTCCTGAAGAAAAAGAAAGAGGTATTACTATTAATACTTCACACGTTGAGTATCAAACAGCTAATCGTCACTATGCTCACGTAGACTGTCCGGGTCACGCCGACTACGTTAAGAACATGGTTACCGGTGCTGCTCAGATGGATGGTGCTATCATCGTTTGTGCTGCAACTGATGGTCCGATGCCTCAAACTCGTGAGCATATCTTGTTGGCTCGTCAGGTAAATGTTCCTCGTCTTGTTGTGTTCTTGAACAAGTGTGATATGGTGGATGATGAAGAAATGTTGGAGCTTGTTGAAATGGAAATGAGAGAACTTCTTTCATTCTATGATTTCGACGGTGACAATACTCCTATTATTCGCGGATCTGCTCTTGGTGCATTGAATGGCGTTGAGAAATGGGAAGATAAAGTAATGGAGTTGATGGACGCAGTTGACAATTGGGTGCCGCTGCCTCCGCGTGATGTAGATAAACCTTTCTTGATGCCGGTTGAGGACGTATTCTCTATCACTGGTCGTGGTACCGTAGCAACCGGTCGTATTGAAACCGGTGTTATCCATGTCGGTGACGAAGTTGAAATCCTTGGTTTGGGTGAAGATAAGAAGTCGGTTGTTACAGGTGTTGAAATGTTCCGCAAACTGTTGGATCAAGGCGAAGCCGGTGATAACGTTGGTCTGCTTCTCCGCGGTATTGACAAAAACGAAATCAAACGTGGTATGGTTCTTTGCAAGCCGGGTCAGATTAAGCCGCACTCTAGATTCAAAGCTGAGGTTTATATCCTGAAGAAAGAAGAAGGCGGACGTCATACTCCGTTCCACAATAAGTATCGTCCTCAGTTCTACTTGCGTACTATGGACTGTACTGGTGAAATCACTTTGCCGGAAGGAACTGAAATGGTAATGCCGGGTGATAATGTAACGATCACTGTAGAGTTGATCTACCCCGTAGCGTTGAACCCGGGTTTGCGTTTCGCTATTCGTGAAGGTGGACGTACGGTTGGTGCCGGCCAGATTACAGAAATTCTTGACTAATAGATATTAACTAATCAGTTCCCGGTTTTTAACGGGAACTGATTATGTGTACAAACGGGAGTAGCTCAGTCGGTAGAGCACCGGTCTCCAAAACCGGGTGTCGGGAGTTCGAGCCTCTCCTCCCGTGCTAATATTATTGAAATGAAAAAGATAATAGCTAACATTAAAGAATCTTACGACGAACTTGTACATAAAGTATCGTGGCCTACGTATTCTGAACTTGCTAACAGTGCAGTAGTTGTATTATATGCTTCCCTGCTCATTGCATTGGTAGTGTTCGCGATGGACTTCTGTTTCCAGAATTTCATGGAAAAAATTGTTTATCCACATTAAAAAGACAGGAATTAAAGAATGGCTGAGATTGAAAAAAAATGGTACGTTCTGCGTGCTATTAGTGGTAAAGAAGCCAAGGTTCGGGAATATATCGAAGCTGATATGAAGAACAGTGATCTTGGTGAATATGTGTCTCAGGTATTGATTCCTACTGAAAAAGTTTATCAGGTTCGCAATGGAAAGAAAATTGTGAAAGAGAGAAGTTATCTCCCTGGTTACGTATTGGTGGAGGCTGCTTTAGTCGGTGAGGTTGCTCACCGGCTACGAAATACTCCTAATGTGATAGGCTTTTTAGGAGGTTCCGATAAACCGGTTCCTCTCAGACAATCAGAAGTGAATCGTATACTTGGTACGGTAGACGAACTCCAGGAGACGGGTGAAGAACTTAATATCCCGTATGTAGTGGGTGAGACTGTAAAAGTAACTTTTGGGCCTTTTAGCGGATTCAGTGGTATCATTGAAGAAGTTAATACGGAAAAAAAGAAACTGAAGGTCATGGTGAAGATATTCGGGCGCAAAACGCCTCTTGAATTAGGCTTTATGCAAGTGGAAAAGGAATAACGTGCAGCATTGTTACACTGTAGTTGTTCTTCGTTTAATGTTTATATATAAATCAATTTAAAAATGGCTAAAGAAGTTGCTGGACTAATCAAATTACAGATTAAAGGAGGCGCTGCAAATCCATCACCACCCGTTGGACCGGCTTTGGGTTCCAAGGGTATAAATATCATGGAGTTTTGCAAGCAATTCAATGCCAGAACCCAAGACAAGGCAGGCAAAGTTTTGCCTGTTATTATTACTTACTATGCAGATAAGTCTTTCGATTTTGTAATCAAGACTCCTCCGGTTGCTATTCAATTGTTGGAAGTAACTAAGGTAAAGAGTGGTTCTGCTGAGCCTAACCGTAAGAAAGTTGCTGAAATTACTTGGGAACAGATTCGTACGATCGCTCAGGACAAAATGGTTGACTTGAACTGTTTTACAGTGGAAGCTGCCATGAAGATGGTTGCTGGTACGGCTAGAAGTATGGGTATCGCTGTAAAAGGGGAGTTCCCGGTTAATAATCAATAAACTTCAATTGTAATGGGTAAACTGACAAAAAATCAAAAGTTGGCTGCAGAGAAAATTGAAGCAGGGAAAGCATACTCACTGAAAGAAGCTTCGGCTTTGGTAAAAGAGATTACTTTTACAAAGTTCGATGCCTCATTAGATATTGATGTACGTTTAGGAGTTGACCCACGTAAAGCAAACCAGATGGTGAGAGGTGTTGTTTCACTTCCTCATGGAACTGGTAAGCAAGTGCGTGTTTTGGTGCTCTGTACACCGGATGCTGAAGCTGCTGCAAAAGAAGCTGGTGCTGACCATGTTGGTCTTGATGAATATATTGAAAAGATCAAAGGTGGATGGACTGATATTGATGTAATCATTACTATGCCGTCTATCATGGGTAAAATTGGTGCGCTCGGTCGCGTGCTCGGTCCTCGCGGATTGATGCCGAACCCTAAGAGCGGCACTGTGACTATGGATGTTGCTAAAGCTGTGCGGGAAGTAAAACAAGGTAAGATTGACTTTAAAGTTGATAAGAGCGGTATTGTTCATACTTCTATTGGCAAAGTTTCATTCAGCGCCGATCAGATTCGCGATAATGCGAAAGAGTTTATTTCTACGCTGATTAAACTGAAACCGACAGCAGCTAAGGGTACATATATTAAGAGTATTTATCTTTCTAGTACAATGAGTCCGGGTATTAAAATAGACCCGAAATCAGTGGAAGAAGTTTAATAAAACAGAGAAATAATGAGAAAGGAAGATAAAAGTACGATTATAGAGCAAATTGCTGCTACGGTAAAGGAATATGGTCACTTCTACTTGGTAGATGTCACAGCAATGAACGCTGCTGCTACCACTGCGCTGAGAAGAGATTGTTTCAAAGCTGGCATCAAATTGATGTTAGTGAAGAACACATTGCTTCATAAAGCACTTGAGAGCTTGGAAGAAGACTATTCTCCTCTTTACGCATCTTTGAAAGGAACTACGGCTGTTATGTTCTGTGATACTGCCAATGCTCCCGCAAAACTTATCAAAGATAAAGCGAAAGATGGTATTCCCGGACTGAAAGCCGCATATGCGGAAGAAGGGTTCTATATTGGTGCTGACCAATTGGATGCTCTTGTTTCTATTAAGAGTAAGAATGAAGTTATTGCTGAAATCGTTGCATTGTTGCAGTCACCGGCCAAAAATGTTATTTCTGCTCTTCAATCAGGTGGTAACACCCTTCACGGAGTTCTCAAAACACTTGGCGAGAGATCCGAATAATTTTCAAAAATCAACAAAGTATTTAAACAATTAAAATCATACAAAAATGGCAGATTTGAAAGCTTTTGCAGAACAATTAGTTAACTTGACAGTAAAAGAAGTTAATGAACTTGCAACTATCCTTAAAGAAGAATACGGTATTGAACCTGCTGCTGCAGCTGTGGCTGTTGCTGCTGGTCCTGCAGCAGGTGCTGCTGCGGTAGAAGAAAAAACTTCTTTTGACGTAGTATTGAAGAGTGCCGGTGCAGCTAAACTTCAGGTTGTTAAAGCGGTTAAGGAAGCTTGTGGTCTTGGTTTGAAAGAAGCTAAAGACATGGTAGACGGTGCTCCTAGTGTAGTAAAAGAAGGTTTGGCTAAAGACGAAGCAGAATCATTGAAAAAAACATTGGAAGAAGCTGGAGCTGAAGTTGAACTTAAATAACATTAGCCTGGAAATCAGGTGATTCGGTTAGGAATCCTTCAAAAGAGGGTTCTTAACCTTTTTGTGTATATATTTAAAATTAAGTTCTCCAAATTCATTGACAGATGTCTTCAAATACTGTAAATCAAAGAGTTAATTTTGCTTCGACTAAGAATCCGCTCGAATATCCGGATTTTCTGGAAGTACAATTGAAGTCATTCCAAGACTTTTTACAATTGGATACCCCGCCTGAGAAGCGTAGGAATGAGGGGCTATATAAAGTCTTTGCTGAAAACTTCCCCATTGCCGATACAAGAAACAATTTTGTTCTTGAGTTTTTGGACTATTATATTGATCCGCCGCGTTATACCATTGATGATTGTATAGAGCGTGGGCTCACTTATAGTGTTCCTTTAAAAGCAAAGCTTAAGCTATACTGTACTGATCCGGATCATGAAGATTTTGACACAGTGATTCAGGACGTATTCCTCGGCCCGATTCCTTATATGACTGACAAGGCTACTTTTGTCATCAATGGTGCCGAGCGTGTAGTCGTGTCGCAACTTCACCGTTCTCCGGGCGTATTCTTCGGGCAGAGCGTGCATGCCAACGGAACAAAGCTTTATTCGGCCCGTATCATTCCATTTAAGGGGTCTTGGATTGAGTTTGCCACCGATATCAATAACGTAATGTATGCGTATATTGACCGCAAAAAGAAGCTTCCCGTGACAACCTTATTGCGTGCCATAGGCTTTGAAAACGATAAAGATATTCTGGAAATATTTAATCTTGCAGAAGATGTTAAGGTAAATAAAACCAATCTGAAGAAGGCCTTAGGCCGTAAGTTAGCTGCACGTGTGCTGAAAACATGGATTGAGGATTTCGTCGATGAAGATACCGGAGAAGTCGTTTCTATCGAACGTAATGAAGTTATTATCGATCGCGAGACTGTGTTGGAAGAGGAACACATGGCTGAGATTCTTGAGTCAGGTGTTCAAAATATTCTTTTGCACAAAGATGAGCCCAATCAGTCGGACTTTTCTATTATATATAACACATTGCAGAAGGACCCCAGTAACTCAGAAAAGGAGGCCGTGCTCTATATTTATCGTCAGTTGCGTAATGCCGATCCGGCAGATGATGCAAGTGCAAGGGAGGTTATCAATAACTTGTTCTTCTCAGAAAAAAGATATGATCTTGGTGATGTAGGCCGTTACAGAATCAACAAGAAGTTGAACCTCTCGACTGACATGGATGTACGAGTGCTCACCAAGGAGGATATTATTGAGATTATCAAATACCTGATTGAACTGATCAACTCAAAGGCAGATGTAGATGATATCGACCACTTGAGTAATCGTCGTGTTCGTACGGTAGGCGAACAGCTGTCCAATCAGTTTGCTGTCGGTTTAGCACGTATGTCCCGTACTATTCGTGAGCGCATGAATGTACGTGATAACGAAGTGTTTACTCCGATTGACCTGATCAACGCGAAAACTATTTCTTCTGTGATCAATTCATTCTTCGGTACAAATGCTTTATCTCAGTTCATGGATCAGACAAACCCGCTGGCCGAGATTACGCATAAGCGCCGTATGTCGGCGTTGGGTCCCGGAGGACTTTCCCGCGAACGTGCCGGATTTGAGGTTCGTGACGTTCACTATACGCACTACGGTCGTCTTTGCCCGATCGAGACTCCTGAAGGTCCGAATATCGGATTGATTTCTTCGCTGTGTGTGTTTGCGAAGATCAACGATTTGGGCTTTATTGAAACTCCTTACCGTAAAGTAGAAAATTCTAAAGTCGATCTTTCAGCAGAAGGCTTGGTTTATCTGACTGCTGAAGAAGAGGAAGAAAAGGTTATTGCGCAAGGAAACGCTCCGCTGAATGACGATGGTACATTTGTGCGCAATAAAGTTAAATCTCGCCAGGATGCAGACTTCCCCGTCGTTGAACCGGGAGAGGTTGATTTGATGGATGTTTCTCCTCAGCAGATTGCTTCAATTGCTGCTTCGTTGATTCCGTTTCTGGAACATGACGATGCTAACCGTGCTTTGATGGGATCGAACATGATGCGGCAGGCAGTTCCTTTGCTAAGAAGCGAAGCTCCGATTGTCGGAACAGGTATCGAACGCCAATTGGTAAGAGACTCCCGTACTCAGATCACTGCCGAAGGTGACGGAGTGGTTGATTTTGTAGATGCTACGACTATACGTATATTGTATGACCGGACGGAAGATGAAGAGTTTGTAAGCTTCGAACCGGCATTAAAAGAATATAGAATACCTAAATTCCGTAAGACCAATCAAAACATGACGATTGACTTGCGCCCGGTTTGCGATAAAGGTCAGCGCGTGAAGAAAGGAGATATCCTGACGGAGGGTTATTCTACGGAAAACGGCGAATTGGCTTTGGGTAAGAACCTTTTGGTGGCCTATATGCCTTGGAAAGGGTATAACTATGAGGATGCCATCGTTTTGAATGAGCGTGTGGTGCGCGAAGACCTGTTGACATCTGTTCATGTGGAAGAATATTCTCTGGAGGTTCGTGAGACCAAACGAGGTATGGAAGAGTTAACTTCCGATATCCCTAATGTTAGCGAAGAAGCTACCAAAGACCTTGATGAGAACGGTATTGTAAGAATCGGGGCTCGTATTGAACCGGGTGATATTATGATCGGTAAGATTACGCCGAAAGGTGAATCCGACCCCTCACCGGAAGAGAAATTGTTGCGTGCAATCTTTGGTGACAAAGCGGGTGATGTGAAAGACGCTTCCTTGAAAGCTTCTCCGTCTCTGAAAGGTGTTGTCATTGATAAGAAATTATTCTCTCGCGTAGTGAAGAACCGTAGTTCCAAACTTGCCGATAAAGCCTTGCTTCCTAAGATTGACGATGAATTTGAATCTCAAGTAGCAGAATTGAAGCATATTCTTATCAAGAAACTGATGATCTTGACGGAAGGCAAAGTCTCTCAAGGTGTGAAAGATTATCTGGGTGCGGATGTCGTAGCCAAAGGCGCTAAGTTTGCTGCATCCGATTTTGATTCGCTTGACTTTACTTCCATTCAGCTAAGCAACTGGACCAACGATGCGCATACCAACGGTATGATTCGCGATCTGGTAATGAACTTCATCAAGAAGTACAAAGAGTTGGATGCTGAATTGAAACGTAAGAAATTTGCTATTACGATAGGCGATGAGCTTCCTGCAGGCATTATCCAAATGGCTAAAGTTTACATTGCCAAGAAACGTAAGATCGGCGTTGGTGATAAGATGGCCGGTCGTCACGGTAACAAAGGTATTGTTTCGCGTGTCGTGCGTCAGGAAGATATGCCATTCTTGGCGGATGGCACTCCGGTAGATATTGTTTTAAACCCGTTGGGCGTACCTTCGCGTATGAATATCGGCCAGATTTTTGAGGCGGTATTGGGACGTGCAGGAAAGACATTGGGGGTTAAATTCGCTACTCCGATTTTTGATGGGGCCACTATGGAGGATTTGAATGAGTGGACTGACAAAGCAGGTCTGCCCCGTTATTGCAAGACTTATCTTTGCGATGGCGGAACCGGTGAGCAATTCGACCAACCGGCGACTGTAGGGGTAACTTATATGTTGAAGTTGGGACATATGGTTGAAGATAAGATGCACGCCCGTTCTATAGGTCCGTATTCTTTGATTACCCAACAGCCTCTTGGAGGTAAAGCACAGTTTGGTGGTCAGCGTTTCGGAGAAATGGAGGTTTGGGCGCTTGAAGGTTTCGGCGCTGCTCATATTCTGCAAGAAATACTAACGATCAAGTCGGATGACGTAATAGGACGTTCTAAGGCTTATGAAGCCATTGTGAAAGGTGAGCCTATGCCGCAACCCGGCATACCGGAATCGTTGAACGTATTGCTGCACGAATTGAGAGGTTTGGGTCTAAGTGTAAACTTGGAATAACGAACAAGCAGATAATTCCCCAATTTTGAATTTTTATTTTTCAATTAAAATAAGAGTATGGCTTTTAGAAAAGAAAATAAGACGAAAAGTAATTTCTCGAAAATTTCGATAGGACTGGCTTCTCCGGAAGAAATCCTTGAGAATTCGAGTGGTGAAGTTTTGAAGCCTGAAACCATTAATTACCGTACGTACAAGCCGGAACGCGATGGTTTGTTCTGTGAACGTATTTTTGGTCCTATCAAGGATTATGAATGCCATTGCGGAAAATACAAACGTATCCGTTATAAAGGTATCGTCTGCGATCGTTGTGGTGTAGAAGTTACAGAAAAGAAAGTACGGCGCGAACGTATGGGACATATCCAGCTGGTGGTGCCGGTGGCACACATCTGGTATTTCCGTTCGCTTCCTAATAAGATAGGTTATTTGCTGGGATTGCCGACAAAGAAACTGGATTCGATCATATATTACGAACGATATGTTGTTATTCAGCCCGGTGTAAAGGCCGAAGACGGTATTGCCGAATATGACTTGCTTTCGGAAGAAGAATATTTGGATATTCTGGATACTCTTCCTAAAGACAATCAATATCTTGAAGATAACGATCCCAACAAGTTTGTTGCAAAAATGGGGGCTGAAGCGATCTACGACCTTTTGGCCCGTCTTGATTTGGATGCTTTATCGTACGAGTTGCGCCACCGTGCGGGTAACGATGCTTCACAGCAACGTAAGAATGAGGCTTTGAAGCGTCTTCAGGTTGTTGAGTCGTTCCGCGTGTCGCGTGGACGTAACAAACCTGAGTGGATGATTGTGCGTGTGGTGCCCGTTATCCCGCCCGAACTTCGTCCGTTGGTGCCGCTGGATGGCGGACGTTTTGCGACATCCGATTTGAATGATCTCTATCGTCGCGTGATTATTCGTAATAATCGCTTGAAAAGACTGATTGAGATTAAGGCGCCGGAGGTAATTCTCCGCAATGAGAAACGTATGCTTCAAGAATCGGTGGATTCCTTGTTTGACAACTCACGTAAATCAAGCGCTGTTAAGACAGACGCGAATCGTCCGCTGAAATCTTTGTCCGACAGCTTGAAGGGTAAACAAGGACGTTTCCGTCAGAATCTGTTGGGTAAGCGTGTCGATTATTCGGCTCGTTCGGTTATTGTGGTTGGCCCGGAGCTTAAGATGGGCGAATGCGGTATTCCGAAGTTAATGGCAGCCGAACTGTATAAGCCGTTTATCATTCGCAAGCTGATTGAACGCGGCATTGTGAAGACGGTGAAATCTGCCAAAAAAATCGTAGATCGTAAGGAACCGGTAATCTGGGATATCTTGGAACATGTGATGAAGGGTCATCCGGTACTATTGAACCGTGCCCCGACGTTGCACCGTTTGGGTATTCAGGCCTTCCAGCCCAAGATGATCGAAGGAAAGGCTATCCAGTTGCATCCATTGGCATGTACGGCATTTAATGCCGACTTTGACGGCGACCAGATGGCGGTTCACCTGCCGTTGAGCAATGAAGCTATTTTGGAAGCGCAGATGCTGATGCTGCAATCTCATAATATCCTGAACCCTGCCAATGGAGCGCCGATTACAGTGCCTGCACAGGATATGGTACTTGGTTTGTATTATATCACCAAGTTGCGCGCCGGAGCGAAAGGCGAAGGTTTAACGTTCTATGGTCCTGAAGAAGCATTGATTGCATATAATGAAGGGAAGGTGGATATTCATGCGCCCGTTAAAGTCGTTGTAAAAGATATCGACGAAAACGGCAATATTGTGGATGTAATGCGTGAAACCTCTGTAGGGCGCGTGATTGTGAACGAGATTGTTCCCCCTGAAGCAGGATATATCAACGAGATTATTTCGAAGAAATCTTTGCGCGACATCATTAGCAACGTAATTAAGGTATGCGGTGTTTCCAAAGCTGCCGAGTTCCTCGACGGAATCAAGAATCTGGGATATCACATGGCATTCAAAGGTGGCCTTTCGTTCAACTTGGGAGATATTATTATCCCAGAAGAGAAAGAGGCACTGGTGCAAAAAGGTTATGACGAAGTAGAGCAAGTGGTGAATAACTATAACATGGGTTTCATCACAAATAACGAACGTTATAATCAGGTGATTGATATATGGACGCACGTAAATGCTGAGCTGTCCAATATATTAATGAGAACTATTTCGTCGGACGACCAAGGATTCAATTCCGTATATATGATGCTTGACTCCGGTGCCCGTGGTTCTAAGGAGCAGATTCGTCAGTTATCGGGTATGCGTGGTTTGATGGCGAAGCCGCAGAAAGCAGGTGCAGAAGGCGGTCAGATTATTGAAAATCCCATTTTGTCGAACTTTAAAGAAGGCCTTTCGGTATTGGAATATTTTATTTCCACCCACGGTGCCCGTAAAGGTTTGGCCGATACAGCGTTGAAGACTGCCGATGCCGGATATTTGACTCGGCGTCTGGTCGATGTTTCTCACGATGTGATTATTACCGAAGAGGATTGCGGAACACTTCGCGGATTGGTTTGCACAGACCTCAAGAGCAACGACGAAGTGATTGCTACCCTATATGAACGTATCTTGGGACGTGTTTCCGTTCATGACATTATTCATCCTACTACAGGCGAGCTGATCGTTGCAGGCGGTGAAGAGATTACGGAAGAGGTTGCCAAGAAGATTCAGCTCTCACCGATTGAAAGTGTTGAAATTCGTTCGGTATTGACTTGCGAAGCGAAGAGAGGTGTTTGTGCAAAATGCTACGGACGTAATCTGGCTACAAGCCGGATGGTACAAAAAGGAGAGGCCGTAGGGGTGATTGCAGCACAATCTATCGGCGAACCGGGTACACAGTTGACACTCCGTACTTTCCATGCCGGTGGTACGGCGGCTAACATTGCGGCCAACGCAAGTATCGTGGCAAAGAATGATGCACGCTTGGAATTCGAAGAGTTGCGCACCGTCGATATTGTCGATGAAATGGGTGAAGCTGCAAAAGTCGTAGTAGGCCGTTTGGCCGAAGTTCGTTCGGTAGATGTAAATACCGGTATTGTTCTTTCTACCCACAACGTTCCTTATGGTTCGACGTTATACGTAAGCGATGGAGCTCTGGTAGAGAAAGGCAAACTTATCGCCAAGTGGGACCCGTTTAATGCTGTAATTATAACGGAGGCTACCGGTAGAATCGAGTTCGAAGGCGTTATTGAAAATGTTACTTATAAGGTTGAATCGGATGAAGCTACCGGTCTTCGCGAGATTATTATCATTGAGTCGAAAGATAAAGCCAAGATGCCTTCGGCTCATATCTTGACGGAAGACGGAGAGCTGATTCGTACCTATAACTTACCAGTAGGTGGTCACGTGATTGTGGAAAACGGTCAGAAAGTGAAAGCCGGTGAAGTAATTGTGAAAATTCCGCGTGCCGTAGGTAAGGCCGGTGACATTACCGGTGGTCTTCCACGTGTGACCGAACTGTTCGAGGCGCGTAATCCGTCCAATCCG
Organism: Bacteroides pyogenes; assembly: GCF_014196225.1. Taxonomy (GTDB): domain Bacteria; phylum Bacteroidota; class Bacteroidia; order Bacteroidales; family Bacteroidaceae; genus Bacteroides; species Bacteroides pyogenes_A. The sequence continues at coordinate 47,518 of NZ_JACIDI010000014.1, read as the reverse complement.
GCTATCGTTTCCGAGATCGACGGCGAGGTGACAATGGGGAAAATAAAACGTGGTAATCGCGAAATCGTTGTTACATCGAAAACCGGTGAAGTGAAGAAGTACCTTGTAGCATTGTCTAAGCAGATTCTGGTGCAAGAAAACGATTATGTTCGCGCCGGCACTCCGTTGTCTGATGGAGCTATTACTCCTGCCGACATTCTGGCTATCAAGGGTCCTACTGCCGTACAGGAATACATTGTGAACGAGGTTCAGGATGTGTACCGTTTGCAGGGTGTGAAGATTAACGACAAACACTTCGAGATCATCGTCCGTCAGATGATGCGTAAGGTGCAGATCGAAGAACCGGGTGATACTCGCTTCTTGGAGCAACAAGTGGTGGACAAGTTGGAATTTATGGAAGAGAACGATCGTATCTGGGGGAAGAAAGTAGTAGTAGACGCAGGCGACTCTCAGAATCTGCAACCGGGGCAGATTGTTACTGCCCGTAAATTGCGCGATGAGAACAGTATGTTGAAGCGTCGCGATTTACGTCTTGTTGAAGTACGTGATGCCGTAGCTGCAACCTCCACTCAAATTCTTCAAGGTATCACACGTGCCGCGTTGCAGACTTCAAGCTTTATGTCGGCCGCTTCCTTCCAGGAAACTACTAAGGTGTTGAATGAAGCTGCCATCAACGGCAAAGTTGATAAACTTGAAGGAATGAAAGAAAATGTAATCTGTGGCCATTTGATTCCTGCCGGCACAGGTTTGCGTGAGTTTGAGAAGATTATTGTGGGTTCGAAAGAAGAGTACGACCGTATCTTGGCAAACAAGAAAACGGTACTTGATTACAATGAGGTAGAATAATATAATCCGATTTACTGCATCAAGGCGGGGCGATTGCTTATATAAAGGCAATTGCTCCGCCTTTTTTTCAGGAAGTAAAGAGAAGAAATCTATTATCTGGATAGAAATAACCCTGCATGTTGTTTTTTTATTGTACCGACCGCATTATTAGGACTATTCATATCGATGATTCGCCTGATGCGTTCTTTTAAAAGCTTCTATGTGCCGATTTCTTTCAAAATCTCGAAGCCAAGAAGTGCTTCGTCACGGCTTTCTCAAAGCCCGCCGCCTTTGGTTCCAAACATCAGCGTGTTTGATTTCAAAGCCCGCCGTGTTTTTTTCAAAGCCCGCCGTGTTTTTTTAAGAGTCCGCTATGTTTTAGATTTTCTTTTTCACCATTTACTTTGTATCCAAACAGCTGTAGTCTCAAATATTTTGTGTTATTTTGCAGAATACCTTTAATTAAACTGTAAAAAATGGAAGAGCAAAACAACAATGATCAGTTACAGATTGAGTTGAAAGAAGAGGTGGCATTGGGAACATATTCCAATTTAGCCATCATCTCTCATTCAAGTTCAGAGTTCATACTTGATTTTATACGCGTGATGCCCGGTATGCCTAAGGCAAATGTTCAGTCCCGCTTGATTTTGGCGCCCGAGCATGCTAAGCGGTTATTGCAAGCTTTGGAAGATAATATATCGAAATATGAACATACATTCGGACCGATACGACTTCCGGATGACTCCAATTTATCCCCGCTGGCGGGTATAAGAGGTGAAGCGTAAGAAAATCTTATATGTATTAAAAAATAAAAAAAGATTGTAGCGCATTGAATTTCCAATTTTTATTCGTATTTTTGCAGCCCAAAATGTATAGTTACGAAATTAATATAACAACAATATAAATTTAAAAACAATTAAAATGCCTACAATTCAGCAATTAGTAAGAAAAGGACGCGAAGTGTTGGTGGAGAAAAGCAAATCTCCGGCCTTAGACTCATGTCCTCAAAGACGTGGCGTTTGTGTGAGAGTATATACTACTACTCCTAAAAAGCCGAATTCTGCGATGCGTAAAGTAGCTCGTGTGCGTTTGACAAACCAAAAAGAGGTGAACTCATACATTCCGGGCGAGGGACACAACTTGCAGGAACACTCAATCGTTTTGGTACGCGGCGGTCGTGTGAAAGACCTTCCGGGTGTACGTTATCACATCGTGCGCGGTACACTTGATACAGCAGGTGTTGCCGGTCGTACTCAAAGACGTTCTAAGTACGGAGCTAAGCGTCCGAAACCGGGACAAGCAGCACCGGCAAAGAAAAAATAAGGATTAAGACCCCAATTAATTTTTAAGTAATAACTTTCGTTTTAGTTTGTTGGAGATGCTAAAGGTTGAGTAAATTTTCCGGAGGGAGAGTTGAAGAAGTCAAGAGGTAGACAACCAAGAACAAAAACATTATTTTTCAGACAAATGAGAAAAGCTAAACCAAAGAAACGCGTCATCCTTCCGGATCCCGTGTTTAATGACCAAAAGGTTTCCAAGTTCGTAAACCATTTAATGTATGATGGCAAAAAGAACACTTCTTATGAAATCTTTTATGCCGCTTTAGAAACAGTGAAGGCAAAACTTCCTAACGAAGAAAAAACTGCCCTTGAAATCTGGAAAAAAGCGTTGGACAATGTAACTCCTCAAGTAGAAGTAAAATCTCGTCGCGTAGGTGGTGCAACTTTCCAAGTACCTACAGAAATCCGCCCCGACCGCAAAGAATCGATTTCTATGAAGAATCTGATTCTGTTTGCTCGCAAGAGAGGTGGAAAATCAATGGCAGACAAGTTGGCAGCTGAAATCATGGATGCCTTTAACGAACAGGGCGGTGCGTTCAAACGTAAAGAAGATATGCACAGAATGGCCGAAGCTAACCGCGCATTTGCTCATTTTAGATTCTAATGCTATAAGAATACGAATAAATAAACTTAAAGTAGAAAGAATAAAATGGCAAAGCAAGATTTATTATTGACTCGTAATATCGGTATCATGGCTCACATTGATGCCGGGAAAACCACAACTTCCGAACGTATCCTTTTCTATACCGGTTTGACTCATAAGATCGGTGAAACACATGATGGTACGGCTACTATGGACTGGATGGCTCAGGAGCAGGAACGTGGTATCACTATTACATCTGCTGCTACGACTACCCGTTGGAAATATGCAGGCAATACTTATAAGATCAATTTGATCGACACTCCGGGACACGTTGACTTTACTGCTGAGGTGGAGCGCTCTTTGCGCGTGCTTGATGGTGCTGTAGCTACTTACTGCGCTGTGGGCGGTGTGGAGCCTCAATCGGAAACAGTATGGCGTCAGGCTGACAAATATAATGTTCCCCGTATCGCATACGTAAACAAAATGGACCGTTCGGGCGCTGATTTCTTCGAAGTTGTTCGCCAGATGAAAGAAATTTTGGGGGCTAACCCTTGTCCTATTGTCGTGCCTATCGGAGCCGAAGAAAACTTCAAGGGATTGGTTGATCTGATCAAGATGAAAGCTATCTATTGGCACGATGAAACTATGGGGGCCGATTATTCTGTAGAAGAAGTTCCCGCCGACCTCGTTGATGAAGCCAATGAATGGAGAGATAAAATGCTTGAAAAAGTAGCCGAGTTCGACGATGCTTTGATGGAGAAATATTTCGACGATCCTTCTACTATTACGGAAGAAGAAGTGTTGAGAGCACTCCGGAATGCAACTGTTCAGATGGCTGTTGTCCCGATGCTTTGTGGCTCTTCTTTCAAAAACAAAGGTGTTCAGACATTGCTCGATTATGTTTGCGCTTTCTTGCCTTCTCCGTTGGATACAGAGAATGTAGTCGGTACAAATCCGGATACGGGAGCTGAAGAAGACCGCAAGCCGAGTGACGAAGAAAAAACTTCCGCTTTGGCATTTAAGATTGCTACCGACCCGTATGTAGGTCGCTTGACTTTTTTCCGTGTATATTCTGGTAAAGTAGAAGCAGGCTCTTATGTTTACAACTCTCGCTCAGGTAAAAAAGAACGTGTTTCCCGTTTGTTCCAGATGCACTCAAACAAGCAGAATCCGGTTGAAGTAATCGGTGCAGGTGATATTGGTGCAGGCGTAGGCTTTAAAGATATACGCACAGGGGATACATTATGTGACGAGTCGGCTCCGATTGTACTGGAATCAATGGACTTCCCCGAACCGGTTATCGGTATCGCCGTCGAGCCGAAAACTCAAAAAGATATGGATAAGCTTTCTAACGGTTTGGCGAAATTGGCAGAGGAAGATCCGACATTTACCGTAAGAAGTGACGAACAAACCGGACAGACTATCATCTCTGGTATGGGTGAGCTTCACTTGGATATCATTATCGACCGTCTGAAGCGTGAGTTCAAAGTTGAATGTAATCAAGGTAAACCTCAGGTAAATTACAAAGAAGCAATCACGAAGACCGTTAACTTGCGCGAAGTGTACAAGAAACAGTCTGGTGGACGCGGTAAGTTTGCCGATATCATTGTGAACATCGGTCCTGTTGACGAAGACTTTACTCTGGGCGGCCTGCAGTTTGTAGATGAAGTGAAAGGCGGTAACATTCCCAAAGAGTTTATCCCTTCTGTTCAGAAAGGTTTTGCTACAGCAATGAAGAACGGTGTGTTGGCCGGATATCCTTTAGATTCGCTGAAGGTGACGTTGGTCGATGGTTCATTCCACCCGGTTGACTCAGACCAGTTGTCGTTTGAAATTTGTGCCATCCAAGCTTACAAGAACGCTTGTGCCAAGGCAGGCCCTGTATTGATGGAGCCTATTATGAGACTGGAGGTTGTTACTCCGGAAGAGAATATGGGTGACGTAATCGGTGACTTGAACAAACGCCGTGGTCAGGTAGAAGGTATGGAGTCAAGCCGTTCGGGTGCCCGTATTGTGAAAGCATTGGTTCCGCTGGCTGAAATGTTTGGTTACGTAACAGCATTACGTACAATTACCTCCGGTCGTGCAACTTCTTCAATGACTTACTCTCACCATGCCCAAGTGTCTACCTCTATTGCTAAGGCAGTATTGGATGAAGTGAAAGGGCGTGCGGATTTACTGTAAAAACAAAAGCAGCAGGCTAGCGAATGACTCTTAGCCTGCCGCTTTATATCATTTTATAAAATACTTAATTAAAAACTGTAATGAGTCAGAAAATTAGAATTAAATTGAAATCTTACGACCACAACTTGGTTGACAAGTCGGCTGAGAAGATTGTAAGAACAGTAAAGGCTACAGGTGCCATTGTTAGCGGTCCTATTCCTCTGCCTACGCACAAACGTATCTTTACCGTGAACCGTTCGACTTTCGTTAACAAAAAGTCGCGCGAACAGTTTGAACTCTCTTCTTACAAGAGATTGATCGATATTTACAGCTCAACCGCTAAAACCGTCGACGCTCTGATGAAGCTGGAACTGCCGAGTGGTGTAGAAGTAGAAATTAAAGTTTGATAATTAAAAATTAGTGAAATGCCAGGATTATTAGGAAAAAAAATCGGAATGACATCCGTTTTCAGTGCCGATGGTAAGAATGTACCATGCACTGTTATCGAAGCAGGTCCTTGTGTTGTTACTCAGGTTAAGACCGTAGAGAAAGATGGCTATGCAGCTGTTCAGTTGGGTTTCCAGGACAAAAAAGAGAAACATACGACGAAACCACTGATGGGTCACTTCAAAAAAGCCGGAGTAACTCCAAAGAGACACTTGGCTGAGTTCAAAGAGTTTGAAACAGAGTTGAATCTGGGTGATACTGTTACCGTAGAGCTGTTCAACGACACGAGCTTTGTCGATGTGGTTGGAACTTCGAAAGGTAAAGGTTTCCAAGGTGTAGTTAAAAGACACGGATTTGGCGGTGTAGGTCAGTCTACGCACGGTCAGCACAATCGTGCTCGTAAGCCGGGTTCTATCGGTGCATGTTCTTATCCTGCTAAAGTATTCAAAGGAATGCGTATGGGTGGACGGCTTGGAGGTGACAGAGTCACTATTCAAAACTTACAGGTATTAAAAGTAATCGCGGAACACAACCTTCTTTTGATTAAAGGTTCTATCCCTGGTTGCAAAGGTTCAATCGTAATAATTGAGAAATAATGGAAGTTAACGTATATAACATTAAAGGTGAAGACACCGGGAGAAAGGTTACGTTAAACGAATCTATCTTCGGAATTGAGCCCAACGACCATGCTATCTATTTGGATGTGAAGCAGTTTATGGCCAATCAGCGTCAGGGCACTCATAAATCAAAAGAAAGAAGCGAAATCACAGGTTCTACCCGTAAGATCGGTCGTCAGAAAGGCGGCGGCGGAGCACGCCGTGGTGATATGAATTCGCCCGTACTCGTTGGTGGTGGACGTGTTTTCGGTCCGAAGCCAAGAGATTACTACTTCAAATTGAATAAGAAAGTAAAGGCATTGGCTCGTAAGTCGGCTTTGTCTTACAAAGCTCAAAACAATGCAATCGTTGTTCTGGAAGACTTCACTTTTGAGGCTCCCAAGACAAAAGATTTCATTGCTATGACAAAAAATCTTAAAGTTTCTGATAAAAAGCTACTTATGATTTTACCGGAAGCAAATAAAAACGTATATTTGTCGGCTCGTAACATAAAGGGAGCAAATGTTCAGACTATCTCAGGATTAAATACTTACAGAGTATTGGATGCTGGGGTTCTTCTGCTTACAGAAAACTCTCTGAAGGCTATTGACAATATCTTAATTTAAAAAGGAGGCTTAAATAATGGGAATTATTATTAAACCGTTGGTGACAGAGAAGATGACTGCAATAACAGATAAGCTGAATCGTTTCGGCTTTATCGTGCGTCCTGAAGCTAACAAACTGGAAATTAAGAAAGAAGTTGAGACCCTTTACAATGTTACTGTAGTTGATGTAAACACAGCTACGTATGCTGGGAAAAATAAGAGCCGCTATACGAAAGCCGGTCTTATCAATGGCCGTACGAATGCTTTCAAAAAAGCAGTCGTGACATTGAAAGAAGGAGATACTATTGATTTTTATAGCAATATTTAAAAGAAATGGCAGTACGTAAATTAAAGCCCACAACACCGGGGCAAAGACATAAAATTATTGGTACTTTCGAAGAAATTACTGCATCAGTACCAGAAAAGTCTCTTGTATATGGTAAGAAATCATCAGGTGGCCGTAACAACCAAGGTAAGATGACAATGCGTTACATCGGCGGCGGTCACAGAAAGATGATTAGAATTGTTGATTTCAAGAGAAATAAAGACGGTGTTCCAGCAGTTGTGAAAACTATTGAATACGATCCGAATCGTTCGGCTCGGATCGCTTTGTTGTATTATGCTGATGGAGAAAAAAGATATATTATTGCTCCCAATGGATTGCAAGTTGGTGCGACTCTGATGTCAGGTGAAACAGCGGCGCCAGAGATTGGTAACGCTCTTCCTCTTCAGAATATCCCTGTGGGTACGGTAATACACAATATCGAACTGCGTCCCGGACAGGGTGCCGCTTTTGTAAGATCGGCAGGAAACTTCGCGCAGTTGACTTCCCGTGAGGGAAAATATTGTGTGGTTAAATTGCCTTCAGGTGAGGTAAGACAAATTCTTAGCACTTGTAAAGCTACGATCGGTAGCGTTGGTAATTCGGATCATGGATTGGAAAGCTCAGGTAAAGCCGGACGCTCTCGTTGGATGGGACGTCGTCCTCGCAACCGCGGTGTTGTAATGAACCCCGTTGATCACCCGATGGGTGGAGGTGAAGGACGCGCTTCCGGAGGTCACCCGAGATCTCGTAAGGGATTGTATGCTAAGGGACTTAAGACCAGAGCTCCTAAGAAACACTCGTCTAAGTACATTATTGAGAGAAGAAAAAAGTAATCTGATTAATTGAGTAAACTATGAGTCGTTCATTAAAAAAAGGTCCATATATTAACGTGAAGCTTGAAAAGAAAGTGCTTGCCATGAATGAATCAGGCAAGAAAGTCGTGGTTAAGACTTGGGCAAGAGCTTCAATGATTTCGCCTGATTTTGTAGGGCACACTGTTGCAGTTCACAATGGAAATAAATTTATTCCTGTTTATGTTACCGAAAATATGGTCGGACACAAGTTGGGCGAGTTCGCTCCAACTCGTACATTCAGAGGACATGCTGGTAACAAGAAAAAATAACAGGATTTATCTGAAATAATAAAGTAATAAATATAATGGGAGCAAGAAAAAAAATATCGGCTGAAAAGAGAAAAGAGGCCCTTAAAACCATGTATTTTGCTAAATTGCAAAATGTTCCTACTTCTCCGCGAAAGATGCGTCTGGTGGCTGACATGATTCGCGGAATGGAAGTGAACAGAGCACTTGGTGTTTTGAAGTTTTCTTCAAAAGAAGCTGCTGCAAGAGTGGAGAAATTGCTTCGCTCTGCAATTGCTAACTGGGAGCAGAAAAACGAGCGCAAAGCTGAAAACGGCGAATTGTTCATAACTAAAATTTATGTTGATGGAGGCGCTACTCTGAAAAGAATGAGACCGGCACCTCAGGGGAGAGGTTACAGAATTCGCAAACGTTCAAATCATGTGACGTTGTTCGTTGATTCTAAAAGTAATAACGAAGATCAAAATTAAGGTAGATGGGACAAAAAGTTAATCCAATAAGCAACCGTTTAGGAATTATCAGAGGCTGGGATTCCAATTGGTACGGTGGAAATGATTACGGTGATTCTTTGCTGGAAGATAGCAAAATCCGTAAATATCTTAATGCAAGACTTGCAAAGGCAAGCGTTTCGAGAATTGTAATTGAACGTACGCTGAAGCTTGTGACTATTACTGTTTGCACTGCTCGTCCGGGTATTATTATCGGAAAAGGTGGCCAGGAAGTTGATAAGTTGAAAGAAGAGTTGAAAAAGGTTACCGACAAGGATATTCAAATCAATATCTTTGAAGTGAAGAGACCCGAACTGGACGCTGTGATTGTTGCCAACAACATCGCTCGTCAGGTAGAAGGTAAAATTGCCTATCGCCGCGCTATTAAAATGGCCATCGCAAACACGATGCGCATGGGGGCCGAAGGTATCAAAATTCAGATTTCAGGACGTTTGAATGGAGCTGAGATGGCTCGTTCTGAAATGTATAAGGAAGGAAGAACTCCGTTGCACACTTTCAGAGCTGATATCGACTACTGTCATGCGGAAGCATTGACAAAGGTAGGATTGTTGGGTATCAAAGTTTGGATTTGTAGAGGTGAAGTGTTTGGTAAGAGAGAATTGGCTCCGAACTTTACACAAAGCAAAGAAAGTGGTCGTGGAAACAATAGTGGAAGCAACGGCGGAAGAAACTTCAAAAGAAAGAAAAATAATCGCTAAACGAATTTGAATTTTAGGAAACTATGTTACAACCGAAAAAGACAAAATTCAGAAGACAACAGAAAGGCCGTGCGAAAGGAAATGCCCAAAGAGGTAATCAATTGGCTTTTGGCTCTTTTGGCATAAAGGCTTTGGAAACGAAATGGATTACAGGCCGTCAGATCGAAGCTGCTCGTATTGCAGTAACAAGATATATGCAACGTCAAGGACAGATCTGGATTCGTATATTCCCTGATAAACCGATTACTCGCAAGCCGGCTGATGTACGTATGGGTAAAGGTAAAGGTAGCCCCGAAGGATTTGTGGCTCCTGTTACTCCGGGTAGAATTATTATCGAGGCTGAAGGAGTATCTTATGAAATCGCGAAAGAGGCATTGCGCTTAGCTGCTCAAAAGCTTCCTATTACAACGAAATTCGTCGTAAGACGTGATTATGATATTCAAAATCAAAATGCGTAAGGTTTATGAAAATTGCAGAAATTAAAGAATTAGCTACTACTGATTTGGTAGATAGAATTGAGGCAGAAACTGCGAATTATAATCAGATGGTTATTAATCATTCGATTTCTCCTTTGGAAAATCCTGCCCAGATTAAACAATTACGCAGGACTATTGCGCGTATGAAGACTGAATTACGCCAAAGAGAACTTAACAATAAATGATCAGCTTGATGGAAGCAAGAAATTTAAGAAAAGAAAGAACAGGGGTTGTGTTGAGCAATAAGATGGAAAAAACCATCACTGTTGCGGCTAAGTTCAAAGAAAAACACCCTATATATGGTAAATTCGTTAGCAAAACGAAAAAATACCATGCTCATGATGAAAAGAATGAATGCAATATCGGTGATACTGTACGCATTATGGAAACTCGTCCTTTGAGCAAGACTAAAAGATGGAGATTAGTAGAAATAATTGAAAGAGCTAAGTAATTATGATACAAGTAGAATCCAGACTTACAGTATGTGATAACAGTGGAGCTAAAGAGGCATTGTGTATCCGTGTTTTAGGTGGTACAGGTCGTCGTTATGCTTCGGTGGGGGATGTTATTGTAGTTTCTGTAAAGAGTGTCATCCCTTCGAGTGATGTTAAAAAAGGTGCGGTATCAAAAGCTTTGATTGTACGTACGAAAAAAGAGATCCGTCGTCCCGATGGTTCTTATATACGTTTTGATGATAACGCTTGTGTGTTGTTGAACAATGCAGGTGAAATTAGAGGTAGTCGTATTTTCGGCCCGGTAGCAAGAGAACTTCGTGCTACAAACATGAAAGTTGTGTCACTTGCGCCTGAAGTACTTTAATTTTGTAAAAGATTTAAGTAATGAGTAAATTACATATTAAAAAAGGCGATACAGTTTACGTAAATGCTGGTGAAGATAAGGGCAAAACTGGTCGTGTGTTGAAGGTTCTTGTTAAAGAAGGACGTGCATTCGTAGAAGGTATCAATATGGTATCTAAAAGCACTAAGCCGAACACGAAGAACCCACAAGGTGGTATTGTGAAGCAAGAAGCTTCTATCCACATTTCAAACTTGAACCCGATTGATCCCAAAACTGGTAAAGCAACGCGTATTGGGAGAAAAAAGAGTTCTGAAGGAACTTTAGTGCGTTATTCTAAAAAATCAGGAGAGGAGATTAAGTAATGAGTAATACTGCAAGTCTTAAGAAAGAATATGCAGAGCGTATAGCTCCTGCATTGAAATCACAATTCCAGTATTCTTCAACGATGCAGATACCCGTACTTAAGAAGATTGTGATCAATCAAGGTTTGGGTATGGCTGTGGCCGACAAGAAGATTATTGAAGTTGCAATCAATGAAATGACAGCTATTACCGGTCAAAAAGCCGTAGCAACCATTTCTCGTAAGGATATCGCTAACTTTAAGTTGCGTAAAAAGATGCCGATCGGTGTGATGGTAACTTTGCGTCGTGAAAGAATGTACGAATTCTTAGAAAAACTGGTTCGTGTAGCTCTTCCGCGTATCCGTGACTTCAAAGGTATTGAAACGAAGTTTGATGGAAAAGGTAACTATACACTCGGTATTCAGGAGCAAATCATTTTTCCTGAAATAAATATTGATAGTATTACCCGAATCCTTGGAATGAATATTACCTTTGTAACCTCTGCGCAGACAGATGAAGAAGGGTTTGCTTTGTTGAAAGAATTCGGATTACCTTTTAAAAACGCTAATAAAGACTGATAAGATATGGCAAAAGAATCAATGAAAGCACGTGAGGTTAAGCGTGCTAAGTTAGTAGCCAAATATGCTGAGAAAAGAGCCCGACTGAAAAAAGAAGGCGATTATGAAGCTTTGCAGGCTCTTCCTAAAAATGCATCTCCGGTACGTTTGCACAATCGTTGTAAGTTGACCGGTCGTCCTAAGGGCTATATTCGCCAGTTTGGTATCTCGAGAATCCAGTTCCGTGAGATGGCATCTAACGGATTGATCCCGGGCGTAAAAAAAGCAAGTTGGTAATTTTTTGTTTTAAATATTGTCAGGAAAGTCCTGATTAATTTAATTTATTTTATATGACTGATCCAATAGCAGATTATTTGACGAGGTTGCGGAACGGAATTAGTGCAAAGCACAGAGTTGTAGAAGTTCCCGCTTCAAATTTGAAAAAAGAAATCACGAAGATTCTTTTTGAGAAAGGCTACATTCTTAATTATAAGTTTGTAGAAGATGGTCCTCAAGGAACTATTAAAGTTGCTTTGAAGTATGATCCCGTTAACAAGGTTAATGCGATTAAAAAATTGATTAGAATATCTTCTCCGGGTTTACGTAAGTATACCGGTTACAAAGATATGCCGCGTGTTATTAATGGGCTGGGTATTGCTATAATATCTACTTCCAAAGGTGTAATGACCGACAAAGAAGCTGCTGAATTGAAGATTGGTGGCGAAGTTTTGTGTTATGTATATTAATAGGAGGAATTAAGCAATGTCAAGAATAGGAAAATTACCCATTAGTATTCCTGCCGGAGTGACAGTCACTCTTAAGGATAATGTGGTTACCGTGAAGGGACCGAAAGGCGAACTCTGCCAATATGTGAATCCTGCCATCGATGTTACCATTGAAGACGGACACGTAACTTTAACAGAAAATGAAAAAGAAATGCTTGATAACCCGAAGCAAAAGCATGCTTTCCATGGCTTGTATCGTTCATTGCTCCACAACATGGTTGTAGGTGTGTCCGAAGGATATAAGAAAGAGCTGGAACTTGTTGGTGTGGGTTACCGTGCTTCTAACCAAGGTAATATTATAGAGTTGTCTTTAGGCTATACGCACAGTATTTTTATGCAGTTGCCTGCTGAGATTAAAGTAGAGACCAAGTCAGAGAGAAATAAGAATCCTCTTATTATCTTAGAATCCTGTGACAAACAACTGCTTGGTCAAGTTTGCTCTAAAATACGTTCTTTCCGTAAACCTGAACCATATAAAGGTAAAGGTATTAAGTTTGTTGGCGAAGTTGTTCGCAGAAAGTCTGGTAAATCTGCCGGCGCTAAATAATTTACATAAAATTAGATCATTATGACAACAAAAGTAGAAAGACGAATTAAGATCAAATATAGAGTGCGCAATAAAATTTCAGGTACTCCTGAATGTCCGCGCATGAGTGTATTTAGAAGTAACAAGCAGATTTACGTCCAGATTATCGATGATTTGTCTGGCAAAACATTAGCTGCAGCTTCTTCTTTAGGACTAACAGAAAAGGTTGCTAAGAAAGTGCAAGCTGCTAAAGTTGGTGAATTGATTGCTAAGAAAGCACAGGAAGCAGGTATTACTACCGTTGTTTTCGACCGTAATGGTTACTTGTATCATGGGAGAGTAAAAGAAGTAGCTGATGCTGCTCGTAACGGTGGACTTAAATTTTAATCATTATGGCAGGAGTTAATAATAGAGTAAAAGTTACTAGCGATATAGAACTGAAGGATAGATTGGTTGCTATCAATCGTGTAACTAAAGTTACCAAAGGTGGTAGAACCTTCAGTTTCTCAGCAATTGTTGTTGTGGGCAACGAAGAAGGTATCATCGGTTGGGGACTCGGTAAGGCAGGTGAAGTGACAGCTGCTATCGCTAAAGGTGTTGAATCGGCTAAAAAGAACTTGGTGAGAGTTCCTGTATTAAAAGGTACTGTTCCGCATGAGCAATCGGCAAAATTCGGTGGGGCTGAAGTGTTCATCAAGCCGGCATCTCATGGTACCGGTGTAGTAGCTGGAGGTGCTATGCGTGCAGTATTGGAAAGTGTTGGTGTGACTGACGTTCTGGCAAAGTCGAAAGGTTCTTCAAATCCGCACAACCTTGTTAAAGCTACGATTTTAGCTTTGAGCGAGATGCGTGATGCAAGAATGGTGGCTCAGAACAGAGGTATAAGTGTTGAAAAAGTATTTAGAGGATAAGGAGGAAGATATGTCAACTATAAAAATCAAACAAGTGAAAAGTAGAATTGGTGCTCCGATTGATCAAAAAAGAACTCTTGATGCACTAGGACTTCGTAAACTGAATCGTGTGGTAGAACACGAGAATACTCCTTCAATTCTTGGAATGGTAGATAAAGTCAAACACTTGGTTGCCATTGTTAAGTAATTTTGTTGAATAATAAAACTATTACAATATGAACTTAAGTAATCTAAAGCCTGCAGAAGGATCTACCAAGACAAGAAAAAGAATCGGACGTGGTCCCGGTTCTGGTTTGGGAGGAACTTCTACAAGAGGCCATAAGGGAGCTAAATCAAGATCTGGATACTCTAAAAAAGTCGGTTTTGAAGGTGGACAAATGCCCCTTCAACGTCGGGTACCTAAATTTGGTTTTAAGAATATCAATCGTGTAGAATATAAAGCAATCAATCTGGATACGATTCAGAAGCTTGCTGAGGCTAAGAATTTAGAAAAAGTTGGCTTGAACGACTTTATTGAAGCAGGATTTATTTCTTCAAATCAATTGCTAAAAGTATTAGGTAATGGAGCTCTGACTAAGAAGCTGCAAGTGGAAGCTCATGCATTCTCCAAGACTGCATCTGCTGCTATCGAAGCTGCTGGTGGAACTGTAGTAAAACTCTGATTCAATGAGAAAAGCTATTGAAACATTAAAGAATATATGGAAGATTGAGGATCTGAGACAACGGATCCTCATTACCATATTGTTTGTGGCAATTTATCGTTTTGGTTCGTATGTCGTATTGCCGGGTGTCAATCCGGGAATGTTGGCAAAATTGCACGAGCAAACAAGTGAAGGTCTTCTCGCTTTGTTAAATATGTTCTCGGGAGGAGCTTTTTCCAATGCTTCTATTTTTGCATTGGGAATAATGCCTTATATCTCTGCATCTATCGTGATTCAGTTGTTGGGAATCGCCGTGCCGTATTTTCAGAAACTGCAGCGTGAGGGTGAAAGTGGTAGGAGAAAGATGAATCAATATACTCGTTATTTGACGATTGCTATATTGCTTTTTCAAGCCCCTTCCTATTTATTCAACCTTAAAATGCAGGCCGGACCTTCCTTAAATGCTTCATTAGGTTGGACTCTGTTTATTGTTACCTCTACCATTATTTTGGCAGCAGGTAGTATGTTTATTTTGTGGCTTGGTGAAAGGATCACCGATAAAGGTATAGGTAATGGCATTTCGTTTATCATTTTGATCGGTATTATTGCCCGCTTCCCGGATGCTTTACTACAAGAAGTTGTCTCCAGAGTTGCCAACAAGAGCGGAGGTTTGATTATGTTCATTGTCGAAATTGCTTTCTTGTTGTTGGTTATTGCTGTTGCAATTCTTTTGGTACAAGGGACAAGAAAGATTCCTGTGCAATATGCAAAGCGGATTGTCGGTAACAAACAATATGGAGGGGCCAGGCAGTATATACCTCTAAAGGTAAATGCTGCAGGTGTAATGCCTATTATTTTTGCTCAGGCTATAATGTTTATCCCAATTACATTTATCGGTTTTTCAAATACAAATGATGCAGGCAGTTTCTTGCATGCGTTTATGGATCATACAAGTTTCTGGTATAATTTTGTTTTTGCCGTAATGATTATATTATTTACATATTTCTATACTGCAATAACAATTAATCCGACTCAGATGGCCGAAGATATGAAAAGGAACAATGGCTTTATTCCCGGCATCAAACCGGGAAAGAAAACCGCTGAGTATATTGATGACATTATGTCTCGTATCACTTTGCCGGGTTCTTTCTTTTTGGCTTTGGTCGCAATCCTGCCTGCTTTTGCCGGTATATTTGGTGTACAAGCCGGGTTTGCCCAGTTTTTCGGTGGCACATCTTTGTTAATTCTTGTAGGTGTAGTTCTTGATACGTTGCAGCAAATAGAGAGTCATTTGTTAATGAGGCATTATGACGGTTTGTTAAAGTCTGGTCGTATCAAAGGGCGAGCCGGTGTAGCGGCATATTAATTCTTTAGATTAGAAATGATTTTTCTTAAAACTGAAGATGAGATAGAACTGCTCCGTCAGAGTAATTTATTGGTTGGAAAAACCTTGGCAGAAATTGCTAAGATATTGAAGCCCGGTGTTACTACGCGCGAGTTGGATAAGGTTGCTGAAGAGTTTATCAGAGATAACGGCGCAACTCCAACTTTCAAAGGTTTTCCGAATCAATACGGAAGCCCGTTTCCGGGATCCATTTGTACCTCTGTTAATGAACAGGTAGTGCATGGTATTCCGGGTGATATTGTTCTAAAAGATGGTGACATTGTGTCTGTTGATTGCGGGACTTATATGAACGGCTTTTGCGGCGATTCTGCCTATACCTTTTGTGTGGGAGAAGTGGATGAAGAAATTCGTCAGTTGTTGAAAGTGACAAAGGAGGCTTTGTATATTGGCATTCGGAACGCTGTGCATGGAAAAAGAATTGGTGATATCGGATATGCTGTTCAGCAATATTGTGAGTCACATTCTTACGGTGTAGTGCGTGAATTTGTTGGTCATGGAATTGGAAAAGAAATGCATGAAGACCCCCAAGTGCCAAATTACGGAAAGCGGGGATACGGGCCTTTAATGAAAAAAGGGCTTTGCATTGCAATCGAACCAATGATAACTTTGGGCGGCAGACAGGTGATGATGGAAAGTGATGGATGGACAGTGAGCACCAGAGACAGAAAATATGCTGCTCATTTTGAACATACGGTAGCTGTCGGAGTCGGTGAAGCTGATATTTTGTCTTCATTCAAGTTTATAGAAGAAGTTTTAGGAGATAAAGCAATATAATATGGCAAAACAATCTGCAATAGAACAAGATGGAGTTATAGTTGAAGCATTGTCGAATGCAATGTTTCGTGTTGAATTAGAAAACGGACATGAGATTACTGCACATATTTCAGGTAAGATGCGGATGCACTACATTAAAATCTTGCCGGGAGATAAAGTGAGAGTCGAAATGTCTCCTTACGACTTATCGAAAGGAAGAATTGTGTTTAGATATAAATAAAATTAGATATGAAAGTAAGAGCATCATTAAAGAAACGCACGCCAGAATGTAAGATCGTTAGACGCAATGGCCGTTTGTATGTTATTAACAAGAAAAATCCTAAGTATAAACAACGTCAAGGATAATTTATTATTTTTGCAAAAAAAATAATTTAGTATATGGCTATAAGAATAGTTGGTGTAGATTTGCCTCAGAATAAGAGAGGTGAGATTGCGTTGACCTATGTATATGGAATAGGTCGTAGTAGTTCAGCTAAGATTTTAGAGAAAGCAGGTGTTGATAGAGACATCAAAGTGAAAGACTGGACAGATGATCAGGCAGCTAAGATTCGTGAGATTATCGGTGCTGAGTATAAAGTAGAAGGAGATCTTCGCTCTGAAGTTCAATTAAACATTAAGCGATTAATGGATATTGGTTGCTATCGTGGTGTGCGTCATCGTATCGGATTGCCTGTAAGAGGCCAGAGTACGAAGAATAATGCGCGTACTCGTAAGGGTAGAAAGAAAACCGTTGCTAATAAGAAAAAAGCTACTAAATAATAATTGTTGATATGGCAAAAAAAACAGTTGCAGCAAAGAAGAGAAATGTGAAAGTAGACGCTAATGGACAATTGCATGTTCATTCATCTTTCAACAATATTATTGTTTCTCTTGCAAACAGTGAAGGGCAGGTTATTTCATGGTCATCTGCCGGAAAGATGGGATTCAGAGGTTCTAAAAAGAATACTCCTTATGCAGCTCAGATGGCTGCCCAAGATTGTGCGAAAGTAGCATTTGATCTTGGCCTTAGAAAGGTAAAAGCATATGTAAAAGGTCCGGGCAACGGACGTGAGTCGGCTATCAGGACAATACATGGGGCCGGTATCGAGGTTACAGAAATCATTGATGTGACTCCGCTTCCGCATAATGGTTGTCGTCCTCCTAAAAGACGTAGAGTTTAATTTACCTTTAACTTAAAAATGATCTTGATTTTGTTTATGGATTGCATTATTTCTTCTCTGTAATCGCGGCTGCAACAAATTGAGTTCATGAATAAACAATTAAATATTTAAAAGAAATGGCTAGATATACTGGACCAAAATCAAGAATCGCCCGTAAATTCGGTGAAGGTATCTTTGGATCTGATAAAGTTTTATCCAAAAAGAATTATCCTCCCGGACAACATGGAAATTCTAGAAAAAGAAAGACTTCTGAATATGGAGTTCAACTTCGTGAGAAACAGAAGGCTAAATATACTTATGGAGTTTTGGAAAAACAATTCCGCAATCTGTTTAAGAAAGCTGAGACAGCTAAAGGTATTACCGGTGAAATTCTTATTCAGTTGCTCGAATGCCGTCTTGACAATGTCGTATTCCGTTTGGGAATTGCTCCTACCCGTGCAGCTGCCCGTCAAATGGTAAGCCACAAGCATATTACAGTAGATGGTGGAGTAGTGAATATTCCTTCTTACGCAGTAAAACCCGGGCAATTGATTGGTGTTCGTGAAAGATCTAAATCTCTGGAAGTAGTTGCTAATTCTTTGGCCGGCTTCAATCATAGCAAATATGCTTGGTTGGAATGGGACGAAGCTTCAAAAGTAGGTAAAATGTTGCATGTACCTGAGAGGGCAGATATTCCTGAGAACATTAAAGAACATTTGATCGTTGAATTGTATTCTAAATAATAATTAATTTCATGGCGATATTAGCATTTCAAAAACCTGATAAAGTATTAATGTTGGATGCGGATCCGAAAATCGGGAAATTCGAGTTTCGTCCGTTGGAGCCGGGCTTTGGTATTACTGTAGGTAATGCATTACGCCGTATTCTTCTTTCTTCATTGGAAGGTTTTGCTATCACTACCATCAAAATTGAAGGGGTGGAGCATGAGTTTTCCAGTGTACCCGGAGTAAAAGAAGATGTTACCAACATTATCTTGAATCTGAAACAAGTGAGATTCAAGCAAGTAGTTGAAGAGTTCGAAAGCGAAAAAGTGAGTATCACTGTAGAGAATTCGAGTGAATTTAAAGCAGGTGACATAGGTAAGTATTTGACTGGATTTGAAGTGTTAAATCCTGAATTAGTTATTTGTCATTTAGATTCCAAGGCAACTATGCAGATCGATCTTACTATTAACAAAGGCCGTGGCTATGTTCCTGCTGAAGAAAATCGCGAATATTGTACGGATGTTAATGTAATTCCAATCGATTCTATTTATACTCCGATACGTAATGTCAAGTATCTGGTTGAGAACTTCCGTGTAGAACAGAAGACTGACTATGAAAAGCTGGTGCTTGAGATTACTACCGACGGTTCTATACACCCGAAGGATGCGCTGAAAGAAGCTGCAAAAATTTTGATTTACCATTTCATGCTTTTCTCTGATGAGAAAATCACTTTGGAAACAAGTGACGGTGATGGTAATGAAGAGTTCGATGAAGAAGTTTTGCATATGCGTCAGCTGCTTAAAACCAAACTTGTTGATATGGACTTGTCCGTTCGTGCCCTTAACTGCTTGAAAGCCGCAGATGTGGAAACGTTAGGAGATTTGGTACAATACAACAAGACTGATCTTTTGAAGTTCAGAAACTTCGGAAAGAAATCGCTTACCGAGCTTGATGATTTGCTGGAAAGTCTGAATCTGTCGTTTGGAACCGATATTTCTAAATATAAATTAGATAAAGAATAAAAAATGAGACATAATAAGAAATTCAATCATTTAGGTCGTACTGCTTCTCATAGAAGCGCTATGTTATCTAACATGGCTTGCTCTTTGATCAAGCACAAAAGAATCACTACGACTGTTGCAAAGGCAAAAGCATTGAAGAAGTTTGTTGAACCTTTGCTGACTAAAGCTAAAGACGATACGACCAATTCTCGTCGTGTAGTATTTAGCAACTTGCAAGATAAATTTGCTGTTACGGAACTTTTCAAAGAAATCTCAGTAAAGATTGCCGATCGTCCGGGCGGTTATACCCGTATCATTAAAACAGGAAATCGCTTGGGTGATAATGCGGAAATGTGCTTCATTGAGTTGGTAGACTACAACGAGAACATGGCAAAAGAAAAAGTTGTGAAGAAAGCAACCCGTACTCGTCGTTCAAAGAAGAGCGGGGCTGCTGCTGAAACAACGGCAGTTGCTTCTGAGACTACTGCAGCTCCTGTTGCCGAAGAGCCAAAAGCAGAATCTGCTGAATAATGCCTAAGATTTAGTCTTGCATGCAGCGCTTATCTTTTTAGATTCAGTTTGCTGTTGCAAGACTTGTCATTCGACAAAATATTGATGGGATGTGTCAAGAATCGGCACATCCTTTTTTTATGTACAAAGGGGATGAATTCTAAGTCCTCTACAAGAGGATGTAAATTAAACGTAAGCATTCGATGAACGTAAGCATTTGATAAACTACAGGTATTAAACCTTTATATATAACAATAGCGACTGTCACTATGAAGCTAATAGTTGCAGTCGCTATTGTTTTGTTGAACCTATATGTTGCAGTCGGCATTAGTTGCCGGATTCCCCATTTTGTTTTATCGGACACCAATAATTTTATACTACCGTCAATTGTCGATCAGCTGTCGATGACGGCTATTCCCATTTTCTTCATCAGGAAGCAGGCGTTCATGTTCTGCGCCACCCCTTCTCTCATTCGATACGAGAAAGTGAGTTCGTTGTTTGCAATGTCGGCTTCGAAGCAGTAATTCCGGATATTCTCCGGAAAGGCATCCGCCAAAGTGCTTAGGAGCAAGTCGTGCGTGGCGATGATTCCGTTCGCGTTCATCGATATGAGTTGCTTGATCAGCGCGAAAGAGCCTTTCTGCTTATCCGTCGAGTTGGTTCCTTTCAATATCTCGTCCAGAATGATGAAGAGCTTTTCTCCGTTCCGGAGCTTGTCGATAATCAGCTTCAGACGCTTAAGCTCGGCGAAGAAGTAAGACTCGTGATCGGTGAGCGAATCGCTCGTGCGCAAACTCGTGACGAGGCGCGTCGGGGTGAAGATCATCTTCCGCGCCCATACCGGCGAACCGATGCTTGCCAGCAGGTAATTCACGCCGACGGTGCGCAGATAAGTACTTTTGCCCGCCATGTTGGCCCCCGTGACGATGATAAACGAAGGGCGTTTCTCTATGTTTATGTCGTTACATACACACCGTTCGGGCGCCATCAACGGGTGTCCCAACGCTTCGGCTTCCAGTTCGAAGGGAAGTGTGGACACATCCGGATAGATGTAGTCCGGATGATTGTATGCAAAAGTGGCGAGCGAGCAGTACGCATCCATCTCGCCGATTGCCTCCAGCCATTGCGGAAGTTCCGCGCCATTCTCTTCTTTCCACTGCTCTATGCGCATCACCTGCCGCAACTCCCAGAAGAAAAGTCCGTTGAGAATGGTGCTCACCAATATGTTGTTTCGCTGATCGAGCCCGTTGAGTAGGTGCGACAAGCGGTGAAGCGCTTGCGACGCTTTTTTTCCATGCGCCGTCAGTTCGTTTTGCAGGGTCCGTAGATTCTCGCTCCGCATTTCTTTGCGTTCGGTGAGCAGAATCTGATCGGCATAGGCCGAAAGAATCTGCAACTTCTTGCCATAGGTGATTTGCAGCTTGGTGATGCCTTGAGTGAACACGAAGCTGAATGTGACACAGCCTACGAATACGATGCCCGCAAGGGTGAAAGGAAGCGCGTCGGCAATGGCGGCTCCGATGAAGCACGCGTTCAGCAAGGCGATACAAGCGGGCAGAATCCGTAGGAACAAGTGTTTGCGGTAGCGTATCGGAGCATTCGCCCACTCATAGATTTCGCTCGTTTTCGTGGCGTTCGCGCTGTTCAGAAGCCCGAAAAGCCGGAAGTTCTGGCGATATTCCAACTCCTTCGAAAGTTCGCCGACGGCTTCCTGCCGTTTCACGATGCGCTCTTTCTCTTCCAGCGGATATTTGAACCAATCTGCCAGATGCCGGCTCCCGATGTTCGTGGACGTGCGGTTGGCGGCTTGAAACAGTGACTTGTCTCCAAACACATCCAAATCGAAAGAGTACAGATGTGCCGGGTCGATGTATTCGTTTCCGGCGTCGAACGCCGAGAAGTCGCCGTGCAGCGCCTTTAATTCCTGCCGGTTGATTTCTATCTTTTTCTTCAGGTAATCTTTCCGGTAAAACCAGCGATTGTGTATTTTCACCAGCCAGACGAAGACGAAAAGAGGAAGTACGGACAGCGGAAGTATATAATTCCATCCTCTGTCGTAGAAGAGAAAGAAAGAGACGACGGCTTCGGTGAAAAGAATAACGCGCAGAAGGCTGATCCGTGCAATGTGTTTTCTTGCTTTTTGTAAATGTTGTTCAGACTCGGTGACAATCTTTCGGTATGTTTCTTCGATGCTTTTTATGTTGTTATTCATGGGATATTGCTGTTTGCCATTGGTCGGCAAAGATAAATATTATTTTTTATAGAGACAATAGCGCGCGAGTGTGTAATGCTCGGAAGAGTCGGGGCGCACGGGGTGAATAAGCCGTCGTTTGCTTTCGGAAGTCCTGTCGTCGGACGAAACAAGAAACCCCTTGCGGCACGTTTCATCAGTTCCTCGAACGAGGTAGGCTGTAAAGAGCGTTGCCGATCGTACGATAACGACCTTCATTATATGAGTCCTCGTGGAATGACTCCAATGGGGATCGACCTTGTGCCGGGGGGAAGATTCATCAGGAACGCCCCGGTTGTAGGGGAATTGCACTCAAGAATATGTGTGCTTGAGATAGAAACAGTATCGCCCGGAGGCAGTTGCACTTGCAGATAATGCAGAAAAAAGTCGCCCCGGCAAAGTTAAATCACCGTTTCCTGCCAACGGGACAGGGATTTGGGGGGATGAGTCAGAGGTTTCATTTTGATGGGGCAGAGCTCCTCCTTGAGTACAGCTAATAAGCTGAGCATCCTGCAAACGTTTTCTTTTGATGGCGGAGGGGTTTCCCTTTCGTGAAATAGATGCTCTCTTTTGATAAATCAGAAGCTCTTTTTCAATAAATCAGAGGTTCTGTTTGGATGAAACAGCGATTTCATTTTGATAGTGCAGGAGCTTCTCCTTGAGTACAGCTAATAAGCTGAGCATCCTGCAAACGTTTTCTTTTGATGGCGGAGGGGTTTCCTTTTGGTGAATCAGAGGTTTCTTTTTGATTAATCAGAGATCTCTCTTGATGGCGGAGGGGTTGCCCTTTGATAAACCAGAGGTTTTCTTTTGATGAAACAGAGCTCCTCCTTTGATAAATCAGAAGCTCTTTTTCAATGAATCAGGAGGTTCCTTTTGATGAATCGGCAACGTGGTATTCATTGAGGTCCTTGTAACGGGAGTAGTGTCGGTTCATATCCTCCACGTTGATACCTGCCGTGCGAAGTGATTGGAGAGCTTCTCGTCCTACTTCATTGTTGTCGTGCTGCCATTCATCCAAATCGGGCATAAATGTATTATAAACGTGAGGATATGGAAGCGCTCCTTGCCAGATTCAACCGACAATAACTACGGTTATGGAAGACGAGACCATCAACAAGGAAACGCCTGAGATGAAACAACTCATCTCAGGCATTCAATAAGTAAGCAAACGTATTGGGGAGATCGCCCAAACGCACCGTCCGCTCTTCGGAGGAGAAATCTGCCTCACGGGGCGTGAGGTCTGCGAACGGCTTTTCATCAGCCCGACACCTTGCAGGACTATTTTGGGGCAAAGACATCATTCCCTACGCTCAAATTGCAGAGAAATCCTTTACCGTCTCTCCGGCATCAATTAACTGCTGCAAGAGAACTATCGGAGATAAAGCATTCGCGAGGTATTTTCTTGCCGTTTGGCAGCCACACAGAAAGAATTTGTCGAATGGCCTCCCAAAAGATACCGAGCAATATCGCAATCGCTCGGTATCTTTTTGCTGATTACTCGGTGTCTTTTCGCAATAAATCAAGTACATTTGCTTTATTAACCCAAGAAAACCTCTCCCGCAGGCGAAATCCTCCGACTTCGGGAAAGAAAACAAAGGAGGAAGCACTATTGAATTATGGCAAATAAACCATTGCAACTCGTTCTTAGGGAACGCAAGATGAATGTCGGTCCTCAGGCAAGAAAGACGGTACAAGTTGCCCGCTCTACGGGCAGGCATCGTGTGGACTTCCGCAGTTTCTGCGGGCGCGTGGCAAAGTCCACCACATTTAATCGTCAAGAAGTGGAAGCCGTGCTGAACTATGCCACCGAAATTGCGCGCGACATCGTGGCAAACGGCGACATCTTTGAGTTTGGCGACTTGGGTACGCTCAGTCCGTCATTCAAAAGCAAGATAGTGCCAAAAGGCGAGGTCTTCAACGTGCAAAAGCATATAGAAAAACCTGTCGTTCGGCTCGCGCCCTCTCGTAAATACTTTACCCTTACCGATGTACTTACGAACAGACTGCTGCCAAACCAAAGAAAGGTACAAAGCCCTCGCCTAAACCTAATGAGGGTGGTGGTTCAAATGGCGATGAAGGACTTTAATCGAACTTGTGGAACGATTGCCAACGAATGGCATTTGCTCCAGTGTCTTTCATAATCGAATAACAATTAAAATAGGGGAAACTGTTAAATTTATCGGATAACAATAGGAGGGTTACATGGATTATAGAATAAGAGAATTAAAGCAAAGTGAAACTAATATACTGGATATATTTTTATATGAGGCTATTTTTATTCCTGAAGGAGTTGAAGCACCGTCAAAAGATATTATAAAACATCCTGATTTACAAATGTATATTTCGGACTTTGGTAAGAAAACCGATGTGTGTTATGTTGCAGAAGTTGATAGGAATATAGTAGGAGCAGTGTGGACTCGTATTATGAATGATTACGGTCATGTTGATGATGAAACACCATCGCTTTCAATTTCACTTCTTAAGGAGTATAGAAATTTGGGTATTGGAACAGAGCTTATGAAACAAATTCTTTCGACATTAAAAGAGCGTCAATATAAGCAAGTTTCATTATCAGTACAAAAGGTGAACTATGCTGTGCGTATGTACAAAAAAGTAGGTTTTGAAGTTGTTCATGAAAATGAAGAAGACTATATTATGATCTGTAAACTTTAGATTCTGCAACTCCCAGTTTGCAGAACTGAAAAATCAATGAACATAGCAGTTGAAGAAAGTGATAAATCAAAAAATATAGCATAATATAGCTTTCATGCTATTAAAAGAGTTTGTTCCACGCTAATGGAGCAAATTCTTTTCTATTAATTCTACATACTTCTTTGCTGCATCAACCTGTCCATATCCATTGCAATCTTCTGATCAGTGATTTGGGCATAGATTTGCGTGCTGGCAATGGAGGAATACCCCATCATCTTAGCAATGCTCTCTATCGGAATACCTGCTTCCAAAGTCAGCGTGCCGAAGCTGTGTCTTGCGACGTGAGCCGAAAGCAGAATAGAGATGCCTGACCGAAGTTGCAAAGCTTTGAGTTGGGCGAGATAAGCCGAATAGGCAATGGGCGCAAAGAGCGCACTACGTTCTTCAGAGCGATACCGCTCTATCAAACGCATCGCTTCAGGCAGGAGCTTCACACGGCAAAGGGTATCCTGAAGAGATGCTCCCGACCAAGGGCAACCATATCGTAATAGGCGACAGCGGTATAATAGGAGAAGAGAAAGAGATTGCGAGCTGTTTCTAACTCTACTTCATACGCTTCAAAAGTCAAGCCTTCCAACTTATCCAGCGAAGCCCTGTTTAAAGCACGAGGTTGTTTGTGCTCTCCTCGTTCTATCTCCATGTGAGCGAACAGTTGTCGCTCTGTCAATCCTTCACGATACGCGAAACGGCAGACTTTCTTCACCGCCAAATCCATCTTACGATAATAACCTTGTGAATGTCCCAATTTTCTGACAGAGTTGTGTTGCAAGCATTCCAAGAAATCTTCCTCAACCTGTCCGAAAGGAATATCTGTCGTGTGGTACTTCTTACGGATAAAGACTTGCAGATGCTTGCGGATAGTATAGTAACTATTCAAAGTCGTAGCCTTTATTTCTATGCCCAGCTTTTGCTTCATCTCTTCAACCATTCGGTCGTATCGTTCCAAAACATTCGTTACCACCGCTTCACGGCTCTTGCCGTTTAGTCTGCTCTCACGAGCATTCCACAAATCGGGGTCACGCGAAAGCTTGCAACTGAACTGCGCCATTGTACGCTCATATGTTATTCGCCCCATGATTGGAGCTTGCCCCGACTTGTCCAGTCCGCTCTTTTTCAAATAGAGCAATACCTTGAATTTTTCTGTTTGCATACGCTTCTCTTTTTATGGGCAAAGTTACCCGTTGCCGAAGCGTTCTCTATTACTCAAAACATTGTGTTATAGATCATCAGTACCGCAGAAGAGGAAAAGTTCGTTACCGATGAAACCCTCTTCGGTTACCTCCTTTTGCCTTATCGTTACCATCCTGCGAATCGACTAATGATTTGGTAACGGAACTTCTGCATAAATCCACATCTTCTGCACTTTATACCTTTATGCAAATCATAGAGATATACTGAACCCCCTTTCATTTCCATTTACTTACCCTCTATCCTCTCTAATGCCCTTTCCTCGAATAGTTTCCTATTGATGAACCAAGAGCTCCCCGCCGAATGAAACAAAAGTTTCCCACTGATGAAACAAAAGTTTCCCACTGGGGAAACAAAAGTTTCCATACGGGGAAAATAAAGTTTCCCCAGTGGGAAACTAATCATTTCTTACGGTGTTTTCAACGGTGGGTAAC
Organism: Bacteroides pyogenes; assembly: GCF_014196225.1. GTDB lineage: Bacteria > Bacteroidota > Bacteroidia > Bacteroidales > Bacteroidaceae > Bacteroides > Bacteroides pyogenes_A. The sequence continues at coordinate 21,172 of NZ_JACIDI010000014.1, read as the reverse complement.
TATGCCGTCTGCCGTCTCCCTTAATGATGCGTTTTTTCTCTCATGCTGCGTGCGAAACTCCTTTCTCCCGGTTTTTGATGAGACCCATTGCGGTTGGCGAGGTTCTTCACGCTTTCGTGCAGCTTCGCACTGGGTCCGGAATAAACCATTTGACGGCTAAACAAAGTTTATCGACTTCGAAATGAAAACGCCCGAAGGTCCGGAATAAACCATTTGGCGGCTAAACGTGTTGAATATATCGAATCGGCAGACGTTCATCCGCCCCTCACGAAGCGCGGCAGCAAAAAAAGATGTTCGGGGAGATGCTGTATCAACCCACCGCGACATCGGGTGTCGGACTGCGGGAAAACAGTTTGATACACTGAAAAAATAAAGGATAAGTTTGCTTAATTCTGTCGAAATGAGTATTTTTCCACTCGAAAAGCATGAAATCTCTCAAGAAAGGGAAAGTATGAAGAAAGTATATCTCTTGGTATTGTTGACCGGTTTCCTGAGCGTTCCGTTATTGGCACAACAGCATATTGTCTATGTGAACCTGAAGAATCTGCTTGCCCAGAAAGGCGATACTGTGACTACGTTGCGTATCGAAAAGCGTTCGAAGAGCCAGATATTGCTGACGGGCGGCGCCGATTACCGGATTACGGCGGGCGACAACGAACTCCTCTGCCACATATTGAAGAAGCGTTGCTTTGCCGTGCTCAGCGATCGGGGAGACCTGTATCTGAACTGCCGCAAGCTGCGATACAAACGGCTGCGATTCGGCGGTTGGTTTGCCCCGGCCGTCCGTTTGGGAAACAACATTTATTTCTCCGCCATGCCCGTAGGCTCTGTTGTCGGAAGCCTGTTTGTGGGTGAAGAAGACCAGAAGTTAGGCGGTGAGGTGGGAGACGCTCTTGCCACCTCCGGCTTGGTGAATAAACGGGTGTGTTACGAGCTCAACGGAGAAACCGGTAAAGTCGATTTCGTAGGCAAAGAACGGATGCTTCAGCTGCTTGAAGGATATCCGGAATGGCGGCAGGCGTATTTGAAGGAGAACAGTCAGGAATCCAAAAGCACGTTTAAATACATCATGATGCTCAAAGAAGCGAAGGAGTGAGGCGGTGTTTGCTGCACGAACCGTTGCGGAAAAGAGCGGCAAACCCTCTGCCTATAGGCGGAAGGGCAGTCTGTTTTTCTTTCAACATCACACATGTTTGGGGTTTAGGTAAGAAGAAGATAGACTGGATTAAAGCCTTTCTGTGCTAAGATCACACGTGTTTGGGGCTTAAGTAAGAAGGGTTGGTTGGAGAAACACGGCGATTCTTTCTTCGCGCTTTCGTCGGTGGCTGCGGTTGTAGGTATCAGGTTGGAGGAGCAATATTGCGTTTTTTCTTCGCGTTTTCGTCGGTGGCTGCGGTTGTAGGTATCAGGTTGGAGGAGCAATACTGCGTTTTTTTCATCGCGCTTTCGTTGGTGGCTGCGGCTGTGGGTATCGGGTTGAAGGAGCAATACGACGATTCTTTTTTTGCGCTTTCGTCGGTGGCTGCGGCTGTGGATATCGGGTTGGAGGAGTAATACTTCGTTTTTTTCTTCGCGTTTTCGTCGGTAGGTGTGGCTGTCGGTATCGGGTTGGGGAAGCAACACGGCGGCTTTTTCTTTCCGGTCGTATGCCGGTGAAAGGATTGGCGCGTGTCCGCTTGCTTGCTTTGGGTTGTCATGGTGAATGTACATATCCGGTGTGATTGGTCATATGTGCTTCGTGCGGCAACTATATATATTCACATGATGGCTATGCACGACCGTTGTGGCGGGTATATATACATTCTGCACGGCAGGTATATCTGTTTCAGAATGTTTGTCTTCGGTTTTGCCTGCGCAGCCGTTGCCTGTCGTTCCTCCGATCCTTTTTTTGCCTTTATGCCAATCTTTTTATCCCGATTCTTTTCTCTTTTCTTCTTTTTTCTCTATATTGCGGGAGTTATCAAATGAAATTGCTTACAGTTTGCAATCTTAATCCTAAGTTATGATGAACAAGACTATTTGCGACACACTTCCCGTATACCCTGATTTTGCAGAAGGTATTCGGAGGGCTCCCGATCGCGGGTATACGCTTATCCCGTCGCAAACGGCTACAGCCCTGAAAAACGCATTGCGATACATTCCTACGGAATGGCACGAACAATTGGCTCCGGAATTTCTGGAAGAACTACGCACGCGCGGGCGGATCTACGGATACCGCTTCCGTCCCGCAGGCGATTTGAAAGCGAAACCCATCGACGAATATCGCGGACGCTGCATCGAGGGAAAAGCCTTTCAGGTGATGATCGACAACAACCTCTGCTTCGATATCGCCCTTTATCCCTACGAACTGGTCACTTACGGAGAAACCGGACAGGTTTGCCAGAACTGGATGCAATATCGCCTCATCATGCAATATCTGGAAGAGCTTACCCAAGACCAAACGCTGGTAATCGAATCGGGACATCCGCTGGGTTTGTTCCGTTCGCGTCCCGACGCGCCGAGGGTTATCATCACCAATTCGATGATGGTGGGCATGTTCGACAATCAGCACGACTGGCATGTCGCGGCTCAAATGGGTGTTGCCAATTACGGACAGATGACTGCCGGCGGATGGATGTATATCGGTCCGCAAGGCATCGTGCACGGTACATTCAATACGCTGCTGAATGCCGGAAGGATGAAGCTGGGAATCCCCCAAAACGAAGACTTGCGCGGGCATTTCTTCGTCTCCTCCGGACTGGGCGGCATGAGCGGCGCGCAACCCAAGGCGGCGGAAATCGCAGGAGCGGCATGTATCATTGCCGAAGTCGACTCGTCGCGTATCGAAACCCGTTATAATCAGGGCTGGGTGGGGCACGTCACAGAGAGTTTGCCGGAAGCTTTCCGGATGGCGCAAGCGGCTTTGGAAAAACGGGAACCCTGCTCCATCGCTTATCATGGCAATGTGGTGGACCTGTTGGAGTATGCCGAACAGAAAGGCATTCATATCGAGCTGCTTTCCGACCAGACTTCCTGCCATGCCGTATATGAAGGCGGATACTGTCCCGCCGGACTGACATTCGACGAGCGCACACGCTTGTTGCACGAGTCGCCGGAGGAGTTCAGGAAGCTGGTGGACATCTCCCTGCGCAGGCACTTTGAAGTGATTCGCAAGCTCGTGGCGCGCGGCACTTACTTCTTCGATTACGGCAATTCGTTCATGAAGGCCATGTACGATGCGGGCGTGAAGGAGATTTCGCGCAACGGCACAGACGAGAAAGACGGCTTTATCTGGCCCAGCTATGTAGAAGATATTATGGGGCCCGAACTGTTCGACTACGGATACGGCCCCTTCCGTTGGGTTTGCCTTAGCGGAAAGCATGAAGACCTGATCAAGACCGACCGGGCGGCGATGGAGTGTATCGACGTGAACCGCCGCGGACAGGATATGGATAACTATAACTGGATACGGGATGCCGAGAAGAACCGGCTGGTTGTCGGCACGCAGGCGCGCATCCTTTATCAGGATGCGGTGGGAAGAATGAACATCGCCTTGCGTTTCAATGAGATGGTGCGCAAGGGCGAGGTAGGCCCCATCATGCTGGGCCGCGACCACCACGATGTGAGCGGCACGGACTCTCCCTTCCGCGAGACATCGAATATAAAAGACGGAAGCAACGTGATGGCGGATATGGCTGTGCAATGTTTCGCCGGCAACTGCGCGCGCGGAATGAGCCTCGTGGCTTTGCACAACGGTGGCGGCGTAGGCATCGGCAAGGCGGTGAACGGCGGGTTCGGCATGGTGTGCGACGGCAGCGAACGGGTAGACGAAATTCTCCGTTCGTCCATGTTGTGGGATGTGATGGGAGGAGTGGCGCGCCGTTCGTGGGCACGAAACGAACATGCGATGGAGACTACCGACGCTTTCAACCGTTCGCATTCTGAAGGCTACCGTATCACGATGCCCTATCTGGCGGATGAAAAGCTGATAGAACGGCTGTTGAAGTGATTGTCGCCGCAGGCTTGCGCGGCATATCCGCAGGGAACTGCCGCCCGGCAAAGCGCGGGGTCTCTGCTTGTGTTTCGTCTTATGCTTGACGCCTTCGTTTGGATATGTACAAGTCCGGCGATTTATAGATATTTTGAAACCTGTAAACGAATTAAACTAATAACTTAAAGACATGAATTGGAATAAGATTGTAGAATGCGTGCCCAACTTCAGCGAGGGACGCGACTTGGCGAAAATAGATCAGATTGTATCTCCGTTCCGGGGAAAGAGCGGCGTGAAGTTGCTCGACTATAGCAACGACGAAGATCACAACCGGCTGGTGGTGACTCTGGTAGGCGAACCGGAAGCTTTGCGCGATGCGGTGGTGGAAGCCATCGGCATAGCCGTTCGTCTGATAGACCTGAACAAGCATCAGGGACAGCATCCCCGCATGGGAGCGGTAGATGTAGTGCCTTTTATTCCGATTAAAAACGTCACGATGGAAGAAGCCATCGCTCTTTCGAAAGAGGTGGCGGAGCAGGTTGCCCGGCTTTATAATCTTCCGGTCTTCCTGTATGAAAAGTCGGCTTCGGCTCCTTACCGTGAAAATCTTGCCACAGTGCGCAAAGGGGAGTTCGAAGGCATGGCGGAGAAGATAAAGCTTCCCGAATGGGCGCCCGACTTCGGCCCAGCCGAACGGCATCCTACGGCAGGAACAGTGGCTATCGGGGCACGCATGCCGCTGGTGGCCTACAACATCAACCTGAATACTCCCGATCTGGAGATTGCCAGCCGCATTGCCAAAAACATCCGTCACATCAACGGCGGGTTGCGTTTTGTGAAAGCGATGGGGGTGGAACTGAAAGAGCGGAACATCACGCAGGTTTCCATCAACATGACCGACTATACCCGCACCGCGCTTTACCGGGCTTTCGAGCTTACACGCATCGAAGCCCGCCGCTACGGAGTGAGTATCGTGGGAAGCGAAATTATCGGACTGGTACCGATGGAGGCGTTGATCGACACGGCATCGTACTATCTCGGATTGGAGAACTTCTCCATGCAGCAGGTTCTCGAAGCACGTATCATGGAATAAAAAACGGCGTATGAGTGAAAATCTGATTATATTCAATGCCCGCATCGTGACACCGACAGGATTTACGGCGCGTCGCGGTGCGGAAATGTCGCAACTGCGCATTATCGAAAACGGAACGGTGGAGGTGACCGATGGTATCATCACTTACGTAGGCGAGAATCGCGGGGAGTCGCGCGACGGCTACTACCAGCACTACTGGCATTACAATGCCCGGGGGCATTGTGTGTTGCCCGGCTTTGTCGACTCGCATACGCATTTTGTATTTGGCGGCGAACGTTCCGAAGAATTCTCCTGGCGTTTGAAAGGCGAAAGCTACATGTCTATCATGCAGCGCGGAGGCGGAATTGCCAGTACCGTAAAAGCTACGCGCGCGCTTAACTTTCTCAAGCTCCGTTCCGCAGCCGAAGGCTTTCTGAAGAAGATGAGCGCCATGGGGGTGACCACGGTGGAAGGGAAAAGCGGATACGGCTTGGATCGCGACACCGAGCTGCTCCAGCTTAAAGTGATGCGCAGCCTGAACAATTCGGAGCATAAGCGGGTGGATATTGTATCTACCTTTCTGGGCGCTCACGCACTTCCCGAGGAGTATAAAGGGCGTGGCGACGAGTACATCGACTTCTTGATCGATGAGATGCTTCCGCTTATCCGCAAAGATGACTTGGCGGAATGCTGCGATGTGTTCTGCGAGAAAGGCGTATTCTCTGTAGAGCAGTCGCGCCGCTTGCTTTCGGCTGCCAAAGAGAAAGGCTTCCTGCTGAAACTTCATGCCGACGAGATTGTCTCTTTTGGCGGAGCCGAGCTGGCTGCCGAACTGGGCGCTTTGTCGGCCGACCATTTGCTTCAGGCATCCGATGCCGGCATTCGGGCAATGGCGGAGGCGGGTGTGGTTGCCACGTTGTTGCCGCTGACTGCATTCGCGCTGAAAGAACCCTATGCGCGCGGTCGCGAAATGATCGATGCCGGTTGTGCCGTAGCGCTTGCTACCGATCTGAATCCGGGAAGTTGCTTTTCCGGCTCCATACCGCTGACCATCGCGCTTGCTTGCATTTACATGAATCTCAGCATCGAAGAGACGATTACCGCCCTCACGCTGAACGGTGCCGCTGCTTTGAATCGCGCCCATCGCATCGGAAGTATCGAAGTGGGCAAACAGGGCGATTTCGTCGTTCTGAATTCGGACAACTACCACGTTCTACCTTATTATATAGGTATGAATTCCGTGGCGATGACAATAAAGGAAGGAGTGCTATATCCTGTAAATTGATTAACTAAAAACTTAATACCATGTTAGTAGAATTAACCGTAAAAGATTTCTTAGATAAAGTAGCCGGCAGCGACCCCGTTCCCGGAGGTGGAAGCGTCGCCGCTCTGAGCGGGGCATTGGCTTCGGCGCTTGCCACGATGGTGGCCAATCTGACAATCGGCAAGAAGGGCTATGAAGACCATGAGGAAATAATGTTGCACGCGCGGGAAACCACCGCGCAGCGGTTGCAGGAGTTCGTCGGTCTGATTGATAAAGATTCGGAAGCGTATGATAAAGTGTTTGCTTGCTTCAAGATGCCCAAAAACACCGACGAAGAGAAGGCGGCAAGGAGTGCCGCCATTCAGGAGGCAACGAAGCACGCAGCTCTTGTTCCGATGGAGGTTGCCCGCAAAGCTTTGGAAATGATGCCGGTGATAGCCGATGTGGCTCGCCTGGGAAACCGCAATGCCGTGACGGACGCTTGTGTGGCGATGATGTCTGCCCGCAATGCGGTGTTGGGCGCGTTACTTAATGTGCGCATCAATCTGGGCGGATTGAAAGATAAAGAGTTTGCGTCATCTTTGCAGGCAGAGGCCGACCGGATGGAGCAGACTGTTCGCGAACGGGAAAAAGAGTTGTTGGATGCCGTTAACCAAGATTTACGCGTATGAGTGCCAATGTCTATCAAGTCGGTTCCGGAGATCTGACCTTCGAAATCATCGAACGGATTGTCAATGAGAATTTAAAGCTCGAGCTGGCTCCCGAGGCCAAGCTCCGCATTCAGAAATGCCGTGATTACCTCGACCGGAAAACCGTTTCGTCGAAAGAGCCTTTGTATGGCATTACGACCGGATTCGGCTCGCTGTGCAACAAGAATATTTCGCCGGACGAACTGGGGACTCTTCAGGAGAACCTGATTAAAAGCCATGCTTGCAGCGTGGGCGAAGAGATCAGTCCGGTCATTATCAAGCTGATGATGCTGCTCAAGGCGCACGCCCTTTCGTTGGGACACAGCGGTGTGCAGCTCATCACCGTTCAGCGCATTCTCGACTTTTTCAACAACGATGTGATGCCCATTGTCTACGATCGCGGTTCACTCGGAGCTTCGGGCGATCTGGCTCCGCTTGCCAATCTGTTTCTGCCGTTGATCGGCGTAGGCGATGTATATTATAAAGGTAAGAAGCGCGAAGCCATCAGCGTGCTCGATGAGTTCGGGTGGGAACCCGTGAAGCTGATGAGCAAGGAGGGCTTGGCTTTGCTCAACGGCACACAGTTTATGAGTGCCAACGGAGTGTTCGCCATGCTCAGAGCTTTCCGTCTGTCGCGCAAGGCCGATTTGATCGGAGCGCTTTCGCTGGAGGCTTTCGACGGGCGCATCGATCCGTTTATGGATTGTATTCAGCAGATGCGTCCCCATCAGGGGCAGATAGAAACGGGAGCGGAATTCCGTAAACTGCTCGAAGGGAGCGAAATCATCAAGCGTCCGAAGAAGCATGTGCAAGATCCGTACTCTTTCCGTTGCATCCCGCAGGTGCACGGAGCGACGAAAGACGCTATCCGCTACGTTTCGTCGGTATTGCTGACCGAGATTAATTCGGTGACGGACAATCCCACCATCTTCCCCGACGAAGATCTGATTATTTCCGGCGGTAACTTCCACGGGCAGCCGCTTGCCATTTCTTACGATTTCCTTGCCATCGCATTGGCGGAATTGGGAAACATCTCCGAACGAAGAGTGGCTCAATTGATTATGGGGCTTCGGGGGCTGCCTGAATTTCTGGTGGCGAATCCGGGATTGAACTCCGGCTTCATGATTCCTCAATATGCCGCAGCCTCCATGGTCAGCCAGAATAAGATGTACTGTTATCCTGCTTCGAGTGACTCCATCGTTTCGTCCAACGGGCAGGAAGATCATGTCAGTATGGGCGCCAATGCAGCCACGAAACTTTATAAAGTAATGGATAATCTCGAGCATATATTGGCTGTGGAACTGATGAATGCGGCACAAGGCATCGATTTTCGTCGTCCGCTGAAAACCTCTCCTGTGCTGGAACGCTTCCTGCATGCTTACCGTAAGGAAGTTCCTTTTGTGAAAGACGACATTGTAATGTACAAGGAAATACATAAGACCGTCGCTTTCCTGAAAAGAACTCAACTGGATGATTGATTGTTATTGATGTCTGAGGAATGCATCTAATCATTCGATAGTCGCTTGAAAACTGAAATTTGTGGCTACATTGCAAAAGTACCGCTTTACGCCTGTTCGGTCGGGCAGAAGCGGTACTTTTTAAGATATCACCTTGTTGGACTTATACGTCGGTCCGGAATTTATGCTTGTTGTTAGCGTGTTGCTTTTCTCTCTTTCTCTCTTTCTCTCTTTCTCTCAAAAATTGGTCATTAGAAGAAGTTCTTTTTCTCATTCTGGCAATGAATCAATCTTTGTTTTGTCTTCTTTTTGTTAACACTTCTTTGAAATCCAACGTACTGATTGATAATTTTTATCAAACGCGATAAAAATAGTTGGAAACTTAACTAATGATTTAAGTTTTCTATTTATCTTTGTCGCACTTTTCATATAAAAAAATGAACTCAATAAAGGATCGAATAGATAATCAGTTATAATAGTAATGATAGAGTACGAAAAAGAAACTTCGCAAAGAGCCGAATTAAGAGAGCGTATCATATTGACTGCGATGGAAGCCTTCTCTGCCAACGGAATCAGATGCATCACGATGGATGACGTGGCGGCCTCTTTAGGTATCTCCAAACGCACGCTCTATGAAGTTTTTGCAGATAAAGAATCGCTGCTGGAAGCATGTGTGTTGAAAAAACAGGCTGAAGGAGATTCTTATGTGGAGGAAGTTTATGCCCAATCGGGCAATGTGTTGGAGGTTATACTTGCTGTATTTCAAAGACATATAGAGATTTTTCACAAAACGAACAAACGTTTTTTTGAGGATATGAAAAAATATCCGAAGATATATGCTATCGTGAAAAACAGGCATGACACTGATTCGGAGAAAGTACTCTCTTTTTTCAAATCCGGCGTAGAACAAGGGCTTTTTAGGGGTGATGTTAATTTCGGGATAGTCAATCTGTTGGTGCGCAGCCAGTTTGATGTATTGCTGAATACGGACATCTGCAATGAATATCCTTTTATCGAAGTGTATGAATCTATCATGTTCACTTATTTACGGGGTATTTCTACTGAAAAAGGCGCGAGTATGCTCGAAGATTTTATACAGGAATACCGGAAGGGTCGGATAGGGTAGAGCCCTGAATGGATGTCGGGAGTAAGTATTAGAGAATTAATCCAGAAGAGATGAGTTCTATTCTCCTATTTTATTATAATTTTTTTGCTAAAATCATAAGAATATGAGTGTATGGGATAAGATGAAAATTTTGATGGCGAGAAAAGTACTTCTGATTGCGGTAATGCTTGGCTCATGCAGTCTTGCAAAGGCACAGGAAAATTCAAATGTACGGAGTCTTTTGAATCTGACGCTTGAGAGGGCTTTACAGATAGCATTGGATGAAAATCCCACCATCAAAGCGGCGGACGAGGAGATTGCTTTGAAGAAGGTAGCTGCTAAAGAGGCTTGGCAGTACTTGTTGCCTGAAGTAAGTATGGGCGGTGTTTTAGACCATACGATCAAAGCCGCCGAAATGAAACTGAACGATATGTCGTTTAAGATGGGAAAAGACGGGAGCAATACTGCTAACGCTGCTTTAAACATCAACCTGCCCTTGTTCGCTCCGGCTGTGTACAAAGCTATGTCGATGACGAAGGCTGACATCGAGCTGGCGGTAGAGAAGTCACGCGCTTCCAGACTGAGTCTGGTGAATCAGGTGACCAAAGCTTTTTATCAGTTGATGTTGGCGCAAGACAGCTATGAAGTACTTCAGGGCAGTTACAGACTGGCGGAAGAGAAATTCGATATCGTCAATGCAAAATATCAGCAAGGAGCTGTCAGCGAGTTCGACAAAATCAGTGCGGAGGTACAGATGCGCAGTATAAAACCGAATGTGATTGCAGCAGGCAATGCGATAACTTTAGCGAAATTGCAGTTGAAAGTTTTGATGGGAATCACTGCTGATGTAGATATACAGATCAACGATAATCTGGCCAATTATGAGGCGATGTTGTTTGGCGATCGGTTGAGCGTAACGGAAACCGCATTGGAGAACAATACAAGCCTGAAACAATTCGACCTGAACAAGAAGTTGCTGCAAAGAAGTATTCAGTCGTTGAAAACGAACTTCATGCCAACTTTGTCGGTGAGCTTTTCATACAAGTACCAGTCTCTTTATAATTCGAATATCAACTTTTTCGATTATAATTGGACCAACAGCTCTTCTCTGATGTTCAATGTAAGCATTCCTTTGTATAAAGCCGCTAACTTTACGAAATTGAAATCAGCACGTATTCAGATGCGCCAGCTCGACTGGAATCGTGTTGATACGGAACGGAAACTGAATATGCAGGCAACCGGCTATCGCAACAGTATGGCCGCCAGCTCCGAACAAGTGGCGAGTAACAAGGAGAATGTGCGGCAGGCGGAAAAGGCGGTGGAAATTGCCGACAAGCGCTACGAAGTCGGCAAAGGAACGGTATTGGAACTGAACAGCTCGCAGGTTTCGCTCACTCAGGCGCAGCTCACGTACAATCAGTCTATCTTCGACTATCTGAGTGCCAAGGCAGACTTGGATCAGGTTTTGGGGAAAGAACAGGTATATAATTAAGAACATACAATTGACGAAATATGAAAAGAAGTATTCAAATCGTAATCTTGTTGCTTTCTGTATGGCTCGGTTCGTGTACAGGTGCAAAAGATAAGGTTGCTGTGAAAACAGACGAGAAACCAAGAGTCAAGTTGGCTGCCGTGACTGCCCGCCCCGTAGAGCAGACGCAGGAATATACCGCCACGGTAGAAGCCGAAGTGAAAAACAACATCTCTCCTTCTTCTCCTGTACGTATCGACCGTATTTTGGTAGAGGTAGGCAGCCGGGTAGTGAAAGGGCAGAAGCTGGTACAGATGGATCCGGCTAATCTGAAGCAAGTAAAGTTGCAGTTGGACAATCAGGAAACGGAATTCAAGCGTATCGACGAACTTTATAAAGTGGGCGGAGCGTCTAAGTCGGAATGGGATGCCGCAAAGATGCAGCTCGACATAAAGCAAACCGCTTATAGGAATCTGCAGGACAATACTGCTCTCTTAAGCCCTATCAGCGGTGTGGTGACTGCCCGAAATTACGATAACGGAGATATGTACGGAGGTGGTGTTCCTGTGCTGGTGGTAGAGCAGATTACTCCCGTTAAACTTTTGATCAATGTGTCTGAGTCTTATTTCACACAAGTAAAGAAGGGAGCGCAGGTAGACGTAAAACTGGATGTATATGGGAGAGAGATATTCAAGGGCGTAGTCAGTCTGGTATATCCTACCGTCAACCCGTCCACCCGTACGTTTCAGGTAGAGATAAAGCTCGACAACCGCGACCAGCGTGTACGCCCGGGTATGTTTGCCCGCGCGACGCTGAACTTTGCTACGGAGAATCACGTAGTGGTTCCTGATTTAGCCATTATTAAGCAGGCCGGCTCAGGCGACCGTTATGTGTATGTTTATAAAGATGGCAAAGTCTTTTACAACAAAGTGGAGTTAGGCAGACGTTTGGGAGACGAATATGAGTTGAAATCGGGTGTGCCTGATAACTCTCTGGTTGTTATCGCCGGTCAGTCCCGTCTGGTAAATGGCACTGAGGTAGAAGTGGAAAAATAAAAAACGACAATAAGTGATGAGGCCCGGATAAATAATCGGGACAATTGCGACAGCTTGTCGGTAACGTTGCCGGACGTCATTGTCCCGATTGTGGAATGGCCGACAACTTATTGCCAACAATTTAATTATAGAAGAAATGAGTTTATACGAAGGTGCGGTTAAAAAGCCGATTATGACCTCGCTCTGCTTTCTGGCAGTGGTGATATTTGGTCTTTTCTCTTTATCTAAGTTGCCTATCGACTTGTATCCTGACATAGATACGAATACGATTATGGTGCTGACTGCTTATCCGGGAGCAAGCGCTTCGGATATAGAGAATAACGTGACACGCCCGTTGGAGAATAGCTTGAACTCGGTGAGCAACCTGAAACATATCATGTCCCGTTCTTCGGAGAACATGTCGCTCATCACACTGGAGTTCGAGTTTGGCAACGATATTGATGTGATCACCAACGATGTGCGTGATAAGCTCGATATGGTGCGCTCCCAACTTCCTGATGCGGTAGACAATCCGGTTATTTTCAAGTTCAGTACGGACATGATCCCGATTGTGATTCTGTCGGTGCAGGCCAATGAAAGTCAGGCAGCGCTTTATAAAATCTTGGACGACCGTGTCGTGAACCCGTTAGCGCGTATCCCGGGAGTAGGAACAGTGTCCATCAGCGGTGCGCCAAAACGTGAGATTCAGGTATATTGCGACCCGAATAAGCTGGAAGCCTACCGGCTGACTGTGGAATCGATCAGTGCCGTTATCGGCGCGGAGAACAAGAATATTCCGGGGGGTAATTTCGATATTGGAAGCGACACTTATTCGTTACGTGTGGAAGGTGAGTTTAAAGATGCCCGTCAGTTGGAGAATATTGTAGTAGGTACGCATAATGGGGCCAATGTTTTTTTGCGTGATGTAGCGAAAGTTGCCGACACGGTAAAAGAGCGGGCACAAGAAACCTATAACAATGGCGTGAAGGGTGCGATGATTGTTATTCAGAAGCAGTCGGGAGCCAATTCGGTAGATATATCCAAGAAAGTGGCGGAAGTTCTGCCCCGTTTGCAGAAAAGCTTGCCGAGCGATGTGAAGCTGGGAATGATTGTCGATACGTCCGATAACATTTTGAATACCATCGACAGCTTGGCGGAAACGGTGATGTACGCGTTGCTGTTCGTGGTACTGGTTGTTTTCCTTTTCTTGGGAAGGTGGCGGGCTACGCTGATTATCTGTATCACTATTCCGCTTTCGCTCATTGCTTCTTTTATCTATCTGGCAATAACCGGAAACTCGATCAACATCATTTCGCTTTCTTCTCTTTCCATTGCTATCGGTATGGTGGTGGACGATGCGATTGTAGTGCTTGAGAATGTGACCACCCATATAGAACGTGGTTCGGATCCGAAGCAGGCTGCCATACATGGCACGAACGAGGTGGCTATCTCCGTTGTCGCTTCTACGCTGACGATGATTGCCGTATTCTTCCCTCTGACAATGGTCAGCGGCATGTCGGGAGTGCTTTTCAAGCAATTGGGCTGGATGATGTGTGTCATCATGCTGGTTTCTACTATGTCGGCGCTGTCGCTCACACCGATGCTCTGTTCGCAGTTGCTTCGCCTGCAAAAGAAGCAAACCAGACTCTTCACCTTGTTTTTTACTCCCGTAGAAAAGGCACTGGATAAGTTGGATACCGGATATGCGAAAATGCTGAACTGGGCGGTGCGTCACCGGACCGTTGTCATTATGGGTTGTATTGCTTTCTTCGTACTGAGCTTGTTCAGTATGAAAGGCATTGGTACGGAATTTTTCCCGGCTCAGGACAATGCACGTATCTCGATCAATCTGGAATTGCCTGTCGGGGCACGGAAGGAGATGGCGCAAGAACTTGCCGAGAGGCTGACGAAGCAATGGCTCACAAAGTATGAAGGTATATTGGTAGTCTGCAACTACACGGTGGGGCAGGCCGATTCGGACAATACGTGGGCTTCGATGCAATCCAACGGTTCGCATATCATCTCTTTCAATATGCGTCTGGTCGATCCGGGCGAGCGCGACATTACTTTGGAGCAAGTATGCGATGAGATGCGTGAAGACCTGAAGGCTTATCCGGAGTTGGACAAGGCGCGGGTGATTCTGGGAGGAAGCAATTCGGGTATGGCTGCACAGGCAAGCGCCGATTTCGAAGTGTATGGTTACGACATGGCTATGACTGATAGCGTGTCGGCCCGTCTGAAGCGTGCATTGCTGCAAGTGAAAGGCGTGTCTGAGGTGAACATCAGCCGGAGCGACTATCTGCCGGAATATCAGGTGGACTTCGACCGTGAGAAACTAGCCATGCACGGGTTGAACTTGTCGACTGCCGGTATGGCCGTACGCAACCGTATTAATGGGTCGGTAGCTTCGAAATACCGTGAAGACGGTGAAGAGTATGATATTAAAGTACGCAACGCTCCCGAATTCCGTACAACTCTGGAGGATATTGAAAACATCCTGATTTACAACAGCAGGGGAGAGCCGGTTCGCGTGAAGGATTTGGGCAAAGTGGTCGAACGTTTTGCGCCGCCGACCATCGAGCGTAAAGACCGGGAGCGTATTGTGACTGTTTCTGCCATTATCTCCGGCGCTCCTTTAGGAAATGTAGTGAAAGCAGGAAATGCTATTATCGATAAGATGGATATTCCGGCAGGGGTCAGCATTCAGGTAGCGGGTTCGTATGAAGATCAGCAGGACTCCTTCCGCGACTTGGGTACGTTGGGGCTTCTGATTATTATCCTTGTATTTATTGTAATGGCTGCCCAGTTCGAGTCGCTCACCTATCCGTTTATTATCATGTTCTCGTTGCCTTTTGCGTTCAGCGGCGTGCTCATGGCTTTGTTCTTTACCGGAAGTACGCTGAGTGTAATGAGCTTGCTTGGCTCCATCATGCTCATTGGTATTGTGGTAAAGAACGGTATTGTGCTTATCGAATATATTTCGCTTTGTCGCGAGCGGGGCATGGCGGTGCTGAACGCCGTAGTCACATCGGGCAAGAGCCGCCTCCGTCCGGTATTGATGACTACCGCTACGACCGTGCTCGGTATGATACCGATGGCTGTGGGGGGCGGACAGGGTTCCGAAATGTGGAGCCCGATGGCCATTGCCGTTATCGGCGGGCTTACCGTGTCTACGGTGCTGACACTGATTCTCATCCCTACTTTGTATTCTGTGTTTGCAGGGGTAGGCATTAGGAACCAGCGCCGCAAGCTGCGCAATCAACAAGTGTTGAACGCATATTTCGAAGAATCTAAAGCATAGTATTGTCACTAAATAGTACAGGAGAAAGATGAAATCAGTATTGATAACCTTCGACCAAGCTTATTACGAGCGTATCATCGCATTGCTCGACCGCTTGAATTGCCGTGGATTCACTTATATGGAAAAGGTGCAGGGGCGCGGTTCCCGCACCGGCGACCCGCACTTCGGCAGCCACGCATGGCCGGGCATGTGCTCTGCCATCCTCACGGTGGTGGATGATGAAAAGGTAGAGCCGTTGCTCGAAGTGTTGCATAAGATGGATTTGCAGACGGAGCAATTGGGCTTGCGTGCTTTCGTGTGGAACATCGAACGGACTATTTGATTGTCTCTTGGAGTGATACTCCTGAAACAAAACTCTTTGAGTATCGTTTGGTAGAATGCGCACGCATAGAACCTGTTTAAGGAAAAATGCGAAGTGCAGGCAATCTTTGCCGAGCTTACGTTACGGGAGGAGCTACCTCTGCCTAAAAAGATTTTTGCGTTTAGAAGGATAGAAATGTTTCTTTAGTCAAACGCGATTTTTTTAGGCAGATGGTTTTTATAAGCATGAAGTTATCACATCGGAGATGTACCAAAGAAAACAATGTTCGCCCATATCGGAATATTGCTTTCTCGGTAATTGGGGGGGGAAAGAAAGGCTGAAATAAAATCCATCGGACGGTTCATATATGGTTATTGTTCTTGTCCATATATGCCTACCGTGCTGGCCATATATACTCAACCACCCTGACCATATATACCCACCATCGTGGCTATATATACCCACCGTGCTGACTATATATGCCTACCATATCCGCCGTGTATACCTGTCGGGTGGGGTGAGCAATTCCTGCAGTCATCTGCTTCTCCGGTTTCTGCCTGCAAAGCTTCTACTGGGATATGTAAAATACTGCTTTTATGGTGGTTTGCCCTAAAAAAAAGGTTTTGATTCATAAAAGCTTCAACTCTGATTTTCTATTTCCGGAGAACTCTTTATTTCTCTCTTTTGCTTATCTTTGCGCTCTCTTTTGTCTGTCTGCTTTATTCGAGGCACACAAAATAATATTGGAATTATGAAAAATTATTTGACATACTCGTTGTGGTTGGCGCTGATTGTGTTTCTTTTCTTGTTCGCGCTTCATTGGTTGCCTGCGATCCGGATAGGTGGGCATTCGTTGAGGCGTGTCGATCTTTTGGCCGATTTGAGGCTGCCTGATCCGGGCGAAACGGCGGTCGATTCGGATAGCGTCATTCCGGCACCGCTCTCGAAGCCGACTTTTATCGACACTTGCCGATCAGGTATGACCTGCATCGAGGATTACAGTGACTCTACTTATCGTGGAATGAAGCCTTTCTACGAAGCGATCGATCGCTTGTCGGACAGTGGAGGGCATGTGCGCATAGCTGTGTTTGGCGACTCTTTCATCGAAGCGGATATTTTCACTGCCGACCTGCGGGAAATGCTTCAGAAACGTTTTGGCGGATGTGGGGTGGGCTTTGTGACGATCACTTCTGCCATCAACGGCTATCGGCCTACCGTGCGGCATACGTTCGACGGATGGTCGAGCCATGCCGTGACGGATCGATCCTCCTTCGACAGAAAGAAACAAGGGGTTTCCGGACATTATTTTGTGCCTCGCAAAGGAGCGTATGTAGAACTGCGTGGTCAGAGCAAATACGCCTCTTTATTGGATACGTGCGGGCAAGCCTCCATCTTCTTTTATAACAAAGATACGGTGGCTCTGAGTGTGCGTGTGAACCGCGGCCAGAGTAAAGAGTACGTGTGCGTTCCTTCTCGCGAATTACGGCAGGTGTCGGTGGAAGGGAACATCGGGTCCGTTCGCTGGTCTGTAGATCGGGCTGATTCTGCTCTCTTCTACGGTCTTGCGATGGATGGTAAAGAGGGGATCGTTCTGGATAATTTCTCATTACGCGGCAGTTCCGGGTTATCACTGCGCGGCATATCAGCAAATATGTTGCATCAGTTTAACCGGCAGCGTCCATACGATTTGATTATTCTTGAATATGGGCTGAACGTGGTTACCAAGCATGGGCGGAATTATGACGGATACCGCAAGGGGCTGCTTGCATCTGTCGAGCATTTGAAAAACTGTTTCCCGCAAGCGGGCATTCTTCTGCTGAGCGTGGGCGACCGCAATTATAAGACCGAAACCGGTGATGTTCGTACCATGCCGGGAGTGAAAAACCTGATCCGTTACCAACAGAATATCGCAGCTGAAAGTAGAATCGCTTTCTGGAATATGTACGAAGCCATGGGTGGCGAGGGAAGTATGGCAAAGCTGGTACATGCCAAACCTTCGATGGCGAATTATGATTACACTCATATCAATTTCCGTGGCGGGCATTATCTGGCGGGTCTGCTTTATGAAGCGTTGATATACGGGAGAGAACAGCATGAAAGGAGGCGTTCTTATGAGAAAGGCGATTGAATACCGCTTGCCGATTCTCTCTCCGGCGGTGCTATTTCTTTTCAGGCTTTTCCGGACAAGGGTTCTTTCGCGACTGTCGTTCGGTCTCTCGTGGACGACGCCCGGCTTTTCTTTATTGCCATTTGCTTTCTCGCGGTTGCCATTTAGTTTCTTGCGGACGATATTCGATTTGTTGCGGTTGTCGTTTAGCTTTTCATGGGTAACACTCGGATTCTCTCCGGCAATGTTGCCACCTTTCGTTGTTTCTGTCGGTAGAGTAAAGTCTTGGCTAATAGGGTATTTGCTTCCGGTGACGATTTTACCTTCCGTTGTTTCTGTCGGTAGAGTAAAGTCTCAGCTGATAGAGTATTCACCTTCCGGTGTTTCTGCCGGAAGTGAGGGCAGGCAGTTGTTGAAGGCTTTGTCTCTTGCGGTGCTGCTGTCTTTCTTCTTTCCACTGTCCGAAGCGGCGGCTCAGGATTCTTTGCCGCAAACAGCCGCATCGGAGCATCCTTTGAGGAAGATGAAGCCTTTGCAGGAGCTGATGAACCGCGAGGCTGTGAAAGTGGCTGTACAGGTAAAGTTTCCCGATGTGTTCCGTGGTACGGGACATAATGAAATTGTAGACAGTCTCGCTGTGCTGACCCCTTTTCTCGAACGCTTACGCCAAGTGCATACAGGGCTGTCGGAAGATACGGTACGTATTGTTCACATCGGCGACAGCCACGTGCGCGGACATATTTATCCGCAGACTGCCGGGATACGCTTGGCAGAAACCTTCGGAGCTATATCCTACGTAGATATGGGAGTGAACGGGGCTACTTCTCTCACATTCACACACCCGGTTCGCATAGCCGATATTGCTGCCCTGCGCCCGGAATTGCTTATTGTTTCTTTCGGTACGAATGAAAGCCACAACCGGCGGTATAACGCCAATGTGCATTATCGCCAGATGGATGAGCTGATGCAGTTGTTACGTCGGGCCCTCCCCGACGTGCCGTTCTTATTGACTACGCCGCCGGGGTCGTACGACAGTTTCCGCAAAAAAAGACGTAAACGGACGTATGCTATCAATCCCCGCACTGCAATAGCGGCGGAAACAATCCGCAGATACGCGGGCGATCATCAGGTACTGCTCTGGGATATGTATGAGGTGGTCGGCGGACGACGCAGGGCTTGCCTTAACTGGACGGAGGCGAATATGATGCACTTCGACCATGTGCATTATCTGCCCGAAGGATACGTCCTGCAGGGAGATTTATTGTTTCAAGCTATAATCCGCGCTTATAATGACTATGTTTCCAATTGATATGGGTTTCGGCAAAGTGTGTGCGTGTGCGGCGGTATTCGCCGGATTAGAGTCGTTGCTTCTACCCGACGTAGACTTCGGCCGGCTGAAGGATATTCTTGTGTACGATCCTCAAGCGCCGATGATATTCAGCAGCGGTATCTTCTTGTGGCTGTTTGCAGCCTTTCTGCCGATTTACGTCACGCTAAACCGTCGGTTTACGGCACGTATTCTTTTTGTTACGTTGTTCTCTTACTATTTTTATTATAAAAGCAGTGGCACGTATTTCTTTCTGCTTGCCATCGTCACGGTTTCCGACTTCTTTCTGGCGCAGCGTATGGAACGCACGGCTACGGGGTGGAAGCGTAAGGCATTGGTGACGACAAGTCTGAGTATCAATCTGGGGTTGCTTGCCTATTTTAAATACACCAACTTTCTGGGAGGAGTCATCACCTCTTTCACTGGAGGAAGCTTCACTGCGCTCGATATTTTCCTGCCGGTAGGGATTTCGTTTTTCACGTTCCAGTCGCTCAGTTATACCATCGATGTCTACCGGAAGGAGATCAAGCCGCTATCCAGTCTCCTCGATTACGCTTTTTACGTCTCTTTCTTCCCCCAGCTCGTAGCCGGCCCCATTGTGCGTGCGCGGGATTTCATTCCGCAAATCCGGAAGCCGCTCTTTGTCTCGCAGGAGATGTTCGGGCGGGGCATCTTCCTCATTGTCTCCGGCCTTTTCAAGAAGGCGGTCATATCCGACTATATCAGTGTCAACTTCGTAGAGCGCATCTTCGATAACCCGACACTCTATTCGGGTGTAGAGAACCTGATGGGGGTGTATGGCTACGCCTTGCAGATTTATTGTGACTTTTCGGGTTATAGCGATATGGCTATCGGTATTGCCTTGTTGTTGGGTTTCCACTTCAACATCAATTTCGATTCTCCTTATAAGTCTGCCTCCATCACCGAGTTCTGGCACCGTTGGCACATCTCGCTCTCTACGTGGCTACGCGACTATCTGTATATATCGTTAGGAGGCAACCGGCGGGGAAAGTTCCGGCAATACCTGAATCTGATCATTACCATGTTTCTGGGTGGATTGTGGCACGGAGCTTCTTGGAATTTCGTCGTTTGGGGAATGTTCCACGGCATTGCTTTGGCTTTGCACAAAGTGTGGATATCTGTTACGGGTCGAAGTGTTGAAAGGCGTTGCGGAGTCTCTCCGGATTCGCATAATGTCGGGGGAACTGTCATGAGCCGGAAGAAAAGTGAGCAAAGCTGCGGATGGCTTCGTGGTACAGGCGTTTTTATCACTTTCCATTTTGTTTGCTTCTGCTGGATATTCTTTCGTAATACGGATTTCCAACACTCGATAAATATGCTGGAGCAGATTTTTACGGCATTCCGTCCGCAATTGCTTCCCCAGTTGATTGAAGGATATTGGCGTGTGTTCGCTCTGATGCTGCTCGGCTTCTTGCTTCATTTTGCACCCGATAGCTGGGAACATGCCCTCTCACGTGGAGTCGTTCGTTTGCCGCTGATAGGGAAAGCGGTAGTCGTAGTGGCGGTGATCTATGTCGTTATTCAGATGCAGAGTACCGAAATACAGCCGTTTATTTACTTTCAGTTTTAATCTTTGAACATGCCCGGAGAGGTTGTCCAAGAAATGATTCCCTGCTTTCGTTTTGCTGCGCTGCTCTAAGTTTGTCGCAGGGACTGCAATTTGCAACCTTCCTCCTTGGCGCTGGTCGCTCTTCGACCGATGAGTTTTTAAAGAAAAACAATGTGTGACACAGTTTATTTTACACTACCCCATATTCAGAATGAATAAATGATAAAGGTTGCAGACTTTCTCGGACAAGCTCTTCCTGACTACTCTACTGTTTACTGTTATTATCTTCGTTCGCAGTTTTGAGGTTGTAAATTAAACTATATCAGCAAAGTTAATACTTCATTCTTTGCTGATATAGTTTAATTTACAACCTCTCGTCAGCGTAGCATATATGCAGGGCTATGAGTGCTTGGATATTCCTGTCGAGGTTTAATGTATATCCTCTTTGTTGGTCCTTGTTCCCTTCTGAACCTTGTCCGCTGCGCTTTTCTCATCTGCGGGGCT
>NZ_JACIDI010000013.1 GCF_014196225.1 Bacteroides pyogenes | reverse complement strand
AGCGATGAGAGTTCTTTTGTGGCTTATAAAAAAAATCAGTGTGAAGTTCGCTTTTACAAACTTCACGCTGAAATATAGTTTTTAAGGGACGACTAACTATGTGAAACAAATAGATGATAGGACGATGAACGAACATTACGCTATTAATATCGGTCGCCAGTTGGGTAGCGGTGGAAGAGAGATAGGCGAGAAACTGGCTGCCCGTCTGGGAATCGGATTTTACGATAAAGAGCTGATAAATCTGGCTTCCCAAGAAAGCGGATTGTGCAAAGAGTTTTTTGAGAAAGCCGACGAAACAGCTTCTCAGGGAATTGTCGGCGGAGTGCTTGGAATGCGCTTCCCGTTTCTGAATGAGGTGGCGTTGCCTGCCGCCAATTGCCTGAGCAACGACGCTTTGTTTAAAGTGCAAAGCGATGTGATCAGAGATCTGGCGGCGAAAAAATCTTGCCTGTTTGTAGGGCGTTGTGCCGATTACATTCTAAGAGAGCATCCCCGCTGCGTCAATCTTTTCGTTTCGGCCCCTATGCAGCAACGTGTATCCTATCTTTGCCGAATGCACGGAGTAGATGTGGAAACGGCCGAAGAGATGATAGAAAAGTCGGACAAAAAGCGTTCGGACTATTACAGCTACTATAGCTATAACGTCTGGGGAGCGGCGTCAACCTATCACTTATGTATCGATTCTTCTTCTTTGGGTATTGAGGGGACGATAGATTTTCTCGAAGATTTTGTGATAAAGAAATTGAGGCTTGATACCGCCCGTTAAGTATGATCAGGCATTATATGGAATCAGTTCTCGATATCCAGAAAATCAATAATTGTGTTTCTTATTCCGTATGAATTTCGATGAGTCGCAGATGCAACAGCGAGTTGCGGAAACGGAAGAGGTAGCAATCGCTCCCACTGGTTTGAAATACATGTCTTTGCCCGGATTTACGCAAGAGATGCCTGATGGTTGTGTAGGTCTGCGTTTTGATGACCGCCTGTTAGTGCGTACCATTCAACCCATTTCCCCTTTCCGACAGAATGTTACTTATGGATGCGATTTTTCCCTGAAAAAGAATATCGTTCGAACTTATTAATTATATTTGCAAGTCTAATAATAGACAATTAGCAAGCATAAAAGGATAGAAACTGATAAAAACAATACTAACTTGTTTTAATTTTAAATAAACTATGGCAGACAAAAAAGAAAAACTCTTCTCGGACTTTCCTTCCGTATCTACCGAAAAGTGGATGGAAAAGGTGGTGGCCGACTTGAAAGGCGCTGATTATGAGAAGAAACTCGTTTGGAAAACGAACGAAGGATTTAAAGTAAAACCTTTCTACCGCAGGGAAGATTTGGAAGATTTGAAAACAACCGAAGCTCTTCCCGGAGAGTTTCCGTATCTGAGAGGGACGAAGAAGAACAACAATGAGTGGCTGGTGCGTCAGGAGATTAGGGTAGAGTCTCCTAAAGAAGCTAACGCCAAGGCATTGGACATCTTGAATAAGGGTATCGATTCGCTCTCTTTTCACCTGAAAGCGAAAGAGTTGAATGCAGAATACATTGAAACATTGCTGAAAGATATTCAGCCCGAATGTGTGGAATTGAATTTTTCTACCTGTCAGGGGCATGTGGTAGAACTTGCCGGTTTATTGGTGGCTTATTTCCACCGGAAAGATTATGACCTGACGAAGCTGAAAGGTTCTGTGAACTACGATTTCTTTAACAAAATGCTGACTCGTGGCAAAGAGAGAGGGGATATAGTGCAGACTGCAAAAGCTTTGATGGAAGCCATACAGCCTCTTCCTTTCTATCGGGTACTGAATGTGAATGCCTTGTCGCTCAATAATGCGGGGGCATACATTTCTCAGGAATTGGGTTATGCGCTGGCGTGGGGAAACGAATATATGAGCCAGCTGACCGATGCCGGTCTTCCTGCCGCTGCGGTAGCCAAAAAGATCAAATTCAATTTCGGCATCAGTTCCAATTACTTCCTTGAAATTGCTAAATTCCGTGCAGCACGAATGTTGTGGGCGAATATTGTTTCGGCTTATCATCCCGAATGTCTGCGCGACTGTGAAAACAAGTCGCCTGATGGCGAATGCCGTTGCGCCTCGAAGATGGCGATTCATGCCGAAACATCTACTTTCAACCTGACCTTATTCGACGCGCATGTGAATTTGCTCCGCACGCAAACCGAAGCGATGAGCGCGGCGTTGGGCGGTGTGGACTCGATGACGGTGGTTCCGTTCGATAAAACCTACGCTACTCCGGACGAGTTCTCCGAGCGTTTGGCACGCAATCAGCAGCTTCTGCTGAAAGAAGAATCTCATTTCGACAAAGTGATCGATCCGGCTGCGGGTTCTTATTATATCGAAAACCTGACAGTATCCATTGCCAAGCAGGCATGGGATTTGTTCCTTGCGGTCGAAGAAGCCGGAGGTTTCTATGCGGCATTGAAAGCAGGTACAGTTCAGGCGGCTGTGAACGAAAGCAACAAAGCCCGCCATAAAGCGGTGGCCCAGCGTCGAGAGATTCTGTTGGGAACCAATCAGTTCCCCAACTTCAACGAAAAGGCAGGGGAGAAGCGTCCGGTAGAGCCCAAAGCTTGTTGCGGCGGGAAAGAAACATGCGAGAAAGATGTCGCCACACTTGTATTCGACCGTGCAGCCAGCGAATTTGAAGCGCTGCGTCTCGAAACCGAAATGTCGGGCAAGCGTCCGAAGGCATTTATGCTTACCATCGGCAATCTGGCGATGAGACAGGCTCGTGCGCAATATTCATGCAACTTCCTGGCTTGTGCCGGTTACGAGGTAGTCGACAATCTCGGTTTCGAAACGGTGGAAGCGGGTGTGGAAGCTGCCATGGCAGCCAAAGCGGATATCGTGGTGATTTGCTCCAGCGATGATGAATATGCGGAATACGCCATTCCTGCTTTCAAAGCATTGAACGGACGAGCCATGTTTATCGTGGCCGGTAACCCGGAATGTGCGGAAACGTTGAAAGCCGCCGGAATAGAGCATTTCATTCACGTACGCGTCAATGTGCTGGATACTTTGAAAGAGTTTAACGCCAAATTGCTGGGCTAACTAAAAACGACAACAAGATGAGAAAAGATTTTAAAAACATCGATATATATGCCGCATTTCAGCCGGTTAACGGGGCTGAATGGCAAAAGGCGAACGGTATTTCCGCAGATTGGAAAACACCCGAACACATTGAAGTGAAGCCTGTCTACACAAAAGAAGATTTGGAAGGCATGGAGCATCTGGACTATGCTGCCGGTATCCCTCCTTATCTTCGCGGTCCGTATTCTGTAATGTACACGCTTCGTCCCTGGACCATCCGCCAGTATGCCGGATTCTCTACGGCCGAAGAGTCGAACGCTTTCTATCGCCGTAATCTGGCTTCCGGACAGAAAGGTCTGTCGGTGGCTTTCGATCTGGCTACTCACCGCGGATACGACCCCGACCACGAACGTGTGGTGGGCGATGTGGGTAAGGCCGGCGTGTCTATCTGTTCGCTGGAGAACATGAAGGTTTTGTTCGACGGTATCCCCTTGAGCAAGATGTCCGTGTCTATGACAATGAACGGGGCCGTACTTCCGGTAATGGCTTTCTACATCAACGCCGGTCTGGAGCAAGGCGCTAAGCTCGAAGAAATGGCGGGCACGATTCAGAACGACATTCTAAAAGAATTCATGGTTCGTAACACCTATATCTATCCGCCTGCATTCTCGATGAAGATTATTTCGGATATATTCGAATATACATCGCAGAAGATGCCTAAATTCAATTCGATCTCTATCTCCGGTTATCACATGCAGGAGGCGGGAGCTACGGCGGATATCGAGCTGGCTTATACGTTGTCCGACGGGCTTGAATATCTCCGTGCCGGTACGGCCGCAGGTATCGACATCGACGCGTTTGCCCCCCGTTTGTCTTTCTTCTGGGCCATTGGAACCAACCACTTTATGGAAATAGCCAAGATGCGTGCCGCGCGTATGTTGTGGGCGAAGATTGTGAAGCAGTTCAACCCGAAGAACCCCAAATCGCTGGCATTGCGTACACACTCGCAGACTTCGGGCTGGTCGCTCACCGAGCAAGACCCGTTCAACAACGTAGGTCGTACCTGTATCGAGGCGATGGCTGCCGCTCTGGGACATACGCAATCTTTGCACACCAATGCGCTGGATGAGGCCATTGCCCTGCCGACAGACTTCTCTGCACGTATTGCCCGTAATACGCAGATTTATATTCAGGAAGAAACGTATGTCTGCAAGAATGTCGATCCTTGGGGAGGTTCTTACTATGTAGAGGCTTTGACCAACGAACTGGCGCATAAAGCCTGGGAGCATATTCAGGAAATCGAGAAGCTCGGCGGTATGGCCAAAGCCATCGAAACCGGTCTGCCGAAGATGCGTATCGAAGAAGCGGCCGCACGCACGCAGGCACGTATCGATAGCGGCTCGCAAACCATTGTCGGTGTGAACAAGTATCGTTTGGAGAAAGAGGCCCCGATCGATATTCTTGAGGTGGACAATACGGCGGTTCGTAAAGAGCAGATCGAGAACTTGAAACGTCTGAAAGAAGGACGTAATCAAGCCGAAGTGGATAAGGCGCTGGCGGCTATAACCGAATGCGTCAAGACGGGCAAGGGCAACTTGCTGGAACTGGCGGTTGAGGCGGCTCATGTACGGGCTACGTTGGGCGAAATATCTTCGGCTTGCGAAGATGTGGTAGGACGGTATAAAGCAATAATCAGAACAATATCAGGTGTGTATTCTTCAGAAAGTAAAAACGACAGCGCTTTCAAGCGCGCGTGCGAACTGACCGAGAAGTTTGCCAAGAAAGAGGGGCGTCAGCCTCGTATCATGATTGCCAAAATGGGGCAGGACGGCCACGACCGTGGCGCGAAAGTGGTAGCAACCGGTTATGCCGACTGTGGTTTCGACGTGGATATGGGCCCGTTGTTCCAAACTCCGGCGGAGGCTGCACGCGAAGCGGTGGAGAACGACGTGCACGTGGTCGGTGTTTCTTCGTTGGCTGCCGGACATAAGACACTGGTTCCGCAGATTATCGAAGAGTTGAAGAAGCTGGGACGCGAAGACATCGTTGTCATTGCCGGCGGTGTAATTCCTGCACAAGATTATGATTTCTTGTACAAAGCCGGTGTGGCTGCCATCTTCGGGCCCGGTACTCCCGTGGCTAAAGCAGCCTGCCAGATTCTGGAGATTCTGATGGATGAATAATAGGGCAACGTCGGACGCTCTGCCCCAAATGTAATGCTTCGGCAGGCAGAGCCCCGTACGTATATCTTTGCTGAGTCGCTCGGTAATGCTGTGGCATTGCCGGGCGACAGGCATACTCTACGGCAAACATCAGTTTTGGTCGGCATGTGCCGCGACAACTAATTGTGGGCGGGGAGTTCCTCCTCCCCGCCCACAATTAGTGTTAAAAAAGAGAAAACGGGCATGCCTATGGTGAAATATCCTTATCTTTATCCCCGTACGTGCTTCCCCGCCTCCGGCTTTTGCCTCGTGTGCTGAGGGAAGCGTGTTGTTTGTAGCATGTTATACCTATAATATATAATGTATATGACTCTGTATCCGAACGCTAAACTTTTTACTTCTTTTAACGGCCTACGCTTGGCGGTTTCGGATATTTGTATAACACACACACACACACACACACACACACACACACACACACACACACACACACACACACACACACACAGTAGACTTTCCTGACGTACGCGCGCGCGAAGCCGTCGCGGGTACATCACCTCATATTGCCGTCCTCGGCGGGGATCCCTGCATCCCTGCCGGGGACGTTTGCGTTTGTGCGCCCTGCTCGCGTAACTTATTTTTTAACCCCCTAAATACACAAGAATCATGAAACAGTATTTCATTGCAATCTGTATCGTGCTGCTGGCCATGTCTTGCAGCGACGACTCAGGCAAGGGTTCTCTCCCTACGCCGCCTGCTCCGCCTGCTGAGGCGACTCTCACGCTGATGATTCCCGGCTTCCGCTCCGCCTCCGAAACGCGGGCGGGCGTGCATGAGGAGCAGATAAGCGAAATCGACGTGCTGCTGTTCCGCAAGGTTTCCGGCACGGAGCGTGTTGCCGCCATGCTCACGGTTCCGGCTACTTCGCTTCACGGCACGGGTACTCCGGGCGAGGCGAGGCTCACGACGAGCATCCCTGCGGGAGAATACTCTCGCCTGGCACTGGTGGTGAATGCCCATACGGAACTGACTGCCGCGGGCATCACCGCCGGTACTTCCGGCTCTTCCTACACCGACCTGCGGAATGTGCAGACCTCCGGGCGTTACGGCAACCTCGGGTTCGGACCGGACAAGACCATCCCGATGTACGGCGAGTACGCCCCCACGGGCGGCATCCAGATCGAGGCGGGCGTACCGAAAGTCTTCCCCGGCACGGTCGGGCTTATCCGCTCGATGGCGCGGGTGGACTTCGTGAATCAGGAGACCTCGCCGGACTTTGTGATTAATGCGGTATTCTTCAACAACGTGGCTGAGAACGGTGCGGTGTATGTAGCCCCGACGGCTTACGGTGTCGATTTGGATGCAGGTAGCGGCGGCAGCGGCTACCTTTCGCCTACATTGCCCACTTCGGGGCTGACTCCGGCTTCCGGCAGCGATGGCTCTAACGGCTTATTTATCGAATGGGGTCATCAGGCGCACACTTACTACCTGTACGAACAGTCCGCCTCAGGCCCTTCCGCCCTCAGCTATCTGGGCATCACCCGCCCGCGCATCGTGCTCAGGGGTAATTACAAAGGGCAGAACACGTGGTATCCCATCGACTTCACTTGGGACGGGGTGAAGGGTGGCGGTACGGTTCCCTACTTTACCAAGGGCACGCCCATGCCCATCCTGCGCAACCACCGCTACGTATTCACCATCAAGGAGGTGAAGGGGCCGGGCTACTCAACGTGGGAGGAAGCTTTCACCGCTCCCGAGATACTGACTAACCAGAGCTCGCCCCTCACCATCGAGACGCACGTGATAGACGAGGCGTACACCGACGTAACGTTCAACAATCAAGGCTTCCTTGCCGTGTCGCGCACGTCGATGAAACTCAGAGGAGCCCACACTGCCACGAGCACGGACAACAAGGTGGAGGTGCTGACCAATGTCGCGGGCGGATTCGGCGTGCGGTCGTTCAACAGCAATGGCACGGAAGTGCCTTGGGGAGGCTGGCTGCGCTCGAGCATCATCGGCGGCGCAGCGAACAGTAATACCACCGTGCAAGCGATTACCAACGGCGTCGGCTTCGAGGGAGGATACCTCGAAGTTCGCGCCGGGCGGCTGTACACGAAAGTGAATGTGGATCAGATCGGCAAACTGCCGTTGGATTACGTGGCGGAGTATAACCTTGCGGGAGGTATCCAGTACGGTGCTTTTCTCAATTCTTCCAATCCTCCCGGTGCTGTTTCCACCCCTGCCCAGACCGACCCGCAGCTCCGTTGGGCGACGAATCATAACAATGACCAGAGCGGTTATTACAATTGGTATGTATGCAGGGGGTTGACCGAAAGCACATACAACCCGGCAGGCAAGAACCTCTTTTTCGACAGTTTCTTCATTACCGGTGCGGGACGGGGTTATCACCTGCCTTCCCGTTGGGAGTGGACGGGTATTTTCTCTTACAATGGTGACGCTTCCTACGGTGGCTATGTTCATACCAATGTTAACGAGGCTTGTGAGTTCGGTGGTATCAAGAAGACTTATTTGAACACTTATTTCAGTAATGGTAACGGTGTCTGTTACGCTATCCGCTTCAAGGCGACTACCGGTTATCCTAACGACGGTTCTCCTACATCAGGTTCAGGCCCTAATGTATTCCCCAAAGCTACCGATAACCGTATGTGTTGCGCTTACCGCTACACCCGAATCGGTTCATTTGCCAACGACAATAACCTTACTGCCCAACTGAAAGTCGACTGCGTTTACTTGGGCGACTCCGGGGTTTCCACACCCATCGGTGATATCAGCAATGATGCTTGGTGGGCTGCCCGTGCTTCCGAGACCGTCACCCGTATCTTCCCTGTCGCCGGATATATTTCCCCCGCCGCTGTGTCCGGTTCGGGTGCGCTCAATGTCCGGGGCCACAGCAGTTACTATTGGTCGGGCACGGAGGGCGGTAGTTCCAACGCTTGGAGCGCACTCTTCTTCTGGCCCCGTGCGAACGCGAACTACGGCGGCTACAAGTACTACGGGTTCTCCGTGCGCCTATTCTCCAATGAATAAGCAAAGACGGCGCATGGGCGTCTTATCCGATGAGATTTGTCGATGTTCCCCTCGCTCGTGGCGGGGCATTCCGTAGGGGGGAGTTTCGCAGGTGAGAGAGGTTTCACAGGGGCTTCTCCTTCGCAGAGGAGCATCTTCTTCACGGAGCGTTTCTCCGCTGCAAGAGGGGTAAAAGAAACATCGTCGCCCGATGCCGAAGGGGGTTGGCACGGGAGCGACGGATGGGGAGGGAAGGCTGTCGTAAGGGAATCCAGCAGCCGGGGAGAGACTGAGGAAGAAGGCGCACGCCCCCTTAGCGGGAAGTATCGTTGCTCGTGGAGACAGGTAAAGGCGATATGCTTTTCTTGCAGGGGCCTTAGCGTGAAACAACGATTGCTCGCGGAGAGAGAACAGAACACCTGAATAGTTATAAATGATTACAAAAAGAGAATCCCGCCCGCCCGCTTCGGACAAAGGCAATGCCAAGGTCGGACTTAGAGGACATCAAAGTCCGACTTCGACGATGTCAAAGTCTGACTTCGGCATGGTCAAAGTCCTACTTTGACAATCCCCCCTCAGGAAGCTGTCTGGGGCATGTCCGGGAGCGTGTGCGGGCTATTGTCTAACCTTTAATAATTTATTACAAATGTTATTCTTCAAGAAACAGAAGGCACAGATGAAAGGAAAACCTGTGAAGTATTATCCTCAAGTCGTAACGGTGGGGAAAGCCGCCGACACGCAGGAAGTGGCGCGCCGAATTGCGCGCGAGAGTACCTTATCACCGGCGGACGTGCACGCCGTTATCCGTGCGCTGCCGGAGGTGATGTCGCAAATCATGTCCGAAGGCCGGAGCGTGAGCCTCGATGGGCTGGGCTCGTTTCGCTACACGGGCGTGGTGGGCAAGACGGTGGATCGCGCCGAGGACGTGAGCGCGGACTTGTTTACAAGCATTCGCGTACGTTTCACCCCCGCCCGTGAACGGCGGGACTTGGGGGCGGGCTACACCCGCGCCTTGGTGGGGAACATCAGTTTCACCGAATGGCAGGGGAAAACGGCTAAACCGAATCCGGACAGTGGAACTTCGGGAACATCGCCGGGCGGAGAAGGCACGCCGGGGGGAAGCACACCCGGCGGCGAGGCTCCTGATCCGGCGGGCTGACGGGAAATGCCGGGGCGGTATGACAGGCAGCCTGCCGACACGAGAAGCATCGCTCAGGGGGGGAGCGATACGGTGGCCGAGGCACCTATGGGGATGCCGTCCCGGCTCCGCAAGCGGAGCGTTTTCCTTTTCTCTCCATAAGGGGGTGTTTTCTCCCTGTGCACCGGCTTTTTATCCCCCTCCGATGGAGGCGGTACAAAATAAATGATGTACCTTTGCAACCGACAGTCAGCAGTAAAAACAGAAAGGAAGATGATAGTTTGCATAGCCGAAAAGCCCTCTGTGGCACGTGATATAGCCGAAGTGCTCGGCGCCCGCGACCGGAAGGAGGGATATATCGAAGGAAACGGATACCGGGTGACTTGGACGTTCGGTCATCTCTGTACGCTTAAAGAGCCGCACGAATATACGCCGACATGGAAGTCGTGGAACTTGGGCAGCCTGCCGATGATTCCGCCCCGTTTCGGTATCAAGCTTATCAGCAACCCCACTTACGAGAAGCAGTTCCGCATCATCGAGAGCCTGATGCAACAGGCCGACGAGATAATCAATTGCGGCGATGCCGGGCAAGAGGGAGAGTTGATTCAGCGTTGGGTGATGCAAAAGGCGGGCGCGCGCTGTCCGGTGAAGCGCCTGTGGATTTCTTCGCTTACCGAAGAGGCAATCCGCGAAGGATTTGCCAAACTGAAAGACCAGAACGAGTTTCAGTCTTTGTACGAGGCAGGGCTTTCAAGAGCGGTGGGCGACTGGCTGCTGGGGATGAACGCTACGAGGCTTTACACCGTGAAGTACGGGCAGAACAGGCAGGTACTTTCCATCGGAAGGGTACAGACGCCTACGCTCGCACTCATCGTGAACAGGCAGTTGGAAATCGAAAACTTCCGCCCCAAGCAATATTGGGAGTTGAAGACGACGTACCGCGACACGGTCTTTTCGGCTTTGATACGCAAGAGCGACGAGGAGATAGCGGCGGAGGAAGAGAAAAACGGCGGAAAGAAGAAAATCGACAATCCCGGTATCGACCCTATCGCCGGACGTGAGGAAGGCGAAGCATTGGTGGAACGTATCAGGGAATTGCCTTTTACGGTGACCGGCATCAGTAAGAAAGACGGAAAAGAATACCCTCCGCGTTTGTTCGACCTGACTTCCCTTCAGGTGGAGTGCAATAAAAAGTTCGCTTATTCGGCAGACGAGACGTTGAAACTCATCCAGTCGCTTTATGAAAAGAAGGTGGCTACCTATCCGCGTGTGGATACCACGTTTCTGAGCGATGACATCTATCCGAAATGTCCCGCCATCCTGAAAGGCCTGCGCGACTATGAGGCGCTGACGGCGCCGCTGGCGGGAGGGAAGCTCCTGAAGTCGAAAAAGGTGTTCGACAATTCGAAAGTGACCGATCACCACGCCATTATTCCCACCGGAGTGCATCCGCAGAATCTGACGGATATGGAGCGCAGGGTGTTCGACCTGATAGCTCGCCGGTTTATCGCCGTGTTTTATCCCGACTGCAAAGTTGCTACCACCACCGTGATGGGAAAGGTGGAAGAAATAGAGTTCAAGGTGACAGGGAAACAAGTACTGCATCCGGGATGGAAGGTCGTTTTCTCCAGCGGGCAGGGAGAATCCGGGCAAGGAGCGGGGCACGGACGGGGAGAGTCCGGACAAAACGCAGGGCATGAGCAAACGGATACGGAGCAAGACGGGGGACAGGAAGAGGAACGCAGCCTGCCTCGCTTCGTGAAAGGGGAGAGCGGCCCTCATCTGCCCGATTTGAACGAGAAATGGACACAGCCGCCGAGACCGTACACGGAAGCTACTCTGCTCCGGGCGATGGAAACGGCGGGTAAACTGGTGGATAACGACGAGTTGCGCGATGCGTTGAAAGAGAACGGAATCGGTCGTCCTTCCACGCGTGCCGCCATCATCGAAACGCTGTTCAAGCGGAATTATATTCGTAAAGAACGGAAAAACCTCATCGCCACACCCACAGGGGTGGAACTGATACAACTCATTCGCGAAGAGCTGTTGAAGTCGGCGGAGCTGACCGGTATCTGGGAGAAAAAGCTGCGTGAGATCGAGAAGAAGACATACGATGCCCGCCAGTTCTTGGAAGAACTCAAGCAGATGGTTTCGGAGATCGTCATGAGTGTATTGTCGGATAATACGAATCGCCGGATCACGATTCAAGAGGCTGCCGCTCATGCAACAGTCAAGAGTGCGGAAACAACCAAGAAACGGGAGCGGAAATCGACACCCTCAGGGGAGAAGAAAAGAGAAATAAGAGGCAACTCTACAAGGAAAAAAACAGCTGCTCCCAACGTGACGGTTTCGGGAGCGGCAAATGAACAAGCAAACGCTTCCGGCGTACTGAATGCGGAAGCGACAAATGAACAGGAAGCTGCTCCCAACGTGACGGTTTCAGGAGTGGCAACTAAGCAAACCGCCGTTCCCGATGCACTGAATCCGAAAGCGGACGATGAGTGGGTAGGTACTCCCTGTCCGCAATGCGGCAAAGGAACCCTTATCAAAGGAAAAGCAGCCTATGGCTGCTCCGAGTGGAGGAACGGCTGTACGTATCGCAAGCCGTTCTCCTAAGGTTTGTTGTTTACCGGTAGTGGAAATGAGACGTGAAACGATGTCGCCCATTCCTAAGATACGATCGGTTTGTTGTTTATCGGTAGTGCAAATCAAACTTGGTAAACCATTCTCCTTCGGGGAGCGGACGCCCGTTTGTTGTCTACCGGTAGTGGAAATGAGACCTCCGCAAGTACAGAAGAAAGGGGTTCCGTTTATGTTTGCTGTCTACCGGTAGTAGGAAATGAGACCCTGATTTGCCGGTAGATGGCGTTGCTGGTTTTACCCTTATCGTCTACCGATAGTGCAAATGAAACTCTATCACGGCTTCAATTCCTTTGCGGAAAATATCCAGTGAGAAGTTCTCGTTCGGCGAATGGATGGCGTCCGATTCGAGACCGAATCCCATCAGTACGGTTTTGATGCCCAACACCTGTTCGAACGTAGAGATGATGGGAATACTTCCTCCGCGTCTCACAGCCAGCGGCTTTTTGCCGAAAGCAATCTCGAATCCTTTTTCTGCTGCCTGATAAGCCGGGAGCGAGATGGGGCAGACGTAGCCTTGTCCGCCGTGCATCGGCGTAACTTTCACCTGCACGCTTTCGGGGGCGATGCTGAGAATGTAGTCGGCAAACATACGGGAGATTTTGTGATGGTCTTGATGCGGAACCAGACGACAAGAGACTTTGGCATACGCTTTCGAGGGGAGCACCGTCTTGGAGCCTTCGCCCGTATAGCCTCCCCATATACCGCAAACGTCGAACGAGGGGCGGCAACTGTTTCGTTCGAGCGTGCTGTATCCCTTTTCACCGGAAAGGGCTTTCACACCGATGGATTCTTTGTATTTCTTTTCGTCGAAAGGAATGCGGGCAATCATCTCCCTTTCCGCTTGCGGCACTTCTTCTACCTCATCGTAAAAGCCGGGAACGGTGATTCGTCCGTCGTCGTCTTTCACCTTGCTGATGATTTCGCAGAGCACGTTGATGGGATTGGCTACCGCTCCGCCGAAATGTCCGGAATGAAGGTCGCGGTTCGGACCGGTGACCTCTATCTCCCAATAAGCCAATCCGCGTAATCCCGTAGTAAGCGACGGGAGGTCGGCTCCCAGCATGCTGGTGTCCGAAACCAGAATAACGTCGGCTTTCAGCAGTTCCTTGTGCTCTTCGCAGAATGCTTCGAGGCTCGGAGACCCGATTTCCTCTTCTCCTTCGAAGATGAACTTTACATTGTTCTTCAGCAAGTTGTTTTTTACGAGATATTCGAAAGCTTTTACCTGAATGAACGACTGTCCCTTATCATCGTCCGCCCCGCGCGCCCAAATGTATCCGTCTCTTATTTCCGGTTCGAAAGGACGGCTTTTCCACAAATCCAGAGGCTCGGCGGGCATAACGTCGTAATGCGCGTACACCAGCACGGTCTTGGCTTGCGGGTCTACCATCTTTTGCCCGAATACGATCGGATTGCCTTTCGACGGCATTACCGTCGCTTCGTCGGCTCCTGCCTCGAGCAATAACTCTTGCCAGCGTTGCGCGCATGCCAGCATATCGTTGTGATGTTCGGGCAAGGCGCTGATGCTGGGAATACGGATAAGACTGAATAGATCTTCGATGAATCGGGGTTCGTTTGCTGCGATGTATTTCTGAATTTCGTTCATTTTCATTGATTTTATAGAGAGCATCCGGGAGGCGTCAGGCATAAACTTTCCCGCCGCAGCTTGTGTCGGCGGGAGAGAACTTTTATGGAGCGGACTTCCCGACTGCTTTCCCGTTGTTTATAATTGCGTCGTTTTGTCTAACAGATAATAGTCGAGTATGGTGATGGCCGCCATTGCTTCCACGATGGGCACGGCTCTTGGCAGCACGCATGCGTCGTGTCGTCCGCGCGCTTTCAGAGTAGTGTCCACTCCGTCGATGTTGACCGTTTCCTGCTCCATTAATATGGTGGCTATCGGCTTGAATACCACGCGGAAATAGATGTCTTCGCCGTTGCTGATGCCTCCCTGTATGCCGCCGGAATTGTTTGTATGCGTTTCAATGCGTCCCTTATTGTTGTAAAACACGTCGTTCTGTTCGGAACCTTTCATCTTGATTCCTTTGAATCCGATGCCGTATTCGAACGCTTTGGCGGCGTTGATGGTGAGCATTCCATTGGCCAAAGCGGCCTGAAGTTTTCCGAAAACCGGTTGCCCCAATCCGATGGGACATCCTTTGATGACGCACGTCAGCGTACCGCCGATAGTGTCTCCCTCACCTTTCACCTTATAGATAAGATCGGCCATCTCTTTGGCTTTCACCGGATCGGGGCAGCGTACGTCGTTAGTTTCGATGAGGTCGAGATCATAGTCCGAATAGCTTCCTTCCAGTTTGATGGCTCCTACTTGCGAGGTGTAGGCGGTGATGCTGATTCCCAATTGGCGAAGCGCCAGTTTTGCCAATGCTCCGGCCACGACACGCGAAATTGTTTCACGCGCCGACGAGCGACCTCCTCCGCGATGATCGCGTATGCCGTATTTCACGCTATAAGTGTAGTCGGCATGCGAAGGGCGGTATACTTCTTTCAGGTTGTTGTAATCGTTAGAGTGCTGGTTCTTGTTCCATACGATGAAGCCGATGGGGGATCCGGTCGACTTCCCTTCAAAGATACCGGAGAGGAATTCTACCTGATCGGGCTCTTTGCGCGCTGTGGTAAGGATAGATTGTCCCGGTCGTCTCCGGTTCAATTCCTGTTGTACAAACTCTTCGTCGATGGCAATGCCCGAAGGAAATCCGTCAATCACTCCTCCGATTCCTTTCCCATGCGACTCCCCAAAGCTTGTAAGTCGAAAAATATTCCCAAATGAGTTAAACATAGTTGTGGCTTTTTAAAACATTATTGTATACAAAGATAACAAACTGATTGGCGGAATAGTTGCGTTTTCGGGGCTTATATTCTGGAAAATTCGTGTAAAAAAGTTTGTACCTCTTCCAAACTGCCCGTATGTTTTCCTTCATCGTCTGACAATTTGATACATTCTCTCCATTCCTGATTGGGATTCATCTTGCATTGGGTGAGTTTCATCACGATGTTCGATGGTTTGAATCCCGTATCGTTCGTCAGGTTAGTCCCGATTCCGAACGAACAACGGATTTTGTCGCGGCAATACTCCTGAATCTCCAACGCTTTGTTGAAGTCGAGCGCGTTGCTGAATACGATTGTTTTGGTTGTGGCATCGATGCCGAACCCCCGGTAGCGGGCTACGAGCTTGTCGATAAATTCGAACTCGTTGCCCGAGTCGCACCGCACTCCATCGAACAGTTTGGCTTGTTTGCGGCT
Organism: Bacteroides pyogenes; assembly: GCF_014196225.1. GTDB lineage: Bacteria > Bacteroidota > Bacteroidia > Bacteroidales > Bacteroidaceae > Bacteroides > Bacteroides pyogenes_A. The sequence continues at coordinate 70,885 of NZ_JACIDI010000013.1, read as the reverse complement.
CAGGTTGCTCAAGAAAATATCCGTCGTGTAAGTGTCTGAAAGCGCTATCCCCAAGTCTCCGTCGTATACGTTCACCCAATTTTCAAGAGCCATGTAGTTGGCATGCTTATAGCCGAACTGGGCTCCGTGAAACATGAACCATTCGTGCGGATGCGTGCCCATCATTTTCATGTCGTACTTCATGGCGAAGTGGCAGTTGGATGTGCCGGTGCAATACCGGGCCTCCTCTTTGAGGTATCTGATGACCGCCTCTTGCACATCGGCCGAAAAGCGCCGGCGTGTGCCGAATTCTGAGAAACGAATCCCGTGGCGGTTGGAAAGCTCCGCTTTGTCCGCCAGTTTGCGAAGAATGCCGTCCATGTCGGCTACATATCCGTGCAGTCTGTTTTTTATTTCGGAAACAAGGGCAAGCAAAGGCACTTCGTACAGCGTGGCTTTGTAGAGAAAATCGCTCACTTCGATGTGCAAATGCTGGTTTTCATCCAGATGAACGTCGATTTTGTCTGCATCGAACCGGAAAGACGAGAGCCACTCCCAATATACTCCGGGAAGAAACCGGCAGTTGCGGGTCATATACTCCAGTTCTTCCTTCGTGAGCCTTATAAGGCTTAAGTTTTCGATTTCAGCCTTAAGCTGTTGCAAGAATTCATCTGTGTATGGGGTTCGGTTCCGGTCGTTGAAGCTGAAAGTACCCATGGCGGAAGGAAACAGTTTGATATAAGCGTACGAAGTGGTAAACTTATAAAGGTCCGTGTCCAGTAGTGTCTTCACAATCATCCGTTTTCTCCTTCTTTCTTTAAAGTGTTGAACGCTGTAAAGATAATTATTTTCTTCGTATCTGTATATGGGCGGCCGCCAAGTTTTTACCTTTCTTGCTTTTCTTTTCTGCCGATTGTTTACGATCGCTTGAATTCGGGATGTGGACGATCCGATATCCGAAGCATCCGGAATGGGAGAATCGTTGTTTCATGTTGTTTCATAAGGTGTGTCTTGTTTTAAAATAGGTTGAAGCAAAAGTTTCCCCGATGGGACACAAAAGTTTCCCGCTGGGGACACAAAAGTTTCCCCAGTGGGAAAATAAAGTTTCCATAGCGGGAAACTCTGCAACCTGTCTGTGTTTTCCCAAAAAGAAGCAGCGCGGCATATCTCGTGTGTCGATACACCCGATTGCGATATGCCGCGCTGCTTTATCTATTCTCCTATTCCCCGAAAGCGTTCCATGCGTCGGGCCATGTGTGTTGCCGGATTGCGGGAAAAAACTATCGGAGCTTCTGTTCCTGTAGTTGCCTGTGCATGGATGCAGCGGCCTTACGACCGTCTCCCATGGCGAGAATCACCGTAGCGCCCCCGCGCACGATGTCTCCTCCGGCGTAAATCATCGGAATGGACGACTCCATGTTTTCATTCACGTTTATGGTTCCTTTCCGTCCCAATTCAAGCCCCTTGATGGAGTTCGGCACGATGGGATTCGGAGAAACGCCGATGCTGACAATGGCCAAGTCGATGTCGATGGTCTCAATGGCTCCGGCGATGGGCACGGGGCTGCGGCGTCCGGAAGCATCGGGCTCGCCCAGTTCCATTTTCTGCAACACCACTTGTTTTACGCATCCTTGTTCATCGGGGATATATTCGATGGGATTGTGCAGCGTGAGGAACTCTACACCCTCTTCTTTGGCGTGCTTTACTTCCTCTATGCGTGCCGGCATTTCTTCTTCCGAACGGCGGTAGATGATGATGGCGCGTTCCGCTCCGAGTCTTTTTGCGGTTCGTACGGAGTCCATCGCCGTGTTTCCCCCGCCGATTACCGCCACATTCTTGCCGAAGGTGACGGGAGTGTCGGAGTCTTCGCTTGCGGCGTCCATGAGATTCACACGTGTCAGGTATTCGTTGGACGACATCACATTGATGGAGTTTTCGCCAGGTATGTTCATGAAATTGGGCAATCCTGCGCCTGAAGCCACGAAGAATCCCTTGAAGCCTTCTTTTTTCAGCTCCTCGATGTCGATTGTTTTTCCCACAATGCAGTCTTTCAGGAATGTGACTCCCATTCTTGCGAGGTTGTCTATCTCGACGTCGACAATCTTATTGGGCAACCGAAACTCCGGGATGCCGTATTTCAGTACGCCTCCTACTTCGTGCAACGCTTCGAATACGGTGACGTCGTATCCGTATTTGGCCATGTCGCCGGCAAAAGACAAGCCCGCCGGTCCGGAGCCGATGACGGCTATCTTGATTCTGTTTTTCTCTGCGATGGCAGGGACGGATATTTCTCCGCTTTCGCGCTCGTAATCGGCGGCAAAACGTTCGAGATATCCGATGGCTACGGGTTGTTCGTTCATCTTCAGGTGGATACATTTCGATTCGCATTGTTTCTCCTGAGGGCACACACGGCCGCATACGGCGGGAAGCGCGCTTGTTTCTTTCAGTGTTTTGGCTGCTTCCAGAAATTCGCCGCGCTCTATGTTTTTGATAAAACGGGGAATGTCGACTCCTACGGGGCATCCTTCTATGCAGCCGGGGTTGGCGCAGTCGAGGCAGCGTTTGGCTTCGGTCAGCGCTTGCTCTTCGGTGAGGCCGAGGTTTACTTCTTCCTTGCGGCTGCGCGAGCGATACTCCGGATCCAATTCGTTCATCTCCACACGGGGGATGGCAGTCCGCTCTTTGGCTTTCATCGCTTTGCGCAATTCTTGTCGCCAAGCCGCGTTTCTGCTTGTTTCGTCTTCCTCCTCGATGGCTTTGCATTTCGTTTCGGGATGCAGTTTCTGCATTTTTCTGTGTTCGATGCTTCTAAAGGCTCCCATGCGTTTCAGCATCTCATCGAAGTCTACTTGGTGTCCGTCGAACTCCGGGCCGTCTACGCAAACGAACTTTGTCTTTCCGCCCACCGTGATACGGCATGCGCCGCACATGCCCGTTCCGTCCACCATGATGGTGTTCAGCGAGACATCCGTCGGAATTTCATATTTCTTTGTCAGCAGGCAGACGAATTTCATCATGATGGCAGGACCGATGGCAAAGCATTTGTCTACTTTCTCCCGTTTGATGGCTTCTTCCACCCCTTCCGTCACCAGTCCTTTGCGTCCGTACGAGCCGTCGTCGGTCATGATAATCACTTCGTCGGAGCTGTCGCGCATTTCCTGCTCCAGAATGATCAAATCCTTGCTGCGCCCTGCCAATACCGTGATTACCCTATTGCCGGCAGCCTTCAGCGCTTGTACGATAGGAAGCATCGGAGCTACGCCGACACCGCCGCCCGCGCATACTACTGTTCCGAAATTCTCGATGTGGGTGGCTTGTCCGAGCGGACCTACCACATCGGTGATGTAATCGCCCTCATTGAGCTCGCAAAGGCGGGTGGAGGAGAGTCCTACCTCCTGTACAACCAGCGTGATGGTGCCTTTCTTTACATCGGCTTTGGCAATGGTTAAGGGCATACGTTCGCCTTTTTCGCCTACACGCACGATAACGAAATGTCCCGCTTTGCGGGATTTCGCTATTAAAGGAGCTTCAATCTCGAATTGAAACACTTTTTCAGAAAAACGTCTTTTGCTAATGATTTTATTCATTATGAATTAATTTGTTTGATTTATTACGTTTTTTTATTTCAGAATGATAAATTGTTGCAAGGATATGGAAATTTTTCGTCAAACACTTCCTTTTCTCTGATTTTATGTGTCGTCGGCAATATATAAGCTTTGTTGCAAGCATGTTTTCCTGCGCGATGTGGCGAAAGTGATTGATACACCGGCAATATATTAGGTTTGTTGGAAGTCCGTTGCCTTCCGATAGCTGCTTGCGACGGAAACATGCCGGCAAAACATTCGGTTTGCCCGGAAAGCAACGGCTTATCGCCTTCGGCCCGTGCTTTTTAATTTAGTCGATCATGTCGAATCCGCAGTAAGGAACCAGCGCTTTGGGAATCCGGATTCCTTCGGGAGTCTGGTTGTTTTCGAGCAGGGCGGCGACAATACGCGGCAAAGCCAGCGCCGAACCGTTTAGCGTATGGCAAAGTTCGGTTTTCTTTTCCGCGCTGCGATACCGGCATTTCAGGCGGTTGGCCTGATAGGTGTCGAAGTTGGATACCGAGCTTACCTCCAACCAGCGTTTCTGTGCTTCGGAATATACTTCGAAGTCGAAGCAAAGAGCGGCTGTAAAGCTCATGTCGCCTCCGCAGAGGCGAAGGATCCGGTAGGGAAGCTCCAGCTTTTGCAACAAGCCTTCCACGTGGTCGAGCATTTCCTTGTGAGATTCCCGTGAGTGTTCGGGCTTGTCTATACATACAAGCTCCACTTTTGAAAATTCGTGCAAACGGTTCAATCCGCGTACATCTTTTCCGTAAGAACCTGCTTCGCGACGGAAGCATTGCGTGTAAGCGCAGTTTTTAACCGGCAGTTGTTTTTCTTCCAGAATCACGTCGCGATAGATATTCGTTACGGGGACTTCTGCCGTTGGAATCAGGTATAAGTCGTCCGCTTCGCAGTGATACATTTGTCCTTCCTTATCGGGAAGTTGCCCCGTGCCATAGCCCGACGCGGAGTTGACAACGGTGGGAGGCATGATTTCCGTATACCCCGATTCACGTGCCTCGTCCAGAAAGAAATTGATCAGCGCGCGTTGCAGCCGGGCGCCTTTCCCTTTATACACAGGGAAGCCTGCTCCGGTGACTTTTACGCCGAGGTCGAAATCGATCAAATCGTATTTCTTTGCCAACTCCCAATGAGGGAGAGCGTCTTTCGGCAGCTCATGTTGCATACCGCCCGTCTTTTCCACTACGTTGTCGTCGGCTCCCGTTCCTTCGGGCACATCCTCATAGGGGACGTTGGGGATGGTATAGAGCAACTCCTGCATATCCGCGGCGGCCTGTGTCATGGTTGCGTCCAATCCTTTGTTAACTTCTTTCAGCTCGGCCACACGTGTCCGTGCCGCTTCGGCTTCTTCCTTTTTCCCTTCTTTCATCAATCCGCCGATGGTGCGCGACAGCGAGTTCACCTCCGCAAGATTTTTATCCAATTGATTTTGTGTGCTACGTCTTTTATCGTTGAGTGAGATTACTTCTTCGATCGTCTCTTTTGCATGTTTGAAATGTTTCTTTTCCAATCCGCGGAGCACTGCTTCCGTGTTTTCCGTAATTTGTTTGATGGTAAGCATATCGTATACTTTTTATGAACTATGTTTTGAAATGCAAAGATACTCAAAAACGATAGAAACGAGACTAAAATGAGAGATTTTAATGTGTTGATTTTGTCGTCGTCTCTTTAGTTCTGTGGTCATTGGTGTGAGTGCTGCACCGCAGGAAGCCTGTCGGGTTTTAATCAACCGGGATTGAATTCGGGATGGGATAAAAGAGAAAGTACCGTTCACAACCTATTAGGCAGGTTGTAGACGGTACTTTATTATAGTAATGAACTTATTCGTTTGGAAGTGAATGTTCAGTCCTCAACTTTTCAACTTTCAGAATATTTCATTGAAAAAGCGAAAGGAGACTTACCACCAGCAAACAAGGTAATCTTCATCAATTCCCCTAATGTACCAGTCGGCATGCTCTGTGCCGTTTGATCTAAGCCATTTAATGAAATTGGGGTAAGCTAATATCAGAGGGTTTCCTGCCCAAAGGTGACGGGTAAGGACGGGAGCCTTCATTCCCCAACTTTTATTTCCGGGAGCTTTGCCCGCATAGAAAGTAGAAGAGCTGCCTTGATTAGCCTTTTTGTAAAGATTGGCAAAAGCCGGAGTGGGTTTGTAACCTTTGCAGTGGATTTCGTATCCATTGTTAAAGCCTTTTTCCGCATACTCTTTTCGTGTGGTTATAAAGAAATTCTGAGTTTCCGTGTTTACCACTGCATTCATCATATTCGCACCTTGCGCCTCTGCCTCTCCGCAGCATAAGTTGGCGCGATTCCTGAGGGTGATTTCAAAAGTTGCTGTAATCAATCCGCCATTTACGTTGATGTGTCCGGGAGTGGTATTGTAATAAGAATAGGAAAGCTCGACGAGGTGGATTTTACCTTCTTTGAATTGTGATTTGTCAATAGGGTTATGGCGGGGATTGAATACATGTGTCTTTGTTTCGCCGCGATCATTGACATAATTGTATTTCTCCTGTGTGGCTTCGTACGAATTGAGCCAGTGAATGCCATTGATTTTAAGAATGGGGTATTCGCCGCTGATGTCGAAAGTCGGTTTTATATTTTGTTTTACCCCCTGAGGAAGCTCTCCGTGAGGGTTTTGCCAGCTGTCAAGAGTTAGATGGCTTTCAATATTCAGAATGTCGTTCGATTTCAAGCCTTCGAATGCCAGACCTACACTTTCGGGATTTACTCCACCATTGGCACGCAATTGCAACACTACTGTGATCTTTTCTTTTCCGCCCAGGGTGCTGTTGCCCTTTACACTTTCGTTGTCGGCAATACTGGCTTCGATATCATAGTCGAGCACTACGTCATTGTAATCGGAGAGTGAATGGTTTTCGCCCGGATCATTAGGCCAACTGTCGTCAAACATCACTACACCGCTGCTATGATAATGGGTGATTTCGTTGTCTGTCGACTTGGTTGATTCTACACCGGCTTCTCCTCCAATTTTTACCAGCACAACTTTACCGCTATCGGAATTGGAGTCGGAATCAGAGTTAGAGTTTGAATTGGAATTGGATTGGCTGCCTTTGTCTACGGCAATGTATATTTTCCCGGCGGCCCCGTCGATACATCTTGAGTCAAAGTATTCCGGGTTGTAGTAGCCTGTATTGAAAATCCCGCTTTGTGCGTAGAAATAATCAGAATAGGCCGTAGGAGACCAATATTTGAGGTCTGTAGGGTTAAGGGCCGTAGAAAGCGGAAGAGCGCGCACAAGATAATTCTTACGATTTTGCTGATTGCTCTTCTCGTAAATATTAACCATCGTTTTGGCAGGTGCTTGTACGTTGAGTATCACATTGGAGAAAGGAGCTGCGTCGCGTCCGTTTTCAACAGTAACCGGCTCAGGGTTAATTGCTACGGGTTGCGTCGTTAACTTCCCGTTTGCATCAGCGTATTCAATAAATACCTCTTTACAACCTACAGGCACGGCAATCTTGGATGTCTGATAGTATGCTTCACCTTTAGTAGATGGTTTGTGCTTATTCTCAAAGCTTTCTTTGGTGATAACTTCGTTAGAGCAAGACGTAAAAAAAACTGTTCCGCCTAACAAGAGTATCCCGATAATTGTCATTAACTTGTTCATATTCTTATTCTTACTTAAAAATCGCCGCAAAGGTAATTCTTTATTAATAAAAAGTAAAATTTGATTGTGTTATTTTAAAGAAATAGTGTGAAAGCTTATTTGTTTTTGTGATAATTAACTTTCCGGTGTGCCTTTTTGATAAAGTTACATCTTCTGCTTCTTGGGTTGAGGCCAATGTTTGAGTTGTTGGGGAAGTTCTTTTTGATATAAGCTTGGGCTTAATGTATGGAGAGTAAATCTGTTTTAAGGAAGGGTTATATTATGGTGTGATTTCTCATTTGTGCTTCAATGATATGTTTATTTGGTTAATGTTGTTTGGTGTATATTTTTTGGAACTTCTTTATTACTTTTGCGGTTTCATTTTTGCTTCTACCTTGGTTATTTGTATTTGATAATTTAGGAGTATTTTAGACCATGTTTGTTTTTGTAGTTGGGCCATAAATATAAAGAAAAGAAGGTAACTCAAATAGTCGAGTTACCTTCTTTTCTTTATATTCTACTGCAGTTATGATATATTTATGCCGCAGTTATGCTTCTGTCGAAGGAATTACAGAAACGTATCTCTTGTCTTCCTTACCTACCTTGAACTTTACTGTACCATCTACTAAAGCGAAAAGCGTATGATCTTTACCCATACCGATGTTGTCATCCGGATGGAATTCTGTTCCTCTTTGGCGAACGATGATGTTACCGGCTTTGCAAGCTTCGCCACCGAACATTTTAACGCCTAATCTCTTGCTGTGTGATTCGCGGCCGTTCTTAGAACTACCGACACCTTTTTTATGTGCCATTTCTTCTTACTTTTTTAAAATTGATTAAGCTACTACTTCTGTAATTGTTAACTCTGTGAACTGTTGACGGTGACCGTTCAGTTTTCTGTAACCTTTTCTTCTTTTTTTGTGGAAGACAAGCACTTTGTCGCCTTTTACCAGGCTTGAAACAACCTGACAAACAACTTTTGCGCCTTCTACTGTAGGAGCGCCTACCGTCACATTTCCGTCTTTGTCTACCAAAAGAACTTTCTCAAACTCTACCGTTGCTCCGTTCTCCGCGCCTTGGATGTGGTGAACGAACAACTTCTTTCCGGCTTCTGCTTTGAACTGCTGGCCGTTGATTTCTACAATTGCGTACATTTTTGTCTTAAATGTATTAGTTAGCTCCGGCGGGTGGTCTTTAAATCACTTAAAGAGCTCTTGAACGAACCCGTTGCGGAATAATCGGGCACAAAATTACTCTTTTTATTCCTTATCCACAAATATTTCTTTTCTTTTTTTGCTTTTAAATAAAAAGGGAAAAAAGAAAGGGGCAATAAGGGTTTCTATTTCTTCCGAAACCAGATTGCGATGACCTTGCGTTTGATAATCAGAATGTTGATGATCGATACGGTGAGAAACAGTACGATGCCTGTACTGGCGGTCAGCCACATGGAACCTTTGTGCATCTGAGGAAAAAGAGACTGAATAGAATTTATATAATATGTCCGCAGCCAAATTACAATTGCAACGGATATAATCAGCACGACAGCATTCAGCATAACGGTAAGCAGCTGGTAAGGGAGCGCTATCTTTTGGGGGCTGTATCCGATGAGCATGAGGTCTTCCAGTTTATCCGTATTCTTTTGGAGCAACAGGTAAATGCTTAGCATCAAGATGAAAAAAGAAAGCAGGCTGATTGCCAAGCCGATTGCCAGCACAATGCCCGTGACCAGTCGCAGAAAGTGTGTTGCCTTGCCTGCGTCGAGCTTCCCGTCTTCTGCTTCGTAACCGTTCTTTTTGAAGTACTCGGCAATGGCTGCATCTGCCGGGTTGTTCACTTCGATGATAAGTCGGTTGGGGCGGGGCTCTTTATCGGGAGAGAAGTTGCTGTTTGCCCAACTCATGAAAGATTGAGGAACCAAGATTGTATTCAAACGATTGGAAAAGCCGATGATGTTTCCTTTGTATTGTTCTGCTCTACCGTTTCCACGTATCGTAATATCCATTTGAATGAGACTCATCAATCCTTCCGACAGTTGAGGAAGGTTGCGGCTTTGGGCGAATCCGAAATTATACAGATTCAGGTAATTGCGTGGGATGATAATGGGAATGAGACGTGTGTCGGGATGAAACTGCCACTTGTCGAGTTTGACGTCGACAAACTCATCGGGTACTGACTCGAAAAACATATCCGTACTGATGTAAATCCCTGTCCCTTTCATACCTAACCCGGCAGATACCTGAAATTGGGAAGGGGTAAACATGCCCATTCTTTTTGTAAATGGTTGTTTCTTCAGGTTTTCTGCCTCTTGGGGAGAGAACATACTGCTTTTCCCGGCTAGCGAACCGAGTGTGCTGACTCTTTTGGTGGCTATAATGAAATCTTTCTTCATGAAACTATCTCCCTCGCTAAATACGGGAAGAACGTCTTTGTAGAATTGTACGCTGAGCAAGACGATTACCATGCCGAAAATGTTGGCCATAATAAAGCTGCCGAGCTGCCCGATGCTGATATGTTGGCGGAGTAATTTCCAGACAAGTCTGTTCATCAATTATTTATTAAATGTTTATTATATGCGGAAGTTATTCTTATCGGGAGAGGTCTTTCAAAGAAGAACTTTCTGTCCGCAAGGAAGTTCCGGATGCTTTCCTATGGATGTGATAACGATTCCCGCTTTTTGTTTGCCGGCTTCCGAAAGAATGATTTCTTTCATTATTTCACTGTTTTCATCGTCCAGATGGCTGGTTGGCTCATCCAGAAAGATAAAATCGAACGGTTGGCAGAGCGAGCGGATGAAAGCGACCCGTTGTTGCTGTCCGAACGAGAGCTTGCCGGCCTTTATATGTATCTTATCCCCTATGCGTAGAGTTTCGAATAATGACAGTATCTCCCTCTTCTTTTTCCAGCCGGTCAGCTTGTTTTTCAATTGTATGTTCTCAAAAGCGGTAAGTTCGCTGAAAAGCCTCAGGTCCTGAAAGAGCATGCTTATGGAATGCTTTCTTATATTGCACCATTGCTCCACCGTATAACTCTTGATGTTGCTTTCGTCGAAACAGATAATCCCCTGATAATCGTTCCGATAACCGTAAATGTAGCTGCACAGAGAAGATTTGCCGGTTCCGGAAGCGGCTTCTATCAAATAAGTTTCCCCTTTGCGGAACGTAAAGTTCCGATGCCAGATGTCGGAATGGATTGAATTAAGGTCGGCAAACACTTCCGGAAGTGTTTGCCTGAGGTGGATACTGTTCATCTCTTATAAATTACATGCTGGCGAATTGTTTGGCAAAGTCTACTATTTGCTTCAAAGCATTCTCGTTTTTGTTTCTCAGATGAAGGGTGATATCGGAGGTTTCTCCTTCGAGAGAGACCGAGAGATGCGAAGTTCGGGTGAGTAAACCGGATAGCATTTGGGTCTCTTTGCTGTTGAAGCTGATTATCATTTTAACCAAAGGAAGGTCTGCTATTGCCTCTGCGTTAATTGCCATGTATAGAGGATTGCCTTTCATTTCAGACGCGTAAACGGCATCTTTGACGGTTTTCTCAGCAGCTTTACCTATTCTTTTATATAGCATCTCGTCGTTGGTTGCATACATTTGTTTGTCTTTCACACCGAAAAAGATATTCATGTTTTTCGACTTATATACATATTCGTTTTTCCCCAGTTGCAGAATATCGCTCCCTTTTTTCAGATTCATTTTTTGTTTGTTTGCATATAACCTCTGAACGGCATCGTTGTCACTTACTTCCGCATAAGCCATAAAGGCGGGCGCATTCTCCATGGTGACATTGATCAGCCCGGCGGTAAAATCACCGTTGAACGAGTCGAGTATTACTTTTATTTCTTCTGCTTCTGCTAATGGTAAATTCTTGGTGAAATCTTGGTGATATTTTAGCAGCTCGTATAGCTGGCCTTCTTTTACCCCCAAGGTAACGAACATCAAAGTGGAAGCCGGAAAATATTTATTGAAAACTCCTTTCGGCTTAATAAATGTATTGTTGTACTTTTTTATGAATCTTTGTATGCTGTCGTTTTCGGTGTAGTTTTCTGTTTTAAGACTGATTCTCCCTTTTTCGAAATTCAGTCCGCTTATCACTGTTATTTCTTTCGGATCAATGCCGCTGGGGGGGCCAAGATAAAAAAACTCTTTCTTCTTTACAGGAAGAGCTTCCAAGGAAGCCATGAGCTTGATATCTTCTTTCCGCTCCGAAGTTTTCCGGAAAGCTTCCGATTGGTGAATGCTTTGTTCTGCAGACTGCTTTAATAAAGCTGCAAGTCTTTTCTGAACACTTTCCGTTTGCGATGGATTTCGACCAAGCGCCATCATTACTGCGGAATTGTTGAAAACCATCAGCCCCTTTTTGAAGGTCGTAAAGCAGTATCCGTCTGTTTCGGAAACCGGTTGGCATATATTTTCTTTCTCCATATATTCCAACGACTTGTGGAGTTTGTCTTCATTGCTGATTTCGGCCAGAAGTACAGTCTCATTGAAGGTTGGAGACTTGAATATATAGACCGGAGATTTTATATTGATCCCCGATTCTTGCGGATTCTTTATGATCTTCTCCATATGTTGAAAAGCTGAGGCATCAAGTCCGCTCTTCAAAGATTCTACTATTTTTTGTCTGACGGATTCGTTTTCTTTACTGTCTATTTCGGTTTTGTCGATCAAAGACTTCAGGTCGATGGAAACCACGAAGGAAGCGTCCGCTGGTATTGCATTAGTGTATTCCGCTTTTTTATTAGAGCAGGCTGTAAAGAATAGAGTCAGGATGGCCAATGCTGAGAATTTTGCAATCATTTTCTTTTTCATACCGTATGTTTTTATAAGGTTTTATATCGCATTTATTGGTTCAGCAGATTCAGTGTGTGGCAAGCTACCAATGCGGCCGTTTCCGTCCTGAGCCTCGATCTTCCCAAACTAACGGGAATGAATCCGTTATTTATGGCTTTTTCCACCTCTTCTTCACTGAAATCTCCTTCGGGTCCGATTAAGACTATGGCGTCTTCGCCGGGTTTCAAGATATGTTTCAGCTGAGGTTTTGCACCTTCGTAGCAATGGGCGATAAACTTCTGTCCTTTAAAATCCTGTGCGATGAATTTGTCGAATTCCATCATCTCGTTGAGTTTTGGGAAGTATGCTTTGAGCGATTGTTTCATCGCCGACACCAGAATCTTTTCAATGCGTTCGGTTTTAATGACTTTCCGTTCCGAGAAACGGCAGCAGAGAAAGGAAAGTTGGTCTATTCCTATTTCTGTCGCCTTTTCGGCAAACCATTCGTTCCGGTCCATGTTTTTGGTCGGTGCCATAGCGATATGGATACGACAGGGGCGGAGAGGGGGCTGCGGGATGGATTCTTTTACCGTTACCAGGCAACGTTTATGACTCGTTGCCGAGATTTCTGCTTTATAGAAACAGCCTTTCCCGTCGGTAAGGGTGACTTCGTCTCCGGTACTCAGCCGTAATACGCGGATACAATGTTGCGCTTCTTCCTCCGGCAATTCGTTGTTGTGTGATATGTCAGGGGTATAAAATAGGTGCATGGTTATTGGTTTTGATTTCTTAAGCGGATCTGGTCGCGTAATTTGGCGGCCAATTCGTAGTCCTCACTTTTTATAGCTCGCTCCAACGCGTCTTGAAGTGCTTCAATACTCTCTTCCTGAGCCTCTTTTCCTTCATTATCCCCTTTTTCTTGACGTTCTTTCTCTTCTTCCGGCATGTGCAGGCACTCTTTTTCAAGTATTGATTCATAGATGAGAATGGGGGCGCCGGCACGTACGGCCAGAGCTATTGCATCTGAGGTTCGCGCATCCATGCGGATAATTTCGTTCTCTTTTTTTAAGTATATGTAAGAATAGAAAATGCCTTCTTCAGCCCTGTAAATAAGAACACGGAGCAAATTGGCTCCAAGTATGTTGATGGTAGCCGTGAACAAGTCATGTGTCAGTGGACGAGGAGTTTGAAGACCTTTCAAGTATAAAGCAGTCGCCTGGGCCTCGGCCGGGCCTATGATGATAGGTAGCTGCCTATCTCCGTTTACTTCCCCCAGAAGCATGGCAAATGCACCTATCTGGGCTTGGCTGTTGGTGATGCTTATTACTTGCAATTCAATCTTGTTCTCCATTTTCTATTTGTTTATTGACTGTTTTCCGGTTGATGTTTGTATCTGAATATGATTGCAAACAGGATAGCCACTGCCAATGCGTATCCGGCAAAAACGAACCATGCAGACGCCCAGCCTTCCGTTTGGGGAGCCGTGCTGTTAAAGTCGACAAAACGGTTTACAACAACTTGAGCTCCCAAAGTCCCGATTGTGGCTCCGAAACCGTTGGTCATGATGACAAATAGGCCTTGTGCGCTGGAACGGATGCTGATGTCTGTTTCTCTATCAACAAATAGGGAGCCTGAAATGTTGAAAAAATCAAACGCTACTCCGTATACAAGCATGGAAAGAATAAACATCCATACTCCACTTCCGGGGTTGCCGAAGCCGAATAAGGCGAACCGCAATACCCACGCCAGCATGGCTATCAGCATTACTCTCTTGATTCCGAATTTACTCAGAAAGAAAGGAATGAGCAGAATACACAATGTCTCGGACACTTGCGAGAGCGAAATAAGAATATTGGCGTGCTGTACTCCGAATGTGTCTGCATATTCGGGGATGGAACCGAAACTGCTGATGTATGGGTTGGCAAATCCGTTGGTAATCTGCAGCGATACTCCCAAAAGCATGGAGAAAATAAAGAAAATAGCCATCTTCTTGCTTTTGAACAAAGTGAAGGCACGTAAGCCCAAGGCTTCGACCAGCGATTTGCTTTGATTGTCGTGGCTGACAGGGCAATGAGGCAATGTCAATGCATATATGCCATAAATCAAACCGATGACGGCGCATGCATAAAACTGTCCGTAACTGGTTTGTAAGCCGAGAAGGTCGATAGCCCACATAGAGCAGATGAAGCCGATGGTTCCGAATATGCGGATTGGCGGAAAGTGCTTGATGGTATCCAGCCCAGCCTGATCGAGCGCCGTATAGGCCACCGAATTCGAGAGTGCGAGAGTAGGCATATAAAAAGCGACACTTAATGAATATAAGCTAAATAAAACCGGGAAACTGACTTGGGGTTCGGCGGTCATACCATAATACCCTGCAAATGCCATGAAGAGTGCTGCCAGAAAATGACTGATGCTTAGCAGCTTTTGTGCGGGTATCCATCGGTCGGCAATGATTCCTAATATGGCGGGCATGAATAAAGATACAATTCCCTGCATAGCATAGAAGAGACCGATGTTTTCTCCCATTCCGATGTTTGCCAGATAGCTTCCCATGGAAGTCAGATAAGAACCCCATACCGCAAATTGCAGGAAGTTCATAATGATCAAACGAACTTTGATACTCATAGTTTTCTTATTTGTGTTTCTCTATTTAGTGAATTAATGAGATGCAAATATAATATATTCATTCATTGGGTAGGCAAATAATCGGGAAAAAGCTTGTAAAGAGGTGCTCTTCTTTATGCTTTTTCTGATAAATCCGTATTATATTTAAGAATAAAATCATGTCGGGCTTGTCGGCAATGGAGATTTATGATGAAAGAGCTTTGTATTTTGTAGTAACTGCGTTTGTTAAAATTGAGATAATATTGGGCATCTCCGGTTTTCGTCTTCCGAAGAATTACTCTGAGCGGGGAATGGGTCTGAAAAGAGTTGTATCGGCAAAAGCTGTTTGCCTGAGAATAAAAAATGCGCTTGCCTAAAAAATATCTGCTTTTTCTAAACGCGAAAGTTTTTTAGGTAAGAGATATAATATATAGGAGGTTATATATAAGAATAGGTATATAAAAAAAGAAGGCTATCTATCCCAGACAGCCAATCTTTATTAACCTTAAATCTAATACCATGAAAAACACAGTGCAAATATAAGCGTTTTATGTTTTACAACATGAATAATTGCGTAAAAAGCACTATTTATTAACTTTAAATAACAATTTAATACTATTATTCCACATATAATACCAGTCCTTTCAAGTATTCTCCTTCAGGATGGTATATGTTTACCGGGTGGTCGGCAGGCTGTGTCAGCTGGTGCAGAATGCGGACACTGCGGCCCGACATGGCTGCCGCAGTAAATACGGCTGTGCGGAAATTGTCTTTCGTGACCACCTGCGAGCAGGAAAACGTAAACAAGATGCCGCCCGGCTTGATTTTCTCGAAAGCTTTGGCGTTTAATTTGCGATAGCCTTGCAGTGCGTTGCGCAAAGCGTCTTTATGTTTGGCGAAAGCGGGAGGGTCGAGTACGATCAAATCATATTGGTCGCCTATCCGGTCGAGGAACTTGAACGCGTCTTCTGCAAAAGACGCATGGCGAGAATCGCCGGGAAAATTCAATTCCACATTCTTGTTCGTCAAATCGATTGCTTTGGCCGAGCTGTCCACCGAGTGCACCAGTTTGGCGCCTCCCCGCATGGCATAGAATGAGAATCCGCCGGTATAGCAGAACATGTTCAATACCGAACGGTTCTTGGCATAGCGTTCCAACAGCGAGCGGTTCTCCCGTTGGTCGACAAAGAATCCCGTTTTTTGCCCCTTCAGCCAGTCTACATGAAACCTGAGTCCGTATTCTTGCGCGATATTGTCGTGGCTTCCTCCTTTCAGGAATCCGTTTTCGGGGAAAAGGTCGGCTTTGAAAGGCAACGTCGTTTCCGATTTGTAATAGATGTTCTCGATTTTATCGCCCATTACTTCCGAAAGAGCTTCGGCAATAGCCATGCGGTCTGCATGCATTCCTGCGGAGTGAGCCTGCATGACGGCGGTTTTTGCGTAGATATCGATTATCAATCCCGGCAGATTGTCGCCTTCGCCATGCACGAGCCGATATGTGTCGTTCTCCGGATTGGTGGCTATGCCGATACTGCAGCGCATGTTGTAAGCTATTTCCAGCTTCCGTCTCCAGAATTCCCGGTTCACCGGCTCTTGCCGGAACGAAAGCACACGTACGGCAATGCTGCCGATCTGGAAGTGACCTTCGGCTATAAATTCCTTTTTCGAAGTATATACTTCTACTAATTCGCCTTCTTCGGGTTCTCCGTCGATGCGGGAGATCGCGCCGGAGAATATCCAAGGGTGAAACCTTTTGAGCGACTCTTCTTTACCTGGCTTGAGGTATATTTTATACATGCTGGCTTATTTTTCGGTTTTTATGAGACGTTCTTTTTCTTCTTTCTCTTCTTTTTTTTCTTCGGGCTCAAGGGGTATCTTGTAGTTTCCGGTTTGCTTCAACTTTTGCAGCAAATTGTAGATGTTAAGACATGCCCAGGCGTCGACGGCAGCGTATTGTTTCTGACTGTCGCTCAACACGTCGGCTTCCCAGTTCGACAGCCGTTGTGATTTGGATATCTTTTCTTTGAATAAAATAGCGTAGATTTTTTGCAGACTTTTATCCTGTATTCCGAATGAACGCACATAATCCTGCAGATCTATGCAGCTTTGCTGGCAAAACGGCGCCCGCTTGTGCAACATCATAAAGTCGTCTTTGAGCGAAAGGCCTACTTTAATGATTTCCGGATTCTCCAGCAAGTCGATCAGGGGTTGAGACAAACCGATCATGTTGAGGCGAAACAGAAAGCAACACTCCTCGGAGGAGACTTGAAGAAGGGCCACTTTGTGCGACTGCCCCTTTTTAAAGCATGGGCGTGTTTCGCTGTCGATGCCCAGAACCGGTTTTGTCTGCAGAAAATTTACTGCCTTTTCGAGTTCCGCTTCCGACTGAATAACATGGATTCGTCCCGGAAAAACAGCTTTCGGCAGTTCTTTAACCTTATCTTTATTGATTGTTTTCTCTACTATCATGTATACTTTACTCTTCAATCTTGACAGTGGCAGTCACCGTCGTAACAATGATCTTCTTCTGTCTGACCGTACTTTGCGTCGTGAAGCGCCCGCAACGTGTTGACAAGCTTCTGTCCCCACAACATGCCGAAGTTTTCTTGGCAAATGGCCAAAGAATCGTTCATTGTTTCATTTAACCCTAATTGAAATACAAAAATGAAATCTTTGATGTCCTGATAGATGTCCGCCAAATCTTCCGATACGGATTTTTTGATAGGCTGATCGCTGTATACCATGTCTTCAACAAAAACATCGAGATAATCGTCCTTTTCTCCCATCAGTTCCGCCAAGTTCAGGCGGAGCACTTCGTATATTTCTTCCGTCACATACGATTCGGGAGTTTCATCACCTATTGCCTCGACTGTTGGAAGCATGGAAGCCTTAAGATAGAGCAGAGGCAGAATTTTAAGTGACGTGTCGATAAAAGTGCTTTGCTTCATTTCGCCGACACGCTCGAGGAATGCGCAAAATTCTGCGGCTACGGTAACGAATTCAATCACATTCTTGTCAAATATCGTTTGGCTCTCTTTTTCCATAATCAGCTTTGTTTTGAATTGCAAAGGTAACAAAAAAGGATTGAATGAGCGCAGCGCTCCGTATTTTTTTATTATTTTTGCTGCTTAATTAGATAGCAAAGTGCATTAAAGATAAAACAGAATATACTCATGGCAAAAAAGAAATCAGATAAAGAGGTGGACAAGAACGCCTCTTACTCCGGTAATAAAGTAGGGAATGCGTTGAAGAATGAAACCGCGCATTTTGTCATCGGACTGCTACTGGTCATTTTTTCGGTCTATCTGCTATTGGCGTTTTCTTCTTTCTTCTTTACCGGCGCCGCCGACCAAAGCATTATCGACAGCGAAAATCCTGCCGACCTGTCGGTGGTCGACAATCATGTGAAGAATTATGCGGGTTCGCGGGGAGCACAGCTGGCAAGCTATCTCATTAATGGCTGCTTCGGCATCTCTTCCTTTTTTATTCTTGTGTTTTTGGCAGTGGCCGGACTAAAACTTATGAAAGTGCGTAACGTACGTTTGTGGAAATGGTTTGTCGGGTGTTCGCTTTTATTAATCTGGTTTTCCGTTTTCTTCGGATTCGCTTTTATGGATCATTATCAGGACTCTTTCATTTATCTCGGTGGAATGCATGGATATAATGTAAGCCGGTGGCTGATTTCGCAGGTGGGAGTTCCCGGTGTGTGGATGCTTTTGCTGGTGACAGCCATTTGTTTCTTTATTTATCTCAGCAGGCGAACGATCATCTGGCTTCGCAAATTGTTCGGGTTGAGTTTCCTCAGGCGGAAACGGAAAGAACATCCTGTTCCGGAGCATGAAGAGACTCATGAGTTTACAACCTCTCAGCCGAAAGAAGTGGAATTTGATTTGAAGCACAATGCGGCGAAACCGTCTGCTCCTGCAATTGATATGCAAGTGGTTGGCGAAAACGATAAGCATACGAATACCGATAATCTCCGGTTGAAAGGAGATATTCCGGAACCTTCGAATGGAAACGGTATTCCCATGACTATCGGACAAGTGCCGACCGAAGCAGATTTCGCAGCAGCTCAGGAAGAACGGTTCGACGAAGCCGAACCCGGATTTGAGGTTGAAAGCGCCGCTGAAGAAGAAGAGTATCGCGGACCGGAACAGGAACCTTATAATCCGACCAAAGATTTGGAAAACTATCGTTTCCCGACTGTCGACTTGATGAAGCATTTTGATAATGACGAACCAACCATTGACATGGAAGAGCAAAATGCGAATAAGGACAGAATCATCAATACGTTGCGGAGCTTCGGCATCGAGATCAGTACCATTAAAGCAACCGTAGGGCCTACGGTGACCTTATATGAGATAACTCCGGAGCAGGGAGTGCGTATTTCTAAAATCAGGGGACTCGAAGATGATATCGCATTGAGTCTTTCGGCGGACGGAATCCGCATCATCGCTCCCATACCGGGAAAAGGAACAATCGGTATCGAGGTGCCGAACAAAAATCCGAAGATCGTTTCGGGACAAAGCGTGATTGGCAGCAAGAAGTTTCAGGAATCCAAGTTTGAACTGCCGGTTGTTCTCGGAAAAACAATCACGAACGAGGTTTTCATGTTCGATCTCTGTAAAATGCCTCACGTGCTGGTGGCGGGAGCGACGGGACAAGGTAAATCCGTGGGGCTGAATGCCATTATCACTTCTCTGCTTTACAAGAAGCATCCTGCCGAGCTGAAGTTTGTGCTGGTCGACCCCAAGAAGGTAGAGTTCAGCATCTATTCGGTGATTGAGAATCATTTCCTTGCCAAACTGCCCGATGAGGGAGAACCTATCATTACGGATGTGACCAAAGTGGTGCAGACGTTGAATTCGGTTTGTGTGGAAATGGATACCCGCTATGACCTGCTGAAAATGGCTCATGTACGTAATATCAGAGAATACAACGAGAAGTTCATCAATCGCCGTCTGAATCCGGAAAAAGGACATAAATTCATGCCGTACATCGTTGTCGTAATCGATGAGTTCGGCGACTTGATCATGACTGCCGGCAAGGAGGTGGAACTTCCGATTGCGCGCATCGCTCAATTGGCCCGTGCGGTGGGTATTCACATGATTATTGCCACCCAGCGTCCGACCACGAATATCATTACAGGAACCATTAAGGCGAATTTCCCCGCCCGTATTGCTTTCCGTGTATCCGCCATGATGGACTCCCGCACCATTCTCGACCGTCCCGGTGCCAACCGGCTGATAGGTAAAGGCGATATGCTTTTCTTGCAAGGAGCCGATCCGGTGCGTGTGCAATGTGCTTTTATCGATACGCCGGAAGTGGAGGAGATTACCAGATACATCGCTCGTCAGCAAGGATATCCCACTGCTTTCTTTCTGCCTGAATATGTGAATGAAGAGAGCGGAGGCGAACCGGGTGATGTCGATATGGGACGCCTCGATCCGTTGTTCGAAGATGCCGCCCGCTTGGTGGTTATTCACCAGCAAGGGTCTACCTCATTAATCCAGCGTAAATTCTCGATCGGGTACAACCGTGCAGGAAGAATTATGGACCAATTAGAGAGAGCCGGCATTGTCGGTCCGGCACAAGGCAGTAAAGCCCGTGATGTGATGTGCGTGGATGACAATGACTTGGAAATGCGTTTGAACAATTTACAATAACAGTCCGTTTATTCAAAAATGAGAAAATATATCTTTAGTATTATAGTAGCTTTATTGTCTTTACCTGTGGCTGCCCAGCAACGGCAGCCGCAGGCTAAAACTGTTTTGGACAATGCGGCGGAAGCCTTTCGCAAAGCGGGAGGAGTTCAGGCCGAATTTGCGGTTAAGACGTATAACAATGGGCAATTGGAGAGTTTTTCCGATGGCTTGATTCGGTTGAAAGGCGAGAAATTTCTGCTGAAAACTTCGGAAGCGACAACTTGGTTCGACGGAACAACGCAATGGAGCTATATGGACGGCAGCGATGAAGTGAATATCAGTAACCCTACGCAGGAAGAACTTCAGAGTATAAATCCGTACGCTTTATTATATAGTTACCGGAAAGGCTTCTCTTATGCTTTGGGGAAAGTTGCCGATTTTCATGGGAAGCCGGTTTTTGAAGTAATTCTGACGGCAACAGACCGGAAACAGAGTTTTTCGCGTATCGTTCTTTACGTAGCCCGGAATACTTATCAGCCGGTTTTTATTTCGCTTCAGCAGCCGGGAGCAAAAAACCGTTCCGAAATAACGGTTACCGCCTATCAAACCGGCAAGAAATATGCCGATACCGATTTCGTGTTCGACAAAAAGAAGTTTCCGAAAGCAGAAATCATTGATTTGAGATAGGGCCGTCCTGTTCGGGCTTTTGTGCTTGGATGGGCGTATGATGGAAAGTAAATATAAAAAAGAAATAACGTGATGGAAATAGAAAAAGTAAAGTGTTTGATTATCGGATCCGGACCGGCCGGTTACACTGCGGCGATTTATGCGGGACGCGCCAACCTGAATCCCGTGCTTTATGAAGGATTGCAACCGGGAGGCCAGTTGACAACGACCACAGATGTGGAGAATTTCCCCGGATATCCGGAAGGAATCAGCGGTCCGCAACTGATGGAAGACCTTCGCTCGCAGGCGGCTCGCTTCGGAGCGGATATCCGTTTCGGCGTAGCTACCGCTTCAGACTTGAGCAAGGCTCCTTATAAAGTAACCATCGATGAGGAGAAAGTGATCGAAACCGATACGCTTATCATCTCTACCGGCGCGACAGCCAAATATTTGGGCCTGGATGACGAGAAGAAATATGCGGGCATGGGTGTGAGCGCTTGTGCTACTTGCGACGGGTTCTTCTATCGTAAGAAAGTGGTTGCGGTAGTGGGCGGCGGTGATACGGCTTGCGAAGAAGCCATTTATCTGGCAGGTTTGGCCTCTAAAGTTTATCTGATTGTTCGCAAACCTTATTTGCGGGCTTCAAAGATTATGCAGGAACGTGTGATGGCTCATGAAAAGATCGAAATTCTTTTCGAACACAATGCCGTAGGTCTGTTCGGCGATGGAGGAGTGGAAGGCGTCAAGCTGGTGAAACGTTTGGGCGAGTCTGACGAAGAACGTTATGAATTGCCGATAGACGGCTTCTTCCTGGCAATAGGGCATAAGCCCAATTCGGATATATTCAAAGAATACCTCGATACCGACGAGGTGGGTTACATTCTTACGGAAGGAAACACACCGCGTACAAAGGTTCCGGGAGTTTTTGCGGCAGGCGATGTAGCCGACTCCCATTATCGTCAGGCAATTACTGCGGCAGGCAGCGGATGTAAGGCTGCGATTGAAGCCGAGCGCTATTTATCGGAAAAAGGGCTTCTTTAAGAAGAAACGCCGTAAGGCATAACGCCGATTGCTGTGAGTTACAGTTTGCTTGCTACAAACAGGCGATGTTTTAAGATTGAAGCAGTAAGCCTGCACCCGCTTGGTGAATGTATGATTGCAGTAAGCAGGGCGGTGTTTGGGATTGAAGCAGTAAGCCTGCACCCGCTTGGTGAATGTATGATTGCAGTAAGCAGGGCGGTGTTTAAGATTGAAGCAGTAAGCCTGCACCCGTTTGGTGAATGTATGATTGCAGTAAGCAGAGCGGTGTTTGGAATTGAAGCAGTAAGCCTGCACCTGTTTGGTGAATGTATGATGCAGTAAGCAAGGCGATGTTTGGAATTGAAGCATCAGGCCTGTGCCCGCTTGGTGGATGTATGATGCAGTAAGCAGGTCGGTGTTTGGATTTGAAGCAGTAAGCCTGTACCCGCTTGGTGAATGTATGATGCAGTAAGCAGGTCGATGTTTGGATTTGAAGCAGTAACCCCATGGCAATTCGATGAAGATAGAGTGTAATAAAGGCGGCGGTGCTTGAGAAAAAAGCCCGCCGCCTTTTTTTTCAAAGCCCGCCGTGTTTGGTTTCAAAGCCCGCCGCCTTTTTTTCAAAGCCCGCCGTGTTTGGTTTCAAAGCCCGCCGCCTTTTTTTTAAAGCCCGCGGGCTTTTTTTCAGAGGCGGCGGGCTTTTTTTCTCTTGCCCAACAGCTTGTTTTTTACGGACTCCCCGAAGCGTCCGAAACGCTTCTATGGCCGTTTTCCTACTGTGTGCCTCATTTAATATTCTGCCGTATCTTAGCCAGATATTTCTTCATACCTTCGGCATCTTTGTTGGTGATGATTTCCAATAGCCGCTTCAGCTCCAAACGAATATTCTCCACTTGTCCCGGTGTGCGGGGATTGAATAAAATCTCCTGCAGCAGATAATCGTCTTCGCTCATCAGCCCTTTGGCAATAGCCATGTGCTTTTTGAAAGTAGTTCCCGGCGCTTCCTGATGTTTCATCACGGCGGCAAACACCAAAGTGGAGACGAACGGGATGGAGAGCGAGTAGGCTACAGTCCGGTCGTGCTCGTCGAATGTGTATTCGAAGATGTTTAAGCGCAGGGTCTGATAGAGGTCTTTAAAGAAAATCTTGCCCAAGTGGTCGCCTTCGCTGATGATAATGGCGTTCTCATTGCCCAGATTGCTTAAGCTGGCGAAGGTGGGGCCGAACATGGGGTGAGTGGAAACATAACGAAAGCCGCTCTCTTCGTAAAACTTCTTCAGTCCGTTTTTCACGGAGGCGATGTCACTGATGATGCAGTCTTTGGGCAACACGGGAAGCACTGTGCGAAAGGCGTCCAGCGTGTACTTCACCGTGGCGGCGTTGATGACCAGCTCCGGCTCGAAATCCCTGATTTCTTCCAGTGTGGTGAACCGGTAGGTGTTGTAAACAAAGCGCAGTTGATGCGGATTGACGTCGAATACGGCCGTTTCGTGCCGGAAACTCAGTATGTCTGTAAAGAAGGAACCCATTTTCCCGGCTCCCAATATCAATATTCTCATATCTGTTGTTCAGTGTTTTACTAATGGATGCATCTGTTATTGGCCGTTGTTGATAATCTCCATCTGCTGGCGGACGGACTCCTCGTGAATGGCCTCGAATATACTCTTCATGAACTCGGCGTTCATTCCGCATTGTTCGCCCTGCGCTCCGCGCTTTTCGAGTATCTCGTTGTATCTTCCCGTTTGCAGCACGGTGATTCCGTGCTCCTTCTTGTATGTGCCTATCTCTCGTGCGATGCGCATTCTTTTGGCCAGCTCCTGAATGATGTTGTCGTCACATTCGTCTATCTGTTTGCGAAGTTCCGAGAGGTTTTCGGTAGACTGTGTTTCGGTGCGGATAACCAAGAGGTTGAGTATGTATTCGAGCACGTCGGGAGTCACCTGTTGTGCGGCATCGCTCCATGCTTCATCGGGGTTGCAGTGGCTTTCTACGATGAGCCCGTCGAAATTCAGGTCCATGGCTTGCTGGCAAAGCGGAGCTATTAGTTCGCGTTTCCCTCCGATATGGCTCGGATCGCAGAAGATGGGCAGCTCCGGAATGCGGCGGCGCAACTCGATAGGAATGTGCCATTGAGGCAGATTGCGGTATATCTTTTTATCGTAACTGCTGAATCCGCGGTGAATGGCTCCCAGACGTTTCAGCCCCGCGTTGTTGATTCGTTCCAATGCTCCGATCCAAAGTTCGAGATCAGGGTTTACGGGATTTTTTACGAATACGGGAATGTCGACGCCTTTTAAAGCGTCTGCTATTTCCTGAACGGCAAAGGGGTTGGCTGTGGTGCGCGCTCCCACCCAAAGCATATCTATTCCTGCTTTTAAACACTCGTATACGTGCTTGGCGGTCGCCACTTCGGTAGAGACATACATGCCTGTTTCTTTTTTGACCTCTTTCAACCAGACAAGTCCTTCGACTCCAATTCCCTCGAAACCACCCGGTTTGGTGCGAGGCTTCCATATTCCGGCGCGGAATATCTTTTGTCCTTTGGCAGCCAATTGCCTGGCTGTGTTCATCACTTGCTCTTCTGTCTCCGCACTGCACGGTCCGGCGATGACAATGGGCCTTTTTGCGTCGATGCCCGGTAATAGAATAGATTCCAGTTCCATATTTTTGTTTTTTTAGTTGACGAATGAATAAACCGACAAGCCGATACGCCTTCAGACCATGTAAGGCTGTAACCGAATCTTTGTCTCCAATATCTTACATCCGGCGGATTCGCCGGAGGGCTTCCTCCAGCTTCTCCTCCTTGCAGCAGAGTGAAATGCGTATATATCTGGCTCCGTTGCTTCCGAAGATGAACCCCGGAGTGATAAACACGCGGGCCTCGTGCAAAACCTTTTCGGTCAGTTCTTCCACATCGTGGCACGAGTCGGGGATTTTTCCCCATAGGAACATGCCGACTTGCTTTTCGTCGTACCTGCACCCCAATGCCTGCATAATTTCTCCGGCAAGGCGGCGGCGGTTGCGGTAACGGCTGTTGTTTCCTTCGTACCAGATGCGGTCGGACTCGAGGGCTGTCGCGGCAGCCAGTTGCATCGCACGGAACATTCCGCTGTCTATATTGCTTTTCACTTTCAGTATCCATTGCACAAAGGTTGCGTTCGATGCCAGCATACCGATGCGCCATCCGGGCATGTTGTGGCTTTTGCTCATGGAGTTGAACTCGATGCAGCACTCTTTGGCTCCCGGTACGCTGAGAATGCTGACGGGATTTTCGTTCAGGATAAAGCTGTATGGATTGTCGTTCACAATCACAATCCCCTTCCGGCGCGCGAAGCTTACCAAGCGTTCGTACAGCTCGGGCGTGGCATTCGTGCCGGTGGGCATGTTCGGATAGTTCGTCCACATCAGCTTCACACGGCTCAGATCCATTTGTTCCAGAGATTCGAAATCGGGCAACCACCCGTTCTCTTCTTTCAGGTCGTAATAAACCACTTCGGCGCCCAGCAGTTTGCTCAAGGAACTGTATGTGGGATAGCCGGGATTAGGTACCAATACCTGCTCGCCGGGGTTGACAAATGCCAGCGTGACGTGGAGGATACCTTCTTTCGAACCGATCAGCGGTTGAATCTCCGTAGCCGGATCTAAGTCTACTCCGTACCAGCGGCTGTACCAATCGGCAAAACCTTTGCGAAGTTCGGGAATGCCCGTGTAAGGCTGGTAGCCGTGCCCGGCAGGGTCGTGCGCATTTCTGCACAGCGTCTCTATCGCCCTCTCCGAAGGCGGCATGTCGGGGCTGCCGACGCCCAGGCTGATTACATCTTTCCCCTCCGCGTTCATTTGCGCCACTTCTTTCAGTTTTTTCGAGAAGTAGTATTCGCTCACGCCGTCCAACCGGCTCGCCGGAGCGATGTTATATGTTTGATTTTCCTTCTGCATATTCTCCTAAAATTTTAAGTTCTTTGGTTAATGGAGTAATTGCCGCAATGGCTTGTTTGTATCTCAGGTAATCGCCGAAAGCGATGTCCACATAAAATTGATATTCCCACTCCCGTCCGATGATGGGGAGAGACTGTATCTTGGTGAGGTTGATGTTGTAGAAAGAGAGGATGGAAAGAACCTGCGACAGGCTTCCTTCGGTGTGAGGCAGCATGAATACGATGCTTGCTTTGTCGGGCTTGGGGGTGCCATGCCCGCGAAGTTCGTCCGCCTGCCACGGGTCTGCCACGACAAGAAAGCGGGTGAAGTTGTGTTTGTTCGTTTCTATTCCCTCCTGAAGCACTTTCATTCCGTAGCGTTCCGCCGCTACTTTGGAGCAAATGGCCGCACGTCCTTTCAGGTTTTCGCGGCTGATGATTTCCGCGCTGCGGGCGGTGTCTTCACTCTCCACCACTTTCAGTTGCGGATGTCGGTTCAGAAACTCGCGGCATTGCATCAGAGCGATGGGGTGGGAGTTGACTTCCGTCAGGTCTTCCCAATCTTCATCGGGCAGGCAGACAAAGCTGTGCGAAATTCGCAGCTTATATTCGCCGATAATCTGCGTCCCGCTCTGTCGCAGCAACTCGTTGTTGTAGAGCAGGCTTCCGGCAATCGTGTTTTCGATGGCCAGCATCCCGATGGTCCGGCTGTCTTTGCGAACCGAAGCGAACACTTCTTCGAAAGTGGGACAACAGATAATTTCCAACTCTTCTCCTTCGAAGTAGTTGTGCGCCGCTATGTCGTGATAAGAACCGGTTGTTCCTTGAATGGCTATCTTTTTCATTGGTATACGATATGATATAAAAAAATCCCGCGTCCATAATCGGAGCGGGATTTATATGATTTATTCTTTCCTTTGGTCTTTAAGTATCACTGTCACTTGATACATACAAACTCCCGCTCTACTTTGTGATAAAAGTAAAAGTAAAAAAAGAAGTAATATGCATAAGTAAACGATTTCATCCGAATTTCAATTAGTGTTTCGATTTCTGAGGCAAAAGTAATAAAAAAACATTATATACAAGTAAAAAACAAAGTTTTTTTATTCTTTTCGGTTATTTAGAGTAAAAAAGGCAGATTGTGGAGGATTCGTAAGGGAAAGGAGCCTCGGAGCGCACCGGCGCTAGCTCCGTCATCGGTAAGGCGATGGTTCCGGGAACAGTGATGAGATAGCTTGAGATCGATGATGCCATGGCTCCGTGGCGGATGATGCGATGGTTCCGGGAACAGTGATGCGATAGCCTGAGATCGATGATACGATGGTTTTGTAATCGGGAAGAGATTGGATTCCGGTCTTGTTTTCAACATTCATGCTACTACCAAAGGTCTTTCGCCCGCTTCGGTGTTGTCGTCAGTCGGAACATCTTCACCTGCCGTAACGGTCGGTTCGTCTTTCGTCTGCTCCGGTGTTATCGTCAGTCGGGATCGGGTTTTGTATCCATTATTCTTTGGAGGTATCGTTCTCTTACTTTCGGATCTTCTGCGGGGTTGCCTATATCCACAATCTTATTCTCGCTGTTCACCAGAAAAGTTCGAAAAAGCGTGTCGGCAGGAAAACGGTTTAGCTTGTAGAACACATTGTCTTCATCTATGCAAACCGGAAAGTTGAATGCCGATTGCCGAAGTTTGGCAATCATTTGCTCCCTGTTTTCGGGATGGAGATAGAAAAGGCAAGTGATTCTTCCTTTCGCTGCCGGACGCAAAGCTTGCAGGAACGATTTCCATTCTTCGAGCCGTAACCGGTTTGAGGCGCATTGCAACGAGTCGATGTAGGTGACCACGGTATATTCGGTGCGCTTCAAGGAATATTTGCGTACGGAGTCGGCTTCGAACGATTCGAACACGCTGTCTGCCGGATAGTAGACGGTCTTCCCTGTCCATGCTTCCGTAAGCCGTGCTATCCGATGTTTGTCGGACTCCTTACATGAGAGCAGGAGTAGGGCGAAGATGAAGTAAAGAAGGCTTCTCATAAGGCACAGATTTATTTCTTGTTTCTTTGGATTACCAAGGTAGGGGAGACGTGTCTTCGCGTAAAGCGGGCAGGGCGCTTATTCAGAATATTCCCGGCAACGTTTCGGTGTTGGAGCCGATGTTTTTAAACTCTCCGCTCAACCGGGTCTCCTCCTTAGGACTCAGTTCCAATGATTTTTTCATATCTTCTACAGAACCTTCCTTGTCTCCGTTCAGCAGTTTGGCACGTCCGCGTTCTTTATACGCTTCGGCGGAGTCGGGATTCAGGTCGATGGCTTCGTCGAATACGCGGATGGCTTCGGCCGGATCCTTTCGGCTGATGAGCAACTGTCCGAGATAAAGGTATCCCTGTTCGTTGAAAGGATTCATTTCCGTAACCAGCCGGTAGTCCGCTTCGGCTTCCTGTTCCAATCCGGTCGCCTCTTTGAGTTTTCCGCGCAGGAGAATGGCCGATTCTTCTTCCGGATTTTGAGAAAGCACGGCATCGATATCTTCTTCCGCTTCTTTGTATTGATTCATTTGCAGCAATGATTCCGCGCGCATCAGCCGGGCTTCTGTAAAGTCGTCTTTTAAAACAATGGCTTTAGTCAGATGCCCGATAGCCATAAGGTCGTCGTTCTGACTTTTGCGGGCTTTCCCCAGAAGGAAGTGAGCGACTGCGTTCGCCTCTTCGATGCCGATTGCCCGGTTGGCTGCTTCTTCCATTCCCCGATAATCTTCCTGCATGTAGCAGACATTGGCGAGTGTAAGAAACGTATCCGCGAAATGAGGTTCCATTTTCCCCATCTTCTCGAGCAAAGTACGGGCTTTCTCCATTTCGCCCATCCCGATGTAAAGACGGCTGAGGTAACTCATCGTTTCGAACTCTTCTTCGATGGCAAGAGCTTCGGTAAAGCATTTCACTGCGTAATCGGGACGTCCCATGCGCTGAGCGCGCAAGCCGTCGAATTTGAATATCTCGAATTTCTTTCGGTCGTTCTTTTTCTTTTCACTTTCCGGAGTTTCCGACTTTCCGGAAAAGAAAGATTTAAAAAAGTTAGGCATGCTGTATCGTTTTTTAGGTTTCTCTGCAAAAATAGCAACTTATTTCGAAATATGTATCATTCCGTCTTGCATCTTCAGTTCTCCTTCTTCCAATAAGTAACGAACCACTTCGCTGATTCTCTCTTTTTCCGCTTCCATTGCATTGCTTATCTCTGCGGGAGTAAGAGGGTGTCGGGACAATTGATGAAGAATCCGGCGCTTCAGGTCTTCGAACGACGACTCTGTGAGCCGGTTTGTATTCCCCCTGTCGAGACAGACATCGCATTGTCCGCAATTGTGGTCGTTCTTCTCTCCGAAGTAACGCAGCAACATGCGGCTGCGGCATGCATGTTCGGAGACGACATACTCTTCCATCGCGCGGATCCGGGCTTCGTATCTTTCTTTCCGTTCTTCATATACGGAAGGAGGAATATGCATGTGCCTCAATTCCATCCGTTCGCGGGTGTATATTATATATGGTGTCTTTTTGCGGGGGATATAGTCTACGATACGTCGCCGGGTGAGCATGACCAATATGTTGTACACCTGTTGGCGGGTCAGCCCGGTACGTACCATGAGCGTTTCTTCGCTGATGTATGTGTAATCGGTGAAGACGCCGGTGTACGAACGGAGGATGGCCTGTATAAGTCCTTCTGTTTCCGCTCCTGTTTCCCGCAATTTGTACAGCTCGTCCCGTTGGATGGTGAAAAGAATGCGCGAAGCATTGTCTTGTTCGTCGGTGTATTCGAGATATCCTGCCTGTGTGAGAATCTTGAGCGCATTGTGTACCGGTACGGGGAAGTATTTGAACTTCCGGCAAAACTCTTCGAGGTTGAACTCGCGGACACATTGGAAACCGTCGCCCATTGCCATCTGATAGTAGTATTGCAGGTGTTCGTACACGTCGAGTATGTACTCTTTCGTCGGGAAACTGTCGGCTACTCGTTTGTGAAGCGTCGTTCTGTCCGCCGGGGTGTAGAGGATGACGGCATGGGCTTTCTCCCCGTCCCTTCCGGCGCGTCCCGCCTCCTGAAAGTAAGCTTCGGGAGAATCGGGCAAATCGAGGTGCAACACGATGCGTACATCGGGCTTGTCGATACCCATTCCGAAAGCGTTTGTAGCTACCATTACACGTACTTCCCCGTTTTGCCAGCGTTTCTGGCGGAGGTCTTTCACGGCATTGTCCAACCCCGCATGATAGAAATCGGCGGTAATGCCTTCGTTTACCAAAAGCCCGGTGATTTCTTTCGTCCGCCGTCTGTTGCGCACATAGATAATGGCGCTGCCTTGTATCTTTCGCAGAATGCGCAGCATCTCTCCGGTCTTATCATCTGTTTTCCGCACCGAATAAGCCAGATTTTTGCGTTCGAAGCTCATGCGGAACACATTCGTCGCGGCAAACTTCAACCGTGTTTGAATATCTTTCACCACTTCGGGAGTAGCGGTGGCGGTGAGCGCCAAAACGGGAACACCGGGCAGCATGTCTCTTATTTCCGCTATTTTCAGGTAAGCAGGCCGGAAGTCGTATCCCCATTGCGAGATGCAGTGGCTTTCGTCTACTGTAATCATGGAGACTTTCATTGCCCGCAGCTTGATGCGGAATATCTCCGTGTCCAACCGTTCGGGCGATATGTAGAGAAACTTGTAATCGCCGAAGATGCAGTTCTCCAGCGCGGTGATAATCTCTTGCCGTGTCATTCCGGAATATACGGCAACCGCCTTGATGCCCCGTTTGCGCAGATTCTGCACCTGGTCTTTCATCAAGGCGATAAGAGGCGTGATGACGATGCACAATCCTGCTTTCGCAAGGGCGGGTACCTGGAATGTGATGGACTTACCGCCTCCGGTAGGCATCAATCCCAATGTGTCTTTGCCTTCGCCGATACTGTCGATGATTTCTTCCTGCAGGTGGCGGAAAGAGTCGTATCCCCAATATTGCTTTAATATTTCCCGGTATTTATTCAATCGGCTTTATATCCTCAATCTGCAGTTGGACTTCGCCCCGCTTGTGGGTGTTTTCTTCGATGGTGTAGCAGATGTCGAACGAGCGTTTCGTCTTGATGTAGCGCACGTGCGAACTTTGTCCGAAAGCGATGCCGTTCATTACGTTGTTCGATTTGTTGTCCACCAGTTCGAGTTTGATATGTTCTTGTTCGCGTCCCACCACCTTGCTCGTTCCGTAGTCGTACACATGATGCGTGCAGAATATCGGTTTGCTGTTTTCGGGTCCGAACGGATTGAATTTCTTCAGGTCGCTGAAGAATTTGGGAGTGATATCCTTGAAATCTATCTCTGCATCGATATCTATCACCGGGCTCGTCTGCTCCGGCAAGATGTTCTGCGACACATACTCTTCGAACCGTCGGACGAAGGCTTCCACATTCTCCACCTTCATCGACAACCCTGCCGCATAAGTGTGCCCGCCGAAGTTATCCAGAAGATCGCGGCAATATTCGATGGCTTTATAAACATCGAATCCGGATACGGAACGCGCGGAACCTGTCGCCGTATCGTCGGTACGTGTCAATACCACCGCCGGGCGATAGTAAACTTCCGTAAGCCGTGAGGCGACGATACCTATGACCCCCTTGTGCCACTCCTCGTTGAAGAGCACGATAGACCGCCGGTCGGCAAGTCCGTCTAAGTGGCTGACAATACGGTTCGCCTCCTCCGTCATGCTTTTGTCGAGGTCTTTGCGTGTTTCGTTATACTGGTTGATTTGTCCGGCTTTCTCCAGCGCTGTCGAGAAGTCCTTTTCCGTCAGCAGGTCGACAGCCTCTTTCCCGCTTTGTATACGTCCGGAAGCATTGATGCGCGGTCCGATTTTGAATACAATGTCGCTGATCGTGATTTCCCGTTCCGACAATCCGCACACATCGATGATTGCCTTAATGCCGATGCTGGGATTGCTGTTGAGCTGTTTCAGTCCGTGGAAAGCCAAGATACGGTTCTCGCCCATGATAGGCACAATGTCTGAGGCGATGCTCACTGCTACCAGATCGAGCAGGGGAATGAGGTGGTGAAATTCGATGCCGTTGTTCATGGCGAATGCCTGCATGAACTTGAAACCCACTCCGCACCCCGAAAGATGTGTGTAGGGATACGTGTTGTCCGGGCGTTTGGCGTTCAGTATCGCTACGGCAGGCGGCAGAACATCGTCCGGCACATGGTGGTCGCAGATGATAAAGTCGATGCCTTTCTCTTTGGCATACGTAATCTCTTCCACTGCTTTGATTCCGCAGTCGAGCACAATAATCAGCCCTACGCCGGTTTCGGCGGCATAGTCTATCCCTTGTCTGGAAACTCCATATCCTTCACTATAGCGGTCGGGTATGTAGTAGTCAATGTTCGAATAGAACTGTTGGATGAACTTGTAAACCAAAGCTACAGCAGTAGTTCCGTCTACGTCGTAGTCTCCGTAAACCAGAATACGCTCTTTCTTTCCCATCGCCTTGTTGAGGCGCTCCACTGCAATATCCATATCTTTCATCAGAAACGGATTGTGCAAGTCGGGCAACTGCGGGCGGAAAAACTTCCGGGCATCTGCCGCTTCCGTTATTCTGCGTTGCACCAGAAGTTGTCCAAGTATAGGGCTAATCCCTAACTCTTGAGCTAATTTCCGGCTTTTCTCCGCCTGTTCGGGTGTAATGGGTCGATAATTCCATTTGTGATTCATTTTTATATATTGTTTTTTCTTTCTCTGTTCTCAGGGTTGGAAAAAGCATAATTTCCCAACGAGGGGTAAAAGTACAAAAAAAAACCGCACGTCCGGATTAGATGTATTGAAAATATTTCAGAAAGAAATGAAATAAGCGTGTAACGGAAGAACTCATTAACCTTCAGGAATACTTGAATATTGTTCTCTGCGGCTTACTGAACTTACCATACATAGCTCTATTTCTTTCGGGTGCCTGAATAGATTATTCATGTTCTCTTCGGTTGGGAGGTAAATGATTGCGAAGATATTTACTTCTCGCCGGATGTCTATGTGTTTTTATCTTCAACTCGATGTGGCTCTGCTTCACTTTTGCGGAAAGGAGTAAACAAAATAATTGTTTTTCGGAAAATATATCATTCTGTTTTCTTCTGCCTGTATACTTTTTTATACTTTTGTGCCCAATTTAAAAAAAACAGCAACTACATGAAGACAAGCGAATCTTTATTGTCCGTTACCAAATTTATTGCAGAATATTCGGCTCATTTGATGGGAGCCGGCGTGCATACTTCGCGCGTGGTACGAAACTCCAAACGCATCGGAAAAGCCTTTGATGTAGAGGTCACATTGGCCGTGTTCCACAAAAATATTATATTGACGATTATTGATGTCGAAACCCGTGAATCTTGCCATGAAGTGGTCGATATTACTCCCCATCCCATCAGCTTCGAGCACAACTCCGAATTGAGCGCGTTGAGTTGGGAAGCTTTAGACAAGCGCCTGTCGTTGGAAGAGTTGCGTGAAAAGTACCGGAAGATTGTCTCGGCGCCGATGATACACCCACTCTTTGTACTGATATTGGTAGGTTTTGCCAACGCCTCGTTCTGTAAATTATTCGGTGGCGACCTTATTTCAATGAGCATTGTCTTTTCGGCTACCGTTACCGGCATGTTTTTAAAGCAGCAGATGCAAAAGAAGAAAATCAACCATTACATTGTTTTCATCGTTTCGGCATTCGTCGCTTCCCTCTGCGCCTCCACCTCTTTGATATTCAATACCACTTCCGGAATAGCCATGGCTACGAGTGTTCTCTATTTAGTTCCTGGAGTGCCGCTCATTAACGGAGTGATCGATGTCGTAGAAGGTTATGTGCTGACCGGCTTTTCGCGCCTCACGGAAGCTTCGTTGCTCATCATCAGCATTGCCATCGGGCTTTCCCTCACTTTATTAATGGTAAAAAACAGTTTGATTTGAATATGATTTATTGAACGACAACATCTGTACATCGTGAGCCGTCATTGCGAATGCGGGATCAAAAGCCCATTGAACTATCGGGTTTCTGATGTAGAAGTGTGGGGCAAAACATTTATAACCATGAAAGAATCGACCTTATTCCACACTCTGATGTTGATAATTTATACAAATGTAAAACGATTAATTAATATACAATGATAGTATTAGACATTCTTACCGACGGATTCTTTGCGGCGGTAGCGGGTATCGGTTTTGGAGCCATATCCGACCCTCCTTTGAGAGCGTTTAAAATGATTGCGGTGTTGGCCGCGTTGGGGCATGCCTGCCGTTTTTGTCTCATGACCTACTTAGGCGTCGACATTGCCACAGCTTCTTTGTTTGCAGGGCTTGTCATTGGTTTCGGGAGTTTGTGGTTGGGAAAGAAAGTGTATTGCCCGATGACAGTGCTGTATATTCCGGCTTTGCTTCCTATGATTCCGGGCAAATTTGCCTACAACATGGTGTTTTCGCTCATCATGTGTTTGCAGACCGTGCACGAACCTGAAAAGCTTCATAAGTATATGGAAATGTTTTTCTCGAATGGCCTTATAGCCAGTACGGTGATTTTTATGCTGGCCGTGGGAGCTTCATTCCCGATGTTTTTGTTTCCCGGCAGAGCTTTTTCATTGACCAGACATCGGTAGTGGTGCCGAACATGCTTCGGATTGAATGAAGTAAAAGGAAGTAAAAGGAAGGGCGGATTTTTTGGCATTGACGTCATGCCCACCGGTTGCTTGGATTCAAAGAAACTCAAAGGCATACCTGTTTACTTTTGCATTAACGTTATGTCGAATGGGGGCTTGGGTGCCTCGGCTTTGAGGAACTGAACCTCGATCGCTTTTTTCTTATTCCGTATAAACTCTATTGAATAATAAAACAACTTTATGGAAATTTTTTGGAAAACAATAGCTTATTATAATTCAGCTACTTGGATTTTGCAGACACTGATCGTTTTAATAGGGCTGGTATGTACGGTTATGCTTGTTCGCAAACCGCTTCCTTGGGCAAAAACAGTAATGAAACTGTATATGATTGTCCTTTATTCATGGATTGCCGTCGTATACTATTCCATTTATTGCCAAGAGCGGAGCTACAATGGAGTAATGGCCATGTTTTGGGGTGTGATGGCAGTAATATGGATATGGGACCTTATTACTGGTTATACAACGTTTGAGCGCATGCATAAGTACGACGGTTTGTCGTATTTCTTGCTGGTGATGCCTTTTGTATATCCTTTGGTCTCTTTGGCGCGCGGCCTTGAGTTTCCCGAAATGACTTCTCCGGTGATGCCTTGCTCAGTAGTCGTATTCACCATCGGACTATTATTATTGTTTGGCCGGAAAGTGAATATGTTTCTGGTACTTTTCCTTTGTCATTGGTCGCTCATCGGTCTGTCGAAGACTTACTTTTTCCGCATACCGGAGGACTTCTTACTGGCAAGTGCCACTATTCCCGGACTTTATCTGTTTTTCAGGGAATACTTTCTGAACGATTTGCATGCGGACACCAAACCAAAGTCGAAATATATCAATTGGCTGTTGCTTTTCGTTTGTGTAGGACTCGCTGTTTTGCTCACTGCTACGCTTTTTCTGGAGTTGACAACGAAGAGCTGATGGTGCGGAACTCATTTTCCGGAGGATAGGCGTGCATTGTTCTCCCGGACAACGGCTTCGAGGTAAACATTGTAGGTATCTGTCCGCGAATGAATCCGGTCGTTTTCGTTAAGGGATACGTATCGCTCATCCCGAAAAAGATTGGGTTGAGATATTTCCTTGCGATAAAATATGAAGATTCTTATTTGAGATATAAAAAATATAATTACCTTTGTGCTACAATTTTTGCAAGGTATTGCAGAAAGGTTATGAATGCGCGGTAATAGCTCAGTTGGTAGAGCACTAGCTTCCCAAGCTGGGGGTCGCGAGTTCGAGTCTCGTTTACCGCTCCATTTGAAGATCAGGCAGTTACAATTCTTTGTGGCTGCTTTTTTTGTGTCGCTTTTTACAAATTAATTCCTGTCTTGGATAGTTTTGCCGGCTTTTACCTACACTTGTAGTGCAAATCTGGTGCAAATAATATTTTAAGTTAGATATATTGATTATTAGTTTATTTATTAGCTTCAAAAGAACTTCCCAAGTTGGGAACCGGGAGTCTGATCTCGTTTACTGCTCAATATTGATACAAAGGTAGTTATCTATGCTTTTTTCATTTTTGATATCGAAACGCTAATCCGGCATCGATAACTGAAAGTTATATCGCATAAATAGAAACGATTGGTATACTTAGGGCGTTTGTTGTATCTTTGCGCTTCGGAAATAATAAAAAATACCCTTATGATTTCAACCGTAACAAAAACGCTGCAAGCAAACAACAAAGCGATTTACGTCGCCCTTCTTTCCTCATTGAGTTTCTTTCTGTTTTTAGATTATATTCCTGGCATGCAGGCATGGTCTGCATGGGTGACACCTCCGGTAGCCCTGTTTCTCGGGCTGGTTTTCGCATTGGTTTGCTGCCGGGCGCACCCGAAGTTTAATAAGAAAACCTCTAAATATCTGCTGCAATATTCCGTTGTCGGACTGGGCTTCGGCATGAACCTCCACGATGCTTTGGCTTCGGGCAGGGAAGGGATGGAGTTTACCATCCTCTCTGTAGCAGGCACGCTGCTGATCGGTTGGTTTATCGGGCGGAAAATCTTCAAAGTCGACCGTAACACTTCTTATCTTATCAGTTCCGGAACCGCCATTTGCGGCGGTAGCGCCATTGCGGCGGTAGGGCCTGTGTTGAAAGCGAAAGACAGTGAAATGTCCGTCGCGTTGGGAACGGTTTTCATTCTCAATGCCATTGCCCTGTTTATCTTTCCTCTGATAGGACATGCCCTGAATATGACTCAACATGAGTTCGGTACATGGGCGGCAATTGCCATTCACGACACCAGTTCGGTGGTAGGAGCGGGAGCCGCCTATGGCGAAGAAGCGCTAAAGGTAGCCACAACCATAAAATTGACTCGTGCTCTTTGGATTATTCCCGTAGCGTTTGCTACGTCTTTCATCTTTAAGAGCAAAGGACAAAAGGTAAGTATCCCTTGGTTTATTTTCTTTTTCGTTCTGGCGATGGTTGCGAATACGTATCTGCTGGCGCATGTTCCTGCACTGGGAGAGGCTATTAATAGGTTTGCACGAAAGACGCTTACCATTACGATGTTCTTCATCGGAGCTTCGCTTTCCGTCGATGTGCTTAGGTCTGTAGGAGTGAGGCCGCTCGTTCAGGGTGTGTTGCTTTGGATTGTCATCAGCCTGGGTACGCTGGCTTATATTTACTTTTTTGTATAAGCCGGATCCTACTTTTTAACTTTTCGGCATTTGCAGCCATCTGCATTTTGACACAGAGGCGCGCGGTTGTAATATAAAAGTTGGGTGAAGCGGACTTGTTGTACCGACCGCTTCACCCAACTTGATAAAACACTAATTCCGACAGGCGTTCTGTTTTCAGACAAAATCCGTTCCGTTTTCGCAAATTACTTTTGTTGTTCGAACTTGGCGATATACAGGAAACGTGTGAACTATTCCGTTCTCACGGATCACTTTCTTTGTCTGAGGGCACTCCGGCCCTTCTTTTTATTTTCCCGGAAAAGGAGACCGGATCGAAATGCACGGTATATGAGGTCTTCTCTATTCATAATAAAGAAAACGATTCCAATTTACCATTGTGCGTGATCCGGTTTTCTTGTATGAACCATCCGGCTTTTCAGACTTACTTCGGAAAAGCCGGAAACAACTGCCGGATTTTCGTAATGCGGTTTTTATTTCTTCTTCAGTTCCTCGAAGATCAACCCTTCCAATTCTTCTGAGAGTTCCGGATTGTCGGCGATACATTGTTTGGCGGCATCGCGTCCCTGTCCCAGTTTCGTGTCGTTGTAGCTGTACCACGAACCGCTCTTTTTAATGATACCCATGTCCGTACCCAAGTCGATGATTTCTCCGGAGTGGGAGATCCCCTCGCCGAACATGATGTCGAATTCCGCCTTGCGGAAAGGAGGAGCCACTTTGTTCTTCACCACTTTTACTTTCGTCAGTTTTCCAAGCACCTCTTCCCCATCTTTGATAGGACTTCCCGGACGGATATCCAGGCGAACCGAAGCATAGAACTTCAGCGCGTTACCTCCGGTTGTCGTTTCCGGATTGCCGAACATGACACCGATTTTCTCGCGAAGCTGGTTGATGAAGATACAAGTCGTACGTGTCTTGCTGACGGTTGCAGTCAGTTTGCGCAAAGCCTGAGACATCAAGCGTGCCTGGAGCCCGACTTTGTTTTCGCCCATATCGCCTTCGATCTCCGATTTCGGAGTCAATGCGGCAACAGAGTCGATAACGATAATGTCGATAGCCGACGAGCGAATCAACTGCTCGGCAATTTCCAACGCTTGTTCTCCGTTGTCGGGTTGAGATATCCATAAATTGTCGATATCCACGCCGAGCTTGGCTGCGTAAAAGCGGTCGAACGCATGCTCCGCATCGATGAAAGCAGCGATCCCTCCGGCTTTTTGCGCTTCGGCGATGGCATGAATGGCGAGTGTCGTTTTACCCGAAGACTCCGGTCCGTATATCTCGATGATTCTGCCACGGGGATATCCGCCTACGCCTAATGCCACATTCAAGCCGATAGACCCGGTAGGTATCACCTCTACTTGTTCCACACTTTCGTCTCCCATTTTCATGATAGAGCCTTTGCCGAAATTCTTTTCTATTTTTTCCATTGCAGCCTGCAAGGCTTTGAGCTTTTCGCTCGAACCTTTTTTGTTGTCTGCTTCAAAGTTCAGTTCGTCTTTTTTTGCCATCTGTTCTTTTGTTTTTAAGTTCTTGGTCGGGGCAGTTCCTTTTTTTGCGAAACTATCCCAATATCTGTGAAGCGTGTTCTTTGGTCTTCACCTCTTTAGAAGTAATGATTCGTTCCACAACGCCTTTTTCATCGATAACGAAAGTGGTGCGGAAAGTTCCCATGTAAGTGCGTCCGTACATTTTCTTTTCTCCCCATACTCCAAACTGTTCCACCAGTTTCTTATCGGTATCGGCTATAAGTGTAAAGGGAAGGTTGTTCTTCTCTATGAATTTCCGGTGCGACTTTTCGTCGTCCACGCTTACGCCGATCACTTCATAGCCTGCTTTGCGAAGCTCGGCATAATTGTCGCGCAGATTGCAAGCTTGTGCGGTGCAACCCGATGTGCTGTCTTTGGGATAAAAATACAATACTACCTTCTTTCCTTTGTATGCGCTCAGGCAAATCTCTTTGCCGTTTTCGTCGATGCCTAAGATTTCGGGCGCTTTATCTCCTACATTCATCATGACTTCTTTTTTAATGGTTATATAAATACCGATGCATCCACGGAGAATGTAGCACATATATTCCGTCTCCTGGGTGCATCGGCCGGTTTGTTTATTTATGCGGGCTGTTACAGTTCAAGATCCTTGTCGAATTCTTCGTGCCAGGGCAATCCTTGCTTGTTGAGCTGTTCCATAAACGGATCGGGGTTGAACTCTTCCACATTGTTCACGCCCGGGCGTTTCCATTCGCCTTTGAAGAACATCATGGCTCCGATCATGGCAGGAACCCCTGTCGTATAGCTTACTCCCTGCATGCCTGTTTCCTTGTATGCTTCCTGATGGCTGCAATTATTGTACACGTAATACGTGCGTTCTTTGCCGTCTTTGATTCCGCGGATACGGCAGCCGATGGAAGTTTCTCCTTCATAGTTTTCACCTAAGTCTTGCGGATTGGGCAATACGGCTTTCAGGAATTGCAACGGAACGATCTTCATGCCATTGTAGTCTACTTCGTCGATACGCGCCATGCCGATGTTCTGTATGACGCGAAGGTGAGTCAGATACTCCTGTCCGAAAGTCATCCAGAAACGGGCGCGCTTGATGGTCGGGAAGTTTTTTACCAACGATTCCAGTTCTTCGTGATAAAGTAGGTATGAGTCGCGCGGTCCGATATTCGGATATGTGAGGTCTTTATGAATCTCCAACGGTTGGGTGGTCACCCATTTGCCGTTTTCATAGTAACGACCGTTCTGAGTGATTTCACGAATATTGATTTCGGGATTGAAATTGGTGGCGAATGCTTTGTGATGGTTTCCCGCATTACAGTCCACAATATCCAGATAGTGAATTTCGTCGAAATAATGCTTGGCGGCATAGGCTGTGAATATTCCGCTTACACCCGGGTCGAAGCCGCATCCTAATATCGCAGTCAGTCCGGCTTCTTTGAAACGCTCGTGATAAGCCCATTGCCAACTGTATTCGAAATGAGCTTCGTCTTTCGGCTCGTAATTGGCGGTATCGAGATAGTTGACTCCGGCTTTCAGGCAGGCTTCCATGATTGTAAGGTCCTGATAAGGGAGCGCTACGTTGATCACCATCTCCGGTTTGAAGTCGTTGAACAACGCTACCAGTTCGTCTACATTGTCGGCATCTACCTTGGCGGTTTTGATGTTCGGATTCCCTATTGCTTCGACAATCTTGTCGCACTTTTCTTTCGTACGGCTGGCAATCATGATGTCTGTGAATACATCGGCATTTTGTGCCACTTTGTGTGCAACGACAGTACCCACACCGCCTGCACCGATAATAAGAACTCTACCCATTTTTATGAATTATGATTTATAGTTTGTTTTTTATGATTTTCGAGCTGCGCAGCCGTGTGTGTAACCGATGTGACTCATAGTCGGCTGTTTACAACTTTCAAATCATTGCAAATATACATTTTTATTTTTAGATAGCTGCGGCGGGCTCTCCTTTTTTATCCTTTATTGTGCGCAATGATCCAAACGATGACGGGCGCTCCGAATAATGCTGTGACCGCATTGATGGGCAGCGTGCCTTGCATGCCCGGAAGTTGCGAGATGATGTCGCATATCAATAGTGTGACAGAACCGCAAAGAAGTGAAGCGGGAAGGATGACGCGGTGGTTTAATGTGTGGAACAATCCCCTTGCGATATGTGGCATGGTGATACCGATGAAAGCGATCGGTCCGGTAAAGGCAGTGGATGTGCCTGCCAATATGGCTGTTGCGAGAATGATCCATAGCCGCAGGCGGGGGACCGAAATGCCTAATCCGCCGGCATAATTCTTACCCAGCAGCAAGATGTTGAGAGGCTTTTGTAAGAATAAGGCAACCATTGTTCCGATGATGATTACGGGCGCCATGATTCCCATTTGTTGCCATCCCACCGCCGAAAGACTGCCGAATGTCCAGGAAATGAAAAGTTTCAAGGCGTCGGGATTGCTTACGCTTTGTAAGATACTTACAATGGCTCCGGTGAAATAGCCGAACATCATGCCTACGATGAGCAATGAAACTGTCTGCCGGATTTTGACGGACGCGATGATGATGAGCAGCAGTACGCCGATAGCGCCCAAGAATGCGGCTGTGACCTGTCCCCATCCGCTAATGAACCATGCAGGAAGAGCAGATGTACCCAAGGTGAGCAACGCCACTCCGAGACTCGAACCGGAAGTGACGCCTAATACGTCGGGGCCTGCCAGCGGATTGCTGAACAAAGTTTGCATCAGTACTCCCGCAATAGATAAAGCCGCACCGGTGAGAATTGCGGTGAGTGCTTTGGGAAGCCTGTGGTTGAAAATGATTTCCCTGTAAATGAGGTTGTCGCTTGTTCCTGTAAGCGTTTTCCACACTTCGCCGACCGGAAGATTTACACTGCCGAAGGCGATGTCGGCAAGGAAAGCCGCTATGAGGGCCATGAAAAGCAGTAAGAATAGATGTACCCGACTCATGAAAATGTTTACTTTAATTGTTCGAAGTATGTCGACTCATATTCTTCCGTCTGTTGCGGATGGCAGATTTTGATCATATCTTTCAAGAGCAGGTCGGGTCGGGCCACTCCGCTTTCCCAATAATCGTTTCCTCCGGTTGCATTCATACGTTTGCCCATGTTGTATACCTGTCCTGTTTTGAAAGCTTTGAACAGTTTGTATTTACTGTTTGTCTTTTTGAGTTCGTCCAGCGAACGGGCTTTGACTCCTACCCAGATGTCTGCTTCACTGAAGTCGATAAGCGCTTTTTCGATGTTCAGCGGGATACTGGCGGAAACACTGTCGCGGCTATATAGGTACGTGGCGCCTGCGTCTCTGAACAATTGAGCGAGATAGCTTTTCCCTCCGGGCATACTCCACGTTCCCCGGTAATCTTCTCCGGAGAAGATGGCGGGTTCTCCGGAGAATGCCGCGGCTTTCTCTTTCAGCCGGTTATACTTTTCCGTTACCTCTTCGAAAATGCTGTCGGCTTCCGCTTCCTTATCGAAAAAAGCGGCTACGTATTTTATCCATTCCGCCCTTCCGAGTATTGACGGTTCCTGCCATTCTATATTATACAGGATGGGTATGCCGGTTTGCTTCATTTTCCGGCTGTTCTCATCATCGGCGTTGTATGCTGATGTCATGACCGCCTGCGGACGCAGGAGCAACAGGTTTTCGATGTCGAGGTTGAAAGCGTCTCCGAGATCTTTAACACGTCCTTCCTCGACTCCTTGCAAGATGGAGGGATTGTAAATGTATTGCGTACTACAGATGCCGGTCACTTTATCCAGTTCGTCCAGTAACTCGAGAAATCCCAAGTGTGTCGCCGAGTTGGCCATAAGGGTTTTAAGCGGAACGACAATTTTTTGCCCGTCTGCCGGAACATCGATCTCCTGCTTTTTTACCAGATAATATTTGTCGTATATCTCCCCACTTTTCCAAGGATTGTAAACGGTGACTGCGGTATACGTTTCCGTATGTGCAATATCGAATCCTTTGGCATACGAAAGGCTGACTTTTGTTTCATTCGCTTTGTTTTTCGCTGCATCCGGCCTTCTGTGGCATCCCGCCAATAAAAGAATAAGCAGCGTGAGAGATAGCAATCGTTTCATCATCGGTGGTTATTTAGTTTTCATTTCCTGCAAAGATAAAAAAAAGATTTGCATTTGAAGGCATAAGAATACATTGGTTGCGATAATGAACGCATATCGAAATTGGGGGCAAACTATTGATTCGACATTGCTTTACGCGAAAGAGTGTCTTTTCTTTAGGCAGAGACGTTTTGTCCGAACGTGATTTTGTCGTTCTTTTGAGATCGGTCATCGGGAGAATCATTGTTAAGATCTTATCGGGCACTGATGCAAAGTCTTTTGCATTTCTGGAAGGCTGGCTTGAAATAAGATTGTGTGAATAACACAGACTTGGATTAATGGAACGTGAGGTGGAACAACAGAAGCGAATCTTAGCTCTCAAACACATTCGAAAGTAGACGGCTTAATGGAGCGAGGGAAGGAGTAGAAGTAAACTCCAGAACTTTTCGATTATAGGTAGAATAATGTTTTTGTCCGGTGGAAGTGTTTTTATAGATTCTGTCTTTTTGGCAGATTTCGTGTCAGTCTTCTGTGTTCTCCCCTTTTTGGCACATCGTTTGTTTTTAAATGGTCGAATGATTTTGGACTTAATTTAAAACAACCTGAATAATAACAATAAATAACATAACAATCATGGGAAAAATTATTGGAATTGACTTAGGAACTACAAACTCTTGCGTTTCTGTATTTGAAGGAAACGAACCTGTAGTAATCACAAATGCTGAAGGAAAGCGTACCACGCCTTCT
Source organism: Bacteroides pyogenes (assembly GCF_014196225.1). Lineage (GTDB taxonomy): Bacteria > Bacteroidota > Bacteroidia > Bacteroidales > Bacteroidaceae > Bacteroides > Bacteroides pyogenes_A. The sequence continues at coordinate 27,417 of NZ_JACIDI010000013.1, read as the reverse complement.
ATTGTGGCATTTGTAGATGGCGGCGAACGTAAAGTCGGTGATCCGGCAAAACGACAGGCCATCACGAATCCGCAACGTACAGTATTCTCTATCAAACGTTTCATGGGTGAGAATTGGGATCAAGTGCAAAAAGAAATTTCGCGCGTACCATATAAAGTAGTAAAAGGCGATAATAACATGCCGCGTGTGGATATAGACGGACGTCTGTATACTCCACAAGAAATTTCAGCAATGATTCTTCAGAAAATGAAGAAAACAGCCGAAGACTATTTGGGACAGGAAGTTACTGAAGCGGTAATCACCGTTCCTGCATACTTCTCCGACTCTCAGCGTCAGGCAACGAAAGAAGCCGGACAGATTGCGGGACTCGAAGTGAAGCGTATCGTGAACGAACCGACAGCCGCAGCGCTTGCTTATGGCCTCGACAAGGCCCATAAAGATATGAAGATCGCCGTATTCGACTTGGGTGGAGGTACATTCGATATTTCTATTCTTGAATTTGGAGGCGGTGTGTTTGAGGTTCTTTCTACCAATGGCGACACTCACCTCGGTGGTGACGACTTCGACCAAGTGATTATCAATTGGCTGGTGGAAGAATTCAAGAATGACGAAGGCGCCGACTTGACACAAGATCCGATGGCTTTGCAACGTTTGAAAGAAGCTGCCGAGAAGGCGAAAATTGAATTGTCTTCTTCTACAACCACCGAAATTAATTTACCTTATATTATGCCGGTAGGTGGTGTGCCCAAACACTTGGTTAAGACGCTGACACGTGCTAAATTCGAATCTTTGGCACATAGCCTCATTCAGGCTTGTCTCGAACCTTGCAAGAAAGCGATGAGTGATGCCGGATTGTCTAATTCGGATATCGATGAAGTAATCCTTGTAGGTGGTTCTTCACGTATTCCGGCTGTTCAGAAGTTGGTAGAGGACTTTTTCGGTAAGGTTCCTTCGAAAGGAGTGAATCCGGATGAAGTGGTAGCTGTGGGTGCTGCTGTGCAAGGAGCGGTGTTGACCGATGAAATCAAGGGTGTGGTATTGCTCGACGTTACCCCTTTGTCGATGGGTATCGAAACGTTGGGTGGCGTAATGACTAAACTGATCGACGCCAATACGACAATTCCATGCAAGAAGAGTGAAACTTTCTCAACGGCTGCCGACAACCAGACAGAAGTGACTATCCATGTATTGCAAGGTGAACGTCCAATGGCCGCACAGAATAAGTCTATCGGTCAGTTCAACCTGACAGGTATCGCTCCTGCACGTCGTGGAGTCCCTCAGATTGAAGTGACATTCGATATCGATGCCAATGGTATTCTGAAAGTATCTGCTAAGGATAAAGCAACCGGTAAAGAACAGGCCATCCGCATCGAAGCGTCAAGCGGTTTGAGTAAGGAAGAAATCGAACGTATGAAAGCCGAAGCCGAGGCCAATGCCGAAGCCGACAAGAAAGAACGTGAAAAGATCGATAAGTTGAATCAGGCTGATAGCTTGATCTTCTCTACCGAGAATCAGTTGAAAGAATTGGGTGATAAGTTGCCTGCTGACAAGAAAGCTCCGATCGAAACCGCTTTACAGAAGTTGAAAGATGCTCATAAAGCGCAGGATTTGTCAGCTATCGACACGGCTATGGCAGAAATCAATACAGCCTTTCAAGCTGCAAGTGCAGAGATGTACGCTCAAAGTGGCGCACAAACCGATCCGAATATGAACGACGCTCAAGGTAATGTTGAAGGAGCGGATAGTAAGCATGGTGATAATGTACAAGATGCTGACTTTGAGGAAGTCAAATGATTCCGATAAGGATACAGATAATAAACAATAAGCAAAAGCGTGCAGCTCAATGAGTTGCACGCTTTTTGCGTTTATGGGGTTCATGGTTGCTATGTGTTTTCTATGGGCTTTTTTATCTCTTATTTGCGACATGTTTGCGACACGTCTTATTTGGCGATAAGGTACAACTTAAATTGATATAAACCATTTAAAACGAGAAGAATATGCCAAGAGAAAATTACACCATTCAAAGAAGTTGCGAGGAGTGTGGTAAAATCTTTACTCCTCCCACATTAGTGTCGAAGTATTGTTGCCCTGCTTGTTCCAAGAGAGCATATAAGAAAAGACAAATCGCAAAAGAGAAAGAAGCGATACGCCAAGCACTGATTAGACGAATACCATCCTGCAAGGGGTATCTAACCGTAAAGGAAGCTATGCTGATTTACGGAATTAGTAAAGACGTTCTTTATCGTATGATACGGCAAGGCTTGATACCGTCATACAATTTTGGTCAGCGTCTGATATGCCTTAGTCGGCAGTATATGGATGAACACTTCAAAACAAAGGTAGAGAGTAGAAAGAGAAAAAAGGAAGCATTGTCCTTTGAACCCAAAGATTGTTACACCATCGGAGAGATTGCAAAGAAGTTCCATATCAATGACAGCAGTGTATTTAAGCACATACGCCGTCATTCTATTCCTACACGCCAAATCGGTAACTATGTTTATGTTCCCAAATCTGAAATTGATAAATTATATAAGTCGTTATGAAGAAAGCATTACCTAATACCAAAGTGACCGTCAAGCTCAGAAGGTCGAATTATAAAGAAGAGTGGTATCTGATTATAGAGTCATACCCAGTTTATAAGCGAGGTTCTAAACGGGCAAGCCGTGTGGTGGAATCCATTAACCGGACTATATCCACACCCATTTGGGACAAATCGTCCATAGCACGTATCTTACCGGATGGAACATTCAACTATAAGCCTAAACGTGATTTGAATGGAATTATCCAATGTCGTTCAACGATAGACCAAGAGGCTTGTATTTATGCCGACAATGTGCGGAAGCTACGACAGCATGAATACGATAGTGCCATCCTTTACACTGATAAGGAAAACGAAATCGCTGCACAGAATGAGCGGAGCGAACAGGATTTTATCAAGTATTTCAATCGTATTATAAGCACACGTCATCCTAATAGTTCCGATTCGATAATAGTCAACTGGAGGCGTGTAGGCGAATTATTGAAAATGTATTCACAAGGGCAACCAATTCCATTCAAGGCGATTTCCGTAAAACTGCTTGAAGATATAAAGATGTTCCTTCTCCGTGCTCCAATGGGAGGGAATAAGAAAGGTACTATCTCACAAAACACGGCATCGACTTATTTCTCTATACTCAAAGCCGGATTGAAACAGGCATTCATTGATGAATATCTGACCGTTGATATAAGCGCGAAAGTAAAGGGAATAACAAACATTGAGAAACCTCGTGTTGCGCTTACCATGAATGAAGTGCAAATGTTGGTTGATACGCCGTGCAAGGATGATGTTTTGAAACGTGCGTTCTTCTTTTCTATTCTCACTGGATTGCGGCATAGTGATATTCAAACTTTGAAATGGAAACAAATTCAGCAAACAAGCAAGGGTACATGGCAAGCAGTCGTAATTCAGCAAAAGACAAAAAGGCCCGATTAAAGCCAGTCATTCAACAGGCACTTCAACTATGCGGCATACGTCCAGACGATGATGAAGCACTTGTTTTTGAAGGATTGACTGATGCCTCTTGGATTTCTCGCCCGTTGAAAGTCTGGATAGAAGCATCCGGTATCAAGAAGCACATCACCTTCCATTGTGCCCGTCATAGCTACGCTTCGCTGTTGCTGGAAAATGGCGTTGACATATACACCATCAAGTCTTTGATGGGACATACTAATGTCAAAACCACGCAGATTTATACGCACATCGTAAACGAACAAAAAGAGAAAGCCGCCAATACGCTGCATATAGACAATTTGGATTTATAGGTTGTGGTGGAGGCTCCCACCTCTGAGCACCAACGACTTATGTGATACCTATCATGTATTTACCACCGTTTACCCCTCATGAAGCATCGGCTTTTTGAGGGGGATTTTGTAGTATTGAGGCTTTCGGTAAGGAATGTGTTAGTCCCAATAGTGGTTTATTCTCCTTTTATTATGGCTTCCAATAAATTCTCGTATTAATGAAACTTAAATCTGTCAGTGGTAAATGAGCGGTTGATTGGTGGCGGTCAAGCACCTATTTAGCACCTATAAGCATCCCTATACTTTTGCGGCATAAACTTTAATACGAAGAAAAAATGGCTTATAAAGTAAATTCATTGGAGGAAATGCCGAATGCGTTGTCTTACCTGATTGAGTCCGTAGAAGCACTGCAATCTAAAGTAAATGCCTTGCAGCATAAGCAGGCAAGTAGCTCACCTAAGTGGATGGATATAGACGCTTTGCGCTTATCTTCCATCACATCCAGCCAAGCAAACGGTTTATGGATGGGTATCAACCAAACAGATTCCCGTACATAAAATAAATAAGGCATTGGCTTTCTTGCAATCGGAAATTGACGATTGGCTGAAGAACAAATCGCATAAGACACAAGATGACTTAATGGAAGAAGCCAAACGATTTGTCGAATCTAAAAAGATTATCAGATGATGGAAACGATAGACTATTGTTTTTCATTCTTTCGCAAGCCCATTCAAAACATCGAACCGATAAGGGCGGTAGGTATTGTGGATGTGTATCGTTATATCATCGGGCATTATGCCCAACCACAAACCGAAAACCTGCGGCAGATGCAGTCTTATCCCGAAGCCAAAAAGTACAAGGCCACCCATTTTGACTATTGTACCTTTTCGGGATTATTTCGCAAGCGTAATGAGAAGGAACTGATAATGCACTCAGGATTGATGTGTTTGGATTTCGATCATGTGGAGAATATTGAGGAGTTAAAGCGACAATTACTCAACCATGAGTATTTTGATACGGAACTGTTATTTGTCAGTCCATCCGGTAATGGATTGAAGTGGATAATACCTGTTGACTTGAAAGGCTGGGAACATTCTCGGTACTTCAAGGCTGTTGCTAACTGCATCAAAGCAACAGGTTTGCCATTAGTGGATATGTCCGGCAGTGATGTGGCTCGTTCATGCTTCTTACCCTACGACCCACAAGCATATATTAACCATAAATACAAAGATGATGTCGAAGAAAATCTTTTCTGCCCAAGATTGGGAGAATGTCCCTTCTGAAATACAGCAAATACATACGCCAAGTATTTCCCCTATATATAATTAAGGTGGAGGAAGATGTGGAATGTGTTGCTCGGGAGATAGAACGGCGTGCCATTGATATAGCCCCTCATTATAAAGATTGGGTGGAGTTGGGCTTTGCACTTGTGGATGGATTGGGAGAGAACGGACGGGAGTATTATCACCGCATCAGCAGGTTTTACCCTACCTATCAAAGGGAAGAAACGGATAAACAATATACGCATTGTCTGCACTCCAAAGGGCAAGGCATTACTATCCGTTCTTTTTTCCATTTGGCAAATCAGGCCGGAATCTCATTGGCTTCGTTCAGTAAAGAGCATTTATCCATTTTACCAAATATCCAAAATGGTAAAACGGGTAAATGGATAAAATCAGAAGAAGAACTTCCTGTATTTCCTGAATGTGTGTTTGAGCATCTTCCTCCTTTTCTAAATGAGGTTGTCAATAATTCCATTTCAACAGATGACCGTGATACGATACTGATTGGGGCTATTGTGTGTTTGTCGGTATGCTTTCATAATGTTTGTGGTGTGTACGATGAACGTATTGTTTATCCGAATCTATATCTGTTCGTTGTGGCAGATGCAGGTATGGGAAAAGGAGCATTGACCTTATGCCGGGAATTGGTAGCCCCCATTAACCGTAATTTGCATGAACTTTCAAAGCGGATGGAACAGGAATACAAAGAAGCGATGAGCACTTATATCAAAGGTAAGAAAACTGAAGGAATGACTATGCCAACAGAACCGCCCATGCGTATGCTCGTCATTCCTGCCAATAGTAGCGCAAGTTCTTTCTTGAAGATATTGGGGGATAATGACGGAATCGGGCTGTTGTTTGAATCGGAAGGTGACACGTTAAGCCAGACTTTGAAGTCTGACTATGGTAACTATTCCGATGTGTTGCGAAAGGCGTTTCACCACGAGCTGGTAAGTTTGAGTCGGCGCAAGGACAGGGAGTATTGCGAAGTAGCTAATCCGAGAGTTTCGGTAGCTTTGGCTGGAACTCCAGAACAGGTAAGAAGATTGATACCTGATGCAGAGAACGGATTGATGAGTCGCTTTTGTTTCTATATTATCCACTTCAAACGAGGTATAAGAAATGTGTTTGCCACAAGCGACATTTCCCAATCCAAGAATGCCATGTTCAAACTGTTGGGAGATAAATTCTGCCATTTACATGAGAATTTTGTACGACAGGGTAATTATTCCTTTTCTCTTCCCTCTGATTTACAGGAACACTTTATTGAATATCTCAGTAGGGTGAATGAGGAATGTTGTGACGAAGTGGATAACAAGATGCAAGGAGTAGTCAGACGGATGGGACTGATTGCTTATCGTATAATGATGGTGTTGACTGCTGTCCGACATTTGGATAATGTGATTCACAAATCTTCTTCTGACGAGACTGTACAATTGGTTTGCCATAAGTTTGACTATTCCATAGCTATGAGTATTTGCGACACCCTGCTTTATCATGCCGTATTCATTTATCAGAATTTGTCGGGAAATCAGTCTAAGCGATTCAATACCGCTTCGCAAGAGACGGGCGTTTATGCACGAAGGAACACTCTTTATAATATGTTGCCTGACACTTTTACAAAGAAAGATTATGATGCGGCGGTTTTAACTTTGAGTGAGAATGGAAGTACGGCAAACAAGTGGATAGAAGCCTTTATTAAAGATGGCAAGCTATGCCGGATAGAGCAGGGGAAATATAGGAAGATTTTTTGAGTGGCAAGTTTGTGTTTTAGTGCCACTAAAACCTATGCGGCAAGCGATAGAACTGCCACTCTCAAAAAAGCAATTAATCAATATCGAAAATCAATATGAGTATAAAGGAAAAGAAACTTGGTGGCCGCCCAAAGTTGGCGAGCTATCAGAAACGTACCAAATGTTTTCGGGTAATGTTTACCGAGAACGACTACATTTATATCCAATCCAAAGCGGAACAGGCAGGATTGTCTGTCAATGAATTTTGCCATCAGGCTGCAATGGATTGTCAAGTCTGTCAACGCATCAGTCCGGAAATGGTATCGGCAATTCGTGACCTTTCCGGTATCGCCAATAACGTCAATCAGATTGCCCATCAGATGCACATCTATGGATTGGAAACAGTCAAACAACAGTGTTTTTCGATTGTCTCGGAAGTTAGTAGAATTATCACCCAAGTAAAGAATACCTGTCATGATAGCGAAGATTAAAACAAGAGTTGATTTCGGAGGTATTGTAAACTATGCCAACGACCAAAAGAACAAGAAGAAATGCGCTACACTTTTAGCGCACGAAGGAGTATGTGCCATTAGCAATAAGTTGATTGCCGATTCTTTTTGCCTTCAAGCGTCCATACGCCTGAAAGTAAAGAGTCCTGTGAAGCACGTATCACTTGCTTTCTCTTCGCAAGATATTAACCATTTCCCTGATAATGAAGAAGGGAATGCACTTATGGTGGAGATTGCCAAGAAATGGATGGAACAAATGAGGATTCGCAATACTCAATATATCATAGCTCGGCATCACGACACGAAACATCCTCATTGTCATTTGGTATTCAATCGGATAGACAATGAAGGCAATCTCATTTCTGACAGCAATGAAAGAATACGCAATGCAAAAATCTGTCGTGCTTTGACTAAAGAGTATGGACTTTACTTTGCCCCTAAAAATAGCAAAGCCAGAAATAAGAGCCGTTTGCGTCCTCATCAACTACGGAAGTATAATCTTCGTTCCTCTGTGCTTGATGCACGAGCAAATTCTCATTCGTGGAATGACTTTTTTAGCATTCTCAAAGGCTTGGGTATAGATATGCGTTTTAATCACGCTGAGAATGCTGATAAAATTCGTGGTATATCATTCTGTCAGGATGAGTATAGCACATGGCTGGTTCTAAACTTGACCGTGATTTGAGTTTTAACAGCCTTTGTGCTACATTGGGTAATGTGGTAGCGGAACTGATTATTCAACCCCATCAAGCCATAACTCCCAGTGGAGGTGGAGGAAACAACAATGAACAAGGATGGCGAAACGATAAAAACAGAGACAACGAAAGAAACGAACCTTTTTATAAAACCTCAAAACGTAGAAGATAATGAAAGAAGATGTAGTAGCTGCAAATCTTGCGAATTTGCGCCAAAGTATCAACGAACTGAAAGAGTGTATTAAAAAACAGAATACCACTGTTCCTAAAGTGGAACAATCTGTAAAAGCGGATTCCAATGAAAAGGCCATTTATACTGGAATTGCCAAAAGTTTCTGTACTTGCTGGAATGAAGCCTTGTCTGTGATCAAGAAACATATCTGGCAACAGCAGCCTAACACATTGCCGTTTTCGCTATGGTTTCCAAAACTCATTGATTTATTCAAGCAGAAGTCCAGACTTCTTGAATATCTTTATCGGCACGTTTGCGATTACAATCAGAATCGTATGACTATCGAAACTAATACCCGATGTATATTGAAACGGCAGGATGAGATATTGGAAAAAATCAATGAATTGAAAAGTCCTGTAACCGTTATTCCATCTAGTATCAGTGGGTTGTTTATATATGGCTATCATATAAAACTTCGATATGTCATGGTATTTATTGTTGCTATTGTTACGTGGGCTGTTGTTGCTTCTGCTAGTAGCATGAAGTATAAAGAAGAGAGCTTTGCGTATTATTCGATGTATCGAGCGGTGAAAGAGCAGTCTGGATTCATATTACAAAGAATGGAGGAACTCACAACAAAGAAATAGCATCTATCGTGTGTAAAATCACTGCTTATTAAGAATTTATCCTTTTATATTCTTATTGAATATCTAAAAGGATTTTCTTATGACCATGAGATATTTCATAAGGTATAAACAATAATAATTTAAGAATTATGATTTACGGATATATTAGAGTCAGCAGTGATAAACAGACAGTAGAGAATCAGCGTTTTGAAATTAATAATTTTTGTGAACGCAATAACCTTGTAATTGATGGTTGGATAGAGGAAACCATTAGTGGTATGAAATCATATAATAAACGTGAGTTGGGCAGACTTTTGGAACAGATTCAAAAAGACGATCTTATTATTTGTGCAGAACTATCACGTTTGGGTAGAAATCTATTTATGATTATGGAAATATTAAATATTTGCATGACCAAAGAATGTCGTGTATGGACTATAAAAGATAATTATCGACTTGGTGATGATATCCAAAGTAAAGTACTCGCTTTTGCTTTTGGACTATCTGCAGAGATTGAGCGTAATCTTATTAGTCAAAGGACAAAGGAAGCACTGGCTCGTAAGAAGGCGGACGGAGTTGTATTAGGTCGCCCCAGAGGAAAGAAGAGTTCTCCTGAAAAATACAAGCTACATGAAAAATGTGTGCTTATAGAAGAATTACTGAAAGCCGAAGTTTCTCAACGTAAAATCGCCAAGATATGCAAAGTTGATAGAAATACATTATCTCGGTTCATCAAGACTTTTATTGCTGCACAATAATGAGCGTTTTTGTACAGCAACAGGGTGTGGAGTGTGATTTTACTTGCTCTGACTCATGGGTGATATTGTCTCCCATAGAACAGATCATTAAACAGAAGATAGAGGCAGTAGGTACTCCACTCAAGGATTGGGACATTCAAATCAACTATGGTATAAAGACAGGCTTCAATGACGCTTTTATCATAAATACAGAAAAGCGTAATGAAATATTAGCAAACTGTCTAACGGAAGAAGAGCATGCAAGAACAGCTGAACTTATACGACCGATTCTTCGTGGCAGGGACATCAAGAGATATGGATATGAATGGGCCAATCTGTGGCTGATTTACATTCCATGGCATTTCCCGTACCAGTTTGACGAATCCATTCAAGGTGCATCGGACAAAGCTGAACAAGCATTCCAAGAACAATATCCAGCTGTGTATTTACATATGCTGCAGTATAAAGAACCATTATCAAAGCGCAATAAAGCTGAAACAGGTATCCGCTATGAATGGTATGCTATGCAAAGATGGGGCGCAAAGTATTGGGAGGATTTTAATAAGCCAAAAATTGTATGGAAAAGAGTCGGTTCTATCCTTCGATTTTGTTATGACAATAATAAAGCATTAGGTCTTGACAGCACCTGTTTTGCGACAGGTAACAACATTGAATTTATATGCTGCGTATTAAATTCCCCCATGGGTCATTATCTTCTTAAAGATGCACCTAAAACTGGAACTGGTGATTTACTTATAAGTGTACAAGCAGTTGATCCTATAAAAATTCCAATAATAACTGCTGAACAAAATTTAGAGTTTGAAAAAGCTCTTAAGAAACTACTTTATTGCAAGGAGATAAATAATGAAAAAGAAATAAGTTGTAAGATTTTTGATCTATACAACTTATCTCCTGAAGAACAAAAGTATATAGAGGATAATTTTAGTTAATCTCTATATAACCAACTACCTTACGCTCCTCTATGGTTAGATTATACAAATCAAACAATAGATTATCAATAGCTATTGCTTGTTCTTTGCTATAATCTAATTGTAGTTGGGTTATAGCTTCTTTAAATATATTATCAATTTTGTCTGATACTTCAAGAACTGGTATCTTATCAAAGAATATTTTTCTTAGTTCTCTTGTACCACCTAGTAATTCAGGAAAATTATCACGAAAACAAAATTTGAATAATGAAGAGTTTAGAAATGCTGTTAAATATGAGACATGTTTTCCTGTTATCATAAACGATTTGTCGTTTTGATAAAATGCTTTTTCATCATAATAAAATGGCATATATTTTGTCATATTAGGATACATGATTTTTGGCTTATTAAAATCCTCCCAATAACTGATGCTGTCTTGTGTTTCAAACCATTTGTTATTAGTTTTCTTGCGAGCCTTGACCTTTTTACCATCGACGGTATAGGTCTTACCAGTTTGTTCCAGTCTTTCTTTGCCGAACGAAAGAAGATGTTGTTTTACGGCAGGGTACTGCTCTATATCATAGTGATGTGATGGAAAGGTAGCTATGAGATATTTATTAGCCCATTCATATCCATATCTCTTGATGTCTCTGCCACGAAGAATCGGTCGTATAAGTTCAGCCGTTCTTACACGCTCTTCTTCCGATTGACAACGAGCGAGAATTTCATTACGCTTTTCTGTATTTATGATAAAAGCGTCATTGAAGCCTGTCTTTATACCATAGTTGATTTGAATGTCCCAATCCTTGAGTGGAGTACCTACTGCCTCTATCCTCTGTTTAATGATCTGTTCTATGGGAGACAATATCACCCATGAGTCAGAGCAAGTAAAATCACACTCCACACCCTGTTGCTGTACAAAAACGCTCAAATTATTTAAGCAACTTTTTCCTTGCTTATCAGTTATGGCACAAATGGTATTATGCTTGTTTTGCCCCTTCTCAAAGAGTAGAATATTTGTATCAACAGTAGCAGCATCAAAGATTTTCGTTCCAGCAAAGTCTATCAATAGTTTTGGATTCGTTTTAGTCGAAAAAAACAAACGTGTCTTTTCTCCATATCCAGCGCGCATCCATTTATTGGACGTGATAAAACACAAATGTCCATTCTGCTTAAGCATTTGCCATCCTTTTTCATAGAATAAGCAATAAATATCACCTGTACGGGTAAATGTTTCAAAATTGCAATTTCCTAATAGTTTTGCAAGCTCTCCCTCATTATTCTGTAACTGAATGTATGGTGGATTACCAATTACAATATCAAAACCATTATCTTCAGAAGAGAGATTGAACACATCTCTAAACCATGTGTGCCACAAAAAGAACTGGGAATTTGCCGCAAGATTAATTTTTTTAAGTTCTGCGAGTATCTCAGGATTTATGAATTGTACTTCTAATTGTTGGTTGATAGCATCTGAAATCTCTTGTTGCAGTTTTACCTTTTTATCGTGGTCGTAACAAAAGTAGTATGTTGATAACAGATGTGAAACTGTCTTTTGCAAACGGTTCTTCTCATCATCAAAAAGAGAGAAGTCCCCTTTGTCATTCTTGTACTCTTTTTCGTATGTAAGTTTGCTTAAATCCACACCTGTAAAATTTTCAACAAGCGAATTACCTTGCATAATTTTATAGTCAAGGTTAGGCAATGGCGATGGTGTTTCCTCATCAACTACGATTGAAAGCCAGAAACGCAAACGGGCAATATCAACAGCACCTTTCTCAATATCTACACCATAGATGTTGTTTTGGATAATACTCTTCTTAATTTCGGCACGGTCATAACACTCGCCGCTCAACACTTCACGACAATGCAACAATTCATTAAGCAAACCCATAGGGAATGCACCAGAACCGATGGCAGGGTCGCAAATCTTCACCTCTTCAAGTGCTGTAAGTAGTTTTGGCTTCTTATTATCAGGAATGTCAGCTACACCATCTTCGGGAGAAAGAACGAATTTGCGAATCTTATCTTTTGCCACGCTTGTATTGGTTTCAAGATAGGCAATAAGCGATTCCTGGCACATATAGCGTACAATCTCCTTCGGAGTGTAGAACGCTCCTTTATCTTTGTTGTCTTCAAGCAAGTTTTCGAAGATTTTACCCAACATTTCGGGGTCAACACCGACCTCGGCATCATTAGGGTCGTTCTCATCAATGGTAAAATTATACTCGCTGAAGAATTGGAACAAGCGTTTGAAGTATTCAGAAGGGAAACGGCTCTCTGGCTCATCTTCCGTATCACGTTCAAACAAACCACCATTGAGATATGGAATATCTTTCCACTCGGCAAGCAAAGACTTATCCCAGCCGTAATTAGCAAATAGAGCTTCACGTTCCGCAGGTTTAGTATTCAATATACCGAAGAACAGAGGTTCAAGAACAGAATCAAGATAATCGTTTTTGTATGCCGAGTTCTCAAACATATTCTGCATGTAGTTGAGGTCGCCACACATCCAGCCTTTGCGCTGCAAGAAGTGTAGGAAGGTGATTCGTCCCATCATCTTCTTTACATAATCACGAATTTTCTTTTCGTTGTGGTCAAATGCTTGCATCAATGCAGCATTAGGCTCGCCAAGCACCTTTTCTTCCCACTTGCTACCTACTTTAACGAACCGCTTGCCTGTAATGTATTGAATGAAATCAGCGTATTGTTCACGGTATTTATTAAAGAACTCATCAGAGAGAGCTTCAACGGAGAAGGCTATTTTCAAATTCTCAAATGATACACCTTTCTTTTTCAAGAAGTTGAAACGCTCAATAGGTGTTCGGTATAGCAGATTATCACTACCGAAAACATACGTATATCGTTTGGGTGATGTCGCTTCGCCCTTAATATCACAAATGAATGACAAACGCCAATGGTCGCCACTGTCGAACACCACCAATGCTGCATCAAACTCACCCCAAGTAGGATTGATAAATGATTTTACAAGATTGCGAAGCCCCACACGCTTGTTAGCAACTGAACCTTTTGAGATGTTATATTGAAACAAACCGATACGGTAACTATCGGTAGTATTTATGTTGCCTAAATAGTAGCCCTCATCCGAAGTGTTCTCAATAATTCTTTCAGGTTTCTTCTTCAATTCACTTACATTGAAAAAGTGTTGCGAAAAGCTATACCATTGTGTCAAGTTGAATGACGATCGGAACAGGTTTCTTAAACTATCTGTAGTATATATAGTTGCCATAGTAATATTGGTTTATAGTGAGTGATTTATTTGAAACTCTCTGAAATAATGATTTGAGGATTGGAAATATCTTGTGCATCGTGGCGTTGCTCCTTGTTCATCGTCTGATACTCACCAAGTAGTTCCGATATTTTGTTTTGTAAACAATACTCATCTTGCTTCATCTTTGCACGGTCGCTCTTGTATTCACGAGACAAAGCTTTCAAGTAACGAGGTAGCTGGGCGTAGATACCTTCATTGATATATCCCATCAACACATCGCATTGTGATTTCAATTCATTATCGGTTGTTATCTGCTTGATGGTGCGCAAGAACTTGTTGGCTTCAAGCGAAGTCTTGCCAAGGTCAGTGCGGTTGATGGATGATGTATCGGCAGCCTCCACATATTCGGTCGTATATTGAGCTAATGCACTATTTACATGTTTGTAGTGTTGCTCTTCTTTAGAAAATGGCACAGGCTGTTCTTCTGGCTTCGCTTTGAGATATTTTACTGCTTCAAGGAAGTCAATAACCTCCGCACTAGTTGCTGATGCCAAATAGAACTCTGTTTTAACATTGGAAGAAACAAATATTATAGACTTACCGCTATGCTTTCCTGTATCACGCATTACACGGCTCTTCATTGGCAGTGCCTTGATTTTGTGATACAGTTTGCGGTCGCTATTATAGAGTTCACGCACCTCACGCAATAGGGCAATTTTCTTGTCAATGCTATCCTTTACATTGCTATCGAACATCTGGAACTCCTTTACAATCTCCTCTTTGGAGTAGATTTGTGCATCTTCGCCAAATGCCGAATGGAAACCTTGCAACTTGACAAGGGCATTCTTATATAACTGAATTTCTTTATCTCCTTGTTGAGATGGGTAGAACATATAGTTGTAGATGTTGGTAGCAACTGATCCGATACGGTTTACACGACCAATGCGCTGCATCAATCGGGTAGCGTTCCAAGGCGAATCATAATTGACAATCACATTAGAACGATGCAAGTTCACACCTTCCGCTAACACATCAGAGGTAATGATAATGTTGTACCTCATAGAATCGCTGTCAAAGTTTGCATCAAAATTTTCCTTGATGGTCTGCCCCAAACGATTGCGGTTGGCTGCTGTAGCCATTAAGACATCGGAACGACCAATTTCCTTTGTAAGTCTATCGTACAAATAGTTCAGTGTATCTACACTTTCGGAGAACAATACCAATTTGCCCGATGGATTTCTCTCTTTATCGAAGAAGTTATGAGTAAGGTTTTCTTGGAACTTATCGAATTTTGGGTCGTCATTTTCTTTCTCCCAATCTGCATTGAGTTGTTCCAATATCTCACGGTCGTGATGGAGCATTTCAATAAAGTCGGAACTGAAAGCATCTGCGGTAAAGAGTATATCTTCTGTGGCATATCCTTTTGTAATAGCATACTCTATAATCTCGTCAAGTTCCATATTCTTTGCTTGAAGATCTTTTACTTTCAAGTCAGGAGCAATGATAACCTTGTCCTCTTCAAACATCTTAATCATATCGGTTGTGATACGAAGAAGTGTGCGGAGCGACTTCTTGAAAGCATAGAAACTACTCTCCAATCGCTTTACCATATGGACACGATAGATAGCTGCCAATGTCTGACCGATATGTACAGCATTCTTGTACTTGTTACGATATTCAAGCTTCAAAAACTCTACTGCACGATAACGAGCATAAGTTAGTCCCTTGCCCTCTGGATTCTCATCTGTTTTCCCATCGGTTAATTGTTTCAATGTTTCGTAGAAACGATTACTTGTGTCGGAGTCCATCACGTACTCCAATTCGTTAGGTGGCAGAATATTGGGGAATATGATGCCCTGAGACTTGATGTCTGCTCTATAATCAGGGTCATTTAGAATGTTGTTGCGTGTACGACGAACTGTTACTTTGTCGATAACCTTACTACGGATTTGCTCATATATTTTATCCACTTCGGATGTAACATCACGCTGGTCACGTTCACGCATCAATCGCTTGTAGTCCAATATGTGTTCTGAGAAGAAACCTTTGAGGTTTGGAACTCCATCAATGGTACAACTCTGACTGTTTTGGAACAGCAATAATTGATTCTGCAAATCATCGGGACGGTTGTTGAGCGGAGTTGCTGAAAGAAGCATCACTTTCTTCTGTGAACTCTTCAATAAGCCCATATTTATGCAAGGAGACTTGCATATCTTCTGCAACTCGTCATACTTGCCCGAACTATCGCTACGGAAACCGTGTGCTTCATCGACAATGATTAGGTCAAACTCCTCTTTATCCTTGTAGTTGTCTTTACCGTCAAGAACTTTGGATAGGCTACCATTAGTGATAAACTGAGCTTTTTTGTAGATGCCGAACAACTTGAATGTATTTCTCCAGTTGTCTTCCAGAGCAGGAGGATAAACAACAAGGATATTGGTGTTTTTACCGTTAGCCTCTACAAATCGCTTGGCTATCATTGTAGCAATCATAGTCTTTCCCAAACCTACAACATCAGCAAGGAACAAGCCGTTATGCTGCATCAGCATCTGATAGCCTTGAATAACGGCATCTTTCTGATATTTCAAATCCTTGACACCATCGGGCAACTGAATGGAAAAATCATCTTCCACTTGGTCGCCAAAAGTATCGATAAGCACTTTTATGTATAGTTCGTATGGCGTTGGCTGATAACCCAAATATGTTTTCTTCTTGTACTCTTCAATATCTTCTACAGTCAATGGCACAGCTTCATTCCACAAAGCCCAAAACTCATCAGAGCAATACTTCACATCGTCAAAGTCTTTCATCGCTACATTAAGTTCGTATTGTGGTGGTTGCTTAATGCCTAAACCCGAATCAGAGATATTTGACGATCCCATAATAACCCAACCATCGCTATGTTCGCTATGATTTTGTGGCAAACAGAGATAGAATTTAGCGTGCAGGTTTTTAGTAGCGTGGATACGCATTTGTAAGCGTCCTGAAACAAGGTCTTTACACATCTGTAAAATACCCTCTTCTACTTCAGGAGAATATTGGGCATTAATAATGTCCTCTTTGAAGCCGTTGTGATAGATTTCTTTCGCTTTATCTTCGTCTGCTAACATCAATAGAGCTTTATTGTGTTTGCGAAAAATATCATCAATATTAATGCCTACCAATATTTTAATTTCTGATACATTACCCAACTCTTTTCGTAATTTAAAATAACCAGATGAGCGAAAAAATCCAACAACTGCTAAAAAACTATCGAAATTTATCATATCAGCAGCAATACCTTTGAATTTATCAAACAAGGTGTTTCCTGTGCTGTTTGTGAAAAATTTTGTACTCATTATTATTCGTATTAAAATTTAATTAGAAATAAGTGACGCTAATAATACTAATTGTTATTGAGCATTTTCTTTTTCTCTCCTTTCCTTAACTTTCTCCAATCCCGGCATCTTTTTAGCCAATGCACTTTCTCCAGCAGGAAAATAGAGAGGAAAAACTTTATATAAGAAACCCACAACTTCACTACGACTTTTATCCATATTGTAAAAAGCAGAGCAGACAAAGTACATTAGTTCTTGCTGACTACATGTTTCTTTGGGCTGTATACTTATTGAGGGAGCAACTATCAAGTCATGTTCAGCAAATGATAGAGCACTGGAAAGAATAGCTTCCTGTTCTTCTTCGGTAAACATCTTTATTTTCCCAGCTAACCATTCAAACTCTCTTTGCTGAAGTGCTTGTTGTTTTTCGTTTTGATGCTCCAATAGGATTGCTACATTTTCTTGTTGCTTTTCTGTCAAGGCATTTTCTAATGCTTGGTTCTTTCGTTTAAGAACATTGAATTTCAGCAAAGCAGCAATGTACATACAGAAATACCCTACTGCAATATCGAATATCAGAACAAGCAGGTAATTGTTGTTTGAATTTTTGGTGTCCTCAGCCATATACTCACTGATAGGAATAACGGCTAATAACATGATGATGGCTATTGCATAAAGTACCCTGTATCGCGTCTTGTGGTTTACCTGCGGTAAGGAAGCAAACAGAAAGGCGATAATCAAAGCGGCAATTATTGCACCGAGTGGTATGAAAGGTGTTCCCATAGGTTTATTGCTCAGTTTGAGGGTTAACAATAATGCGCCAATAGCCGGATTTATCAGAACCTTCGTGTGTAAGAATACCTCTTCCACGGAGATTTTTAATCTGTTTCTTGACACCATCTAAAGAGATACCCAATTCTTCTGCCATTTTCTCACGAGTTATCATCGGGTTAGATATAACCATATCTATAATACGTTGAGCCGTTCTACCAACAGGTTTGTTGATGTTTCGATTTACAGGGTACTTTTCGAGGGTACTATTTCCGTTTACAGGGTACTTTTTCTCCGAACCTTCTTCATTTACAGGGTACTTTTCGAGGGTACTATTTACCCTATTGGCTACTTCTTCCACAGGTATTCTTCCGTTTTCGCCCCAGTTCAGATTATAGAATGTGGTGTAGAAGGAGGTCGCTTCCGTTTGATATTGTGGTTCTTTTCCTTGCAAGAAATTAGGTAATTTCTCTGTAAGCTCTCGCATTTTGCGTAAACCGGAACCACGTTTCTCCATATAATCCAACTGTGTGAACACATCTGCAATGACAGGATTACGACGCATGGACGGCACTTTGTATATGTCACGGTCTTGAATTTGTGTACCGTCAAGCATAGCACCGGGTGATACCAGTTCTACGCGGTCATCATAAATGTCGATATGTACTTCACCGCCCATTACAGTATAATCTCTATGGATAAGGTGGTTTACCACTCCTTCAAAGATGGCACGGTCGGAATAGTCGGGAAGATTTAGGCGATAATTGGGCATCTTTACCCATCCGCTCATAGTGTAGTTCTTGATGAAGTCCATGCCATATTTCAATAGCAATACAAGGTTATCCCGATGCTCTACGGAACTGATAGCATCATCCTTATAGAGTCCAGTCCAACGAGTGCAGAAAATACGCGATTGAAATATCGTGCAATTATCAACAAACAGCAATCCGGCATTGGTCAGTTTTCCATCAGGAGTTACTAGTCCGAATGATTCCAAATACTTATCGTTCCATTCCTGATGGGTTTGCTCACGGAAAGTATTGGCAAGGATGATGAAAGAATGTTTGCTGGCATCCACTTGGGTAGGCAGTGAATCCCAAGTCATGTGCGTGCCTTTTAATACCAACGAAAGTAATTGTTGGGAGTTGCATTCTACACTTTCATTGCCAACTCGTACATATGCGGTACGTGTCCCATCCTGATAATAGTAATAAGGTGTAAGCATTCCTGCCTTTACTTTCACTTCAAGCAGGGTATGCCCTTCATGTTCTATCGGAATAAGTTGAACTTCCGGCACAGGGTCAAGTCTTGCCTTTATCATTTCACTGATAAAATCAGCATCGGCTTGTGGATTCTCCAACCCTACAATTATGCCGTCATCATTCACTCCATAGAACAAACTGCCACCATCCGTATTAGCGAAAGCCGACACGGATTTAAGCCACGATTTTACTTTCTTACGTTCCAACATTTCCTTGAAATCGTAAGCCGAGCATTCTGCTATCAATGTATTGTTATGTATCTGCATCGTTTCCTTATTGTTATTTGGGTGTAACACCCCAATATCATACACAAAGGTAAGGATAAAACCGAAGAATCTGTTAAAAACATCGCTTTCTTTTGATTTTTATGCGTTTACATCTCGTTATTTATGAATAAAAATCGTACTTTTGTGAGCAAGAGCGTGTGTTGCTTATGGATGCTTATTTTCGGGTTTGCGTTATATTTGCAACACGTGTACGCAAGTCGCTGATAGATATATCACGTTGATTTTGAAGAAGTAATACAGCTTGGGCTCCGCATAAACTCCGAGAGACGGTATAATCCGGTATTGAAATCCTATGCCGAAATTTGCAGACCACTGCAAAGACGGATATATGTTACCTCTTGTTTGAGAGGTAATTTGTCCACTTTCATCAAATACGGATTTTTCAGAAGTAGCTCTTAGGGGAATGTCCATAGTTACTCCGGCAGATATGTAGATGGACCACCTCCGCCCGTTCCGAATATTGAATATTCCTTTTATGGGGATTCCTATATAGTCTATTTTTTGTGCCTCATTTAGAGAGTAATTGGTGACAGTTGTAAAATCTGAACGTAAATGTGTATATTGAAGGCCTGTTTCTATTCCCTTGCGTTCATCGAATTTCTTGCATAATGAAAGGGATAAGGTTATAGAAAGATGGTAGTGTAACTCCTTGATTACTTCTTGCGGCTTATCGGACGCGATACTGCCGGGAATCATTGTTCTTCGGGTATCTGTACGCTTTTCTCCTCCCGAATAGGATAAAGCCAACGACCAATCCTTTTTATCATTGGATAAATGTCTGGAAGTAATGGCGGGATGGTACTCTTCGTCTTGTCTTATTCTTTGTTTTTTTATCATTTGAAGATCAGGTGATTGAACACTGTCTTTTCTTTCAACGGAACTGTCTTGCCGGATGCTTTCTTGCTTAGCCTTCTCTTCTCTTGCAAATTCAGAGAGGGTATGCTTCCGGGCAGTACAGGTATGCATAGGGGTAATATTCATTGTATCTTGAGGCGAAGCCTTATGAGGCCTTTGTTTTTCCTCTTTGCGCTCGAATTCCGTTTCTTGTGCCGTATTGGCGTTTTTTTATGTGTATACAGCAATAGATGTAAGGAAATGACGGATGACAATATGAGTAGCCCTATCATAGCGCGGTATCGGGACAGGAGTTTACGCAACATTCCCTTGGCTCTGGATAATTGTGATGAAGAAGAGTGTGGGGCTATATTTAACAATTGCCCGATTTCCTTGTGAGATAATCCCTCCAATACCGCCAATTTGAAGATTTCACAATAGCCTTTTGGCAATGATTCTATCATCTCAAGCAGTATGGCATATGATGGGAAATCATTTGAATAAGATGGAGTCGGCGACTCTTCATATCCTTCTTCTTCTATACTGTCTAAAGAAACCGTGGTAATTGAACGACACTGTTCCAAATATCTTAATGAAATGTTTTTCATTATCTTTCCCATCCAGCTTTCTTTTTTTTCAGTGGAGCGTAATGTTCCGATAGATGTGAAAATTACAATAAATCCATCATGTAGAAGGTCATTTACTATTTGCTTGTCAGAAACATATTGGTTGCATATCCTTCTCATTCTATCCGCATAAGTTTTATAGAGCAGGCTTAAAGCCTGCCCGTCTCCTTTTTTGCATAGATTTAGCAACTCTTCTTTAGTCATGCTTTTCTTGTATATTTGTATATGATGAGAAAAGAATGGATGACTACATGCCTGTCTTCTGTTTTAATGTTTATTATAAGGTTCTCGTTTTTTACTTGTTGTTTTTTACAAGTGTATCAGGGGGAGGGCATCTGTTGTTTATAGTAAGTACAGTTTCCTTGTGTTTACAGAAAAACGACCAAGCGGACATAATTTCATTTCTCCAAAATCAAGACCTGAATTCGGTAACGCTATTAAGTCGTCCCTTAAAAACTATATTTCAGCGTGAAGTTCGCTTTTACAAACTTCACGCTGATTTTTTTATAAGCCACAAAAGAACTCTCATAGCTCTTTTGAAGTTATATGCGGCCGCAGCTAATAAGACATTGATAGCATCTCCTCTCACACCTTTATAAAAGTTGCGAGATAATCTGTAGTCTTCTTTAAGATGTCCTATCGTTGGCTCTATGCCTGCTCGTTTACAAAATAGTTTGTGTCTCTTTCTCTTTTGGTAGTAGGTGTCTTTTGCTTTAGGAACGTCTGGGATGAGTATCTTTGTATCCCCAATCTGTTTCACACCTCTATACCCTCTATCTGCTGCTAGGTTATTAATATGTTTCCCGGTCATCCTTTGGGTTTGTTCCAACGTCTTTTGTATGGTATGCCCATCGTATTCATTCCTAAAAGAGCATGCACCAAGAATAAGTCCTGACCATGAGCGAAGAATGGATACCTTATTACCAAACTCGTATTTCTTATGTTCCTTGCCTTTACTGATACAAACCACGTCTGGTTCATGCAGAGAATATACTTTATTTTTTGACTTACGGTTCTGAGAAAGAACCCTGTAGTATAACTCAAACATCTTCTCATAGCCATTCCTTCCCCCCTCTAGATTACGCTGGAGTTCTCTGACCAATTGATCTGCTATGGTTTTTAGTTGCCTGTCTGCCTTAAGGGCTTTCTTACGATTCTTGGGATGGTTACCAAAGCGCTGGGCACGGTAAATTCCTTTCAAGGTGCGTGTATAACTCTGCCGTAGAGGAAAAGACTTATCATGAACTATCTTCAAAACGTTTTTGATTATCTTTTTATGCAACTTCGCATCTGTAGGATAAGTTATATTCTTCTGCTGTACAGTAGAATCTATGAAAGCCGTATCAAAATGGTCTTCATCATCCTTATCCGTATTGACACGGATGCTCTCTGCCAATATTATTTCCATACCTTTCTCACCGATACGTTTTCTGAAGTGAACTAAGTCAGATGCATCACAGGGCTCTTTGGGAGTAAATTCAAGTTGTCCGCAAAAGTATTGGTAGTAAGCATTCTCACTCCATTGTAAAACCACAGTTTCATCAGACACATTACGCAAATGTTTTAAGATTAAAAGGCCACACATCAAGCGAATAGGATGAGCCGGGCGACCGTTCGTACTACAATACAAAGGCGAAAAAGCATCATCAAAACTCTGCCAATTAATCTTATGGCTAAGTTGGAAAAGGGGATGTTGATGATTAAGCATATCCTCCAAAGAAGAGAATAAAGAGAGCTGTTTAGATGTACGTTTTAACATAAATATCTGCAAGATTTGTACTGTAAAGGTACGAAATCTTGCAGATATAAGCAAATAATTTGCATTGTAATAAGCTATAAATCAGGCGAGTATGGAGTA
This sequence comes from Bacteroides pyogenes, assembly GCF_014196225.1. GTDB lineage: Bacteria > Bacteroidota > Bacteroidia > Bacteroidales > Bacteroidaceae > Bacteroides > Bacteroides pyogenes_A. The sequence goes on along the minus strand of NZ_JACIDI010000013.1, from coordinate 4,766 downwards.
TTTAAGGAACGGCTATTAAGTTTCGTAAAACGTAAATATTGGATCATTCTTCGGCCATGCTGAAGTCTTTATCCGCAAATAAAGCCGCCAATCCCGATATTTGTTTGAGACGCAGCAATTCATCTTTGTCCATTCCGAGATTCCGCCGTATCCAGGCATCGGACATACCCAAACGAACCAATTCTCCGACAAGGTTGGTCATAAGTTCGATTTTATGCGTGCCACGCGCCCGGTTGTGGCGGATGGTAGAAGCCATACGGTTGGCAATGTCTTTGTCTATTACGGTGACAGGAAGCAATCCGTTCTCCCTTTCATAAATCCGGCGGGAGGAAAGCATCACTTTGTAGCGATGAAAACCGTCCACCAATTCATAGACGTCTTCTTCCTCTATATAGTAGCATACGCATGGCATCGTATAGCCGTCTTCCCAAATGGAAAGTTCCAGCAGCTCCATCTCGGGAGGCATTGTCACATTAGGGTTATATGCATTGGCACGCACTTTTTCCACGGGTACGGCAATCACCCTGTAAACGGGGCTGATATAAGGCTGTTTTTCTTTCATGGCTCTTTTTTACGTTTTCGAGTTTCCAGATAAGAGGAATATTCGTCCATTATCCTTTTACGACGTTCTTGTTCCTTTTTGCCGGGAGCAAAGCCCATGTATTTGCAGTAATGGTCATTCTTGAGCACGCAGATGCACATGCGTTTGTAAGTAGGCAGTTCCCTGAATTCCGGCAGGTCGATATCGTCCATATAGTCCATCATGACAGGAAACTTGCAGGTATTGTAGTTGCTCGTAGTCATTACTTGTAATTCAATACCTCTTTCCTTGAGTTTCCCTATTGTCTCGATGCTCAGACAGCCTCCTTTAGTCTTCCAGAAACGTTTGCTGACGGAGAGTACTCGCAGGTAATTCTCACGTGTCTCTTCCGGCAAGGTGTCGAGCAAGAAGTACAGATACTGTTTCCATGTCGTTCCTTCCGGCAATCCGGCACTCCGCCATCCCATGGCTGAAGTGTGGCCGTAGATACCGGCAAAGTTGACTCCGTTGACACGGCACAGCATCTTGCCCCACATGTCGGGGTCTATCGCACGGTAAAGGTGCAAGGAAGAGATCGCTTGCGAGATGAACGGACTAGCCACCCGCTGTTTATTCAAGGGGACGCCAGCTTGGTAATAAAGGTCATACAAACGATTGTAATCCCATCCGAATCGCCCGTTGGCGATCCAGATGTCGGTCGTTTTCCAGTCGTATATCGGATAAATATTGTATATGCCTTCCCCTACATTGTGAATCCATTGTGCGCGCCAGAAAGGGTTATAGCCGTCTTTGGGGTGATAAATCAGTCTCCACCTGTTATAGCTTTCCTGGGTACGGATGCCTATCAGACAGGCTACACGGCGGACATTTTTCTTCAAGCGGAGCCAGTGGGCAAAACTCTGCTGAAACTCGTAATCCCACATTTGCACTGTGTAATAGTCAAAATCCTCCATGCGGAAACATTCTTTGGGCATCGGTCTGACCCATTCGGATACTTCGGGGTCCCACGGTCTCCAGAAATGCTGATACATTGAGGTCGAAGAAGGTACTTTGACAGGAACACAACAGCGATAGACCTCGAGCAAATCACGATTAGAGGATAAGGTGCGATCGATGTATTCAGTTGTCAGCGTATATTGTATTTCATAATCGAGATGGAACACGCCCAGTTTCGTGCCCGGTTTGTACCGGCGCAGGTATTCGATACAAGCATTCAGAACGACGCTACTGTCTTTCCCACCCGAAAAAGCCACATAGACATAGTCGTATGCGGAAAAAACAGTCGCAATTCTTGCCTGAAGCGCTTGATATACATTCTTTCGTGTCTCAATCGGCCCCATTGTCGCTTCCTCCGGTCTGCATCAATTCCATTTTGACATAGATTTTCATTTGGCGAATAACCGAAAAGCCGGCCTTCTCAAAAATCTCCTGATCCCTCTTTTGTACAATGGCGTACACGCGCCCTTGGGAATCGTATTCTGGCAATATCCTCTCCAGTAATTCACGGAGCAGTTCCCCGCGCTCCGTTCCGGAAGGGGCATAATAATTGTCTATTTTGAAAGAGGCCGAGTCTTTCTTTTCCAAAGGGATGAACGCCCTCAACTGTTTATGCTCCAACAGGATATACCAGCAATGACGGCATGAAGTCTTATAAGGATAGTTATTGTTCTGACGCAGGGCGGAAACGCTCATAGCCAATGGCGCTACGAGCGTATATAATTCGGGGGATTGCCCTTTGAGTTTCATGACCTGACGCATCTTTTCCATATGTTTTAAGGTAAACTCCAACTACGCCTCTGTCCGCTTTATTCAAACATGCATCTGAAACAACCCGCAACTTCGGAAAGAAGCCGTTGTTCTATAACAATCGTCACAAAGGTATTTTTAAAGCTGCAAAAATGCAAATAAAAAAGTTTGTTTTTGGTGTTCTGTCATTCCAGATCCGATGACCGACAGGTATGAAATCACCATTAATAGGGATTGTTTTAATGTGGAGAATCACCGAACATTGCAATTCTTAAATATGTAGATATGGCACCTCTGCTGATGAATATAGTTGTTATCTGTATGCGTCACGGCCAAATTCGCAGCACGCAGTAAGGTCGTATGTCTCACCCCTTTGCATCCACATCTTTAAAAAGCATTCATCCTGTCAGTATCGGTAGCCTTTCAAAGGAATTTCGTCCGTATTTATTAACAATTTTACGTTCGATTTTACAGCTTCAGCCGTTAATGATGTATTAAGCCAGTCGGGACAAAGTATATTTTCTGAAAGGACAAGACAGAACCGTGAGAGGAAATCAAGTACGGTTAGTATCATACCGTAGAGTGGCGAAGCTGGATAGTATAGTTAGCGCAAGCGAACTGTTAGTAAACTTCGTAATGCCGCAAAAGAGTGGAAGATACTTATACACTCTCCCTCAAATGGGATGCGGTCGATTAATCCTTTCCATGGTAGGATTACACGGATATAAGCACCGCCGGAGGATGAGACAGAACCTAGCCGTTAGTTATCTATGTGGAACATAGTAAGCCTGTATATCTATCTCCTGTCATGTAAAAAATAGCAGGTAAGCTGACAGCAATGAAAGCCGCATAGTGTGCAGGTATAAGATAACAGAAAAAACGGATTGACGAGAGCCTTGAGGGGAACAGGCTGGAACAGGAAGAGACGGAAACGGACACAGTTCCGATGCTTGATAGGAAAGCCACCAATTACGCTGTCTGACCTACGACATAATATCTGACTCTCCATCTGCTTGGTTGTGATAACCGGGCAGGGGGATTTCCTTTCTGCATGAAACAGAAGGCATTGGATGTTCCCAAATTCACGCTCTGGCATGCCTCTTATGTATGTCTGTCAGCGGATGCCCTGCTATAACCCGAACTGCCAGCCAGCCTTATTTTATACTGTGGAGAATCTACCAAGAATTTTCCCTCCGGGCAAAAATGCCTTTTGTATATAAAAGTTCCTGTTATACCAATCTCCATTAGAGACTATTTTTTCAGAAGACCGCCCGATCGAGGTTTACGGCGCGAAGTTCGGCATCCGGGAGCGATGGACAAGGTCATGCTCTGTTTCGGCGAGATTTTGCAGCATGGATGAAAAATCATCTTGAAAACCTTGCCTTCCGCCTCTTGACGATGCCACTGTAATGCGCAGATAACCCCCTCGCGGACTGTTCCGAAAAAGGAGATTCCAGGATAGGGAAATAAAAATTAAACAAATTTTCAGATATGCGAACAAAAAGAATGACAGCAGAACAAGGCAGGAGATGTGACATTAGCCGCTTCCCCAATTTCCACCGCACAGGCTCTATAAGGGGCATGAAGAAACTCTATTACGACAATGACGCACTTCTCGTAAGATGCGGCCAGTATGTTTATAATGTGACAAGCGAACCGTCAATATACAATCAGGCAACAATATAACCCATGCGGACATGAAACAGATAATATGGTCAAGCGAAGATTTATTTGATGACAAGGCGAGGGAGGAATACGAAAGCTCGCAGCGTAACATACTCGATGACGAAGACTACAATGTCAGTGACACAGAATGGGCAAAGGTCATCAACGACAATCTGTCGGACGAGCGCATGAACCTTGACAAACTAATTGACGGCGTTGTTATGGCATTTGCCGACCTCGGTTTCTGGAACGGCAGACGGCAGGGCCACACGATACTGGGACATAACATCAATGGCATATTCAGCGTGTCGGAAGATGAGAACGAATGGTACAGCGATGGCTTCAATATCCGTGGCAGCCTCTCACACCATGACGGCACTCACTATGTACTTTATCGTGTGGCGAAAGACATTGACGAGGCGAAACGCATAGGTGAACTGATTTACAACCGTGAAATAGACGAAGTCGGCTTCCGCAAAAAGACCCGTTCGCTCTATCCGTATGTAGCTGAGATTTACGGATGGAAAACGGGGCGGTTCGGAACGGCTTTCAATAAAGCGGTACCACCGATGAAAAGCTTCGGTATGGACTGACCTCACAGCCTATGTTTCCATGAGGAATTACGAAATCCCTCATGGGAGCCTTGCGTTGTCTCTTCCTTTTATAACCGGAATATCCGTCCTGTTATACGGAATACTCCCTTTTATGACATAGGCTTCTTTGTAAGCCTCCGGTAAACCACGTATTTTCTGCAATCTCTTCGACCAGTATCTTTGTGCCCAAAAATAAAACTTATGATGACACGAGAAGAAGT
>NZ_JACIDI010000012.1:22078-89748 GCF_014196225.1 Bacteroides pyogenes | reverse complement strand
CTATTAGTCCCGACTCGGAGGCGAATCTGAACGAATCGTGCCCAGTCGGGACTAATTTTTTGTATTTTGCAATACGTACTTTACCGGAGGCTTACAAACTTTTGAAAATAAAATTAAGAAGGTGTGCTTTTTGACATTCATTTACCTTCTTTTTGTAGTTCGCCCGGTACGGGTTGTTCGGCAACATGAGGAATATTATTCCTCGGCAAGAGTTTCGATTCTTTTGTTCCCGCTTCGTTGTTCGGCAACATGAGGGATATTATTCCGCAGTTTCCGAACGAGAGGTGATGGTCACCGTTCCTTTCTTCAGTCCTTTTCCTGCGGCTTCCAATATTATCTCGCCTTCCTTCTCGGAGGAAGAAACCACGGCGGTCATCATTCCGTTGAAGACCTTCATCCTCGGTTGCTGGAACGACTCCAAAGAGGTGGGGTCGCCATTGGCCCCGGCACGGTAACTGCCGGCTCCTTTCACTTTAAAGCTGATGGAATGCGATGCCGTCGGGCAGAGGTTTCCGTCTTTATCCACCACCTTCACCGTAACGAACGAAAGGTCTTTACCGTCCGCTTTGATGACCGAACGGTCGGCGGTCAGTTCGATACGATGGGGCCTGCCTGCCGTACGAAGTTCTTTCTCCGCCACTGCTTTTCCCTGCCCGTCGTATGCCACCACCTTTACGGTTCCGGGTTCGTATTTCGTATCCATCCACATCAACCGGTAGCGCGTTTGCCGCTTGAGATTCATCATCGACACCGAGTCGGCGCTGTTTTCAAGCGTCACCGTCAGGTCTTTGGTACGCTTGCCCTGACTCTTTCCGTTGATAAACAGCTCCGCCGAAGGATAGTTGGTGTAGACAAACACAGGCGTCACCTCTCCTTCGCGCCCCTCCCAGTTCCAGTGAGGCAGAATGTGCAAAGTCTCCTTCTCTTTGTTCCAATGGCTGCGGTAGAGGTAGTAGCGGTCCTTCGGCAAGCCTGCAAGGTCGATGATACCGAAGAGCGACGAATGGCTGGGCCAGTCGCTGTAGTAAGGAGTAGGCTCTCCCAGATAGTCGAAGCCCGTCCACACGAACTCACCGATGCAATACGGCAGATCCTCGTGTTGCATGAAGTCGTCTTCCGGAAGATTAGACCATGAGCAATGTTCCACATCGTAAGAAGAAGACTGATGATCGTCGTATTTCTTCATCCACCGGCGGGCGACGGGGAATTTATATACTCCGCGCGAGCTTACCGTCGAAGCCGTTTCGCTGCCCAAAATGATTTGCTGCGGGAGCTTGCGGTAGTTTTCACGATACTTGTGCGGGCGATAGTTGAACCCTGCCACATCCATCACCGCCGCCATATTATTGTTGACCACGGCATCGGGAGCGTCCATGCCTTGTGTCACAGGGCGCGTAGGATCTTCCCGGTGACAGATATCCTGCAGAAAGCGCGAAAGTTTGGGGCCACGCTCGCCGTTCCACTGATCGGGCACTTCGTTGCCGATACACCACATCACCACGCTCGGATTGTTGCGATAATGATGCAACAGATTCACCAAATCCTTTTCCGCCCACTCGTCGAAAATCTTATGATAGCCGTTTTCCACTTTTCTGGCTTTCCATTCGTCAAAAGATTCCGGCATGAGCATCATTCCCATTTCATCGCATGCCTTTACCAATTCCGGCGCAGGCATATTGTGAGACGTGCGAATGGCATTGCAGCCCATGTCTTTCAATATGCGAACCTGCCGGCGGATGGCCGCATCGTTCACAGCAGCTCCCAACGGACCGAGGTCGTGATGGTTGCACACGCCTTTGAACACCGTTTTCTTCCCGTTCAGGAAGAAACCTTTTCCGGGAACAATCTCGATGGAGCGGATGCCGAACACCGTGGTGTATTCGTCTTTCTGCACATTCCCCTCGTAGACTTTCGAAACCGCCGTATAAAGCGCCGGCGTATCGGGGCTCCACAACACGGGGTTCTCCACCGTAAAATCCTGAACAAAGAGAGCGCCGTCGAACCGATTGCCCCGCTTCTCGTCCGTCGCCACCGTCTTCCCCGCCTTGTCGCGCAGTTCCGTCACAATGCGGTAAGCAGATATTTCCTTGCCTTCAGGCAGATTCAATTTCGTGCGCAGATTTACCTTGGCAAACCGTTCATTTACCACGGGAGTCGTCAGCTGCGTTCCCCACACGGGCACATGCGCGTCTTCCGTCACCAGCAGGCGAACGTTCCGGTACAGGCCCGCTCCGGGATACCAGCGCGAAGATTCGGGCTGATTCTCCAGACGCACTGCCAAAGAGTTCACCGCCCCTTCTTTCAGGTAAGGCGTCACATCCAGCCAGAACGAGTTGTAGCCATACGGCCAGTAGCCCGCCTCCTGTCCGTTCACATATACGCGCGCATGACTCATGGCGCCGTCGAACATCAGCACCGCCCTCTTTCCTTCCGCGAAAGCGGGAGCCTCGAACGCCAGACGATACCAGCCCACGCCCACGAAAGGCAGTCCGCCCGTACGCCCGGCATGCTCCATCGCCTCCTTCTGACCGTCCTGAACGATGGCCACATTCTGCTTATCGTTGTTCACACCGAACGGCCCGTAAATGGCCCAATCGTGAGGAACGCTCACCGGTTGCCAGCGCGCATCGTCGTAACCGGGCTTCACAAAGTCCCGGTTGTCCTCACGCGTAAACCTCCATCCCTTCTCCAATGTATAGGATGTGCGCACCTGCGCAGAAAGCACAGAAAGAGAAGAGAGCGCGATACATCCTATCAGATTCCTGATTCTTAAAGTATTCATATCATCCGTATTTCTTATTTGATTACTATTTCATCCGTAAAAACCCAACCGCCGTACTTCTTTCCGGGGCGCGCCGTATAGCGCACATACCTTCCTTTGGCGGTTCCTTCCCAACCGACGGTACGAAACCCGATCGCTTTTTCCTTGTCCGTTTCATCCCTTTGCACGTGCAACGGAACGAAGACCGAACCATCCGAAGAGATTGAGACAGAAACCTCCTCAGGCAGGAATACTTCCGCTCCGGCCACCTGCATAAAGTCGGCGGATATGGAGCGCACCTCCGTTTCCTTCCCCAGATCAACGGTCACATCCAATCCGTGGCGTGAGATGAATCCCTGCCACGCTCCGTCTCCATACGTCCAATCGCCGCGAATGCCATCCGTCAGGGCACTCTCTCCCTGTGCGGGATACGCCGTGCTGTAAGGCGCATGGTAAGTCACTTTCTTTCCAAGCGCCAGATGATCGACCGCTTCTCCGGATTCCGGGCGGCTGCCGACCTCACCCGCCGGATCGAAAGGATGATACCCTTTCGACTTCAGACGCGCCACCGCCTTCGGGACACGCTTATGGAAATCTTCCCACGCCCTGTTCTCCGGAGCCGACCATGCCACCTCCGACAATGCCAGTATGCGCGGATAAATCATATACTCGGCATGTTCGGGCGTAGCGATGTACTCCGTCCAGAGGTTAGCCTGCACCCCCCTGATCCGCTGCGCCTGTCCGGCAGGCAAGTCGTCGGGAACGGGACGGTAGGCATACACCTTCTTCAACGGAAGATATCCGCCGATAGCTTCAGGCTGCGAGTATGGAGCGTCCTGATAACTGTCGAAATAGCAATAAGCACCGGGAGTCATCACAGCGTCGTGCCCCGCACGAACCGCCTCCAAGCCTCCTTTCTCTCCGCGCCACGACATCACAGTGGAGCGGGGAGCCAGACCTCCTTCCAGAATCTCATCCCATCCCAGCAGTTTGCGTCCGTTGGCATGCAGAAAATTCTCTATCCGCCGAATCAGATAGCTCTGCAATTCGTCCACATGCGAAAGGTGCTCCTCCTCCATCCTCCGGCTGCATTTCGGACAAGTGCGCCATGCCGCCTTACCCGCTTCGTCGCCTCCGACATGAATATACTCGGATGGGAAAAGCTCCATGACCTCCTTCAGTACATCCTCCAAAAAGGTGAAAGTCTCTTCATTGCCCACACAGAAGTCGGCATTCTTATAAGGTTCTCCCGCACAGGAGAGTTGCGGATAGACAGCCAGCACTTCTTCCGAATGTCCCGGCATCTCTATTTCGGGAATCACCGTGACGTGATGACGGCGCGCATACTCCACAATCTCACGGATATCCTGCTGCGTGTAAAAGCCTCCGTAAGCTCCGGGATCGTCGAATCGGGCATACCTTCGGTCTCCGTTCCACCATTTTTTCCAGTTAGCCTCCGTGCGCCAAGCCGCCCGTTCCGTAAGCAAAGGATACTTCTTTATTTCGATGCGCCACCCTGCCGCATCCGTCAGATGCAGATGCAGGCGGTTGATCTTATAGAACGCCAAAGCGTCTATCTGCTTCTTCACAAACTCTTTCGTGAAGAAGTGGCGGGACACGTCGAGCATAAATCCGCGGTAAGCGAAGCGGGGAGCATCTTCTATTTCGACCGACGGAACAACGTATCCGCCTTCCGGCAGAGGCTGTGCCAGTTGCAGAAGAGTTTGAACGGCATAGAACGCGCCGACTCCCGATGCCGCCCGTATCTTTATCCGCTCCGGAGAAACCGAAAGCGTATAACTCTCGGACGAGGATAGCGACGGATCTCCTTCCGCCGGTTCAATCGACACGATATTCCGTCCGCCGTTCTTCCTCGCTTGCTTCCAGTCCACAGGCAATGCCTTCAGACTGTTTCTCAACAATGCCGCATCTTCCTCCGCAAATCCGGTGTAAAGCCTTACGCCGCCCGAAAGCGGAAAGGAGCCTATCCCCCGCTCCATCTTCAAAGGAGCGGGAATGACAGACTGACACTTTAAGGGATGTGCATACATGCACATCCCCATTATCCACAAGAAAAGATAAGCCTGAACGTATCTGTTCTTTATTTCCATCAATCGATCACAATTTCGTCTACAAACAAGAATCCCGGCTTGCCTTTTCCGCCGTGCCAGGAAGGTATCGCCTTTTCGGACAAGGCAACCACCCGCACGAACCGGGTTTTGACAGGCGTAAAGGCCAGCTTATGTTCGCATATGCCGTCGTTGTCCGATTGCTTCATCGCCGGATACTCTTCGGAGACCACCTTCGTAAAGCTCTTACCATCGTCGGAAACTTCCACCGCAAGTCCTCTGGCATCGAACACCCAATCGCCTTTCGCCGCAAAGGCAGCGATCGAAACACTTGAGATTTCTGTGGGCTGACGCAAGTCGATAGTCATGTCCATATCGTTGTTGCGGAAAGCGATCCAGCGTCCCGTATTATAGTTGTCGCCGCCTCTCAAACCGTCGACCAGCGAAGGAGCGCCTTTGAACATATACTGCTTGTTGACAGGCTGATTGGCTACAATCGGTTTCATCGAAGCTTTGTTGAAATGAAACTCTTCGGAAACCGCACGGCTGTTGCCCGTCGGACGGATGGCAACCGCCATCAGCCGGGTGTCTTCTTTCAACTTCAGCACTCCCTCGTATTTGGGAGAGGAAGCGGTGGGTTCGCTGCCGTCGAGCGTATAATGGATGGGCGCGTTATCGACCGTAACCAATGTCACGTCGAGGGTTCCGTCTTCGGTATTCGGAGTGAACTCCGCCTTTACGTCGAACACATGTTTGGCATAGTTGTATTCTTCCGCGTCGTACCATTCGATCAAACGGGGCAAACGTGACAGGAAGTCCTCGTAATTCTTCTTATCGGGCATTGTCCACTGCACCTCCGCCAAAGCCGCCCAACGAGGCAATACCATGTATTGAGCGTGTTCGAAAGTAGGAATGTACTCTGTCCATAGGTTAGCCTGCACGCCTTTGATGTATTTCTGCTGTTCCGGAGTGAGCGAAGAAGGCATCGGTTCATAGCCGTACACTCTTTCCACAGGCAGATAACCGCCGATAGCCAATGGCTCGTTCTTGGTGTCTTTGCTCTGGTAATAATCGAAATACAAATAGGTGTTGGGCGTCATGATGACATCGTGGTGCTGCTTCGCAGCTTCGATACCGCCTGCCTCTCCGCGCCATGACATCACCGTGGCGTTGGGAGCCAGCCCGCCTTCGAGTATCTCGTCCCAGCCTATAATCTGGCGTCCGTGCCCGTTCAGGAACTTTTCGGCGTGATTGATAACGAAACTTTGCAGACGCTCTTCCTTCGTATGCTCTTTATCCGACTTCAAGCCGAGAGTTTTGATACGCGCCTGGCATTTGGGGCATTTCTCCCATTGAGTCTTCGGGCATTCGTCGCCGCCCACATGAATGTATTCCGAAGGGAAAATCTCCATCACCTCGGTCAGCACATCGTCGATAAACTCCAGCGTACGGTCGTTGCCCGCACAAAGCACATTGTCGGATACTCCCCACTTCGTCCACACTTCGTACGGACCGCCGGTACAGCCTAATTCGGGATAAGCCGCCAGTGCCGCCTGCATGTGACCCGGAAGGTCGATTTCGGGAATAACGGTGATGTAGCGTTCGGCCGCATACTTCACGATTTCTTTCGCTTCTTCCTGCGTATAAAAACCGCCGTGAGGCTTGCCGTCGAATTTGTCGAAGTTCTTGCCCACCATCGTTTCTTTACGAACCGAGCCTATCTCTGTCAGCTTGGGATATTTCTTTATTTCCAGACGCCATCCCTGATCTTCGGTGAGATGCCAGTGCAGGCGGTTCATGTTGTGCAGCGCCATCATGTCGATATACGTCTTCACCTCGTCGAGTGTAAAGAAGTGGCGCGCCACATCGAAGTGCGCCCCGCGATAGCTGAAACGGGGATAGTCGTTGATTTCCACCGCCGGCAAAGAGATTTCGGCATTCATCGCCACAGGCAAAGACTTGCGCAACGACTGGATGCCATAGAATACTCCGGCTTCGGTAGGAGCTGCCACAGTGATACCGCTTTCCGCCACGCTCAGCCGGTAGGCTTCCGGATTCTCCGTATCCAAGCCCAGAGTCAGAACGATTGCATGCTTTCCTTCCGTTCCGGCTTCCACCGAAAAGCTCTTGCCTGTGGCTTCTTTCAGGTAATCCGCCAGAAACTCCGCATTGCGTTGCATCTTTTCGTTTCCTTCGGGATAAAGAATCTTCACGCCGCTTTTCAGCACGAACGGCTTTCCCTGCGCGGTCGCAATCTCTTGCGGCAAAGGAATGATGCGGTAGTCCGCCTCTTTTTGTACCGACTGGCAAGACACTGCCAAACCTGCAATGGCCAAGCAACCGGTTAGTCTAAGGAGTTGTTTCATAAAATAAAAATTAGTGGTTAATAAATATAATATTTCATTGTTTTCTTTTCAATAAGGCTTCCTCTGCCGCGACTTCAATCCATCGTTTGGCGAAGATGCCTGATGCCGAAGGGCAGCTTCTCCCCTTTCTTGATCCGGGGCGAAGTGATGATTACTTTTTTCCGCTCGCCCGGCAAGAGGTCGAAGAAGTTGTCGCTGAAGCGGGCTCCCTGTATGGGCACTTCGATAAACACATCTTTTGCCAGTTCGGAAGCCGACAAGATGAGCTCGCACTGCCCATCGGTCCGGCTGCTCCGCACGTCGATCGTTACCGCAGGGAGTTGCAGCTCTTTCGGTTTCCGGAAGAAGTGAACCGTTTCGGCAAGCTGCCTGCCCGCCGCATCCTTCAGGCGGATGTGCAGGAAGGACGAAGCCGTCTCTTCAGTGCGAAGCAATTCCGAAAGTTTCGTGCGGTGCACGCATAAGGAAGTATTGGCGGGAAGCTGCAAAGTGCGAAGCGTTGTTTTCCTGCCTACGGTCTTTCCTCCGAATGATTTGGTTTCCATTTCCAGCGTCAGGTTCGTCAGGTTTTCCAAACGGTCGGATATGAGATAAACGCAAAGGCTGTCGTTCTGTTGGAGCGCATTCACCAGCACCGGTTCGAACGCCCGCTTCGCCTGATAGTGCAAAGCTTTCCAATTACCGTAGTAGTCGATGCCCGACCACGACACGACAGGCCAACTGTCGTTGAGTTGCCAATACAGCGTTCCCATGCAGTAGGGACGGTTGCGGCGGTGGGCTTCGAGTCCGCGACGGATGCCTCTGCCCTGCAACACCAGCCCCACGTACACAAAATCCTCGAACTTATGCGGAACCGCATAGTCGCGTTCCATATAGGTACGGATCAGCGCGTTTCCGATACTGCTTTTTTGGTGGGCGTTCATCACCTCCGATTCGATATGATAGTCGTCGGGCGAAGCGAAAGCGGCGATGGTTTTCATCTCGGGAAACGATTGAAAGCCGAATTCGCTCATGAAACGCGGCAAATCGGTGTCGAGCGATTCGAAAGCTTTCCTGCCGTACCACACGCCCCAATTGTGGCTGTCGCCTGTTCCCCACGATTCGGGGCGTCCCCAGTTGGCCGCATAGGGAGAGCTGTGCAGATAAAACCGCCCGGCATCGAGCTGCTTCACCTTTTCGGGCAGCAGTTCCCGGAAAAGTTTATCGTATCCGTCCCACATCAGTTTGTATGTTTCCGGAGAATATTTCTTTTGAAAGCCCCAGTACTTCAAGGCTTCGAGTATTTCATTGTTGCCGCACCACATGGCCAGCGACGGGTGATTGCGCAAACGGCGTATGTTGTATTCGGCTTCCGCCTCCACCCGTTGCAGAAATGCCGGATCGGAAGGATAAGGTGTGCAGGCGAACATGAAATCCTGCCACACGAGGATTCCGTTCTCGTCAGCCAGATCGTAGAAGCGGTCGTCCTCATACACGCCTCCTCCCCACACGCGAACCATATTCATGTTGGCCTCCTTCATATCGCGGAAAAGGTTGCGGTAGCGTTCGGCGGTAACGGCGGGCAGCATGGCGTCCTGCGGAATGTAGTTCGCCCCTTTGGCGAACATCGGGATGCCGTTGACTTCGAAATAGAAAGATTCTCCGTGCTTGTCTTTCTCATTGACCAACCGCAGGGTACGGAGCCCGATGCAGCGCGACTGCCGGGCTACTTCCTTTCCGCCGCACGATACCGTGGCGGAAAAGTCGTACAGGACAGGATCGCCCCAACCGTTGGGCATCCAACGCGCCGGTGAAAGGATTTCCATAGGCACTTCAATGCGATTGATTCCGGGAAGCAGCTTCACCTCCCGGCGTATTTCCCGTATCTCTTCTCCGTTCAAGGCACAGCGAATCTCCACGACGGCATCCGCCGCATGGGGAAGAATGTTTTCCACTTCCAGATCGTTGGATAGTTCCGCCCTTTCGTCTGTCAGCGAAAGTTGCTTCACGTGATAGTCGTTGATGGAGGCCACATCGTAGAAACGGAGCGCGACGGGACGCCATACGCCGCTGGTGACCATGCGGATGCCCCAGTCCCAACCGTAGCTGTACGGAGCTTTTCGCGAAAACACGCTCAGGTGTTTCTCGTGATGATCGTTGTCGGCGGGATAATTGAATCCGTTGGACTCATGCTGCGGTAATGTCTGGCGGATGGGCGAACGGAAACAGATGTGAAGGCGGTTCTCGCCGACGCGAAGTACGGGCTTTACCGCCGCGGAATAGGCGGTGAACATATTGTCGGCCCGCAGGACGAGCGAACCGTTGAGGTATACGTCGGCATACGTGTCCAACCCTTCGAAAATCAAGCGGGCGTCGTCGCGCTCCAGTTGCTCACCGCTGACGGCAAACACGGTTCGGTACTCCCAGTCTTCGTTCTCCACCCACTGAATCTTCTCTTCGTTGGTACCGTAAAACGGGTTCGGGATCAAGCCGTGGCGCAGCAAATCCTGATGAACGGTGCCCGGCACTTCGGCAGGCCGCCACTGCTCCGTGCCCGACCGGCAAAACTCCCAGCCGGTGTTCAGAAGCACGACATCGAAAACATCGCGGCTTTGCGCATGCATCATAGTACAACAAAAGAGACCAAACAGTGTTTTAGACATGATTCCGAAGAGCCTTTTCATAATATATACAGTTTTCGGAGTAAAGATAAGACTTTTTCAGTAAAACTCCATACCGGCATAGTTCCAAACAGATATTCACGACACGTCTCTGAAATGTAAAAGTCTGAAATAAAGACGAATAGCAGAATTAAAGAAAAGCTTTTTCTATTTATTTAAAGGCTATTTCACTAATTATCCGAAAAAAGCGAGGCCGCTTATCTCAGTGCACTAACACCGGAAACTGCCTCAAAAGAAGTTCCGCCGGAGTATTTTCCGGTTCACAGTCGCACGGCAACCCCCTGCTCCGCCGAGCGAAAACATCGCACTGCCACGAAGATGCGGACAGCGTGCCTGCGTCTCCTTTCTTCCTCTGTGGTGAAACAGAGACTCTGTCGCAAGGAAACGAAAGCTTCGTTCCGACCGGATGGAAGCTCCGTTTCGACCGCACAAAGGCTCTGTTCCGGACAGTCGAAAGTCCTGTGGCGATGAAGCTCCCAAAACGTTTTACAACGTAGAGCCGCCGCAGCGACAAGACAGCAAGCCTACACCGGAAAACCAAAAACCCGGCGTTGATGAAGCCAAGCCCCGCCTCTGTGAAACGGAGCCGCAGCAGCGACAGGACAACAAGCCTACACCGGAAAACCAAAAACCCGGCGTTGATGAAGCCAAGCCCCGCCTCTGTGAAACGGAGCCGCAGCAGCGACAGGACAACAAGCCTACACCGGAAAACCAAAAACCCGGCGTTGATGAAGCCAAGCCCCGCCTCTGTGAAACGAGGCCGTCGCAGCGACAAAAGAGGTACTGCCGGCAGGCTTCCCGACTCTGCATACATCCGGCATTAAGCAATGCTTCATTTGGGTGATGAACGATATTTCCTTATATTTGCGCACCGGACGGGACGGCGCCAGAATAAGCGCACCCCCTGCGGAAAACAGAACAATTATGCGATACGACAGACAAATCATCCTCCCCGAGATAGGAGAAGCGGGGCAAGAAAGAATCGGAAAAGCGAAAGTGCTCATCGTGGGTGTGGGAGGGTTGGGCTCTCCCATCTCATTATATCTTGCGGGAGCGGGCGTAGGAACCATCGGACTGGCAGACGACGACACGGTGGGCATCAGCAATCTGCAACGCCAGATTCTCTATACGGAACACGATGAGGGAAAACCGAAAGCGGTCTGTGCCGCCGAACGGCTGTCGCAACTGAACAGCGAATCGGTTTTCCGTCCCCACCCCGTGCGGCTTACGCAAGAAAATGCCGAAGAGATGATCCGCCCATACGACATCGTGGTAGACGGATGCGATAACTTCGCCACCCGCTACCTCATAGACGATGTTTGCAAAAAACAGGGAAAGCCGTACGTGTACGGAGCCATTTGCGGGTTCGAAGGGCAAGTTTCGGTGTTTCATTACGGAGAGGCGAAACGGAGCTACCGCGACCTCTATCCCGACGAAGAGGAGATGAGACGCATGCCTTCCCCATTCAAAGGAGTGATGGGAGTCACCCCCGCCATAGTGGGAAGTGCGGAAGCAAATGAGGCGCTGAAAATCATTTGCGGATTCGGCGAAGTGCTGGCAGGCAAGTTATGGTGCATCGACCTGCGCACGTTGGAAACTAACAAATTTTCACTATAAACACTCGTTTGCGGAACGGTTAATTATTAATTTTACCGCACAGTATCATTCAACCCGAAAAGATGAAACTAATCGTAGTCACCCCTCCGGCCTTCTTTGTAGAAGAAGATCAGATCCTTACCGCCCTTTTCGAAGAGGGACTGGACATTCTCCACCTTCGGAAACCCGAAACTCCCGCCATGTATTCGGAACGTTTGCTGACACTGATTCCCGAAAAATACCGCAAGCGCATCGTCACACACGAGCATTTCTACCTCAAGGAAGAGTTCGGACTGATGGGCATTCACCTCAACAAACGCAATCCGGACGAACCTCACGACTACGACGGGCATGTGAGTTGTTCGTGCCACTCCATAGAAGAGGTGAAGAACAAGAAGCACTTCTACGACTACGTATTCATGAGCCCCATCTACAACAGCATCTCCAAAGAGAATTACTGCTCGGCATACACAGCCGAAGAGTTGCGGGAAGCGCAACGGGAGAGGATTATCGACTCGAAAGTAATGGCTCTGGGAGGCGTCACTGCCGACAATCTGCTGGAGATAAAAGACTTCGGATTCGGAGGCGCTGCGGTTCTGGGCGATCTCTGGACCAAATTCGACCCTTGCACCGACCTCGATTATCTCTCCATAATCCGCCATTTCAAAAGGCTCAAAGATTTGGCAGACTAAGCGGAAAATCAGCTCTGCAAGCCTCTATCGAAAGAAAACATCCGATGGAAAATGCAAAAGAAGTTCGGCAGCCGCAAGATTTGTAAGCTCCTCTCATCGCGCTCCCTTATCGCATGACGGAAACATCTACATTTCACGAAGCGTCTTTCAAATGCATCTGTCATCGGCTTCATTATTGCATGGCGGAGCCATCGACATTTTGCGAAGCGTCTTTCAAATGAACTTGCCTTCGGGAGCATTACTGCATGGCGGAGCCATCAGTATTTTGCGAAGCGTCTTTCAAATGAACTTGCCTTCGGGAGCATTACTGCATGGCGGAGTCATCAGCTTTCTCAACTTTAAACTTCGGTTGCTCCGCCCCACCTTATCTTATAACGCACGAAACGTTAATCGGCAGTCCGCCGCTACTCTTTACTTCCTCATGCCATGCTTGGGTTATAACGAAGACAACATCCAACGGAAGTCTGCTGTTACTCTTTACTTACCCAGGTCATGCTTGTGCTATAACGAAGACAACACCCAACGGAAGTCCGCCGTTACTCTTTACTTACCCAGGTCACCCTTGTGCTATAACGAAGACAACACCCAACGGAAGTCCGCCGTTACTCTTTACTTACCCAGGCCATGCTTGGGTTATAAAGGGAAAACAACTTTTACAATCGCTGTGAAACTTGTATCTCTTCAGGAACCTCTCTCTCCGGAAAGAATCCCGCTTTGCGAAATAAAACCAAAAGCAGAGGAAAGACCGGATAGAGAACAGAAAAACAAAGAGATCTTACTTATACTTTGCCGATTGGAAAATGGGAATCCCCTTGTTCCGACTCTCGTTTGCAACGATGCAAAGCCGGAATAAGGGAACTTATATTAAAGAACTTTCAATCGGCAAGAATTTCAATCATCAAAAAACGCTTTAAGACACTTGCCTCGCCGCATCAGTCCTGCCGAAATTTTCTATTTAGAATTTATATCCTACGCTAACCGCATAATTCAGATTCTTAGGTCCTTCATTACCCAATTCCGTCAACCCGAATTGTCCGTCGAAGCCGACAATGAAGCGATTGAACTCCAGCGCAAGACCGACTCCCAAGCCAAAATCGAAACGGTTTAAGAACTTGTTATCCTTTTTATCAAGTTCGATATCGCCGAAATTACCGATAAGCTCGCTCAAACGCACGTCCTGAGTCTTACCGCCTTGCTCGATGGTTACTTTATCAACCTTGCCGAAAGAGTTGAATTTCATTTTAGCCTTTTCGTCATTCACTCTCAGATCAATCTTCGTTTTGCCGCCAATACCGTATCCCGCATAAGGACCTGCCGTAACAACCAGATTGGTTTTGTCAGCTACATTGAAACGGGCTGCCAGCATCACGGGCAGTTCCAGATACATCTGATTCACTGTCACCTTAGCTTTTCCCCTTACATCCTCCAGTTCACCTTCGCTATCCGCCTTACATCCTTTAAGCGAAAAGAACAAAGAAGGCTGCAATGACAAAATATTGCTGAACATATATTCTGTTCCCACACCGGCTCTGAAACCAAGTTTGGTGTCCACCTCATCTTGAGTCCAAGTGCTCAGGTTCATGCCGACTTTGGCATTCCAGCCGTTAAACTGAGAGAAACCTGCAACCGAAAACATTGCAAACAGAACAAACAAAATACTCTTCTTCATATTTTTAAAAGTTTTAATTTATAGATAAGGAGGCCCGAAAAGACTGTTTTTATATCTTTATCCCGCCGTAAATAGACTATGGAAGAGGTAAACTCTATTTACTTCGGCTTCCGGAGCAACCTTTTTTATTATACTCGGCAAATGTATCATCGTTCTCCGAACGGAACAAATTTTTCATCAAGAAATCTTTAAAAAATAGGAATTGTACATAAAAAAAGGGAATTCCCTATTTAAAGAAATTCCCTTGATTTATTTATAATGATGTCTATCGCTCTCCGGTTAGAATGTGTAGTAAACACCGAACGCCAAATCTTCACCGCTCAACGAGAACCCATAGCCGTCCATACCGTAGGCGTAATCGTCTCTATACCCCAAAAATCCGCATTTGGCAACCAGGCTGAAACGCTTGTTCAGATTGATGGCAATTCCCGGTTTGAAGCCCAATTCAAAACCGCCTTCGGAATCATGGTGTTTCACTTTTGTCGACGACAAACCGATCGTCCCGTCTACAAAAAGGCGGACCACCTTATTTTCATAGAAAGAGTAACGGACGTAGGGAGCAAAGAACGCAGTCCGCCGATAGAGCGACAAATCCTCTTTATCCCAACTGCGACGTGCAAAACCGAACGCTGCGCCGACAGTCCATTCATTGTTCAGGTTGTAACCGATTTCGGGAGCAATCGCATAATACGTTTCATCGGCATCGTCATTGTGCCACAACGAAGTCGTTCCGCCGACATAGACCTGTGCTTTTACCGATAAGGCAGCAGCAACCATAAAGAATAAAATTAGAATCTTTTTCATACATTTTCAGTTTTAGTTAAACAATACGGATGTATCACATCCGGCTATATTTCATTTTACAAGCGACAAAAGTATGCACATTTATCGAAAACAACAACAAATAAGTTGATTTGTTTGAAATCGGCAAAAGGACGGCATTGTTCTAAACAACCTTTTTCGAATGAAAAAAAAACAAGCCAAACGGTCGTACGACTTGCCGCCATGGCAGAATAAAGAATATTCTATTTCAATCCTACTCAAGCAAAAGCTATCGGTTTTTACGTTGTTACAAAAGAAAAAAACTCTATTATTCCAGCTCTATATTAAGCGAAGGATGCCGATTTTGCGTTGTTATAAAAAAAAGAAATCCTCCTATTTTACCTTCTTGTTGAATGCAGCAGGCCGACCGACCTCTGTTATCATTAAAAAAACTCCCTCTATCTCAGCTATTTACAACATGTAGGGATCGGACCATCCACCGTTATGACAAAAGAAATCCCCTCATTTCAGTCTTGTTCCATGAATAGGAAAGGAGAAATAAGGGGATTCTATGGAATCAGGTTTCCGCCTTACAGGGTCTTCGTCCCGACTCTATCAATCCGAACGTATTCCTCGAATGCTCTCTGTCCGGCATTTATGATCCGATTGCAGCTGCATCGTAAAATGCGTAGTGATAATCAAACCGTCCTCTACCGACATTTATTCCTCGATCGCTGCCTGCGCCGCCGCTAACCGTGCAATAGGAACTCTGAACGGAGAACAGCTTACGTAGTTCAATCCGACCCTGTGGCAGAATTTCACGGATGAAGGTTCACCGCCATGCTCTCCACAGATTCCGCACTTAAGATCTGGGCGAATGGCGCGTCCTTTCTCAGTAGCCATACTTACAAGTTGGCCTACGCCTTTCTGATCGAGTACCTGGAACGGGTCTACCTTCAAAATTTTCTTTTCCAGATAAACCGGCAAGAAAGAGGCGATGTCATCGCGGGAATAACCGAAAGTCATCTGCGTCAAGTCGTTCGTTCCGAATGAGAAGAACTCGGCGGAAGAAGCGATTCGGTCGGCAGTCAAAGCTGCACGCGGAATCTCGATCATCGTACCTACCTTGAAATCGATTCTGTCACCCATTTCGGCAAACAGTTCTTCAGCCTCTTCGCGGATGACTTTCTCCTGTTCTTTAAACTCATACAGAATACCTGTGAGTGGAACCATGATTTCAGGATGCGTTTCCACTCCTTCTTTCTTCAATTCCAAAGCTGCGCCCAGAATAGCGCGCGTCTGCATCTGGGTAATTTCGGGGTACGTATTTCCCAAACGGCAACCACGGTGACCCAACATCGGGTTATGTTCACACAGCGATTCTACCCTTTGCTGGATATATTGCAGGCTTACGCCCATTGTATCGGCCATCTCCTGTTGCCCCTTCATATCGTGCGGAACGAACTCATGCAAAGGAGGGTCGAGCAGACGCACCGTAACCGGGAATCCCGCCATGGCCTTGAAAATTCCTTTGAAGTCTGCCTGCTGGTAAGGAAGTATCTTTGCCAGTGCTTTACGACGCCCTTCGGAGTTTTCCGACAAAATCATTTCTCGCATCGCCTTAATCTTTTCTCCTTCGAAGAACATATGTTCCGTGCGGCAAAGACCGATTCCCACAGCACCGAAGTTACGAGCTACGGCAGCATCGTGAGGGGTATCGGCATTTGTACGCACTTGTAAGCGGGTATATTTGTCGGCCAGTTTCATCAAGTCGGAAAAATCGCCTGAAAGTTCGGCCGCTTTCGTTTGCACTTGTCCCTTATACACTTCTCCCGTACTTCCGTTCAAAGAGATATAATCGCCTTCTTTCAGAACGATGCCATCCACTTCTACCGTACGTGCCTTATAGTCGATATTCAATGCGCCGGCGCCCGACACACAGCATTTTCCCATACCGCGGGCAACCACAGCCGCATGCGAAGTCATACCGCCGCGAGCCGTAAGAATACCTTGTGCCACAGCCATACCTGCCAAGTCCTCAGGAGAAGTTTCAATACGAACCATCACGACTTTCTTTCCTGCGGCATCCCATTCGGCAGCATCTTCAGCAAAGAACACGATCTGTCCGGAAGCGGCGCCCGGAGAGGCCGGCAAACCACGGGTCAAAACTTTGGCTTGTTTCAAAGCATCTTTATCGAATACGGGATGAAGCAATTCGTCCAATTTGTTGGGTTCTACACGGAGCAAAGCGGTCTTTTCATCAATCATACCCTCGCGCAGCAAGTCCATCGCAATTTTCACCATGGCCGCGCCTGTACGCTTGCCGTTACGTGTCTGCAAGAACCAGAGCTTTCCTTCCTGTACGGTAAACTCCATATCCTGCATATCTTTATAATGGTTCTCCAGCTTGGTCTGCAAAGCATCCAATTCTTTATATATTTCCGGCATGGCCTCTTCCATCGACGGGAATTTTACGGCACGCAGCTCCTCTGTCACTCCTGCCAACTCGGCCCAACGTTGCGAACCTATCTTTGTAATCTGTTGCGGTGTGCGGATACCTGCCACTACGTCTTCACCCTGCGCGTTAATCAGGTATTCGCCGTTGAAAAGGTTTTCGCCCGTACCGGCGTCACGAGAGAAACACACGCCCGTAGCCGAAGTATCGCCCATATTGCCGAACACCATTGCCTGTACATTAACAGCAGTACCCCATTCATCGGGTATTCCTTCCATTTTGCGATACAGGATGGCTCGTTCGTTCATCCATGAATCGAATACGGCGCAGATAGCCCCCCAAAGTTGTTCGTACGCGCAAGTCGGGAAGTCTTTTCCTGTCCGGGCTTTTACGGCAGCTTTGAATTTAGTCACCAATTCTTTCAGGTCTTCTACAGCCAGCTCATTGTCGAGCTTCACGCCTTTCGCTTCTTTCACCTCTTCGATAATCGCTTCGAACGGATCGATGTCTTCCTTGTTCGTCGGTTTCATACCCAACACCACATCTCCGTACATCTGCACAAAGCGACGGTACGAATCCCATGCGAAACGAGGATTGTTCGTCTTGCGCACGATTCCCTCCACCACTTCGTCATTCAAACCGAGATTGAGAATGGTATCCATCATTCCCGGCATGGATGCGCGGGCTCCCGAACGAACCGAAACCAACAAGGGGTTGTCTATGTCGCCGAATTTCGATTTCATCAGCACTTCAAGGTGGGCAATGGCTTTTACTACTTCGTCTTTCAGCAGTTCCACCACTTTATCGCGTCCCAACTTGTTGTATTCCGTACATACATCAGTAGTTATTGTGAATCCCGGAGGCACAGGAATTCCGATAAGATTCATTTCGGCAAGGTTAGCGCCTTTACCTCCCAGAAGGTTTTTCATGTCGGCTCTTCCTTCCGCCTGACCGTTACCAAAGGTATAAACTCTTTTTTTGTCCATAATATTGTGTTTAAAGTTTCGCTATGTTTTCTTTCGGTCGCAAATCTAAGTATATTTCGCAAACCATAAAACTTTTCCATTAAAAACTTTCTTGCAAAATGCAATTTCGACTTTACAATTCCGAATATTTGTAAATACACGAAATATTTCCGGAAAAATATCTAATTTTGCGACCGAATTATTTAGACTGGTATAAAAGTGGCAAGAAAGAAAAAAGAGCTTCCCTTATTGGAGAAGGTTACAATTTTAGATGTGGCAGCCGAAGGGAAAGCCATCGCGAAAGTGAATGATCTGGTGATTTTTGTTCCCTATGTGGTGCCGGGCGATGTGGTAGACTTGCAAATCAAGCGTAAAAAAAACAAATATGCCGAAGCCGAGGCGGTGAAGTTTCATGAGTATTCCCCCAACCGGGCCGTTCCTTTCTGCCAACATTACGGAGTATGCGGCGGATGCAAGTGGCAAGTGCTGCCTTACTCCGAACAAATCAGATACAAACAGAAGCAGGTGGAAGACAACTTGCGGCGGATAGGAAAAATCGATCTTCCGGAAATTTCACCCATTCTGGGTTCCGAAAAAACCGAGTTCTATCGAAATAAGCTGGAATTCACGTTTTCCAACAAACGCTGGCTGACTACAGAAGAAGTCCGTCAGGATGTGAAATATGAACAGATGAATGCCGTAGGCTTCCACATTCCCGGCGCGTTCGACAAGGTGCTTGCCATCGAAAAGTGCTGGTTGCAGGATGACATTTCCAACCGGATACGCAACGCCATACGCGATTATGCCTACGAGCACGACTATTCGTTCATCAACCTGCGCACGCAGGAAGGAATGTTGCGCAACATGATCGTACGCACCTCTTCAACAGGTGAACTGATGGTGATTGTGATTTGCAAGATCACGGAGGAGCATGAAATGGAGCTTTTCAACCGACTGTTGCAGTTCGTGGCCGATTCGTTTCCGGAAATCAGCTCGCTATTATACATTATAAATAATAAGTGCAACGACACCATCAACGATCTCGACGTGCACGTGTATAAAGGAAACGACCATATCTTCGAGGAAATGGAAGGACTCCGTTTCAAAGTCGGGCCGAAGTCATTCTACCAGACAAATTCCGAACAGGCATACACTTTATATAAGGTGGCGAGAGACTTTGCCGGACTGACCGGAAACGAACTGGTGTACGACCTGTATACCGGAACGGGTACGATTGCCAATTTCGTGTCTCGTCGGGCACGACAGGTCATCGGTATCGAATATGTGCCCGAAGCGATTGAAGACGCCAAGGTCAACGCCGAAATCAACGGAATAGAAAACGCTTTGTTCTATGCCGGAGACATGAAAGACATACTGACGCAAGATTTCATCAACGAGCACGGAAGGCCGGACGTCATCATTACAGATCCTCCGCGTGCCGGCATGCATCAGGATGTGATCGACGTTATCCTGTTTGCCGAACCGAAGCGAATTGTTTACGTAAGCTGCAACCCCGCTACACAAGCGCGCGACTTGCAGTTGCTCGACGGGAAGTATAAGGTAACGGCCGTGCAACCGGTGGATATGTTCCCGCACACCCACCACGTAGAGAATGTCGTTTTGCTGGAATTGCGTTAATGCGTAAAAGCCTTGCACACCCATCGAAAGAAAAAGAATATACTGCCTCAAAGAATAAAAGAATGAAGAAAAGACCGAGAAGAACCCCTGCTGAGAAAGCACGTGCCCAATATACCGATTATTCGGTAAGCGAACCTATGGAGCTAATGGAGTTCCTTGCCGCCAAAATGCCGGATGCCAGCCGCACCAAACTGAAATCATTACTCAGCAAACGGGTGGTTTTGGTAGACAAAGTCATTACGACTCAATTCAACTTTCCGCTGAAGCCGGGAATGAAAGTGCAAATCAGCAAAGAAAAAGGGAAGAAAGAGTTTCACAACAGGCTGCTGAAAATCGTATACGAGGATCGGTATATTATTGTCGTCGAAAAGATGCAAGGACTTCTTTCGGTGAATACCGAATGGAAGAAAGAGCGCACGGCATACACCATACTGAACGAATATGTGCAACGTTCGGGACGTCAGTACCGGGTATATATTGTTCACCGCCTCGACAGAGATACTTCCGGACTGATGATGTTCGCCAAAGATGAAAAAACTCAACGCACGCTGCGCGACAACTGGCACGATATCGTGACCGACCGCCGTTATGTAGCGGTGGTGGAGGGAACAGTGGAGAAAGATTACGACACCATCGTGTCATGGCTCACGGACAAAACTATTTACGTGAGTTCCAGCCGATACGATGACGGAGGGGCCAAATCGATAACCCACTACAAAACAATCAAACGTGCCAACGGGTACTCCCTGATGGAACTCGATCTGGAAACCGGGCGAAAGAATCAGATACGCGTGCACATGCAAGATTTGGGACATCCCGTCATCGGCGACGGGAGGTATGGCGGAAAAGATGTGCCCAACCCCATCGCCCGTCTGGCGCTCCATGCCTTCAAACTCTGCTTTTACCATCCCGTAACAGGAGATCTGATGGAGTTTGAAACACCTTATCCTTCGGATTTCAAAAAGCTGTTCTTGAAAAAGCAATAAAAACCGCTTTAACTTTGTCCTGAAGAATTTATACCGTTCTTTGCCGAAAGCAGCGGACAGAAAAAAGAACGGCGTTGCTTTCGGGACAGGTTCCGAACAGCGAAATGTGCAGGGTCTGCAAGACCAGAGAAAAACCGCACCGCTTTCGGGACAGGTTACCGACAACGAAATGTGCAGGGCCCGCGAGACCAGAGAAGAACAGCGTTGCTCTTTCAGAACCTGCCGAAAGCAATCGGCAGAGAATAATGGTTTTGTAAAAACGGCCCAACGCGTTTCGGCATACGGATGCGGTCAATCTTCGGAAGCGTTCTCCTGAATGTGCACCACCCGCTGGGGAAAGGGAATCTTAATCCCTTGAAAACGAAACTCTTTCAATATCTTCCGCCGCACTTCGCTCTTTGTGTTTTCCACCCGGAACATGTTTGCACACCAAAAGTAAACAGAGAACTGCAAAGCATTTTCGCCGAAGTTGTTAAAACGAACAAAAGGTTTGGGCGTATCAAGTATTCCCGGTTCTTTTTCGCAGATTTCCTGCATAATATGGGTCACAAGGTCTATATCGGAATCGTAATCTACTCCCACCGTCACGTCGAACCGGGAAGAAGAAGTCGCATGCGTCCAGTTGATAAGTTCGTTTTTAGTCAGTTGCGTATTGGGAAGCAATATAAACTTGTCGTCGCGAGTCAATACAAGCGTGGTACGCAAGTTGATTGCTATCACCTGACAAACCAATCCGTTGACCTCTATCACGTCTCCTACCTTCACCGACGAATCGACCAATAAGATAATGCCCGAAACGAAGTCGCTGAACAAATTCTGCAAACCCAGACCGACGCCCACCAGCAAAGCTGCCGAGCCTGCCAGCAATATCTTAATATTGAATCCGAAAATCTCCAGTAAAAAGCAGAAAGCGATAATCGTAATCACATAGCGGATCAGGTTATAAAGAGCATATTTCTTGCCCAAGTCCAGACGAGAAACTCCATAAATACCTTTTTTGATCATGAGCAGCAGGAAAAAGGCTATCACAATCACAAGCACAATCTCAATCACCGATAATACATTGAGATCGAACCCTTCTCCCAATTTCAAAATAGAGAAATTGAGAATGTTTTCAATTTTATCAGATCCTTCCATGTTCGGCCTATTTATCGCAAAGATAACATTTTTCAGATTATGTTATAAAGCAAGGACACGTTTTTTTTCGTACTTTTGCCGCACAATTAACACCCGCATGAAACTTCTTTGGCTCGATTTAAACAGTTCGTACGCTCATTCCTCATTAGCATTGCCTGCCATTCACGCGCAAATAGCCTGCGACACATCTGTGGAATGGTGCGCCGTATCGGCTACGATCAACGAAAGTACCGGCAGTGTGGTGCAGCAGGTTTGCCGCCACCGCCCCGACATTCTTGCCGCCACCAACTGGCTGTTCAATCACGAGCAGCTGCTGCACATCACCTCACGTGTCAAAGCATTGCTGCCGCATTGCCGGATCGTGCTCGGAGGTCCCGAGTTTCTGGGCGATAACGAAGAGTTTCTCCGCAAGAACAGGTTTGTCACCGGAGTTTTCCGCGGAGAGGGCGAAGAATCGGTTCCCCGTTGGTTGCGGCTTTGGGACCGGTGCAGCAAGGAGTGGAAGGAAATAACGGGCTTCTGCTATCTCGACGAGCAGAACGAGTATCACGACAACGGTCTGGCACGTGTGGCGAACTTCGCCGGACTGACCGCTCCCGAAGAAAGCCGTTTTTTCAACTGGGACAAGCCTTTCGTTCAGTTAGAAACCACGCGCGGCTGTTTCAACACCTGCGCTTTCTGCGTGAGCGGCGGAGAAAAACCCGTGCGCACGCTTCCCGTCGAAGATGTGCGCAAACGCCTGCAAGTCATTCATCGGCACGGCATAAAGAATGTGCGCGTACTCGACCGCACGTTCAACTACAACCACCAAAGGGCCAAAGCCCTGCTGGGCCTGTTCGGCGAATTTCCGGACATGTGTTTCCACTTGGAGATTCATCCCGCCCTGCTGTCGGAAGAGTTAAAGCAATATCTCGCGGCCGCTCCTCCGGGACTGCTGCATCTGGAGACGGGCATTCAAAGCCTGCGCGAACCCGTGCTGCAACAAAGCCGGCGCATGGGAAAACTCGACGATGCGCTGGCAGGACTCCGTTATCTGTGCTCGCTGAAGAATATGGAAACACATGCCGACCTCATTGCCGGCCTGCCGCTTTACCGGCTATCGGAAATATTCGAAGACGTCCGCACGCTGGCGGGATACGGCGCGGGAGAAATCCAGCTGGAGTCTCTCAAGCTTCTTCCCGGCACCGAGATGCGCAGAAGAGCCGGCGAACTCGGCATACAATACTCTCCTCTCCCACCATACGAAGTGCTGCAAACCCGCGAAATCACCATCGAAGAGCTGCAAACGGCCCATCACCTGTCGCGGCTGTTGGACGGATTTTACAACGCTCCCATATGGAGAAGCATCACTCGCCTGCTGATTACGGAAAACGAACCGTTCCTGCACGACCTGCTACGGCATCTGGTCGAAACCGACGTGATAGACAGCCCGTTGAGCCTCGAACGGCGCGGACTGATTCTTTACGATTTCTGCAAAAAACATTATCCGTCTTATCTCACCCAAGTCAGCATTGCATGGATAGAAGCGGGCATGTCGCTCAAAAAAGCTCCTGCCGAGAAAGTGAAGACGAAACATCAGGTTCCGCCCCCGCAGTGGAATACGGTTTACGGTTCGTATCACGGAAACCTCCGCCTCTGTTTCCTGCCCGTCGACGAGGAAGGACACGGATATTGGTTCGGCTTCGAATCGGAGATCCAGAAGTCAACGCCTTCATTCAGGGGCGAATGGCTCTCCGGTTCCGACTGCATGTAAAAACAATTCATATTGATATGTCTGTCTCCCGCAAACGGGACTTATTTTGTATATAGTACAATCGGCCATCAGATGACAGATACATTCCTCAGACACCGATAAAGATAAATATCTCCGTCCCGATTTCCTTAATAAAAATAGAATTGGAGAAGAAAAATATTAATCAATGTTATAAAACACATCTTTCCGGCAGATATGCTTGCAGATTAGCAAAAAGTCCGTATCTTTGCAATGTGTTTTTCATAGTATTAGATTTAAGGTTAACAAAGGTTGGAGTACAGCGGTACTCCTTTTTTTTTACCTATACTTTAAAAACAACGTAAGAAAAACCGTTTCGGAAAGAAACATCAAACTGAAAAACAGATTCATGAAACGAAAGGAATATTGCGACCGGCTGAAATCAGCCGTCTTATTTTTAGTCTTATCATTCAGTGTGATTGCGTGTAAGAACGACGATCCCGATCCCGTAGAAACAGAGAGGCAGACCGTATTCATGTACATGCCTTGGTCGAACAATCTGCTGAACGCTTTCCATAAAAATATCGATGACATGGAAAAAGCCATATTGGAGCGGGGATTGAGCAACGAAAAAGTTCTTGTGTTTCTGGCCGAAAGCCCCACACGGGCCACTCTTTTCGAGTTCGTTTACAGCCGATCTCCCTTTTATCCGGAGCAACGACAGCGAGTCACCCGTAAAGTGTTGAAAGAATATCGCTTCTCCTCCACGCCCGAATACACCACTACGGCCGGAATAAGTTCCATTCTGAAAGATGTCCGGAGTTATGCCGAAGCCCCCCGATACGGAATGGTTATCGGATGTCACGGCATGGGATGGCTGCCTGTGTCGGCAAAAGAAAAAACGATACGCAGCAGCCGACAGGTAGGCAAACAAACGATTGAGACATACAAAGATCATTGGGAGCACACCGACAGACCAATGACACGTTATTTCGGAGGAACCACCAGCCAATATCAGACGGAAATCAAGACACTTGCCGATGCGATTGCCGATGCCGGAATGAAAATGGAGTACATACTGTTCGACGATTGTTATATGGCAACCATCGAAGTAGCCTATGAGTTAAGAAAGGCCACCGGTCACCTGATCGGCTCCACCTGTGAAATCATGGAACACGGCATGCCGTACGACATCATAGGGAAGCATCTGTTAGGAAATGTAAATTACAGAGGAATTACAGAAGGGTTCTACTCTTTCTATTCAAACTATAAATACCCCTACGGAACGATAAGTGTCACCAAATGTTCGGAGTTGGACGATCTGGCCTCCATCATGAGAGACATCAACCAACGGTTTACGTTCGACGAGACGTTGCTCGGAACATTGCAAAAGCTGGACGGATATAACCCTGTGAAATTTTTCGATTGCGGCGACTATGCCGCCAAACTCTGCAAAGATCCCGCCTTGCTCGACCAGCTCAATAGGCAGCTTCAACGCACAGTTCCCTATAAGCGGCATACGGAATATTATTACTCTATGTCTCTTCCATACCCACCGGGGACAGAAAAGATTCATACTTTCTCCGGCATTACCATATCCGATCCGAGCATCCACCCCACCACCATTACAACGAAGACTGAAACTTCGTGGTACAAAGCCACCCATTAACAGATATTTTCAAAGTGCGGCTTTCGGAGAAGATAACTCTTAATAAAAATATAAACGAAAAACAGAAGCATTAATCAATGTTATAAAATACATCTTTCCGGCAGATATGCTTGCAGATTAGCGAAAAGTCCGTATCTTTGCAATGTGTTTTTCATAGTATTAGATTTAAGGTTAACAAAGGTTGGAGTACAGCGGTACTCCTTTTTTTTTGCCTGTACCCCGGCCATACCCATCGGAAAGCCTGTACAAGAGGGACGCGCGAAGCTTATGCCTTGCAATTATCCGGCAGCCATACCCGCAGGCAGGCCTGCACAAGGAAGAGCCGCAAGATATGCTGAGCCAGTGTCTTATGTCCGGCAGCTAACGGGAAGGCGCACACAAGGAAGGGCCGTAAGGCCCCTTTTTTGCTTTCCGCAGAAGGAGAAAGAAGCGGAGTTAATGCAAGTGGGCGAACGCCGATTCCGTGCCGGATGGATTAATCCTTTGCACGAATCGGCGTTCGCCCGTTTCAGATTATAAGGTATGACGACAAGTCTCACCGAATAGGACGGTACATCTCATGGGATATATCAACACAGTCTCACGACGGTTATTCACAATTATTCATGATGCTCGAGATTGTCTCATGGGATATGGCAACACGTCTCACCGGATAAGGACGACACGTCTCACCGGATAGGACGACACGTCTCACCGGATAGGACGACACGTCTCACCGGATAGGCCGGCAGCGCCTTGCCACATCGTTTTGCGTATCGCGATCATTTTGCACGTTCAAGCCATTCGTCATTTTCAAAGAGTGTGTCGAAGCCAAACAGAACGAAGATAAAACTTCAGGACTGATGACCGACGAAATGAACCTCGAAGTCCAAGCTCAAACAGAACGAAGATGAAGCCTCCAATCTGAAACCCCACTATCATGAGTTGCCGTAAAAATAGCCCTATCAGTACCTCAAAATGAGGCTTGATAGGGCTATTTGATGATTGTCCGTTACAATCCGCAACTTTTTCGGGCACTCTTTAGTTTTGAGACACCCTCTAACCGTTGCCTGATTAGAAATTGTATGCCAGACCGATGCCGAGCACTTCCTTGAATTGTACTTTCGGTCCGCGTTTTTGTCCGTTATCGTCAAACGTCGGTACGTCGTCGTCGTACTTCAGTGTCGTATTAATCGTTGCCGAAAGGAATTTGTTCACCTTCATGCTGAGCAGCACATCCCAGTTCACGTCCACATTGCCGAAATTCTTGCTGTACGGAGTAAAGAAGTCGGCGGTGGAAATCATCTTCACGTTTTCCATCAGATCCATTTCCGCTCTTGCCTTCAGATAGGCTCCGGCCTCAATCTTGAAACGCTTTCCGGGATCGACGCCGAAAGCTCCCAGTCCCGACAGATAATCATCTTCCACGAAAGTCATCTTGGTGGATATGGGCGAGAGGAAAACGGAGTAGTTGCTCTTCGGGCGGTACTCTATACCTAAGGCAATGTTAGAGTAGGCCGGTGCGAAGAATTTCGAGATGTAATACTCTTTGTCGGGATAATTGTATCCTTTGGCAAATTGAGTGTTCAAATCGCCCATAATCGTATAAAACCATATATTATCGGTGGTGTATCCCAGTTGGGTGGACAGATTTATTTTATCGGTATTCTTTCTCAGTCCCTGCGATTTGGTTTTCGACAACCCGTAATCGAGAACAAGATTGGTAACCCAAAGCCAGTTTCCTTTCTTGTGTGTCAGCGAGCCGTTCAGGTAAGCATTTCCGGCAACGGAGTTCTCACCTCCGGCAGCCCAGTTTGTCATTGCCGTTTGAGAAAGGTTCACTCCTGTCACTCCCTTCAATACCCATTTTCCTTCTTCATAGCCTTTGTCATCAGTCTGGCTGTACGCTATTGCCGACAAAGCTGCGAACAGCATCATTAAACATGTACGTTTCATACTAAATTTTGTTGTTTTTAGTTTATCAAAAATATTCTCAACACATAAACAAAACAAAGACTTCATTTGTTCGGGCTTTCCCGCAAAAAGATCGGGCTTCGCCCGTTTCGCACAAGCTTCCGCAGCCTCCGGCAGCTCAGCCGGTAATGATTTGCCGAAAGCTTTCGCTATTGCCGCTTTGCGGATTCCCGTATTCTCCGCACGGTACATTCAACGGTGCAAGTGTCAATGTAAGAGCATGAAACACAGCCTTCGGATAAGTCCGGAAGAGGCTCAGCCGACATGAAACGAAGCCTCTGTCTGCACAAAACAGAGGCCTCGTCCGTACCATATACTGCGCGCCGTTGAAGAATTTTCAGTACGCTCTCACCGCCCGGCAATCCGTTCGGCATTATCGCGCCAAGCTCTTTCCCACCCCAATATGCAGGCTTTCCGCTCGCTCTTCCAGCGGTACTCGCCCACCGCTCCTTCCTTCCGTATCACGCGGTGACAGGGAATGATAAGCCCTACGGGGTTTACCGCCACGGCGGAAGCAACCGCCCTGACGGCCTTTTCATGACGAATAATCGAAGATAAATCACTATAAGTCAACACACTGCCTGATGGTATTTCAAGCAAGGCTTTCCACACTTTCATCCGGAAAGGAGTACCCCTCAGGTGCAGGCGTAAGGGGGCGATGCCGCCGGAGAAGACTTGCCGCACCACTGCGGCAGCCATTTCATCATTCTGAACGTAATGCTCCGCCTGCCATTCGGCACGGAAAGAGGCAAGTACTTCGTCTCTCGCACCGTCTGCGAAACAAAGCCGGCAGACTCCGAGCGGAGTGGCTGCGATGAAACAAGAACCGAAAGGGGTTTCGGCAAAGCCATACTCTACGGGGAACAGTGTTGCAGCAGTTTTCCTGACGGGATTCGTTATTGTTCCGGCAAAATCACACGCTACGGCCGATGCTTTATGCCGATCTTGGGAATCTCCGCAAACATTTGCATCCCCAAAGCCATGCTCCGCAGCCGATGCTTTATACCGATCTTGAGAGTCTCCACAAACATTTGCATCCGAAAGACCATGCTCCCCAGCCGATGCTTTATGCCGATCTTGAGAGTCTCCGCAAACATTTGCATCCGAAAGACCATGCTCCCCAGCCGATGCTTTACAACAATCTTGAGAGCTTCCACAAACATTTGCATCTGCGGAACCATGCTCCGCAGTCGACTCCTTCCCCTCCTTGTAAAAGTTTGCGGCACAATCTCCTTCCCTATCCCAATTCCCCCATTCGCTTTCTACGAAGGCGTTGCAACAATCTTCCGGATGTTTTTCTTCCTTGTGCTTTACGGCAAATTTGCGTTCGAACGGAAGGTTGTAAAAGTCTACCACGTAATCTTCCTCCTTACCTCGGTTCCCCGGCTTGTCTTGTCCCGAAGCAACCGCCTTTATCCTGACCGTCGGGAAACAGTCCTCCAAACCGGAGGGAACCTCTGTAGCTTCCGCAGCTTCGATGAGTCGGTGCGTTCGCAGAATCTCTCTCTTCAACGATTCCGGCACAAGATATTCCACAAACTTCTCCGGAGTCACGCCCGCCCATTCGGCAAGCATCCGCCTGAAGTAAAGGGGACTGACGCCTGCAGCATGCGCAAGCTCGTCAGGAGAAAGCTCCTCCCGCCGGTGATCCATCAGGTATCTGACGGCCACAGAAATATGTTCATAATGATTCATACCATCCGTTATTTAGTTTTCATCCGGCCCGAACGGGGTTCCACAAAAAACGGATTCCCGGCCTTGCCCTCCCGCCTCGCCTCTAATGCCTGATTCGGGGATACTTGTTATGGAAACGGCATCCCATGCCGAGCATCAGGTAGTTGGGCGCCTTGAAGTCCTGAAGGTTATACCCGATGTGCAGGAAAGCGTTCCGGCTCATCTTTACTTTGAGCGCCAACACCTGATAAAGCCCTCTCATATCTCCTCTGGCTATCACGTTGGAGCCGATGCCTACGCCGATGGTGAAATAAGGCATGACATACTCCGTGCGTCCCGACACTCCCAAAGCCAACTGGCGATGAACGCCGGGTTTGAAAAACTCTTGGGGAGAAGGGGCATCACCGTAAGCGACAATAGCATCTTCGGTATAAACATTCGCGCTTCCGTCGTACACCCCGTCGAGCGATAGTCCGAAACGGAACTTATAACCCGCGTTATACATCGCGGCCAAATTAAGTCCTGCCACCGGATAGGCTTCGGGAGAGGCGTATTGCTTGTCGCCGAAAACGACGCCCTTTCGCCGCCACGAACCGAACAACACCAGGTCGTAACTGAAATGGCGCGGGAAAGGAGGAACGAAAGGCAGGTACGCGGGTTTCATAATATCTTGTCTTTCGCGGTTGAAGTTGTATGCGACTCCCAGTTTCAGCCCAGCAAGATTGATGCCTGCGTTGGGAAACTTGGTGTTCCCGTTGGAAAAATGAGTGAGATCTCCCCCAAGCATCAGGTCGAAGCACCGGGATACGGCCCAATTGAGCCAGATGCCTGCGTTGATATAGGCGTTCAAACGCGACCCCACCGCCCCGTTAAACGGATTGTCCACCTGATGATAGGGCTGCCATCCACCCGATATGCCGAAGTTCCACTCGTAATTGAGCGAAAGCCGCGGACTGAACGCGGCGATGCGCGCTCCTTGAAAAAGGTAGAGTGTATAAAGGTCGCCCAACTCTTTCCTGTTGCCCAGTGTGCAATATCCCGCTCCCACGCCCTGATATACGCCCCCGTACACCCGGTCGGCAAAAGTGTTGGGACGAAATTTAAACGAATATTTCAGGTCTGCCCCGCCTCCCCACTCAAGCGGTTTCTTTCTTTCATTCTCGCCTTTTACGAAAGGATTGGTGGGAAACACATACTGGGGGCGGGCTTCAACCCTCAATTGATGGATAAAAGCAGCGGATAAGCTGTCGCGCGGAGGTTCCTGCCCCTTGCCCGGTTCGGGCAAGAGCAACAAAAACGCACACCACACGAAAGCTTGCCACCGCAACCTAACAAATAGCATATTCAATCACACTTCTATTGATGTTGTTCACGAAGCAGGTCATTCACAGTCTTCACCGGATTGAAAGTGGTGAGCGGCACTTCCACAAAAACAGTGCTCCAGTCGCTCATCGCCCCGTTCCACAGTCCGGGAAGCTCAAGAGCTTTCAATTCCTTGCCGCTCTTCGACTTATGGGAGATAAATCCGGTCGACTTATCCACATGCTTCGTCAGGTCGAATTTCCGTCCTTTATAATCGCGCACGGCGCATACCAAATCGACGGGGTTGAAGTGTGTTCCCCGCTCGAACATGGCTTTCTTCTCCGGATCGTTCATGTCTATCTGCGAGCTTTCGAGTATTTGCAACGAAATGGTTCCATCGGCGTTGTATGCAAGGAAGGGGCCCCCGCCCGGCTCACCGACGTTCTTCACCATTCCGCACACACGCATCGGGCGGTTCAGTTTCTTCTTCAGATAGATTACCAGCTCGGAATCTTCGAGCAGTTTCACTTCGGGATTCTTGCAACAGAGTTCCTTTTGCAGGAATTGGAGGACTTCCATCACCTGCTCGTGGGTGTACCTGCCGCTCTCAAGCAGTTCGAGATAACGGAACGCCCGCTTCTGGAGCGACACCAGCACACCGGCTATCAGCTTCTTGTACGTATTGGTATCCTCTTTCAGCCTGTCGGGCACTACGTTGTCTATATTCTTAATAAAGATGATGTCGGCGTCGAGGTCGTTGAGGTTCTCGATAAGCGCGCCGTGCCCTCCCGGGCGGAAAAGCAGTTCACCGTTATCGCGGAACGGGCGGTTGTCCATATCCACCGCAAGCGTATCGGTGCTCGGTTTTTGCTCGGAGAACGTAATATCGTAGTCCACCTCGTACCGTTTCGCAAACCCGTCGCTCTTCTCCTCCACCAACTTTCGGAACAATTCCCTGTGTTCGGGAGAAACAGTGAAATGCACATGCACCTTTCCGCTCTTTCCGCATGCGTACATGGCTCCTTCCACCAGATGTTCCTCCAGCGGTGTGCGCATCTCCTCGGCATATTTATGGAACTTCAGAAGGCCTTTGGGCAAAGATCCGTAGTTCAGCCCGGCAACATCAAGCAAAGCCGACACCACTGCTTTATACTCTCCTGCCTCCGTCAGTTCCGGGATACCTTTCCCGTATATACGCTCGCAAGCAGTGTTCAGGTCGTCGTAGAAAGCGAAATTCTTTATCCCTTCGAAAAACGCCTTCTCGAACGCAGTGGAGGGTTCGTCGCGTTCCGCCGAAAGAAATTCGAAGAGGTCTTTGAACATGCGGCTTGCCGCGCCCGAGGCGGGGACAAACTTTATCACCTTTTTATCCGTACTCTTATATTCGTCCCACGCATTCAGATACGCTTTCTGCTCTTCGGATGCGGGGCTCAGTACCCCACTGCCTGCCGAAGCGGCGGAGTCTAATTTCAGAAACGGGAACCCCTTGCGGAAGCATTCCAATTGCTCGGCAATCTGCGTTTCCGTAATACCTTTTCGGGCCAGCTGTTCTTTGTCTTGTGCGGTCATCATAATATCTCAGTTTATTAATTGATTCCCAAAAATACAAAATGTTATTTACTTCTTACCGTATAACCGATAAAAAAAGCTATTTTTACGTCGAATAAGTCGGATAACAAAGATTAACTATGAATCATTTTTTCACATCGGAAGAGAAAAAGCAGCTTTTTTCACTCTATAAGCAGTTGCGCCGGTCTGCCGGAGACAGTATTTCGGGCCGCGACAGCCGCCAATTGAAGAAACATCTTACCGAAGCAGCGGAATGCAACAGGCTGCAACGCAACAGCTTCGGCATGAACCCGGTAATCAGGGATATGCAGACTGCCGTCATCGTGTCTGAAGAGATCGGGATGAAAGGATCGTGCCTCACCGGAATCATGCTCCACGAGATCGTAAAGGGGAGCATACTGAGCATCGAACAGGTGCGCGACGAGTTCGGGGAAGACGTGGCAAGCATCATCAAGGGATTGGTGAAAACCAACGAGCTGTATGCGAAAAGCCCCGCTATCGAATCGGAAAACTTCAGAAACCTGCTTCTCTCTTTTGCCGAAGACATGAGGGTGATACTCATCATGATCGCCGACCGTGTGAACATCATGCGCCGGATTAAAGATGCGGAAGAGAAAGAAGACCGGCTGAGGGTGGCAAACGAAGCGGCGTATCTTTACGCGCCTCTGGCCCATAAGCTGGGACTCTACAAGCTGAAGTCGGAACTGGAGGATTTGTCGCTGAAATACACGCAGCCCGATACCTACTACGTCATCAAGGAGAAGCTCAACGAGACAAAATCCTCGCGCGACAAGTACATTGCGGCATTCATCGAACCGATCAAAAAGAAGGTGACGGAGTCGGGACTGAAGTTCGACATCAAAGGGCGGACGAAATCCATCCACTCCATCTGGAACAAGATTCAGAAGCAGAAAACATCTTTCGAAGGGATATACGACTTGTTCGCCATCCGCATCATTATCGACTCCGCCCCCGATCCGGTGAAGGAGAAGCAGGAGTGCTGGCAGGCATACTCCATCGTCACCGATATGTACCAGCCCAACCCCAAGCGACTGCGCGACTGGCTTTCGATTCCGAAGAGCAACGGTTACGAGTCGCTCCACATCACCGTGATGGGCCCCGAAGGGAAATGGGTGGAAGTGCAGATACGCACGCGACGCATGGACGAGATAGCCGAAAGAGGACTCGCGGCGCACTGGCGCTACAAAGGCATAAAAGGAGAAAGCGGACTGGACGAATGGCTGGCTTCGGTGCGCGAAGCGTTGGAAAATGCGGACAGCGACTCGCTGAAAGTGATGGATCAGTTCAAGATGGATCTGTACGAAGACGAGGTGTTCGTATTCACTCCCAAAGGCGATCTGTTCAAACTGGGCAAAGGGGCGACGGTGCTCGACTTCGCCTTCCATATCCACACCAAGCTGGGAAGCAAATGCATAGGCGCGAAAGTAAACGGGAAGAACGTGCAACTGAAACAGAAGTTGAACAGCGGCGATCAGGTGGAGATCATGACATCCAACACGCAGACCCCGAAACAGGATTGGCTGAATATCGTAACCACCTCCAGAGCGCGCACCAAGATACGCCAGGCACTGAAAGAGATGGCAGCGGGACAACACGACTTTGCCAAAGAGACGCTGGAACGCAAGTTCAAGAACCGGAAGATAGAGTACGACGAACCTACCATGATGCGCCTTATCAAACGGATGGGGTACAAGAATGTCACGGAGTTCTACCAGCAGATAGCCGACGGGGCTCTCAACGCCAACGTCATTCTGGATAAATACATCGAACAGCAGAAGCGCGACAACGAGCCGCACGAAGAGATCACTTACCGCAGCGCGGAGGGATATAACCTGCAAATGGCTCAGGAAGAAGTCATGGGCAAGGAGGATGTGCTCGTCATCGACCAGAACCTGAAAGGGTTGGAATTCAAGTTGGCGAAATGCTGCAACCCCATTTACGGCGACGATGTGTTCGGCTTCGTCACAGTGACCGGAGGCATCAAGATACACCGCGCCGATTGCCCCAACGCGGCGCAAATGCGCGAACGCTTCGGATACCGGATCGTGAAAGCCCGGTGGGCGGGGAAATCGCAAGGCAGGCAATATCCCATCACCTTGCGGGTAGTGGGACACGACGATATCGGCATCGTGACCAATATCACCTCCATCATCTCGAAAGAGAACGATATCAACCTCCGCGCCATCGGCATCGACTCCAACGACGGTTTGTTCTCAGGCACGCTCACGGTAATGGTGGGCGATACGGGACGGCTGGAGGCTCTTATCAAAAAACTGAAAACCGTAAAAGGGGTGAAGCAGGTAAGCCGGAACTGACGGTCGAAGACCTCATTGTTCAAGCAGGCTCTATACATACGGGCAGGCAAACATGTGCCGGAACTGACGGTCGAGACCGTATCGTTCAAGCAGACTCCATACATACAGGCAGGCAAACGTGCGCCGGAACCGACGGTCGAAGACGTATCGTTCAAGCAGGCGGGGCAATCACCGGATTTTCTTCCTGCGGAAATAAGGATAGGCAACGAACACGAAAAACAGCATCGCAGCCACGGCAGCCACACGTGCCGCCGTCAGCAGCTCTCCCGCATCCATGCGACACGAAGCGGCAATCCCGATGAATGTACCCGCTTCGCTTGCCAACAGGTGGGTAGTGTTTGCCGTCCCTCGCTGGCAATGCTCAGACAGCTTGACGAACATCAGCAGGAACTCCGGCATCACAAACCCCAGTCCCAGCCCCAGAAGAACGGCAGGAACGGCAATGCATCCATGCGTATCGAGCAGAAAGACGGCGAGAATCTCCAAGCCGATGCCTCCGACTATCAGCCGCAACATCCGTTCCCTAAGGAAAGGAAGACGTCTCAACAGCATGGAAAGCAGACATCCCGCTCCCGTAAGGGCGAAGAAAGGCACAAACGCCTCCATGCCCCACCACGTCATATTGTTCAGGAAGGGATGGGCAAGCGAAACGAGCAATCCGGGGACAAACGTTATCAGAACGAGATTGACGGCGAGCACCCATCCGCGAAGCAGCATGAAGCGGTCGAAAGAACAGGTCTTAGTGACGATCGGCGCGCGGAAAGGTACATACACCCCCGCCACAACCAATATTCCGACGGCTCCCGTAACAGCCGAAACGAGCACCAGATCCTCGAACGGATAATACCGGTGGACGCAGACGCCTGCAACCACTCCGATAATCATCCCCAGACGCACGACCCAGGAAAAACTGATGTTGCCGACGCTGCGCAATGCCGAACCGGTAACGTCGATGGCAAGCGTGATACCCGACGAGGTGGCCATGCCGAACGCCATCCCGTGCCCGAGACTCAGCAACATCAGCTCCGTGACATCCGTTACGAAAGCATATCCCGCCGTAGCGGCTACCATTGCGGCTGAAGCGAACATATACACGTACTTGCGCTTATAAGCATCCACCAGATAAGCGTGGAAAGGACCGATAAGGAACATTCCCGCCATCAGGCAAAGAAAGATGCCTCCCGTTTGCGCCAAAGAGATGCCCGCACGGTCGCCCATTTCGATCGCGATCGCAGGAAACAGCATGTACAAAGACGCAAACAACAGCAAATTAGCTATACCTATCCGCATAAAATGAACCGTCCACAGTTTCACCGCCATATATCATATCAATATTGTTCCTTCTCGTTGGGAAAATAACAATTCTTCACGTCCGAGATGTAACGGCTGACGGCATCCGTCATCACCGTATACAGGTCGGCATACCGCCTCAGAAAGCGCGGACGGAATCCGTTGTTCATTCCCAGCATATCCTGAACCACCAGCACCTGTCCGTCCACATTTCCTCCGGCTCCGATGCCTATCACCGGGATCGTGAGTTCCGAAGCCACTTTCGCGGCCAGCGTCGCCGGAATCTTTTCGAGCACCAGAGCGAAGCAACCCGCGTCTTCGAGCAAGTGAGCGTCGCGCACCAGCTTCTCCGCCTCCGCCTCGTCTTTGGCGCGCACGGTATACGTTCCGTATTTGTTGATCGACTGCGGCATCAGCCCCAGATGTCCCATCACCGGGATGCCCGCGCTCAGGATACGCTTCACCGTGTCGATCACTTCCTCGCCGCCTTCGAGCTTCAGCGCATCGGCATGGCTTTCCTTCATGATGCGGATTGCCGACGCCAGTCCTTCCATCTCGTTACCCTGATACGAACCGAAAGGCATGTCGACCACTACCATCGCGCGCTTCACTCCGCGCACCACCGATTTGCCGTGATAGATCATCTGATCGAGCGTGATGGGCAGTGTCGTCACATTCCCCGCCATTACGTTAGAGGCCGAGTCGCCTACCAGAATAACATCCATTCCCGCGCCGTCCACAATCTGCGCCATCGTGTAATCGTATGCAGTAAGCATCGATATTTTTTCGCCTCTCTGTTTCATTTCTATCAGGCGATGAGTAGTTACTTTCCGTGTATCATCAGCTATATAACCGGCCATATTTTCCAAAATTTAAGAATTAAAATAATGTTGAAGTTTTCAAAAATCGGATGCAAAGTTATAACATTTAATTCATAACGGACAAGGAAAAAAGGAAAATCCTTTCCGCTACGCCCCGCAAGAAAGCTCCCGGCATACCGCTGTCATCCGCTCGTACGTCATCTCGGTGAAGTCGTCTATCACATCATGCGTCTTTCCGGCTATGGCTTCGCGCGGATTTGTGGTGGCCAGCCCGATGACGGTAGCTCCGGAAGATATTCCCGCCTGAATCCCGTGGAAAGAATCCTCGAACACGTAAGTCTGCCCGGGAGTCGCTCCAAACTGCTTCATACCCAGCAAAAAACAATCGGGAGCCGGTTTGGAACGGGGAAACATCTCCCCGGTGAGGATACAGTCGACCATCCCTTTCAATTCGGGATGCACCTTATACACACGCTGCATCTTCACTTCGTTCGAGCTGGTCACGATGCCCGTCTTCACTCCCCGCTTGCGGAGTTCTTTCATAAACCGCGCCGCGCCGGGAACGTAAACGTACGACATTTGCTCTTCGAATGCGTTCAGCGCAGCCATAATCTGCTTCTGCACCTCTTCCGCTCCCATAAAATAGTTGTGATAAATCTGCGTCAAAGTCTGTCCTTTGATACGGGGTCCGAAATCTTCTTCACCCAGATGCAACTTTCCCTGCCGGTTCCAGAAAACCGTGTACTGAGGTTCCGTATCCATAATCACTCCGTCGAAATCGAACAAGACCACTACTTTCCCCGCTCTATCGGACCTATCTGTTCTATCTGCTCTATCCGACCTATCTGCCGTATCCGACCTATCCGCTCTATCCGACCTATCCGCCGTATACCCCTTCTTATTCCCGAACTCCGGCGAACCATTTCCCGGATTTTTCTCTTTTCCATTCGCCATATAAACCTCGCTTGTCTCTGTTGAGTTTAAACTTTCCGTATTCGTTACGCAAAGTTCCGAATAATCTTCGAATAAGCCAAATAATTCGTACCTTTGGCACACGAAATCAAGATGCCGTTTATTTTCACCCAACCAACCCTCTGTAGCGAATGAGCAAAAACGACCCGCATATATTAGGCTCCGAGCCTGTGGGAAAGCTGCTGTTGCAGTACTCCATCCCCGCCATCATCGGCATGACCGTCACTTCGCTGTACAACATCATCGACAGCATCTTCATCGGGCACGGCGTAGGCGCCATGGCCATCGCCGGACTGGCGGTGAGCTTCCCCATGATGAACCTTGTCATCGCTTTCTGCACCCTGGTTTCGGCGGGCGGCTCCACCATCGCCTCCATCCGTCTGGGGCAGAAAGACCACGAAGGAGCCACCGAAATCCTCTCGCACACCCTGATGCTTTGCATCACCAACTCGGTTTTCTTCAGCGTCGTGTCGTTCGTTTTTCTCGATCGCATACTCCTGTTTTTCGGCGCCAGCGGAGAGACGCTGCCTTACGCCCGCAGCTTCATGCAGGTGATTCTGCTGGGAACGCCCGTGTCCTACACCATGATCGGGCTGAACAACGTGATGCGCGCCACGGGATACCCGAAGAAGGCGATGCTCACGTCTATGGTGACGGTATTCGCCAACCTCATCCTCGCTCCCCTCTTCATCTTCCGGTTCGGATGGGGAATGCGCGGAGCGGCCACGGCAACCGTCATATCGCAATTCATCGGGATGGTATGGGTGGTGAGTCATTTCCTCGACAAAGAGAGTACGGTGCACTTCGAAGGGAGGGTATGGAGGATGAAACGGCGCATCGTTTCCAACATCTTCTCCATCGGCATGTCGCCGTTCCTGATCAACGTATGCGCCTGCGTCATCGTCATCATCATCAACAACAGCCTGCAAGCGCACGGGGGCGATATGGCCATCGGCGCGTACGGCATCATCAACCGCCTGCTGACGCTGTATGTGATGATTGTGCTCGGACTCACCATGGGCATGCAACCCATCATCGGCTACAACTACGGGGCGGGGAAAACAGACCGGGTGAAGCATACGCTTCGTCTGGGAGTTTTTTCGGGCGTTGCCATCACCAGCACCGGCTTCCTTGTCTGCGAACTCTTTCCCCGTGCGGTTTCTGCCCTTTTCACCGACAGCGAGGAGCTTATCGGGCTGGCGGCGGAGGGTGTGCGCCTCGCCGTGATGATGTTCCCGCTGGTAGGCGCGCAAATCGTCATCGGCAACTTCTTCCAAAGCATCGGCAAAGCCAAGATAAGCATTTTCCTTTCGCTCACCCGCCAACTGCTCTACCTGCTTCCCTGTCTGCTCCTCTTCCCGCAATGGTGGGGACTGAAAGGCATCTGGATAAGCATGCCTGTGTCCGACGCGCTGGCGTTTGTCACGGCCATCGTCAGTCTGGCGGTATTCCATAAAAAACGCCTTGCGGCATACACCGATGCCGCCAAGCGTTAAGAATCATACAGGTATGCGGCGAATCACTCCGCCTTGATGCTGTTTACCGGGTTTTCGCGGGCGATGCGCCATGCCTTCAGCACCACGCACACCACCGCAAGCAGCAGGATGAAGAGGGCCGTTCCGGCAAACAGGAGCGGATGCAGGCGGATATGCTCCGCAAACTGGCTGAGCCATGCCTTCCCCACAACATAAGAAGCAACCGTGCCGATGAGGACGGCAAAGACGGAGACGTACAGGATGTCGCGCACGAGCAGGCGAAGCACGTCGCCCACTTCGGCCCCGTTCACTTTCCGCACGGCGATCTCCTTGCTCCGGCGCCGGGTTTCATCGCTCACATATCCGATAAGCCCCATGACAATGATGAGCAGAATAAATCCCGAAGTGATCCAGACCGAATTTCGGAAACGGTAGACAGGCTTATAAATGTCTTTCAGCATGCTGTCGACCGACGTAAAATTCAGCCCCGCAAGCGGATAAGTTTCTTCCATATACCGGTTCAGCCGCCTCAGGTTCTCGTCGTAAGGCTCTTTCAGCCGGACATTGAACACCAGACTCGCTTTTTCACTGGCTATCAGGGCAATCGGCGACTGGCCGCCGTAGAAGCTCTCGTTACGGATGTCGCGGAACACGCCCGTTATC
Source organism: Bacteroides pyogenes (assembly GCF_014196225.1). Taxonomy (GTDB): domain Bacteria; phylum Bacteroidota; class Bacteroidia; order Bacteroidales; family Bacteroidaceae; genus Bacteroides; species Bacteroides pyogenes_A. The sequence continues at coordinate 50,557 of NZ_JACIDI010000012.1, read as the reverse complement.
GTCCCGTTCAAACCGTTCAACTTCTTGCCCACAGCCCCGTCGGTCCACCTCATGAGGCGCACCAACTCTTCATTCACCAAGATGTCTTCCTCCTTCCGGAAAGAGGTTCCCTCCACGATCCCGATACCCATCACCTCCGGATAGTTGAACCGACAATAGTTGAAGTTGAGCGTAGCGAGCCGCCTTCCGTCGTTGCTCATCAGTCCCCGCGTCCAATACTGTCCCAGCACGCTGTGCGTGGATACGGTCACCCCCTCTGCCATCGGCTGGCGGGCGAGAGCCTCTTTCACGTTCTCCGCCATCTCTTCCGGTATGTTGTTGCCGGCTTCCATCAGCCCCGGCACGTCGATTCCCATGTCGCGGCTCATCAGGTGTCGGTATTGCGAAATAGCCACAAGAAGCAGCCCCATGACGAACGAAGCGCCCATAAACTGCACGAACAGCAGCGACCGCTTCCATCCTTTTTTCCCGTCAGTATGGCGACGGAACACCTGCGTGACCGGAATGCGCGAAAACAAATGCCCCGGCACACACCCCGCCAGCACGAAAAGAGTCACGACGACAAGCGCGGGAACCCACATCGTCTCCCACGTGAACAGCGAAGAAAGCTTCACCGACAGCAGGTCTTCAATAAGCGTCCGGGCATTGTAGATGCACAGGAAGCTCAGCAGTACGGACACCAGTACCAGAACGCCCGTCTCCGCAAGAAACATGCCGAAGATGTCCGCCGATCCGGCTCCGCTGCACTTGTACACGCCCACGCTCTTCGCCCTGCGGCTCAGGGCGGATACGGATATGAGAATGTAGTTCATGATGGCGGTAAAGAAGATGGAGAATCCGAGGAAACCGTAGATGAAAAGACGTTTCCGCACGGAAGCATCCTCCAGATGGAGCTTCACGATGGGAGTGACGCCGAAATCCATCTTCCAGTCGGCGTACTGTCCCGGCGTATATCTTTCTATCGCGCTCTGGATGCGCGCATTCAGCCGATCGATGTCGGAAGCGCTACGCAGCCTCAGAAAAGCGTTAAATACATCGTTTCCCTTCCAGCCGTTTCCATACATATACCCGCCGTCCCGGTGAACGCTCACGACAAAATCGTGGGTAAGAATCGTGTTTTCCGGCACGTCTTTATACACTCCGCGCACGGTCAGCTCGATCTTTCTTCCCATAGAGAGCGTTTTCCCCACAGGGTCGGCGTCTCCGAATACCTCCCGGGCGAAACGCTCCGAGACAAAAACGCTGCCCGGCATGATGAGGTCTTTCTCGTTCCCTTTCAGCACCGGTATGCCCATCGTGCGGAAAAAGCAAGTATCCGCAAAGATATAACCGGCATCTTTCAAAAGCCTGTCTTCATAATACACGTTCCTTTCCTGAATGGTGCACACGCAGGAAGCATGCTCCACCAGCTCCGGGAGGTCTTGCGCCAGAGCCGCCGCTATAGGAGCGAAAACCGTGTAGTCCATACCACTGTCTCCGTGTCTTACCACCTCCCCCGTGCTGAGGTTGGTCGTTCTGCATCCCACGAGCGCGAGGCGTTCCGCATCCGGGTAACCCCTCTCGTAGCTCAGTTCGAAAGCGATCTGCGAGAAAAGCAAGATGCCGACGATGAGTCCCAGCGAAAGCGAAATCACTTTGGTGACGTTCGCCCCCATTTCGCGCGGAAGTACCCGCAACGCATAGTATATGTGCTTCATCCGTCCCTCCCCTTTATGCAGTGATATTCGCCATAATGCTTCCGTCGAAAAGATGCACCGTGCGATGCGCGAACGACGCGTCGTGCTGCGAGTGCGTCACCATCACGATGGTCGTCCCCTCCTTGTTCAGCTCGGTGAGCAGGTTCATCACCTCCGCCCCGTTTTTAGAATCGAGGTTGCCCGTAGGCTCGTCGGCAAGAATCAGCTTCGGAGCGGCTACAACGGCACGGGCTATCGCCACACGTTGCTGCTGCCCGCCCGAAAGCTGCTGCGGGAAGTGCTTGGCGCGGTGGCCGATATTCATTCTTCTCAGCATTGCCTCCACCATCTCCCTGCGTTCGGACGCCTTGATGTCGAGGTACGTCAGGGGCAGTTCCACGTTTTCGTAAACGTTGAGCTCGTCTATGAGGTTGAAGCTCTGGAACACAAATCCCAGCTTCCCCTTCCGCACCCGTGTGCGCTGCTTCTCTTTCAGCCCCGCCACTTCCTCGCCTATGAGGCGGTAAGACCCTTCGGTCGGACTGTCGAGCAGTCCGAGGATATTGAGCAACGTAGATTTTCCGCAGCCCGACGGTCCCATCACCGCCACGAATTCTCCTTCGTTCACTTCGAGGTTCACCCGGTTCAACGCCACCGTCTCCACTTCCGAAGTACGGAAAACCTTGCTGATGTTTTCAAGTTTAATCATAGCTTTACTATTTTGTTTTTAATATATTAATTATCAATTTATTATCATAAACACGATTACTCCATCCGAATGCTTCTTACCGGATCGTCCGAAGCGATGCGCCCCGCCCTTATCAGCACACATCCGGTAATCGCCGCCCATATCCCCAACGCCACATACACCAATGCCCGGACATCGGGATAGGCATACTCGTTGAATTGCTCCAGCCACTTCGCTCCTACCGCCCAAGAGGCGGCAATCCCGATGCAAAGCGCGGGAACGGCCACTCGCCACACCTCTTTCGCAAGCATCGCCAGCACTTCCGACGCTTGCGCCCCGTTCACCTTGCGGATGGCAATCTCCTTGCTTCGCAGCCGTATTTCGTCATTCACATAGCCCAACAACCCCATCAAGGCAATCAGCAGGATAGACACCGACGCCAGCCATACGGCGTTGCGGAAACGGGCGATGCCGGAGTATTGCCTGTCGAGCCTCCCGCGCAGAGAAACGAACACCGCATCATCGGCGGGAAACGCCTCTTTCATCACTTCGTTGAGCTTGCGCAGGTTCTCGTCAAAAGGCTCTTTCAGCCTCAGATAATGATGCATCGACCCTCGCGCGGCTATCAGCATGATGGGCAGCTGCGACTCGTACGCGCTGCGGATGGAGTAATCGGGCACTACGCCCGCCACCGTCATTTTACTGCCGTCGTAATAAGACACTTGCCGGCCTATGGGGTCACCTGTCCAGCCTGCCTGCCTCACGAACTCCTCACTCACCAGTATTTCGCCTTCGGCGGCGACGTCTCTTCCTTTCAGCAGCCTGATTCCCATCATGGACACGAAACCGGGATCCACCCATTCGATGCGCGTATCCACCTTGCGGTTGTCGCCCGCGTCGAACGTATCGCCGCTATACCCCGAACAAATCAGCTGGTTGGCGGCCCCGTAGCTCTCTACCATGGGCAGGTTGCGGAAAAAGGCTGCGGCATTGTCGTGCCCGCCTCCGAACTTGAACCAGCACGTCACCACCCTGTCGGGGTTGTAGCCCACGTCTTTCGTCATCACCATGCGGTACTGCCAGAGCACGAACACCAGAAAGCCCGAAACGAACGCCATCCCCGCAAACTGAATGAAAAGCAGCGGACGCTTCCACGAAGTTTTCCGTTCGGAATACCGCTTGAAGACCTGCGTCACAGGGACGGAGGCAAACAGTAGCGCGGGAAGCACGCCTGCCAAGGCGAAAACCAGCCCCACCGCCAGAGCGGGCGCCCATACCGTCTGCCACGTAAAGAGCGAGCTCAGGCGGGCGGAAGCCATGTCTTCGATGAAGTCGCGAAACTGCCACATCAGCAGCGCGACAAGCCCCAACGAGACGAGCAGAATGAGAAACGCCTCCATCAGAAACATCCTGAGCACATCGCCGTCGGTAGCTCCGCTGCATTTGTGCACTCCGATGGCTTTGGCCCGCTTTGCCAGCGAGGAGACCGATATGAGCACGTAGTTGAACGCCGCCACGAGCAAAATGCCGAAAGCCAGCACAGACATCACCACGATCATGGTGCGCACGGCGGAATTGTCGAAGTGCATCCGCTCCAAGGGATGAAACGCGAAGGTTATGTTTCTCCCGGTCTTCTTGCCGAAATCGGGGATATACCTCTTGAGCATATCGGGCAACCGCCCCTCTACCGCCTTCACCCCCGAAGAGGGGTTACGGAAACGGACAATCGAACGGTAGCTTATGTCGTAGCCCCATCCCCCGCGTCCGGCGTTCCACAGCACAGCCATGGGAATAACCGCATCGAAGGCTATGTCGGTATTATCGCCCATATCCTCGAAGACACCCCGTATGTTGAACGGCGTTTTGCGGTCGGCATACAGCACTTTGCCCACAGCATCCGCCGGATTGCCCGAACCCGCCACTTTCGACGCCAGCGCGCGCGAAACGAAAATCGCGTTCGGATCCGAGAGTTCTCCCGGTTTGCCCGCCAGCACGCCGATTCCCAGCGTCGGGAACAAATGTTCGTCGGCATACACCGTTCGTTCCGACAGGCGCGTGTCGCCGCAGTAATATACCGATTCCCCCTTCTCCCTCAGTATCGTGGCGTCTTCCACCTCTTCGGGAAAATTCTCGCGCACAGCCGCAGAGAAAGGGCCGAACGTGTAGGGAGCGCCTTTCCCCTCACTCATCTCTTCAAATCCGCTCAGGTACGCCACATAAAGCTCGGCGGGGCGGCGCAGGAAATTGTAATAGCTCAGTTCGAACGCCACGCGGGCAAACAGCAGGATACCGACAAAAAGCCCCAGCGTGAGTGAAACCGTCTTGATGACGTTCGAGCCTCGTCCGCGCAGCAAAGTCTGAATGACATAGTAAATCTGTTTCATGGTTTGTCTCATTTTTTTCGGGCATAAACAGCCGCTTTCTATAAAGCAGAAAGCGTGCCAAAACACATAAGGCATTGATAACCAGTATAAACATCCGGTTGCTGCTCTGCCCCACTGTCTAATAATCATACACCGGCGTCTAAAATTCATACAGGCAAGCCGTGTGCCCGCAAAGCTGCATCGCCGGGCCTTCTTTTGCAGGAGACTTACAACGGAAAAAACAGAGGTTCCAATCAAAGAAAACGGTATCGACACAGATGAAACCTTTATGATGTCGTTCATTTTCTTCTATTTGTTTGTCAAAACGTTTTTGTTCTATTGATTTATAATCATTTGCAACAAAATCTTCAAGTAAAGGAAGTGGATAAGTAATTTTATTCACATATTTCTCTAAATAGTTCACCAAATCAATATACACCTTATGTTCCGCATTTGTCAGTCTTGACCTCAAATGATAATGTTTGTATCTTGATGAAATGTTCTTGTTCAAGTTCCTCTATGAAATATAAGAAATCAGCTACTTGAAAATAGTATTTACTTAAACCCATAAACTTTATTTCCATGCTTCCTCATTTTTCCAATCGTGGGTAAATCCCATTGCAGCTATATCTACTGAAAGAAAATCCGCCAATAATCCCGAAAGTTTTTCGTTGAAGTTATTATTGGGAGAAACCGAAAAGAGGAAATATCGGATTATGCACAAGCGATAGTAAATCCGTTTTTTATCAACTTTTGAGGTATCAATCCATGCATTTTTAGTCTTTTTGGGTTCGGCAGGATTCAACATAAAATCCCTGTTCCATACTCTCGCATGGTGACAACACATATTGCGGAGGTTGGCAAGCACCGTCAGCCACGAGATAAAAACCTGTGGTTTCAGACCGAAATAATCGGCAATGCGCTTCATCAGTTGGTTGCTGGCTATATTGGAATAGATGTAGTTCAAGTTACCGAAAGACAAAACTTCCGTTATCATCCATGCAGGAGGATAACTTTCGATATAGTTACGCCTAAAATCTTCAATGTAGTCTTCTTTGCTTGATGCCAATTCCTTTTCTATGATTGTCAAAGTCTGGTTGAACTTTTCCTGATTGGCAAAACATTCCGGTTTCGTTATCCAATACCTGTCATTCAGTTCCTGGCATCCGATATTTGCTAATACGCTGCGAATGGCTACTTCTATTTTCTCTATTTCGTTGAAAAGTAGAATACGTAATTTCTTGTCAAAGCGATAGAGCGTCAAGACTTGTTCAAAAGTAGTTCCCTCTTTTAGCAGCAAATCCCTTTTGGGAGTTTTATAAAAAGGATAGATGTATGCTGAAAGACGATGATAACCGATATTCATCAGATATTTTTCTACCTTATGCTCATCTTTTATGAGCATTCCTCTTGATTTTAGTATTTGAACAATTTGTTTCGGAGAAGAATATGGTTTGGCGAAACTTGTTTTCATAGTATGTATAATAAAAAAAAACGACCCGCCGATTTGAGCATTGTGAAGAGGCTTGGCAGGTTCTAATGATGCAAAGGTAGTAAAATTGTTTGGAATAGCCAAATAATCTGTAATATAATGCTCAAAAAACATGAAAAACAGGTTGAATGGCTATATCTTCACAAAATAATTCAATATTCGACGGAGCATAAGTCGGGATTTTAATGTAATTATCACAAAGGCTAAATAGTGATGCTAAAATGGTACTGAATTATAAAATCACCTTTTTATAATGCTTACAAAATACATAATATCAATGTATTGCAAATTTTATATCTTGTCTATCACCGGCGTCTAAAATTCATACAGGCGGGCCGTGCTCCCGCAAAGCTGCATCGCCGGGCAGAGTGTCAACGGAGGGAATCGGAAAAACAAGCCGATTCGAACCCAAGCAGGGCGATTTGAAATAAACCAGACAGCGTTTCCATACAACTGCCGGGAAAGCCCCGCCGGGCAAGCAAAAAACGAAACCGGGGCAAACAAAGGCTCCGTCGGAAGAAAACGGAGTCGCCAATCACGAAAGAGAGAGATTCTGTTTTTCCGAAAAACGGACTTTCCCGCAGCCCGGAAAACAGTCCGTCGCCCTCCCCGAAAACAGGCTCAAAAGTGGAACGCCAAACGGAACGCTTTTTCGCGCTCGTAATCATCTGCATGACTGACCATTACGAGAGTTTCGTAATTTAGGGTGAAACGCTTTCTGGAACACTTAATAATATAAAGAAATAATAATAATATATTTTATTAAAAATATATTCTGATCGATTTTCGTATTTTCACTTATTTTCGCTCCACGCCAAACCGGAGAAAAAATATGCCGAACGGGTGAAAAAAAATAGGTAAAAAGATTGACATCGCCCGTAAAAAAACGTATATTTGCACATAGAAAATCACTACTGAAACCGACTATGAAAAAACCTCTGCACACACTTTTCCGCCGCGCCGACATACAGCCGGCAACCGGACAAAGAACCCTGCACACACTTCTCCACTACCCCGACACACAGCCCACAGCCGGGCAAAGAACACAGCACACACTCTTCCGCTACCCCGGCACACAGCCGGCAACCGGACGAAGAATACGGCGCACACCTCTCCGCTACCCCGACACACAGCCGACTACCGGGCGAAGAGTCCTGCTCGTACTCCTCTGCTGCATCCTGCTTGCGGGATGCGACCTGATAGACTATCACCCCTACGACGTCCGCATCACCGGCGAAAGAGACGTGAACGCCCGCAACGCCGCACGGATAGAAGCTGCGTGCAAGGGCAAGAAAACCATACGATTCGTCGCCATGGGCGATTCGCAGCGGTGGTATGACGAGACGGAGAAATTCGTGAAAGAGATAAACAAGAGAGACGACATCGACTTCGTAATACACGGGGGAGACATAAGCGACTTCGGGCTGACGAAGGAATTTCTGTGGCAACGCGACATCATGAACGGACTGAAAGTGCCCTACGTTGTCCTGATCGGCAACCACGACTGTCTGGGCACGGGCGAAGAGGCGTACCGCCGGATATTCGGCCCCACGAATTTCGCTTTCATCGCCGGAAACGTGAAGTTCGTATGCCTGAACACCAACGCGCTGGAATACGACTATTCGGAGCCGATACCCGACTTCGACTTCATGGAGAAGGAATGGACGAACCGGAAGGGGGAGTTCGAAAAGACGGTGGTAAGCATGCACGTGCACCCCTACTCGGACGTGTTCAACAACAACGTGGCGAAGGTGTTTCAATACTACGTCACACAATATCCCGGCCTGCAATTCTGCACGGCCGCCCACAACCACAGCTTCAGCGACAAGGTTCCGTTCGACGACGGAGTGCACTACATCGTGAGCGACTGCATGAAAAACCGCAGTTACCTTGTTTTTACCATCACCCCCGAAACATACGAGTATGAATTGGTTAAGTTCTGACAATACGCTCCGCCTGTGCGGCATCGCCCTGCTGTTATTTTCTACCTGCTGCCGCAACCTTCCCGCGCAGCCCGTTCCCGCCGAGAATGCCCGCTCTGTCGGCACGATAAAGCCAAGTCAGGCGCCCATCGCAGAAAACGCCTCCGAAAGCTCCCCCTGCACTGCCGGCACGATAAAGCCGAGTCAGACTCCCACCGCAGAGAGCACCTGCGACAGCGCCGTCTTCGATTCCGACACGATAAAGCCAAGTCAGGCGCCCATCGCAGAGAGCACCTGCGACAGCGCCGTCTTCGATTCCGACACGATAAATCCGAATCAGGCGCCCACCGCAGAAAACGCCTCCGGAAGCTCCCCCTACATTGCCGGCACGATAAAGCCGAGTCAGACTCCCACCGCAGAGAGCACCTGCGACAGCGCCGTCTTCGATTCCGACACGATAAAGCCAAGTCAGGCGCCCATCGCAGAGAGCACCTGCGACAGCGCCGTCTTCGATTCCGACACGATAAATCCGAATCAGGCGCCCACCGCAGAAAACGCCTCCGGAAGCTCCCCCTGCATTGCCGACACGGTGATGCCGAACCCCGAACCGCAGAACCGATACGACCGCCGCGTGCACCGCTTCCGCCGGAAATGGCAACAGCTCATACCGACGCACTCCAAAGTGCAGTTCGCGGGAAACATGGGGCTGCTCTCCTACGGCATGGGATGGGACTATGGCAAACGGAGCCAGTGGGAGACCGACCTGCTGCTGGGCTTCATCCCCAAGCATTCGTCGAAAAGAGCCAAACTGACCATGACGCTCAAGCAAAACTATATGCCGTGGAGCGTGGGGCTGGGGGAAAGATTCTCCGTCGAGCCGCTGGCGTGCGGGCTTTACATGAACACGGTGTTCGGACACGAATTCTGGGTGAGAGAACCCGAACGCTATCCGAAAGGCTACTACGGCTTCTCGAGCAAAATCCGCTTCCACATCTTCGTCGGGCAGCGGCTGACATACGACATCGACCCGCAGTGGAGGTTTATGGCGAAATCGGTCACTTTCTTCTACGAGATCAGCACCTGCGACCTCTATCTGGTGAGCGCCGCGACCAACAGTTACCTCCGTCCGCGCGACTACCTGAGCCTCTCTTTCGGACTGAAATTCCAGTGGCTATGAAATATTTTCGTACTTTTGTGCCTAATCCATATTTTTACCTGACATGACCCGACCCGGAACCATCGTCGTAGTAGACGACAACAAAGGCGTGCTGACCGCACTGCAAATGCTTCTGAAAGACCGATTCCGCAAAATCGTACTTCTCTCTTCGCCCGCTTCGCTCACGGCGACCATACGCGAGGAGAAGCCCGACGTATTGCTGCTCGACATGAATTTCTCCACAGGAATCAACACGGGCAACGAGGGGCTTTTCTGGCTGCGCGAGGTGAAGAAACAGCAGCCGGAGCTTCCGGTGGTGCTGTTCACGGCATACGCGGACATCGACCTCGCCGTGAGGGGAATCAAGGAAGGAGCGGCGGACTTCATCGTAAAGCCGTGGGAGAACGCCAAGCTGGTGAAAACGCTGGAAGACGCCGTGACATCTGCCCGTACCCGGAAGGGGAAAAAGAAAAACATGGCGCATGCCGCCGCAACGCCGGGAATGTACTGGGGAGAGAGCGAAGAGATGAAGCAGCTGCGCGCGCTCATCGGCAAGGTGGCGGCAACCGATGCCAATGTGCTGATTACGGGCGAGAACGGAACGGGAAAAGAGGTGCTGGCGCGCGAGATACACCTGCTGTCGGGACGCAGGGAAAGGGAAATGGTGGCGGTGGATATGGGGGCGATTGCCGAACCGCTGTTCGAAAGCGAACTGTTCGGGCACGTGAAAGGTGCGTTCACCGACGCTTACGCCGACCGTGCGGGAAAGTTCGAAACGGCGGACAAGAGCACGTTGTTTCTGGACGAGATAGGCAACCTGCCGTGCCACCTGCAAGCCAAACTGCTGACCGCCATTCAGCGCAGAAGCGTGGTGAGGGTGGGAAGCAACACGCCCGTGCCGGTGGACATACGGTTGATATGCGCCACCAACCGCAACTTGCAGGAGATGGTGGACAGGAAAGAGTTCAGGGAGGACTTGCTCTACCGCATCAACACCATTCACGTGGAACTGCCTCCCCTGCGCCGCAGGAAAGAGGACATCGTGCCGCTCGCCCGGCTGTTCGCGGCAAGGTTCTGCAAGCAGTACGGCAAAGAGCCGGTGGAGTTCACCCGCGATGCCGAAGAGAAGCTGGAGGCATACCCGTGGCACGGTAACATCCGCGAACTGGAGCACGCCATCGAAAAGGCGGTGATCATCAGCGACGGAACGCAGATTCCCGCCGAGCTGTTCCGGCTCTCCGCCCGCCCGGCGGAACAACCGGAGAAGGCGGCTTCCACACTCGAAGAGATGGAAAGGCGGATGATACGCAAAGCCATAGGAACCTGCAACGGCAACCTCTCGGCAGTGGCGGCGCAACTGGGCATCACGCGGCAGACGTTATACAACAAAATGAAAAAATTCGGGCTATGAACGCACTATTCCGAAAAATGTCGGGGCACTGCCTCGTAGGCATACTGCTCACCGTCGGCCTCTGCTTCGCAACGGCGGCGGCAGCCTTCGGGGGCGAATACGCGGGGGCGGCCCTCCTCGCCGTCCTGCTGGCGCTGAGCATGGCATGGCAGATACGCATGTACCGCAGGCATACGCGCGAGGTGCTCTTCATGCTCGACGCGCTGGAGAACAACGACAACAGCTTCCGGTTCGACGAAACATCGGGCACGGGAGAAAGCCGCGCCGTACACGAGGCGTTGAACCGTGTGGCGCAGATACTGTACCGCGTGAAGACGGAAACGGCGGAACAGGAGAAGTATTACGAACTGATACTCGACTTCGTGGATACGGGGGTGCTGGTGCTCAACGACAACGGGGCTGTGTACCGGAAGAACAGGGAGGCGATGCGGCTGCTGGGACTGACGGTGTTCACGCACGTCAGGCAGTTGCGCAACACAGACAGCCTGCTGGCGGAACAGTTGGAGGCGTGCCGGGCGGGCGACCGTATGCAGGCGACGCTCCACAACGAGCGGGGAACGGTGAATCTGGTGATCCGCGTGTCGGACATAACGGTACGGGGAGAGCACTTGCGCATCCTCGCGCTAAGCGACATCAACACCGAGCTGGACGAGAAAGAGGCGGAATCGTGGATACGGCTGACAAGGGTGCTGACGCACGAAATCATGAACTCAATCACTCCCCTCACCTCCATCAGCGATACGCTTCTGTCGGCTCCGGAAGGCAAAGACGCCGAAACAATCCGGGGCTTGCAGGCCATCAGCGCCACGGGCAAGGGGTTGCTCGCCTTCACCGATTCTTACCGCCGCCTCACGCGCATCCCTCCGCCCGAACCGGTGTTGTTCGACGTCAAGCCGTTCATCGAACGAATGATCGCCCTCGCCCGCCATCAGTATCCGTGCGGGCACATCCGTTTCGAAACGGAGATATGCCCCGAAGAGCTGATTCTGTATGCCGACGAGAACTTGGTGTCGCAGGTGGTCGTGAACATACTGAAGAACGCCATTCAGGCCATCGGCGACCGGGCAGACGGACGGATAGACATCAAAGCCTCGTGCAACGACAAGGAGGAAGTATGGATAGAGGTAGGCAACAACGGGCCCGCCATTCCTCCCGAAGCGGCGGAGCACATCTTCATCCCGTTCTTCACCACCAAGGAAGGGGGAAGCGGCGTGGGGCTGAGCGTTTCGCGCCGGATCATGCGGCTTTCGGGCGGCAACCTCGTGCTGCTGCCGGGCAAGGAAACCCGGTTCAGAATGAACTTTAAATGAAAACCAAACCGTATCCGATATGTATTCGACACTCATAGACAATCCGCTGTTCAGGGGCATTGCGCCCGAAACACTCTCGTCGGCTCTGGCAGAGGTCAACTTCCGCATGCGCTCATACAGGAAAGGAGAAGTTCTGGCAAGGCAGGGCGATGTGTGCAACCGCCTCGTGATTCTCGCCAAAGGGAGCGTGCGGGGCGAGATGATCGACTATTCGGGACGGCTCGTGAAGGTGGAGGACATCGCCGCTCCGCGGGCTTTGGCCCCGTTATTCCTCTTCGGCGATGAAAACCGCTATCCGGTGGAGGTGACTGCCAATGAGCCGACGGAAACGATCGAAATACCGAAATCGGGCGTATTGGAACTGTTTCGCCGGAACGAACGCTTTCTGGAAAATTACATGAATCTTTCCGCCAATTACGCCCGCACGCTATCGGACAAGCTGTTCTTCATGTCGTTCAAAACCATCCGGCAGAAGATCGCCTCGTATCTGCTGCGATTGCACAGGCAGCAGGGGCAGTCCCGCGTCAGGCTCGACCGCTCGCAACAGGCGCTGAGCGACTACTTTGGCGTATCTCGCCCCTCGCTAGCACGCGAACTGGCACGCATGCAGGAAGACGGCCTGATAGCGGTCGACCGCAAGCTGGTGACCATCCTGCGGACAGATGCCCTCACGCAACTGATACGGTAACAGACGGAGAACGGCGCACGCAAGCCGGTGAGCACCTTGCAGGCAGACGCCCCATCCAACTGCTACGGCAAAGCTGCCACCTGCATCCCCTTTCCCCTCCCGATCGGAAGCGAACCGAAAAAACGAGCCGTTGTAACATTGGTTACAAAACCGCCCGGCACTTCTCCCCTATCTTTGCACTCATAATGAAGAAACCAACTAAAACGTAGAAATTATGAGTATGTTCTGTTATCAATGTCAAGAAACCGCCATGGGCACAGGCTGCATCCTGAAAGGGGTATGCGGCAAAACATCCGAAGTATCGAACCTGCAAGACCTTTTGCTCTTCGTAGTGCGCGGAATCGCAGTCTACAACGAACGTCTGAGCGAAGCGGGAACACCTTGCGAAGAGGCCGACAAATTTATATACGACTCACTATTCGTCACCATAACGAATGCCAATTTCAGCCGTGAGAATATCACCGAAAAGATAAAGACGGGGTTGCAACTGAAAAGGGAGTTGGGCAAGAGAGTTGCGGTGGACAACGCTCCCGACGAATGTCTATGGGACGGAACGGAGGAAGAATTTGCAGAGAAAGCGGCGACGGTGGGCGTGCTACGCACCGCCGACGAAGACATCCGCTCGCTGAAGGAGCTGGTGCACTACGGACTGAAGGGAATGGCGGCCTATGCCGAACACGCCGGCAATCTGGGACACAAGTCGGCGGAGATTTTCGCTTTCATGCAGCATGCGCTGGTGCAGCTCACACGCACGGACATCGGCGTGGAGGAACTCATCGGGCTGACGCTGGAAACGGGAAGGCACGGCGTGACAGCGATGGCTATGCTCGACGCCGCCAACACGGGCGCATACGGCAACCCGGAGATTTCGGAAGTGAACATCGGAGTGCGCAACAATCCGGGTATCCTCATCAGCGGGCACGACCTGAAAGACCTCGAAGAGCTGCTTCAGCAGACGGAAGGCACGGGAGTGGACGTGTACACGCACAGCGAGATGCTGCCTGCGCACTACTACCCGCAGTTGAAAAAGCACAAACATCTGGCGGGCAATTACGGCAATGCGTGGTGGAAGCAGAAAGAGGAGTTCGAGAGTTTCAACGGTCCCATCCTGTTTACGAGCAACTGCATCGTTCCTCCCCGCTCCAACGCCTCATACAAAGACCGCATCTACGTGACGGGCGCATGCGGGCTCGACGGTGCGTTCTACATCCCCGAACGGAAAGACGGGCAACCGAAAGATTTCTCCGCCATCATCGCCCATGCCAAACGATGCCTGCCCCCTGTCGCCATCGAAAGCGGGACGATTACGGGAGGCTTTGCCCATGCACAGGTGACGGCGCTGGCGGATAAGGTGGTGGAAGCGGTGAAAAGCGGGGCGATACGTAAGTTCTTCGTGATGGCGGGTTGCGACGGACGGATGAAAAGCCGCGACTACTACACCGAGTTTGCCCGCAGGTTGCCCGCAGACACGGTAATCCTGACGGCAGGGTGCGCGAAGTATCGCTACAACAAGCTCGAGCTGGGCGACATCAACGGCATCCCCCGCGTGCTCGACGCCGGACAGTGCAACGACAGCTATTCGCTTGCTGTCATCGCCCTGAAGCTGAAAGAGGCGTTCGGACTCGACGACATCAACCGCCTCCCGATTGTCTACAACATCGCATGGTACGAGCAGAAGGCGGTCATCGTACTGCTGGCGTTGCTTTCTCTGGGTGTGAAACAGATTCATCTCGGGCCTACCCTTCCCGCTTTCCTTTCACCGAACGTCACGAAAGTGTTGGTGGAGCAATTCGGCATCGGAGGTATCAGTTCGGTAGACGAAGACTTGGTGAAGTTTCTGGCCTAAAGGGAATGCAGCGGGAACGAAGCTGCCTCATCACAGGATTTCGGGGCGGAGTACTTGAAGCAAAGAGAAGATGAAGCGATCACTTTTGCATTTTGTAGTTATTTTGAAGTAGCACGCTTAAAGTAAAGCGAGGACAGAGCAATCGCTTTTGGGCTTTGTTGCTATTTCGGGGCAGCCGATTTGAAGCTAAGCAAACACAGAACAATCGCTTTCGGGTTTTGTATTACTTCGGGGCAACCCGCTTACAAGTAAAGCGGGGCTGCCCCGAAATTTTACGCCTCTTTAGGTAAAATCAGGTTGAGCAACACTCCCACCAGTGCCGCCAGTCCGATGCCCGACAGAGAGAAGTTTCCCCAGCTCAGCACCGCACCGCCGATGCCGACCGTCAACGTCAGCGAAACAATCACGATGTTTCTCGTACGGCTCAAATCCACGCAGTTGTTCAACAGACTCCCGATACCGGCACAGGCAATGGTTCCGAAAAGCAACAGCATGATTCCGCCCAGCACTGCGGCGGGAATGGACTTCAGCAACGCACTGACTTTACCGATCACCGAAAACAGGATGGCGGTGACTGCGGCAATGCGAATCACTTGCGGGTTGGTGATTTTGGTCAGCGACATGGCGCCCGTAACTTCGGAGTAGGTGGTCACGGGGGGGCCTCCCACCAGTCCGGCGAAGAAACAAGCCAGACCGTCGCCCAATAACGTGCGGTGCAATCCGGGGTCTTTCACGAAATCTTTACCCGCAACGGTGTTCACCACATACACGTCTCCGATATGTTCTATCACCGGGGCAATGGCAACGGGAATCATGAACAGGACAGGCTCCCACGAGAAAGAGGGGAAAACGAATCGGGGAAGACCGATCCAAGCAGCGTCTCTCACTCCCGAAAGGTCGAGCCCGTAGAACAGCCAGGCTGCAAGATAACCGACTATGATTCCGCAGAAGATAGGAATCAGCTTCAGAAGCCCTTTCGCCTTCATGGAGACCACTACCGCCGTCAGCAGCGAAAGGAGCGCCAGCACCCAGTTTTCTTTCGCCATATCGACTCCAGCGCCCGCCAGAGACAATCCAATGAGAATAATCACCGGCCCGATGACGACGGGAGGAAACAGACGTTCGATCACTCTGCCCCCCTGCCACTTGACGAGGACGCTCATCAGGAAATAGACGAAAGCGACGCCGACCATGCCCGAAAGCGTGCCGGGCAACCCGTAAAGTTCGGTAGCCTTGATGATGGGAGCGATAAAAGCAAAGCTGCTTCCCAAGAAGATGGGAACTTTCCCACGGGTCACCGCATGGAAAATAAGCGTGCCGATACCGGCAGTGAATAACGCAGTGGAAGGGTCGAGCCCCACTAATAACGGCACAAGTACGGTAGCCCCGAATGCGACAAACAGGAATTGTACTCCTACCACCCCTTTCCGGAAAGGAGTAAGATTGTTTGAGTCCATAAAAGTGTAATATCGATTTATTTCGCACAAAATTAATCTTTTCAAATAAAATGACAGCTTTTTTGGGGAAAAATAATCGCGATTGCCGGAAGGCAGCCATTCAATCGGAGCGTATCCGTGAGAAAGCTACCGTCGTCTACAATCACCTTCGACGGAAGACAGCCATTGAAACGGAAAAAATCATCCGGAATTTTTGTCTAAGAAAAAGTACGTTTGCCTAAGAGGAAAAACAGATTCAAACAAACGGAAATATCTTTTCAGGCAAAGGCCGATTTTTACTCAGGCCAATGAAAATGTTTATGTAGACAAAAGCGGAAATCTTTTCAGGCGGGAAACAAATATCCTCCGAAGAGATTTTATTTGTTTTCAAATAATGCGTACCTTCGCGCAAAATATAAAACTGACAAACGAACGATTACTTTACAACCATCTGATTTATTATGGCATTTACAGCAGAAAACATCATATTGGTAGGCTCGGTCTTACTATTTGCCAGCATTGTTGCCGGAAAAACCGGCTATCGCTTTGGCGTACCCGCGTTGCTATTGTTCCTCTTAGTGGGTATGCTGTTCGGAAGCGACGGATTCGGATTGGAATTCCACAATGCCAAAGAAGCGCAGTTTATCGGCATGGTCGCCCTGAGCGTCATTCTGTTCTCAGGCGGAATGGACACGAAATTCAGGGAAATAAAACCGGTGATGGCGCCGGGCGTCGTACTGTCGACGATAGGGGTCTTGCTCACAGCTCTCTTTACGGGTATCTTTATCTGGTGGCTGTCGGGCATGAGCTGGACCAACATCCACTTGCCCCTGACCACTTCACTGCTGCTCGCCGCCACCATGTCGTCTACCGATTCGGCATCGGTGTTCGCCATTCTCCGCTCGCAAAAGATGAACCTGAAGCACAACCTTCGCCCCATGCTCGAACTCGAAAGCGGAAGCAACGACCCGATGGCCTATATGCTTACCATCATCCTGATACAGTTTATCCAGTCGGCGGGGATGGGTATAGGCACGATGATCTCTTCTTTCGCAGTACAGTTCATCGTGGGAGGAGCGTTGGGATACCTGCTCGGCAAACTCGCCATCCGCAAGGTGAACATGTTCAACATCGACAATCAGGCACTGTATCCCATCCTGCTACTCTCGTTCGTTTTCTTCACCTTCTCCGTCACCACGCTGCTGAAAGGGAACGGCTATCTGGCGGTTTATATCGCCGGAATGATCGTAGGAAACAATAAGATTACCAACCGGAAAGAGATTTATACCTTCATGGACGGGCTTTCGTGGCTGTTTCAGATCATCATGTTCCTGTGTCTGGGATTGCTGGTGAATCCGCACGAAATGCTCGAAGTAGCCATAGTAGCTTCGCTGATCGGCATCTTCATGATCCTCGTTAGCCGTCCGCTGAGCGTATTCATATCGCTTCTCCCTTTCCGCGGCATCACCTGCAAGTCGCGCCTGTTCGTCTCTTGGGTAGGACTGCGCGGAGCAGTGCCCATCATCTTCGCCACCTATCCGGTAGTGGCAGGCATAGAGGAATCGAACCTTATTTTCAATATCGTATTCTTTATCACAATCCTCTCGCTGGTGATACAAGGCACTACCGTGTCGGCCGCAGCCCGCTTCCTGCAACTCTCCACCCCGCTGGAGAAAACGGGCAACGAATTCGGCGTGGAACTACCCGAAGAGATAGATACCGACCTGAAAGATATGACCATCACCGCAGAAATGCTCGAAAAAGCCGATACGCTGAAAGATATGAATCTGCCCAAAGGTACGTTGGTGATGATAGTGAAACGGGACGACGAATTCCTGATCCCCAACGGAAGTCTGAAACTGCATGAAGGGGACAAGCTGCTGCTTATCTCCGAAAAGCCGAAAGAAGCAGCAACGAAGGAATAGAAAACTTGCCTTTCACACACGCTTCTCCGACATTCATGCAGAGAACTATCCGACACATGCTTTCGATGACGTTTATGCAGGGAATTAGGCAACACAATGCTTTTCGATGACGTTCGTCCGGAGAAGTATCAACACACCCTTTCGATGACGTTTACGCAGAGAATTATGCAACACAATGCTTTCGATGACGTTTATGCAGGGAATTATGCAACACAACGCTTTCAATGACGATTGTCGAAGGAATTTCAGCTCCCGCCGCAAAGTCCGTTGCAAAGACTTCGCATACGCACGGTTTTGATGGCTCACGGATGGTTTATCGTCTCAATGCCGGCCGCACATGAGAGAGAACGGGAACAGAGTCCCTGTCCCGTTAATTTACCGTAAAAGTGAAATACAAAGTAGAGTTAATGTTAATGAAGTATTATTTTTGCGCAGTTTTAAACCAAATGTGCAAAAAAACTTATGAAACAAGGATATGAATTCATCGACTATATCGAACAAAGTATTATCGGCAACTGGGACAGAGACGCCCTGACAGACTATAAAGGAGTCACGTTTCAATATAAAGATGTAGCCCGAAAGATAGCCAAGTTTCACATCGTGCTGGAGAGTGCAGGCATCCGTCCGGGCGACAAGATTGCGGTATGCGGACGCAACAGCGCCAACTGGGCTGTAAGTTTTCTCGCCACGATGACCTATGGCGCAGTGATTGTACCGATATTGCACGAGTTTAAAGCCGACAACATACACAACATCGTCAACCATTCCGAAGCCAAAATACTACTTGTGGGCGACCAGATTTGGGAGAATCTGAACGAAGAGTGCATGCCTTTGCTGGAAGGGATTGTATCGCTTGCCGACTTCTCTCCTCTGATTCTGCGGAACGAACAACTGAGTTACGCGCTCGACCACCTGAACGAGATTTACGGGCAACGCTACCCGAAAAACTTCCGGCCGGAACATATCCGCTACCGGAAAGACCGCCCGGAGGAGCTGGCTATCATCAATTACACGTCGGGCACTACGGGCTATTCGAAAGGAGTGATGCTGCCCTACCGGAGCATTTGGTCGAATGTGGCTTATTGCCATGAGATGCGTCGCGTGAATCCGGGCGACCACATCGTTTCCATGCTTCCGCTGGGACATGTGTTCGGCATGGTGTACGACTTCCTCTACGGCTTCTCGGCAGGCGCGCACATCTACTTCCTCACCCGCATGCCCTCTCCGAAGATCATCGCACAATCGTTTGCCGAAATCAAGCCGAAGCTCATCTCGTGCGTGCCGCTCATCGTAGAAAAGATCATCAAGAAAGATATTCTGCCGAAAGTAGACGGCAAGATAGGAAAACTGCTGTTGAAAGTCCCCATAGTGAACGACAGGCTCAAAGCATCGGCACGGCAGGCTGCCATGGAGATATTCGGCGGAAACTTCGACGAGATCATCATCGGGGGCGCTCCTTTCAATGCCGAAGTGGAAATGTTCTTAAAGAAGATAGGCTTCCCCTACACCATCGCCTACGGCATGACGGAGTGCGGACCTATCATCTGTTCGAGCCGGTGGGATATGCTGAAGACGGCTTCGTGCGGGAAAGCGGCAAGCCGGATGGAGGTGCGCATCGATTCGCCCGACCCGCGCAACCAAGCCGGAGAGATTGTATGCAAGGGCATCAACCTGATGCTCGGTTATTATAAGAACCCGGAAGCTACGGCACAGATTATCGATGCCGACGGATGGCTGCACACGGGCGACCTCGCCACGATGGACGAAAAGGGGTACATCACGGTGAGAGGACGCAGCAAGAACCTGCTCCTGACCTCTGCCGGACAGAACATCTACCCCGAAGAGATCGAAAGCAAGCTGAACAACCTACCCTTTGTAGCCGAGTCGCTCATCGTGCTGCAGCACGACAAACTGGTGGCATTGATCTACCCTGATTTCGAGGATGCTTTTGCCCACGGTCTCCAACAGCCGGACATTGAAAAGGCGATGGAGGAAAACCGTGTCGAGCTGAACCGACAACTTCCCGGATACAGCCAGATCGCGAAAGTAAAGATACACTTCGAGGAGTTTGAGAAAACAGCCAAAAAATCCATCAAACGCTTCATGTATCAGGAAATAAAAGAATAAAAAACGCTAATGCAAACAAGGACATTGAATAAAGTGTCCAATATTCAGATAGATTGAACGGTTCAATCTCAATATTAATCTATATAGACCAAAAACTTAAAAATCCATATTATATGGCATAAAAACTCAGGGAGACGTACTTTATTTATAATCTACAAGCAAAGCGACAAAGGCTCTCACGAAACGGGAACTTTTTCAGCGCCCTTAATGTCAACAAAGCTTTCCACTTATAAGCCCTTATCCATCAGCAAGTGAAAAGGCAGAAATAGCTCAACGGGCACAAGCTTCTTCACTTCGAGACCCTTATCTCTCAGCAAGTGAAAAGGTAGAAATGGCTCAATGGGCACAGGCTTCTTCACTTCGAAGCCCTCATCTCTCAGCGAGTAAAAGGGCAGAAATAGCTCAACGAGCACAGGCTTCTTCACTTCGAGACCCTTATCTCTCAGCAAGTGAAAAGGCAGAAATGGCTCAATGGGCACAGGCTTCTTCACTTCGAAACCCTCATCTCTCAGCAAGTGAAAAGGCAGAAATAGCTCGACGAGCACAGGCTTCTTCACTTCGAGCCCCTTATCTCTCAGCAAGTGAAAAGGTAGAAATGGCTCAATGGGCACAGGCTTCTTCACTTCGAAGCCCTCATCTCTCAGCGAGTAAAAGGGCAGAAACGGCTCGCAACTAATTTTCTTCGAAACATTTTCGGGTGCATAGTTGTATTATACAAAGAAATATTTCATTTCTCACAACATCTAAAAAACGAAAATGTATGAAGACCATAGGCTTGACCCAAAAGAGTTTTATAGAAAAAGTAGGAGATTATTCGACTTATCCCGGCAATTGGCAATTTAAAGGCGACAAGCCTTGCATTGTCGACTTCCATGCTCCTTGGTGCGTGTATTGCAAGAATCTCGACCCGATTCTGGAACAATTGGCCAACGAATATAACGGAAAAATAGACATCTACAAAGTGGATATCGACCAAGAGCCGGAACTGGAAAAGGCATTCAACATCCGCACTATACCCAACTTGCTGCTTTGCAACACGGATGGAAAGACGATGATGAAACTCGGCACGTTAAATAAGGCTCAACTGAAGAAGCTGATCGAGCAAACGTTTTTTACCCGTTGAGCCGCAAAAAGAATGATGTCCGAAAGCGAAAAACACGGGAAATAGTTCGCGCCTAAGGCCTCCGGGTTTATAAAGAATGTGTAAAAACAAAAAGAGACCTCACACCGAAACCGCAAGTGAGCTGATAACGTGTCTATAAACAATACGTAAAAACAAAAAGCCGTCGCAACTTGAAATCATCCGGCTGCGACGGCTTTTGATGTTCTAATAAAGAAGCAATAAAAAAACAAACTGCAGATGAAATTACCTGCAATTTGTTTCGATCGCCCTCAAATCTTCTTCTGTTCTGAGCGGAAAACGAGACTCGAACTCGCGACCCTAACCTTGGCAAGGTTATGCTCTACCAACTGAGCTATTTCCGCAACAAAAAACCTTTAAATCATTGTAAAGATATGAACTATTGAACTCCCGCGACATCACTGTCGCACTTGTGCCCAGAACAGGACTCGAACCTGCATGCCTCTCGACACACGCACCTGAAACGTGCGCGTCTACCAATTCCGCCACCTGGGCAAAAGATTTATTCCAATATATCAAAGATGTTGGAGCGGAAAACGAGACTCGAACTCGCGACCCTAACCTTGGCAAGGTTATGCTCTACCAACTGAGCTATTTCCGCATACACCTTAATTTGTTGTGAAGAGAAGGAGACTCGAACTCCCACGACATTGCTGTCACTACCCCCTCAAAGTAGCGCGTCTACCAATTCCGCCACCTCTCCATTAGTAATTAAAGCTCAATCTTTGTGCCCAGAACAGGACTCGAACCTGCATGCCTCTCGACACACGCACCTGAAACGTGCGCGTCTACCAATTCCGCCACCTGGGCAAAAGATTTATTCCAATATATCAAAGATGTTGGAGCGGAAAACGAGACTCGAACTCGCGACCCTAACCTTGGCAAGGTTATGCTCTACCAACTGAGCTATTTCCGCATTTGCGGTTGCAAAGGTAGCCATTTTCTGTAAATTTGCAAACATTCCATCATCTTTTTTACAAGATTCTAACAGCAGCCTGAGCACCGTAAAAACAATTGTTTTGATAATCAACTCATTCTGTCGCGATAGTCTTCATAAGAAAAACGTTTGTATATCTGTGCCTTTCCCTCTTTCGTCCATAAAGCGATGGCAGGATGATGGATACCGTTGAACATTGTGGTTTTCACCATTGTATAGTGAATCATGTCTTCGAATATGATGCGTTCGCCCGTTTGCAGTTCGTGGTCGAAACTCCAAAACCCCATGTAGTCGCCGCTCAGACAGGAGTTGCCTCCCAAGCGGTAGATGTATTTTCCTTCATTTCCCGCTTCGGCTCCACGCACTGCCGGCTGATAGGGCATTTCGAGGCAGTCGGGCATGTGGCAGGTAAAGCTCACATTCAGAATAGCCGTTTTAATGCCTCGATTTTCTACAATATCCACCACTTCGGATGTCAGCACTCCCGTTTGCCAGGTAAAGGCCGATCCGGGCTCGAGGATAATCCGCAGATGAGGATAGCGCGACTTCAACTCTTTCAGCAGACGGATCAAATGCTCTGTGTCGTAGTCTTTGCGGGTCATCAGATGCCCTCCTCCCAGATTCAGCCACTTTATCTGAGGGAACCAACGGGAGAACCTTTTTTCCAGGTGATGCAAGGTGCGTTCCAGTTCAAAAGACGAGGATTCGCAGTGGCAGTGGCAATGAAACCCTTCTATGCCATGCGGCAATACGTCGGGCAACAAGTCGGCCGTTACCCCGAAGCGGGTTCCGGGTGCACAGGGATTATAAAGCTCCGTCTCCACCTCCGAGTACTCCGGATTCACGCGAATGCCGCAGGAGATACGGTTGCCATCGGCCTCTATCATCGGGTAGAAACGCCGGAACTGACCGGGAGAGTTGAAAGTGATGTGGCTGCTGCAACGCATAATCTCGGGGAAATCCTCCTCCGTATACGCAGGCGAATAGGTATGCGCCTTGCTGCCGAACTCCTCGAAAGCCAAACAGGCTTCGTATACGGAGCTTGCGGTGGAATGATCTACATATTCGCGGAATATGGGGAAAGAGCGCCACATGGCAAATGACTTGAAAGCAAGAATAATCTCTACCCCCGCACGGTCGGCAACGCTTTTTATCAAACTCAAATTTCTTCTCAGAAGCTCCTCCTCCATGATGTAGCAAGGGGAAGGAAATTGTGTAAAATCTATCATAATTATATCGGTAAGATGATTGTGATTTCAAATTCACAGCCACTTTATCTGCATGAATTGAGTTGCAAACTTACAATAAAAAGTAAAACATTTGTTCCAAAACCCGAAATTAATTTGCCCGGGTTCGAGAGTTTGTTAACCTGAGTCCGAGTTGCCTGATAATACGCAGAAACGGAAAGTCGGTGATGTCCGAGAGTTTGTTAGTCCGAGTCCGGGAGTTTGTTCGGCCTGAGAGTTATCAATAACTCCCGCCAACTATAAATATCAGGAATCTCAAGGTTTATCAAACCATACAATCATCACTGCCGCAACAAGCTGCGAGCATGACGTTCACCGCAGGAAAACTGCTTTTAACATTGCCGTTGCGAACCTTTTCGGCAATTCCGAATATAGAATCGGCAGCCTCAAGAATTGATCGAACCACGCCGCTATCGCCTTTCCCGCAAACTGCGAGCATGACACGGACTCGCGAAGGCAACCTGAGCAAAGCGCAGCGCATACTATCGCCTTTCCCGCAAACTACGAGTACGGCACGGACAATATTACAGGCCCCTTCAGCTTTGCAACGGGCAATATTCACTACGCACAAGAATATAGCGTTCAATGCAGGAAAACTGCTTTTAGCATTACCACTGCGAACCTTTCCCGCAAACTGCGACCACAACACGGACAATATTACAGGCCTCTTCAGTTTTGCGCCGGGCAATATTCCCACCGAACAGGAATATAGCGTTCAACGCAGGAAGATCTGCGCAGACACTGCCGCCCCCCTATCAGCGGCAACAGGCAACCTGACGCCGATGTTCGTTCGCGGCGTAAACGAGAAAACAGATAATAAATGCCAGCGGCAGCAGGCAACCTAACGCCCCCGGGCAGGTAACGAAAACTCCTGAATGTCGCAAATCGCCCCATTCGCTTCCGCAACCGCCACACGGAATAACACCTCTCCGCTCTTCAGTTTTTTCCCGGCATAAACAGTAGCCGTGTACTTAATGCCTTCGCCCGGAAGAATCTCTTCGATCATCACCGTAGAGGAAATACCGATATGTCTGACCCTGCCTACCGTTTGCACCACCGGAACGATATTATAAGCAGGATGCTTCCCTTCGTTCATCACTTCGAAGATAATCTTGCAACTCTCACCGGCATCGATTGCCTGATTCCGGTTGTCGTCGATAAAACGAAGCTTGCTCAGTTTCAATTGCGAAACGGCATGTCGTGCCGAAGGGTATCGCTCCACCACCTCAGGGGTATAACCCCTCTCCTCTGTCTTCTCGCTTTTAGGGGCGGTCATCACATGCCCGATGGCGGCTCCGGCAACCGTACCCACAATCGTTCCGATGGCCGAACCGCGATATCCGCCTCTCCATCCCCCCTCGCTTTCTCCGATAATTCCGCCTACGGCGCCGCCGATATTTCCTCCGATAGACGCCCCCACACCGATGGCAGCAGGGCTTCCCATACGTCCGGACGCACATCCGCTCAGCAAAAGAGCGGCCAATAAAATGGATGTTAATTGTCTGTTCATCATATTCGTCGTTTTAATTGGTTCATTCGATTACTTTAAAGCGTGCAAAACGCAGCAACAGCTGTTTCTCGCCTACATTTTCGAAACGGATGGTGGCCTTTGCGTTATCGCCGCTTCCCTCTACTTTCAGCACATCTCCCGAACCGAAACGTTCGTGCTCTATCCTCTGTCCCGCCCGCAATCCATACATGTTTGCCGGATCCCCTTCCATCCCCGATGTGCCTTGCTCCATTCCTGCGGCCTGCAATCCATGCATGGATGCCGGATCCTGCGAAGCGGGAGAACGGTCGGCAAGCGCGGCGGTCACCTTCTTCAGTTTTCTCGGAAGCTCGGAGCCTGCAACCTCCTCTCGGTGATACAACCGTTCGGGCTGCCGGCTTACGGAATGAGCGGAGGAGAGTTTAAGGTAGCGGGTATCTATATCGCGCAAGAAGCGACTGGGAGTTCCGAATTCCATCTTTCCGTACCGAAAACGGGTTTTCGAGAAAGACAAGAAGCAATGCTCCTCGGCACGGGTGATGGCGACATAGAACAGCCGGCGCTCTTCTTCCAGCGCACGGGGAGAATCTCCCGCCATGCCGCTCGGAAACAGGTTTTCTTCCAGCCCCACCACGAAGACATTCTTGAACTCCAATCCCTTGGCGGAATGAACCGTCATCAGCGTCACTTTCTCCCCCTCATCCGTTTCGTCCGTGTCCAAGTCGGAGAACAGCGACACTTCAGACAAGAAATCGATCAGGGAGATATTCGGGTTGCCCTCTTCCTGCCGCAAGGCGCAAAAGTCATTCATCCCGTTCGCCAGCTCCTGAATGTTTTCCTGACGGCTCAGGTTCTCGGGCGAAGAGTCCTGATACAGCTCGTTCATGATGCCCGACCGTCGAATGATATCCGTTCCTGCCTCGTAAGCGTTCTTCTCGGATTGATCGGCGATAAAGCTCTCTATCAGCTCGCGGAAGCCTTGCAGCTTGGCATGCGTGCCTTTGTGAATCTCGAGCCCGTATGCCAGCGGCTCGCACACAACCTGCCAAAGGCTCACCCCATGAGCCGTGGCGGCCGATATGATTTTTCCCACGGTAGTCTCGCCGATTCCGCGCGCAGGGTAGTTGACCACCCGCTTAAACGCCTCCTCATCGTCAGGGTTCACCACCAGACGGAAGTAAGCTATCACATCCTTTATCTCTTTGCGCTGATAGAAAGAGAGTCCCCCGTAAATCTTATACGGTATGCCTCGCTTCCTCAACGCCTCTTCAAAGATACGGCTCTGGGCATTCGTGCGATACAATACGGCATAATCGCCGTATCCGTACGCATATTCGCGGCGCAGGCCGGCTATTTTGTTCACCACGATCTCCCCTTCTTCCACATCGCTGTATGCTTGAAACACGCCTATGGGTTCTCCCTTGTCTTTTTCGGAGAATACGGCTTTCGGTATCCGCCGCTCGTTCTTCTCGATCAGGCTGTTGGCAGCGCTCACGATCATCTGCGTGGAACGATAGTTCTGCTCCAGCTTAAAGACTTTGGTTTCGGGATATATCTTCGTGAAATAAAGAATATTATCGATGTCCGCGCCACGGAAAGAGTAGATGCTCTGGGCATCGTCGCCCACAACGCAAACCCGGCGGTTCGCTTCGGTAAGTTGCAGCACGATGGTATGCTGGGCGTAATTCGTGTCCTGATACTCGTCTACCAAGACATAACGGAACTGCTCGCGATAGCGTGCCAACACCTCCGGAAAGTCGCGGAACAGCATGTATGTGTACACCAGCAAGTCGTCGAAATCCATAGCCCCCGACTGTCGGCAACGCTCCCAGTACATCCTGTATATATCGCGTATTGCCGGAACCCTCGCCGCCCTGTCCGCTTCGTAAGCCTCCCTGTTGGCGGCATATCCCGCCGGAAGCACCAGATGATTCTTCGCGTTCGATATGCGCGCCTGCACAAGTCCGGGCTTGTACACCTTCTCATCCAGCCCCATCTCCTTGATAACAGACCGCAGGAGGCTTTTGGTGTCGGCAGCGTCATAGATGGTAAACCGCGAAGTGAACCCGATATGCTGCGCTTCCGCACGCAGGATGCGCGAAAAGATGGAGTGGAACGTGCCCATCCACAGGTAGCGCGCCTTCTCCGCACCTACCCGGCAGGCGATACGCTCTTTCATCTCGCGCGCGGCCTTGTTGGTGAAAGTCAGCGCGAGTATATTCCACGGCTGATATCCTTCCTCCAGCAGGTAAGCAATCTTATACGTCAGCACGCGCGTTTTTCCCGAACCGGCACCGGCTATCACCAGCGAGGGACCGTCGTTGTAAGCCACCGCAGCGTATTGGCCTTCATTCAATTCGTCTCTATATTTGGTATCCATGCTCATTGTCCTAAAATCGTCCCGACGGATGCGCTCCGTATGGCCGCATTGCCACGAAGAATCCGACAGGACAAAAATAAACTATTATTGCGAGAATAAAGGGGTTTTGTATTATTTTAAGGTTGTATTTCACAAACCGCGATGAACATTTTACAGACAAACACCGTTAGTATAATGAATCCCTAAAACAGAGATTTATGAACACTATATTAATGTCTTTAATAATGATGATTATGACTTATGAAATGCCAAAACTTCCATACGCGAACAATGCTTTGGAACCTGTAATCAGTCAGCAAACAATAGATTTCCACTACGGAAAGCACCTGCAAGCATACGTGAACAACCTCAACAACCTTGTTCCGGGAACAGAGTTCGAGGGCAAAACCGTAGAAGAGATAGTAGCTTCCGCCCCCGACGGCGCGATCTTCAATAACGCCGGACAAGTATTGAACCACAACCTGTACTTCCTTCAATTTGCACCGAAACCCTCGAAGAAGGAGCCGTGCGGAAAATTGGGAGAGGCGATCAAGCGCGATTTCGGAAGTTTCGAAAACTTCAAGAAAGAGTTCAACGCCGCCGCTGTCGGATTGTTCGGCTCGGGATGGGCATGGCTGTCGGCAGACAAGAACGGCAAGCTGCACATCACCAAAGAAGCGAACGGCAGCAACCCGGTGCGTGCAGGATTGAAACCGCTGCTCGGTTTCGACGTATGGGAACATTCGTACTATCTGGATTACCAGAACCGCCGCGCCGATCACGTCGAAGCTCTGTGGAGCATCATCGACTGGGAGGTAGTGGAAAAAAGATACTAACCGATAGGAAACAGAAAAAAGGCAGATGCTGCCTGACTATGACAAGGGGCTGTCCGGAGAAACGACAGCCCCTTATTTATTACCCGCAAACCACAAACGGAGCTTGACGTGCAACTGAAATTCGAAGAGCTTTTTTATGTGCAGTTGAATAGCAAACCACAAACGGGGCTTGACGTACATCCGCAGGCCGGGTGAATAAAACAAAAGCTTCGAGAAAAGGAAGCTTCCGTTTCACCGGATTCCGCAGAGCAGCACAGCTTCATCCTTCAGCTGTTTCATCACGGAAAGCCTTCGTTTGATTCTGCCAGCCCCTTTGTTCCACCGGATTTCGAAAAGCAGCACAGCTTCATCCTTCAGCTGTTTCATCACGGAAAGCCTTCGTTTGATTCTGCCAGCCCCTTTGTTCCACCAGATTTCGAAAAGCAGCACA
>NZ_JACIDI010000012.1:0-21981 GCF_014196225.1 Bacteroides pyogenes | reverse complement strand
ACAGCTTCATCCTTCAGTTGTTTCATCACGGAAAGCCTTCGTTTGATTCTGCCAGCCCCTTTGTTCCACCAGATTTCGAAAAGCAGCACAGCTTCATCCTTCAGTTGTTTCATCACGGAAAGCCTTCGTTTGACCTCAGCAGAGCCTTTGTTTCACTCCGACAAAGCCTTTGTTGCATCCCGGCAGAGCCTCTGCGCTGCCAATTGCCGAACATTCTCTCACTCTAGGGGAGACCTCCATTTCCCGCTGCCAAACATTCTCTCAACCCGACGGAATCCTCCAACCCCTATTGCCGCCCATTCCTTCTCCATCCGGCGGAAACCTGAACACTTTTAAAAAAGAAAAGCCGAAGACTTCCGGCAACTGAAAAGTTTACATGCGCCCGCGCTTCGGGCAGGGGCATAAGAAAGCCGCACCGACGATGTGATGAAACTCTGATAGAACAAGATTTGAGTGCTCTTCCCCTTTGTAATCCACTGGCTTGAAGCTTCCCGAAGGAATTGTGGCCCGCCATTGGAGACCGAAGCGTTCTCGGTTTACCAGATTAAATTGATGAGTTTCCCAATCCAGTCGATACGGCTAATATTTTTACATCACAAATATAGTAACAATCTTCGAAAATAGCAAGCAAAAAGCAAGATTTGTTTCTTCAGTCCTTTTTGCAGCTGCCTGCACACAAACCTCGAACAGTCAAAATAACGGAACTTCTTTCAACAAAAGACAGCAGCAAGCAACACCGCTCTGACTGCCCCAAGCAAAGAAAGAACAAACCCGCTTTTGGCAAAAGGCGACAGCAAGCAACACCGCTCTGACTGCCCCCAAACAAAGAACAAACCCGCTTTTGGCAAAAGGCGACAGCAAGCAACACCGCTCTGCCTGCCCCAAACAAAGAAAGAACAAACCCGTTTTGGCAAAAGGCGACAGCAAACAATGCCGTCTGCCTACCCCAAACAAAGAAAGAACAAACCCGCTTTTAGCAAAAGGCGACAGCAAGCAACACCGCTCTGACTGCCCCAAACAAAGAAAGAACAAACCCGCTTTTGGCAAAAGGCGACAGCAAGCAACACCGCTCTGCCTGCCCCAAACAAAGAAAGAACAAACCCGCTTTTGGCAAAAGGCGACAGCAAGCAATACCGCTCTGCCTGCCCCAAACAAAGAAAGAACAAACCCGTTTTGGCAAAAGGCGACAGCAAACAATGCCGTCTACCTGCCCCAAACAAAGAAAGAGCCGACCCGCTTTTACAGCGAGCCGACTCTTTCATAAATCATAATCCATTGATAATTAAGCAGATTTTGCTTTTGCCACTACGGCTTTGAAAGCCTCCGGGTGGTTCATCGCCAAATCGGCCAATACTTTACGGTTTATTTCAATACCGGCTTTGTGCAAACCGCCCATCAAACGCGAATAAGACATTCCTTCGAGACGTGCGGCAGCATTGATACGCTGTATCCAAAGAGCGCGGAAGTTTCTTTTCTTATTTCTACGGTCGCGGAACGCGTAAGTCAAACCCTTTTCCCAAGTGTTCTTTGCTACGGTCCATACATTTTTTCTTGCCCCAAAGTAACCTTTGGTCAATTTCAAAATTTTCTTTCTTCTTGCTTTCGAAGCAACATGATTTACTGATCTTGGCATAGTTTTACTGTTTTTGAATGTTAGCGCCGTTGCTTCGCGCAACGAACTTCAGGCTAATGCATTCGGTTAATACTTTAATAATACGTTTACGCTTCAGGTTACTTCATCGCTAAGAGTTCCTTCACCTGATTCACGTCTGCCTCGTGGACAGTGGTAGAATAACACAGGTTTCTCTTTCTCTTCTTGGATTTCTTAGTCAGGATATGACTGTGAAAAGCGTGCTTTCTTTTGATTTTACCTGTTCCGGTAAGGGCGAACCTCTTTTTAGCACCGGAGTTAGTCTTCATCTTTGGCATCTTACTTGTTTTTAAATTATTAAATATATAATGGCAACGCACTATACCTGCGCGTTACGCACTCTTCTTTACTTTTCATCCTTCTCCGTTTCGGTCGTTTTCGGCGCCGGGGCTGCCGGCTTGGGAGCCGACTTCTTCGGAGCTTCTTTCTTCTTCGGAGAGAGTTGGATGATCATGCGTTTTCCTTCGAGCACGGGCAGCTGGTCTACTTTCGCATAATCTTCAAGGTCGTTGGCAAAACGCAGCAGCAGTACCTCGCCCTGTTCTTTGAAAAGGATTGAACGCCCCTTGAAGAACACATAAGCCTTCACCTTGTCGCCGTCTTCCAGAAATCCTTTGGCGTGCTTCAGCTTAAAGTTGTAGTCGTGATCGTCGGTCTGAGGGCCGAAACGGATTTCCTTCACGTTCACCTTTACCTGTTTCGCCTTCTGTTCCTTCTGCCGTTTCTTGAGCTGATAAAGGAATTTCGAATAATCAATAATACGACAAACAGGGGGTTGAGCATTGGGTGAAATTTCCACAAGATCCAGTTCTTTTTCCTCGGCCATCTTCAACGCCTGAAAAATAGGATATACCTTAGGTTCGATATCGTCGCCCACAATGCGGACTTCCTTGGCACGAATCTGTTCGTTGATTCTGTACTGCCCTTTTAAAGTGTCATTCTTCATTAAAAACTTTTACTTCCTGATTTGTACTTTAATTGTTATTCTACTAAACATATTTATACGAAACGGCTGCAAAGTTACCATTTATTTATCATATTCTGAACTTCTTCGTTGATATTTTTAGCAAAATCTTCGAATTTCATGGTTCCTTTATCGCCTTCACCCTGTTTGCGCACGGAAACTTCGCCGTTTTCGGCTTCTTTTTCGCCGACAATGAGCATGTAAGGGATACGTTTCATTTCGTTGTCCCGAATCTTGCGGCCGATCTTCTCGTTGCGGTCGTCCACCGTGGCGCGTATTTCGTGCGTCTTCAGATACATCTTCACCTGTTCGGCGTAATCGTTGAATTTTTCGCTGATAGGCAGGATAACCACCTGGTCGGGGGTGAGCCACAACGGGAACTTGCCTGCCGTATGCTCGATGAGCACCGCAACGAAACGTTCCATCGAACCGAACGGTGCGCGATGAATCATTACCGGGCGGTGTTTCTGATTGTCGGTTCCCATATACTCCAGTTCGAAACGCTCGGGCAAGCTGTAATCCACCTGTATGGTTCCCAACTGCCAGCGGCGTCCGATGGCATCTTTCACCATAAAGTCGAGCTTCGGTCCGTAGAAAGCGGCTTCGCCATACTCGATCTTGGCTGCCAGACCTTTCTCCTCGCAAGCTTCGATGATGGCCTGTTCCGCCTTGTCCCAGTTTTCATCGCTCCCGATATATTTCTCACGGTTCACTTTGTCGCGCAAAGAGATCTGGGCTTCGAAATCGGTGAAGTTCATCGAGCGGAACACGATGGAGATAATATCCATCACGCGCAAGAATTCGGCTTTCACCTGATCGGGGCGGCAGAATATGTGCGCGTCGTCTTGCGTGAAGCTGCGCACACGGGTGAGCCCGTGCAGTTCTCCGCTCTGCTCGTACCGGCACACGGTTCCGAACTCCGCGATACGCAGCGGAAGATCCCTGTAAGAACGGGGAAAATTCTTGTAAATCTCGCAATGGTGCGGGCAGTTCATCGGCTTGAGGAAGTACTCTTCACCCTCTTCCGGCGTATGTATAGGCTGGAACGCGTCTTTTCCGTACTTCGCATAGTGTCCGGAAGTGACGTAAAGCAGCTTGTTCCCGATGGGCGGAGTGATGACTTCCTGATAGTCGTAGCGGGTTTGGATGCGGCGCAGGAACTCCTGCAGGCGCAAACGCAACGCCGTACCTTTGGGCAACCACATCGGAAGCCCCTTCCCTACCGTTTCGGAGAACATGAACAACTGCATCTCCTTGCCGATCTTGCGGTGGTCGCGCTTCTTCGCTTCTTCAAGCAGCGCCAGATATTCGTCGAGCATCTTCTTTTTCGGGAACGTGATGCCGTATATGCGGGTCATCATTTTACGGTCTTCCTGTCCGCGCCAGTATGCGCCCGCCACGGTCATCAGCTTGATGGCCTTGATGGGCGCGGTCGTCATCAGGTGAGGACCGCGGCATAGGTCGGTGAAAGCTCCTTGAGTGTAGGTCGTGATGTGTCCGTCTTCAAGTTCGGAAATAAGTTCGCACTTGTATGTTTCACCGCGCTCGCCAAACATCTTCAGGGCGTCCGCCTTCGAAATGCTCTGCCGCACAACGGCTTCTTTCTTGGCAACCAGCTCCATCATTTTGGCTTCAACCGCAGCGAGGTCTCCCTCTTTAATCACCGCTTCGCCCGGGTCTACATCGTAATAGAATCCGTTCTCGATAGCCGGTCCGATGCCGAACTGGATTCCCGGATACAATTCTTGCAGGGCCTCCGCCAGCAAGTGCGCGCTCGTATGCCAGAACGCATGTTTTCCTTCTTCATCCTCCCATTTGTAAAGCACGAAATCAGCGTCTTCGGTAATGGGACGCCCCAAATCGTACGTTTCGCCATTCACTCCACAGGCCAAAACTTCTTGCGCCAGACGAGAGCTGATGCTCTCCGCAATCTGCAGGCCGTTTACTCCTTTGTCATACTCCCGAACGGAGCCGTCGGGGAATTTTATCTTTATCATAATATGATGATGTTATATTTTCACAATTCGGTCGCAAAAATAACTAAATCTTTTGAGTTTTCTGTTGCTTCTACCGAATAAATATTACTCGGATTGGTCGGTAAAACGCTTGATGACGTTGTAGGCGGAGACGATACCCAGTTCGCCGGCCTTGCTCAAATCCGAGATTCCTAATTTATTATTGCCTAAAAAGATATGGGTGAGCCCCCGGTTGAAGTAAGCGTCTGCGAAATCGGGATTCAGTTCAATCGCTTTATCATAGTCGGCAATGGCTGCCCGGTAGTCCTTCAGCATGGCGGATAGGTTCGCCCGGTTGAAATAAGCATACACGAAATCGGGAGCCAGGCCGATTACCTTATCCAGATCCTTCTTCACCACGTCGTACTCCATCGCGGCGGATTCGTTCGGGCGGGCGTTGGCAGGCGTATCGGCCTCCGCCGCCTGTTCGGCTCTCTGATATTCCAGTTGCTTGCAGCGTATCAAGGCCCGCATGAAATAGGCAGGGAAGAAACCGTCGTCCAACAGTATCGACTGAGTCAAGTCGGAAATCGCGCTCGAGAAGTCCTGCACCAGATAGAAATCCATCGCGCGGGCGAAACGTTTCACGGCATTGTTCTCGTCTTTCACGATAGCCGAAGTGTGAGTATCGATCAGTGCAAAATGATCATTCACCTGTTCTTCCGTCAGCGGAGCTTCCATGTTCGTCAGCCGAAGGCGTTTGGGCAACAGTCCCGAGCGGTTGAGGTCTTCAATAAACTTGTGGAAATTGACCGTACGCTTCACCTCGCTTGCTTTTTCATAGTAAGCAAGGGTGAACATCGGCTCGAGCAAAATGGTCACGTTCTTATCCTGTATGCGCCCGCGGTAATCGCTCTTGTAACGTTGTTCCGTTCCGGAGTCGTCGGCAATGACTATCTTCCGGTAGTTATTCATGTTTCTATCCGACTTTTTGCGGGTGCCCGCTTTGTCTTCATCCTTCTGCTCTCCGTCTTTGTTTTGGGCAGCACCTCTTGTGCTTGCTCCCGTTTGCCTGTCGAACTGCGCCTTTATGAGTTTGAACTCGTCCTGTTCGGCTCCTTTTCTGTCGCCGATTTTCTTACGCGCTTCCGCCCGGTGGTAATATCCGGCAAGGAAATTCGGATACTGTTCGATGACGGTGGTATAGTCCTTCACGGCGCCACGGTAATCGCCGGTCTGGGCACGGAGCAGTCCGCGGTTGAAGATAGCCATCATATTGTCGGGTTCCACCCGGATGACAAAGTCGAAATCTTCGATGGCTCGGTTGTCGTCTCCCACTCTTGCGCGCAACAGTCCGCGGTTGTAATGGCCGATGAAATTGTTCGGGTCCATGTCCAAAGCCATATCGTAGTCGCTCATCGCCCCCCTGAGGTTGTTCTGGTGGAATCTGGCAAGAGCGCGGTTGATGTAGTTGCCTGCATTCTTCACACTCAGCCGGATAGCCTTGTCGAAGTCCGCCTCCGCCTCGGCATACTTTGCCTGCTGCAACTTCACGATCGCCCTCGCTGCCCAGGCATCGGGGTCGTATTTATCGAGATCGAGCGCGGCGTTGAAGTCTTTCAATGCCGCCAACGTATCTTTCTGCTGCAAAGAAACCTCGCCCCTCATGAGGTAAGCCCGGGTATAGCGCGGAGAAATCTTCAGCAGGCTCTCCAGATCCTTACGCGCGGCGTCGTAATCTTTCTTCTGAATGTGGGATAATGTCAGGTTGTGCCACAGGGTGATATTTTCGGGGGCGTATCGCAGCGCTTCGCGATAGTCGCCGATGGCTCCGTCGAACTTGTTCTGCCGTATCCTCGCCAGCCCCCGAACCTGATATGCGCCTACGACGAAGGGGTTCCGGCGGATGGCTTCGTCGCAGTCGGCCTCAGCGCCCCGGTAGTCTTCGAGGTTCAGTTTCGCCAATGCCCTGAAGAAGTAAGGTTCATACAAATAAGGCTTGGCGTTGATTACCTGATTGAAATATTGGATAGACAATACGTAGTCTTCGAAATAAAGAGCATTCCGGGCAATGGTCATCACCCGGTCTGTGTTTATCTGGGCACAAACCAGTGCAGGAAATAACAATAAAGCTATCAGTATTCTTTTCATCATCGGCTTCGCAGGCTTGGTAACTGAAGCAAAAATAATGCTTTTCAACCACTTGGCAGGGATATAAACGTTTTTTATCTTTATTTCACCTGTTTCATCTTATAGGAGCTGCGTGCCCTACCGTTCAGCATGGCGTTGAGCTTGCCCCTGATCATTTGCTTGCGCAACGGCGATATGTGGTCGATAAACATTTTTCCGTCCAAATGGTCGAACTCGTGCTGCATCACACGAGCGAGATAGCCTTCTATCTCTTCTTCGTGCTCCACAAAATCCTCGTCCATATATTTCACGCGGATTCTGTTTCCTCTTTTCACCGTCTCGTGGATACCCGGCAGGCTCAGGCAGCCTTCTTCCATGCTTACTTCCTCGCCGCTCACTTCCAAGATATGAGGGTTGATGTAGACTCTGTTGAAATCTTTAAACTCCGGATATTCGTCCGACAGCGGATCTAACGTAATAACCGCCACACGGATGGGCAATCCGATCTGGGGAGCGGCAAGTCCGACACCGTCGGCATTCTCCATCGTTTCGAACATGTTTGCAATCAATTCTTTCAAGTTCGGATAATCCGGTGCGATATCTTCCGCCACTTTTCTCAGGACGGGTTGTCCATATACATAAATAGGTAAAATCATACTGTTTTTGAGTTATTAAATAGTTTGTTTTTTGCTACTGTAAGGCTTATCCGCCCCCATCCGTCAGAAGCGTCTGCTTTCGAGATAAGTCTGAAGGATGATAGTAGCGCTTATTTCGTCCACCAACGCTTTGTTCTGCCGGTCTTTTTTCTTCAGCCCGGCCTCCAGCATCGTGCGGTGTGCAAGAACAGACGTAAAACGTTCGTCCGCAAACTCCACAGGTATCTGCGGGAAACGCTTCCTGAATGAACGCACGAACGGCTCGATATGTTTCATGTTCTCGGAAACTTCATGGTTCATTTGCCTGGGCAATCCTACCACAAGCCGCTCGACAGGCTCCTTGGCCATATATTCGCCGAGAAAGTTGAGCAGCTGATGCGTAGGCACGGTGGTCAACCCGTTGGCTATCAACTGCATTACATCGCTTACGGCAATGCCTGTACGCTTTCTTCCATAATCTATTGCTACAATTCTGCTCATAGCGCGCAAAAATACAAAAAAAGAAGCTTACGACGAAAGGAAACGATGTTTTTAAATCAGTAGACCAGCTTCACGTTGTCTATCCACAGCGAATTTCCGGGCGAACCGATATAGGCTCCTCCGTGACTCGAAGCAAACTGAATGTAGAGATGAGTGGGCAGGTCGTCTTTATCTCCCCACGCCACCTCGTGTATGGGCACGCTCTCTCCCTTGCTGTTTACCGTATAATCTTCGGACACTTGCAGACGCATCATGTGCGGCTTGTAGTGGGGAGAATCCGTTATATCGCCATACAGTATGCGGAAGGAGGCG
The DNA here is from genome assembly GCF_014196225.1 of Bacteroides pyogenes. Lineage (GTDB taxonomy): Bacteria > Bacteroidota > Bacteroidia > Bacteroidales > Bacteroidaceae > Bacteroides > Bacteroides pyogenes_A. Next base: position 13,833 of record NZ_JACIDI010000012.1, on the reverse strand, counting down.
TTGTTCACCCAATCGGTCGAATGACGGAAATAGGTAACCATAGTGCCCACCCTCTTGGCGTATATATTTCCTTGCGCATCTTCCCAACGCTTTTGCAGGAGCAGGACGGCAACCGGGTAGTCCTTTCCCGCCACGTCGGTGATTTTGCTGAATCCGGTAGCGCGTATACGGTTTTCGCGGTCGGACATTTTCACCTTATAGTCGAATTGAAGCGCCACGGGTTTCCCGGTAAACGGAATGCCTGTCTGCAATATCTTCTGGGGATTCTTCGTGCTTTTAATCGGCTCGTGCACCGAACCGGTGAACACAGACCCTGCTGCCAATACCGTAATGTTGACAATTCCGAGCACCTTCACGCTTTCCATCCGTGTATCGAGCCGGGCGCAATACCCGTCGCCCCGCTTTTCGGGGAAAACGGACGTGTTCGTTTTGGTGATTCCCGCCACTTTCGCCATCACGTTCGAGGTAGCCCACGGCGAGCCTCCCATATTCTGATAAGCACCGTCGCCTTTAATCACGGCGGCGGGACCTATCTCATACACATTCTTCACATTTCCCCCGATCACCCCCGACTCTTTTATCTGCCGGTCTATCCATTGGTTCATGTCGCCAAACGGCATCATCTCCGCCTTTTGCTGCGCATTCGCCATAAAGCAGCAGGCAAACGACACGCACCACACCAATGAGAAAAAACAAATTGTTTTCCGTTTCATATATTCCTTTGCTCCTTTTACCTTTATTCTCAACTTCTTCTTGCAATTACTCTCATACCTCTTTAAAACGTGTCAGGCTGACACAGGCGTATAAAACTGCTATGTTTTCCGTATTAACTCTCATACCTCAAAACGTCAGGCCAACACAGGGCATCGGCAATGCAACCTTTCGCTCCGCGCTCGCTTGGGATCATCCCAAAGCTTTCGAGCGGCAATGCAAAAGCTTTCTCACCACCCGATGCCGATTTACCAAGCTTCCGACCGCCTTATCCGAGCGGAAACGGAAAAGCTTTCTCCCTCTCTACGGAAACGGTTCATAGCCGGGCGCCATTTGTTTCGCCGGGCAATCCGGACGATTGCGGCACTGCAAAAACGCTTGTCGAACCCGATGTTAAACAAGCCGTATATCTTGCCGTTTCCGTCTGCACGCTTATGCAGACAGCCTGAAGGCTGAATAACGGAAAGCGGAGACAAATTCCGGACTCACCGTACCTGCGGCAAGAAGAGCGTTTGTTTCAGTTTGTTTCCCATCGGGGAAACTTTTGTTTCACGCTGGGGAAACTTTTGTTTCATGCTGGGGAAACTTTTGAAACACATCAGGGAGGCTTTTCTTTCCTAACGGCGAAGCTTCTATTTCACACTAAGACAGCTTTTCTTTCACAACGGCGAAGCTTCTATTTCACACTAAGACAGCTTTTCTTTCACAACGGCGAAGCTTCTATTTCACACTAAGGCAGCTTTTCTTTCACAACGGCGAAGCTTTTGTTTCACAAGCTGCGAACAAAAGTCACTCCCTCGTGTGCCAGTCTCGAAACCGATGAACCGGCGCAAAGCAATCCCGCAGGCATTTGCAAGTGAAAGAACGGGCAAAGATAAAACTTTCTTTCCCTGCAAAGTTTCATTCGCCCGTTTTATAACTTCTTTTAGTAGAAGGCAGCGAGTGTAACGGAAACAGGGTCTGCGCATGCCGCAACAAAAAAAGCAATAACTTCCCAGCTACTGCTTTTTAAGTTCGGAAAGAATCGATACGCTTTCCGATATATTACCAAAAAGAAATCAATAGAGGCGGTATAACAACCAGGCTCCTTGAAAATCCGAACGGTGCGGATACTTCGCCTTGAAGGCGTCGCGGGCGGCCGCCGCAGAATCTCTGTCTGCAAACGAGCTTACAATCACACGGTACATCGCTTTTTCGGCATTAAATGCAATCGTAGATCTGTAACCCTGTCCGTCCAACCATTCTTTCAAGCCGTCGGCATTTGCTTTTACGCCGAAACTGCCTGCCACTATACTATAATCTTTCAAACCATCTTCTCCGGAAACCACAGTAACTTTCTCCTGACGAATACCTGTAACATCGACAGCTTTAGGTGCGACAGGAGCGGCAACTACCGGAGTCACTTCCACCGGAGCGGCCACCTGAGGTTCTGCAAGTTCTTGCTGCTTTGCTTTCTCATAAGCTTTTTTATAGGCACTCTCGCTGGACTTACAAGACGTGAACGCCAGTACCAAGCATATCCCCATCCCAAATACAAACAATTTCTTCATAATTAATACGTTTTTTAATTAATACTTCAATATTTTCGTCTATTCATTTTCTGTTTCAGGGAACAAAATAATAGAATTTTTATCATCCGGCAAAGAAAACGAACGAAAAAACACTCATTCTTTACCTTTTCCTATAAGAAATAGTACCCGTAGCCTGATTGGTCGGCATCAAGAGTATCTCGGCTATCTGCACATGCGGGGGAGCCGAAGCCGCGAAATAGACGGTCTCGGCAACATCGTCACCGCTCAACGGGCGGATGCCCGCATAGAAATCGTCAGCTGCGCGCTTGTTTCCCCGGTAGCGGACAACCGAAAAATTCGTCTCCACCATGCCCGGCTTGATGTTTGTCACTCTCAGCGGCGTATCTACCAAGTCGATCCGCAAACCGTCCGAAAGGGCTTTCACCGCCGCCTTGGTAGCGCAATAAACGCTTCCGCCCGGATAAGCGGCATCTCCGGCAATCGACCCGATATTGATGATGTGTCCCCTTCCGCGCTTTACCATGCCGGGAACAATCAGGCGGGTGATACACAACAAAGCCTTTATATTGGTATCGATCACGACATCCCACTCGTCCAGATCGCCCTCGAACTCCTTGTCTACACCGATGACCAGCCCGGCATTGTTCACCAGCACATCGATCGGCTTCCACTCCTCCGGCAGATTTTCCAACAGCTTTACGGCCAAAGCACGATTACGTACATCGAAAGGCAAAACGAATACACGTATACCGTAGGCCTCTTCCAACTCCGCCTTCAGCTTTTCCAATCTGGAAACGGTGCGGGCATTCAGAATCAAATTCCATCCCTGCGACGCAAATTTACGGGCACACCCTTCTCCGATACCACTGCTGGCTCCGGTTATAAAAACAATTTTATTCTCCATCCTGTCTGTTTTTAGTAATAACTCATACAAAAATACATCCTGACAGACATTCATCGTTGCCGAAGCATAGTTAAATAAGATTAAACCCGAAAAGAAAAAAAATTATAAAACAAAAGGTTTTCCTCTATTTAGCAGAACAACCTACTTGTAAATATGTTATAATGGTATACATAACCATTTAAAACGTATATATCATGAAAGGATTAAGTGTATTGACAGCTTTCTTGGGCGGTGCGGCCGTAGGTGCGGCGCTCGGTATCTTATTCGCTCCGGAAAAAGGAGAAGACACCCGCAGCAGAATCGTAGACATCCTGCGTAAAAAAGGAATCAAACTCAATCGCAACGAGATGGAAGACCTCGTAGACGAGATTGCAGCCGAAATCAAAGACAAAGTAGGAGAATAATTAAAAGAACTAAAAAAACAGAGCGATCATGTTTGCAAGTGACAAAAGTATTGAAAACTTTCAGCAATTGTTTTTTGAATTCAAAAAGTATCTTGAACTTCAAAAAGAATATACCAAACTGGAAATAATCGAAAAATTAAGTGTTCTTATTTCAACTTTAATCACGATTTTAATACTCATTATCTTAGGTATGGTGGCTCTGTTTTATCTCCTGTTCGCCCTTGCCTACGTATTAGAGCCGCTGGTAGGAGGATTGACAGTCAGCTTTACCATCATAGCGGGCATCTCCATCCTTCTTATCGCAATCGTTGCAATTTTCCGCAAGCAACTGATTATCGCTCCAATGGTAAACTTTCTGGCAAATTTATTCATAACCGACTCTAACGACTAAATCATGAGCACGCAAGCATCCCGCAAATTCACTTTAGAAGAAATAGTTGAACGCAGAAAAAGGGTTCTGTGTGAAATCCGTGCACAAAAAGAAGAAATGACATGCACGGCAAAAGAATTGTTCGCCCCGCTTGCTCCCGCCGCAACCAAAGCCGATGCAATTGCCCGCGCGTTCAATACAGGCAGTGCCATCATCGACGGCGTTATAACAGGCATTAAGATTATGCGCAATGTGCGCCGTTTCTTCAGAGGAATGAAATAAAAAGGGATGTATTAAAAAAAGGCGCAAGCACAGCTCACGCCTCTTCGGACAAAATCATCAATATCTTTTCCTATACATACGTTTCCAACAGCTTCACTCCTTTCGCTCCCGGAGCAATCGTTATATCCTGTGTAGTAGCAGGCAATAAAACAGTCTCGCCGGCATCCAAAGTCAATTCGTTGTTTTCATTGTCTTTAATCCGACAAGAACCCTCCACACAAATGAAGATTACAAACGAATCGAGCTCGGAATAATCGCAACCTATTTCCTCGGTCATATCATACACGGAAGTCGTAAAGTACGGACATGCCACCAACTCCACAGGTTCGTTCTGCATCATTTCGTACTTAGTGCGATAGTCATCCAACACCTCATAATTAATAGCTTCACGAGCCAAGTCGGTGTGCAGTTCGCGTGTTTTCCCTTCAGAATCCTTACGGTTGAAGTCATAAATACGGTAAGTTATATCCGAAGTTTGCTGTATCTCCGCTATGAATGCTCCCGCACCGATGCTGTGAACCCGCCCTGCCGGAAGAAAGAACACATCGCCGGGATGAATCTCATATTCCTGCAACACATCGGTGATCGTACTGTTCAATACACGTTCCTTATATTCTTTCGGAGTAATTTCCTCTGAAAAACCGGAACGCAGCTTAGCCCCTTTGTCGGCATCCACTACATACCACATTTCGGTTTTCCCCATTGAATTGTGACGTCTTTTCGCTAATTCATCCGACGGATGCACTTGAATAGACAAATCCTGTCTGGCATCGATAAATTTAATAAGTAGCGGGAATTTATTCCCAAAACGGGCGTAATTGGCTTCTCCAACCAAATCCTCGCGATACCTTCTGACCATATCGGTCAATGTAAGACCTTTATCGGGCCCGTTGGCTACAACAGATTCATTTTCCTCTACACCGGAGATTTCCCAGCTTTCTCCCACCCCTTTCAAGTCGGAATTCAAATGCTTGAAAGAAATAATCTTATCGCCACCCCAAAGAGTTTGCTTCAGAATAGGTTCGAATTTTAACGGATACATTTTGTTTTTCTTGTTATAAACTTTAGATTAAATTCTTCAGGGAGTCATGAAACTCCGGGACAAACATACGAAAAAATAGTTCAATCTCATGAAACAAAACGAGAAAAACCGCCCGAAAGCCGGAAAAAACCTTCCATAATCCTCAAGCCTTGCACCGTTAGTAAAAGAAATTCGCTTTTTTATTTCGACAAGTCAAACGAACCGACTTTCATGAAGGAAAAACCACAAAAAGCCGATTACCGTTTCACCTGAACGCTAAACTTTCCTAAAGGCCACTCTACATTTAATTGGAATAATTTGTGAGAAACAAAGAATTTATCTTTATTTGCAAGAAAATTCAGTAATACCAAAGATGAATAACACATTCCCCACAGAAGGAAATATTTCAGGGCTCAGCCGGAAAGATTTTCAAAAGGATATAAAAAATAAGAAAACCGACTTATTTATCCTTAAAAACAAATTGGGAATGGAAGTCGCCGTAACAAATTACGGATGCGCCATTCTTTCTATCATGGTACCGGATAAAAGCGGGAAGTATGCCAACGTCGTTCTTGGGCACGACAGCATCGACCACGTGGTTCAAAGCCCGGAACCTTTCCTCAATACTACCATCGGACGTTATGGCAACCGCATTGCCAAAGGAAAGTTCACGCTGTTCGGCGAAGAGCATGAGCTGACCGTGAACAACGGCCCCAATTCGCTGCACGGAGGCCCCACCGGTTTCCACGCTCGTGTATGGGACGCTGTTCAGATCGACGAAAGCACCATACAGTTCAACTATATTTCTGTCGACGGAGAAGAAGGATTCCCCGGCAATTTGGAAGTAGAAATGACTTATCGCGTGGAGGAGGAAGTCAATGCGCTGGCTATCGAATATCGCGCTACCACCGATAAGGCAACCGTAGTAAACCTCACCAATCACGGTTTCTTCAACCTTTCGGGAATAGCCAAGCCGACTCCTAGCGTAGAAAACCATATCGTCACAATCAATGCCGACTTCTATACTCCCATCGACGAAGTATCTATACCTACGGGAGAGATAGCGAAAGTGGAAGGAACCCTGATGGATTTCCGCACACCGCACGCAATAGGCGAACGCATCAACGAAAAGTTCCAACAATTAGTATTCGGGAGCGGATATGACCATTGCTATGTTTTAAACAAAACAGAAACCGGTTCGCTCGATCTTGCCGCCACATGCAAAGATCCCGAAAGCGGACGCGTAATGGAAGTATATACCACAGAGGCGGGAATGCAGATATATACCGGCAACTGGCTGAATGGATTCGAAGGAGCACACGGAGCTACATTCCCTGCGCGAAGCGCTGTTTGCTTCGAAGCGCAATGTTTCCCCGACACGCCCAACAAACCGCATTTCCCATCCGCCACCTTGCTTCCGGATGACGAATATCAGCAAATAACGGTTTACAAATTCGGAGTAGAAGAATGATGATCAATCCATAGCATATATACAACAAACAAATATTTAAATATCAATAAAGTAAACATATCATGGACAACGTAAAAAAACAAAGTTATTTAGGGCCATTTATTACAATGGTAATCCTAATGTCGTTAGTGGGTCTTATCACCAACATTAACCAACAATTCCAGGCGCCGATGCAAGCAGCTTTCTTAAAGGAAGCGATACCTGTAAAAGATATGCTTGCCACGTTCATCAACTTCTCATTCTTCTTGGCATACCTCTTAATGGGTAATCTTAGCGCCAACACCATTCAGAAGCATGGCTACAGAAGCACGCTCGTCAGAGGACTGATTATTCTTTTGTTCGCATTCGGAATATTCGAAATATCGGCTCTTCTGTTCGACAGGTTCCCTGCATACATCGCCTTTGGCGAAAGTGTCAGAGTGCCGCATGCATATTTCGTATTCGTATTGGGCTCGTTTGTTGCGGGAACGGCGCTTACTTTCTTACAGGCCGCCATCAATCCTTATCTTGTGGCGTGCGATGTAAAGGGAACAAGCGCAGTGCAACGCCAAACAATAGCCGGAGCGGGTAACTCTACGATGACAACCATCGGCCCGTTATTGGTAGCATACGTAATCTTCGGAGGCGTATCTTCCGAACAAATACAGATCAGCCAGCTCTACATTCCCATGGCTGTGCTGATAGCTATCGTAGGTGTACTGACTGTGGTATTGACCAAACTGAATTTACCGAACGTAGCAGGAGCAGCTTCGGAAGATGGAGCGGAAGAACTTACCGAAAGCGTATGGTCGTTCAGACATTTGGCTTTAGGAGTTGTCGCCATCTTCATGTATGTAGGTGTTGAAGTAGCCGTAGGAGCCAACATCAACCTGTACGCCCTCTCATTGAAAGACGTTGACGGAAACGCTCTTTTCACAGTAGCCAGCGCCGCTCAATTAGCAGCATTGTACTGGGGAGGAATGTTAGTAGGCCGTCTTTGCGGAAGCTTCGTAAGCAAAATAAGCGCGCAGACACAACTTCTGGTAACGTCTGTCATCAGTACCATTCTGGTAGCAGCAACAGTGGTTACGAACAACCCGTTGCTTTTGGTCGGAGTAGGTCTGTTCCATTCCATTATGTGGCCGGCTATTTTCTCTCTTGCCATTGCGAAACTTGGCAAATACACATCCAAAGGTTCGGGCGCTCTGATGATGGGTGTGGTAGGTGGAGCCATACTGCCCTTCACACAAGGAATAGCCGCCGGTATCGTAGGCTGGCAGATTACTTGGGTAATAGTTGTAATAGGCGAATTATACCTTATATATTATGCGCTCATCGGTCATAAAGTAATCAAAAGCGCAGAGTAATAAGAATCATAAGAAAGATACAAGAATTTATCAACCATTAATAGTATAATATCATGGATATAGAACACGTAAGAAGCCGCTTCATCAAACATTTCGACGGTACCACCGGTTTTGTATATACTTCTCCGGGACGTATCAACCTTATCGGCGAACACACCGACTACAACGGAGGATTTGTGTTTCCGGGAGCGGTGGATAAAGGCATCATGGCCGAAATCAAACCGAATGGAACCGACAAAGTAAAGGCGTATTCCATCGATCTGAAAGATTATGTAGAGTTCGGACTGAAAGAAGAAGACGCTCCCCGCACCAGCTGGGCGAGATACATCTTCGGCGTATGCCGTGAAATGATAAAGCGAGGAGTAGATGTAAAAGGATTCAATACCGCTTTCGCAGGCGATGTGCCTCTGGGCGCGGGTATGTCTTCGTCGGCAGCTTTGGAAAGCACCTATGCTTTTGCCTTAAACGAGCTCTTCGGTGAAGGAAAGATAGACAAATTCGAATTGGCTAAGGTGGGACAGGCAACGGAGCACAACTACTGTGGAGTAAAGTGCGGCATTATGGACCAGTTCGCTTCCTTGTTCGGTAAGGCGGGCAGCTTGATTCGTCTGGATTGCCGTTCGTTGGAGTACAAATATTTCCCGTTCAACCCGAAAGGCTACCGACTGGTTCTGCTGGACTCGGTGGTAAAGCACGAGTTAGCCTCCTCGGCATACAACAAACGCCGTGAAAGTTGCGAGAATGCCGTTGCCGCTATCAAGAAGAAATATCCGCATGTGGAATTCCTACGCGACTGTACGATGGAGATGCTGCAAGAAGCGAAGAACGACATCAGTACGGAAGATTATATGCGTGCCGAATACGTGATCGAAGAAATCCAGCGTGTGCTCGATGTATGCGACGCTCTCGAAAGAGGCGACTACGAGACCGTAGGACAGAAGATGTACGAGACGCATCACGGAATGAGCAAGCTCTACGAAGTAAGCTGCGAGGAGCTGGACTTCCTGAATGACTGTGCCAGAAAGTACGGCGTAACCGGTTCGCGCGTGATGGGCGGAGGCTTCGGAGGCTGCACCATCAACCTTGTGAAAGAAGAGTTGCATGACAACTTCGTGGAGAAGACCAAAGAAGAGTTCAGAGCCAAGTTCGGCAAAAGCCCCAAAGTCTACGAAGTAGTCATCAGCGACGGGTCCCGCCGGTTGGCATAAGCCCCGGCAACAACAAGCGGCAGCATCTTCTTATCATACAGCCAGTCTTATACAATCTGTAATAGGACAAACAAGAAGACTGCATCGAAACAGGCTTTCAAAGCAGAAGGTATTTATCGTTGTAGCTGTACCACGCCCCTCTGCCGTATCGGAATAGACTTTGAAAACAAGAAGGCATTTAGGCGCAAGTATCGTATCCGTACGACATTCTCTTCATGAAGTTATTGTGTCCAACAAGCGTGATTTAAGCGCAAGCATCGTATCCGTACGATCGGAGCGCATCGGAATAGACCTTGAAAGCTGAAAGCCTTCCAAATTGAAACCTCTCTTTAAGATAAATCCCCCTTTTCCTTAAGCTTGCACGGTTACAAACCAAAGCCGGAACAAGGGGGATTGTCATGTCCCAAGCTCAGATACCAAAGTTCATCCATCTCCCCCTTTAAAGCAGCCTATCCCTTTTGCCTACCCCTTGCAGAGCTTTGCCTCACATACACATGCGAACAGCCATGCCGACGCACCATCAATGAATAAGAGCACCGACACAGGACAAACAAGGAAAAGAACATTCCATCCAACCCGCCTATCCCAACGCTGCTTCTCCGGTCGCCCGGACGGACGGAAAACAAGGAAAAGAACATTCTCTCAACCCGTCTATCCCAGTGCTGCTTCTCCGGGCTATGCCCGGACGGGCAGTAAACAAGGAAAAGGACATTCCACCCAACCTGTCTATCCCAGCACTACTTCTCTGGTCTATGCCCGAGCAGGCAGTAAACAAGGTAAGAACATTTCATCAAATCTCTTTGTATTAAGGAAGTTTATATTATCTTTGCAGATAAATAACGCACCTACAACACGAGAAAGCAGCATAGCCTGCCGGCGTGTTTCTTTCGATATCGAATGATACGGACGAACAGATGTGATGTGATGTGATGTGATGAGAAAGACGACGAATAATATATACTGCCAAATAGGCAGGTTTTTTTTGATCCCCACCCCCGCCATCCTGTTGACGACGGGGACATTGAAACAGCTTGCAAGACTCGGTCAATGGCTTCTTGCTTTCGCCTTCCTGCTGATAACGGGATGCACTCCGCAAACCGGAAAGAAAGCCGAGCCGAAAGAGAGATACCTGACTCTTGAGAAGCAACTGAAAGAGGTGAAGCACGAAGAGAGTCTCAAAGAGTTGTTGAAGCATTACAGTTCTGCCAACGATCGCGTCGCCCTGATGCTGTGTTACAAGCAGTTGGGCAAGATACAAAGAGAGAATGCCCGCTTCTCGGATGCCATTGCCAGCCATCAGGAAGGGCTTACGCTGGCATACGCACTGGCCGACACGATAGAGATTGTGCAGGCGCTCAATAATCTGGGGACTAATTTCCGCCGTATCGGGGCATTGGCCGAAGCCTCCGACTACCACTACCGCGCGCTCGAACACGCCGAAGCCTATTCGGACAAGCTCTCGCCCGAAGGACGAAAGAACCGGGTGGTGTCAATGAACGGTATTGGAAATGTAAGCCTCACACTGGGATACTACGACGACGCAGAGAGATTCTTCCGCCTCTCACTCGACGAGGAAACCGCACTGAACAGCCCCATCGGACAGGCTATCAACCTTGCCAATCTGGGAGCCATATTCGAAGAGAGGGAACAATACGACTCGGCAGAGGTGTATTACCGTCGATCGATGGAACAGAACCGCATAGGAGATTCTGAAATGGGCATCGGGTTGTGCAACATACATTTGGGACATCTATACAAGAAACAAAAGCTCTATACCACCGCACTCGAACACTATACCAAAGCCTATGAACAGATGGATCGCATCTCCGACCGATGGCACTGGCTCGAAGCCTGCATAGCAATGGCGGAGATACATCTGCTCACACACAATGATGAGGGTTTCAACCGCTATATTACGCGTGCCGAACAGACAGCCACGGAGATTTCCTCTCCCGAGCATCTGGTTACCATCCACCGCCTGAGGCACGACTTCGACTTCCGCCGTAAACGCTTCGAGAAAGCATTGAAGCACTACAAAGAGAGCCAAACGCTCGAAGACAGCGTAAGAGGTGTACAGAAAGCGAGCCGGTACATCGACCTCCGGCTGAACTTCGAACGGGAGAAGAACACCCGCAGCTTGCAACGTATCGAGGCCGAGAACCGGGCCGACAAGATGCGCAGACAGATTACCCTTTATTTGGTTCTCACCGCCTTTGCCTTTGCGCTTATCGTCTTGCTGTTGTTGTGGTACGCCTACCGTCAACGCCTTCGCAGCAACCGGATACTACGGCAAGTGGAGCGGGCACGGACGGACTTCTTCACCGGCATTACCCACGAATTCCGTACCCCTATCACCATCATACGCGGTTTCAACGAACAACTGAAAAACCCCCGCCTCTCCGAGATCAAGCACAAATGCTATATCGAAGCCATCGACCGTCAGAGCAACCGCCTGCTTTCGCTTGTCAACCAACTGCTCGACATCACCCGGCTGAGAAGCGGAAGCGACCATCCGCAGTGGAAGCGCGGCGACATTGTGGCATACCTGCGCATGAGCATCGAGAACTACCAGTTATACGCCGGGCAAAAGCAGATACTGCTGAAGTTCAGCAGCAAAGCATCCGCGCAGGAGATGGACTTCGTGCCCTTCTACATCGACAAGGTGGTAAGCAACCTTCTCTCCAACGCCATCAAGCACACCCCGGAGGGAGGACGAATCGACTTCAGCCTTTCCACCCTGCAAAACGAAACCTTGCAGATATGCGTAAGCGATACTGGTGTAGGGATAGATCCCGAGGACCTGCCCCGCATCTTCGAACTCTTCTACCACAACGAACGATCCACAGAGGAGATGGGAACCGGTATCGGACTCTCTTTCACACGCCTGCTGGTGGAGAAGATGGACGGAAAGATAGAAGTGCAAAGCACCCTCGGCAAAGGATCTGCCTTCACCGTGCGCCTGCCTCTCCGCAACAGGCACCATGAAAATATCCTCCGGCTCGAAAAGAACGAACGCCCGGTTGCAGACTCCATGCTCTTCCCTGCCTCCGTTCTTACCTCCACAAATACTGTGGCGGTTCATGAATGCGAAACCAACGACAGTCCTGCGGCAAACGACAATCCCGACCTGCCCCTGCTGCTCGTGGTCGAAGACAATGCCGATGTACGCCTATACCTGCAAACACTGCTCTCGCCATACTACCGGCTGCTCACTGCTGCGGACGGTGAGGAGGGATTGGCCGTGGCCCGTGAGCATCTGCCCGACCTGATAGTGACCGACATCATGATGCCGCGAAAAGACGGCATCGCCCTTTGCACAGAGTTGAAGCAAGACATACTGGTCAACCATATTCCCGTCATCATGCTTACCGCTCGCAGTACCGACGAAGACCGCATCGCAGGGCTCCGTTGCGGCGTGGAGGCTTACATACGTAAACCTTTTCAAGCGGAAGAGCTCCTCGTCACCATCGACAATTTGCTTGCCGCCCGCCGTCTTCTGCAAGAGAAATATACCCGGCTCACGCAGGATGCCGCCTTCTTCACAAGCAATTCCGTCCCGCAGGAAAACCCCATGCTGTATAAAATCGCTCCTGCACATGGCAACTCTATTATGCCTATGGAAGAAGCCCCTCCCATCGTTACAGCTTCCCCCGAAAACAACGTTGCTACCGGCGAGGAAGAAAGACTCATGAATGACCGTTCTGTTAAAGATAACGCAACCTCCCCCACAGACAGTGGCATCCCCGTACAAGAAGACACAAAAGAAGGGGCGAACGCAGTCGAGAAAGCCAACCTCGACTTCCTGAATGATGTGGCGGCATTCATCGACAGCCATATAGAAGACCCGCAACTGACTCCTGCGTTCGTGGCATCGCACATGTCGCTCAGCCTTTCGCAACTCAACCGCAAGCTGAATGCAGTCACCGGAACGCCCACCTCCCTGCATATCCTGCACAGAAGGCTCATGCATGCCCGCCGCATGCTCGCCGACTCCCGATACTCCGTCATGCAGATAGCCGACTTGTGCGGGTTCACCGACTCCTCGCACCTGAGCCGCGCGTTCAAGAAAGCATACGGCATCACCCCCACCGCCTACCGCAACCGATAACGCTTGCCGTTCGGGAGCGTTCGCCCTCACCCGGCGCACCCAACCCTCACCCCGGCAGGAAAGTCGGCGTGCCCGGAAGCCAAACAAATGTTAATGCGCATCTGATACAAAACCATGCGCATTCCATACAACTCTCTTTCCTCCCGATAGGCTACATTTGTAATGTAAAAAGTCGGGGCAACCGGAGAAGGAACAACAAAGCCGGAAGGTGTCGGGTAAATCCTTCGTTCTGTCTTTACAAACTGCAATAAGTTAAACCCTTCTTCATCGTCAACTCTCTCTCTTCTCCGGTTCTCCCCGAGCGATTACAGAAGCACCTTTATTTATTGGACAAAGCGATGGCTCCGTCATCGGTCAGGCGATGGTTCCGTCATCGGCAAGGCGATGGCTCCGTCATCGGTCAGGCGATGGTTCCGTCATCGGCAAGGCGATGGCTCCGTCATCGGTCAGGCGATGGTTCCGTCATCGGCAAGGCG